>CAYYKD010000001.1:0-37555 GCA_964471825.1 uncultured Spirochaetales bacterium
ACCTGGTCAAGTTAATTTTTCGCATAACACTCTCCTAACAAACAATTATCGGCATAGAAAATCCCAATATAAAGTATACAACTATTATTTTTTATTTCAAGTGAAATTTATAGTTTCTAGTGATTTACAATAAATTAAGGAAAAACAGCACTCAAAACACCGTAATTATTCTTTATTTTATAATTTCGTTCAAAACTCCTATCAATAGAGAGTGAAAATTACATACATTTAACCTCATATCCATTCAAAGCTCTTTACACCCTTACAAATATTTGTACCTATCAGTTTTACTTGAATTTAAATTAAATAGAAGTTCTTGCAAACTTCCTGATGATTTTTCTTGGTAAAACCATGTTTATAGATGATGACGCAATCTCAATGTCAAGTTGATCTGAGCTGAATTGATCTCCGTCAAGCTGATAGTAAAGCGGCAATTTATTAGAGAATATCGTTACTTTATCAACCCGATGGTAACTCTTTTTTTTTAGAAAAAAATAATGGGTGTCTTTGTGATTCTTTGTCAACGAGTTCCATACAATCCTAATTACGAGTTTTATAAAATTCCACTGCCCCCGCTCTCCATAGACTGCCAGATCGAGTAAGCCATCAACCGGAATTGCATTTGGTGTAAATTTAAAATATCTTCCATATCTACTTGTATTTGATATAACAACAAGGCTTCCGTATTGGATAGTTTGAACTGTTTGATCAGTTTGAACTGTTTGATCAGTTTGAATATTCTGATCGTTTTTTGAATCATCATCCGAAAAAGACAAACCCGTGCGGCTTCGATCGGCCACCTTTGATCCGAATCTTACTTCAAGGGTTGGAAATGAGTATTTGACAAATGCCTTAAACGCTGCTATCACATAAGCAAACACACCCAGATGTTTTTTAAGTGTTGAATTTTCAAGCTGCCTTAAAGCATAGGCATCAAACCCGCAACTACACATCAATAAAAAATACCTGTCATTACATTTTCCGAGATCTATTTTTAAACTTGAACCTTTTCTTATCATTTTACATGTCTTTCTTAAAGTCAAAGGAAAATTCATCTCCTTAGCAAAGACATTGCCTGTCCCCCATGGAAGTATCGCCGTCCTCTGTTCTGAACCGGCTAATCCGTTTACGACCTCACTAATCGTGCCATCCCCCCCGCAGCCGATAACTGTATGATAGGATTGAGTCAATGCCTCTCTTGCTATGACGGTTGCATGGCCTGAATATTCAGTAAACTCTACTACAGTCTCTATACCACATCCGGTAAAATAATTTATTGCAGTTTGTAGATATTTTTCCTGCTTTCTATTTCCGGATTTAGGATTTACGATTAACAAGTATTTCATAATCTGCATTATACTATGAATTTATAAATATTTGGTTAATTTTTATAAAGATGTTGAAAATTTATTTATCGTTCCCAGTTCCCGCTCGGAAATTGGAACTTTATTATAGTGCAATTCTCATAAGTGCAATTCTCATGTAAATTGGAGATAGGGTTAGATTTAATTCAAAAGGGCTGCAGTTAAAATATTTAACTACAGCCATTGTTGAAAGAAAATAATATAAACTTATTTCTTCAATGCTTCATCAACATCAACATAATCCAAGTTCCATGCTTCAGCAACAGCTTTATAAGTAACCATACCTTTATAAACATTAAGACCTTTCTTAAGTTCTAGGTTTGATTTGATAGCCTCTACACCTTTATTAGCAAGTTGTAATGCATAACCGATTGTTGCATTATTAAGTGCCATTGTAGAAGTTCTTGCATATGCACCCGGCATGTTTGCAACACAGTAGTGAATTATATCATCAACTACAAAAATTGGCTCATCATGAGTTGTAGCCTTAGATGTTTCAGCAAAACCACCTTGATCGATAGCTATATCAACTATAACTGCACCCTTTTTCATTGTCTTAAGGTGTTCTCTTTTCAATAATTTTGGAGCCTTAGCACCTGGAATTAATACACAACCAATTACAATGTCTGCTTCTTTATAAGCTGCAGCTAATGCACCTTCAGAAGAGAATTGAGTTTTAACATTTGGTGGCATAACATCATCAAGATATTTTAGTCTGTTAAGATCTCTATCAAAAATCGTTACATCAGCTTTCATACCAGCTGCCATCCATGCTGCTTGGGTACCTGATATACCACCACCAACTATAGCAACCTTACATGGAGGAGTTCCCGGTACGCCACCTAAGAATTGACCTCTTCCGCCAAATTTCTTCTGGATAAATTTACCTGCTTCAACAATTGACATTCTACCTGCAACTTCTGACATAGGGATTAGAAGTGGAAGTTTTCTGTCTGCAGTTTCAACTGTTTCATAAGCAACACAGATAGCCTTTGACTTAATCAGAGCTTTTGTTTGAGGCTCATCCGGTGCAAGGTGAAGGTATGTAAAAACGATTTGATTCTCTCTGATTCGTGGGTATTCTACAGCGATAGGCTCTTTAACTTTATAGATCATATCAGCTTTTTTCCAAACTTCATCAGCTGTACCAAGTATCTCTGCACCGGCAGCAATATATTCTGCATCTTCAAAACCTGAACCAACACCGGCATTCTTCTCAACAACCACTTTGTGGCCTGCTGCTACAAGAGCTTTAACATTGTCAGGAACACAACCAACTCTGTACTCTTGATTTTTGATTTCTTTAGGAACTCCAATTACCATTTTTTATCTCCTTAAAAAATATAATATTATATAGTATAACGAGACTTCGCTACACTTAATAATGCCACTAACTATACTTCTCTCTCAGTTTAGAGAGATTGTTACCAAAGACACCGGCAATTTCATCACCAAACTTCTCCATGATCTCTGCAATGTAAAAGTCGTGAATAATATATTCCTCTATGGATTTTACCAATCCCTTGTTTTTTGTCCAGACTATCTCACATGAGAAGTCAGTACCGACGCTTCCACTTATACAGACACTTGAATCAGCAATTATATCTATGCTTCTAGCTTGACTTAGAATATTACTGAGATTCTCAACATCATGGTAGAAACAGGTGCCGCAATCAAGCTTCTCTTCTCCGTAGATTAGAAATGTAATATTTACACCCCGTTCTTTGGCCGCTATCAGCTCAGACTTTAGAAGTATCAGCTCATTATCCCAGATGCCTACATAGATTTTACTCTCTGCTTCTTTGATAATCTCTTTTGCCTTATTTAAGGCCTTATCCAACTGAAAAATATTCCAAACAGGATCGAAGTCAGATGAAAAATTAACATCTTTTAGACTCGTCTCCAGATCACCAATCATCGAGACATGATCCCTTGTCAATTTCTGTATGAAATCCTTAGGTGCTAGGGGGGAATATCTGTCAGGATTAACATTTGCAAGTACAACAAACCCTGACTTTATCAATCTTCTTGTTATATCGTACACTCTAGAATGTGGTACACTAGACTTCTGTGATATTGTATAGGCACTAGCCGGATGTTCACTAAGTAGCGATAGATATACCTTAGCCTCATATTGCGTAAAGCCAAGTTTCTCGAGTGTTGCAATTGTTTCTTCTGAATTATGTGACATTTATTCCCCGTTATTTTCTAGTCTAAAAATCTCTTTTCAATATATGGGCTTGTCATAGCACCAAGAAGTGAACCATAATCAACATCGAAGTTGATCATCTCACCAACCTTAACTGCCGGCTGACATGCTGTAACATCTAATAGAAGGTGATCACTTGAACCGCCAAGAACCTTAATTGAAGTATCAAATGGTGTTATAGCATCTATTCGCGTGTCCTGTCTTCCGATATTACAGATAACACGCATTATATCACCCTTTTCTTCAAATACAGGTGATCCACCGAATGCATCTTGACCAATCTCGCCTATTGGCACTGATGGTTTTAGTTTACATTCTATAACCTCAGCCTTAAGTGTAATAGCATCCTGATATGTATCCGGCCATGGTGTTCTATTAACAGTCTCTCTACCCAAAACTATTGCCTCACCAATTCTAAGGTGATTGATCTCCTTAGGCATCTTACCGGAAGCAAGTAGAGGTAATGAACTTGAGTTACCACCTGAAATATATTTTAATCTAAGGTTGAATTTATCCTCGATCTCCTTAGCATGATCAACAAGCTGCTGCAGGTTTATCTCCGTTGGAATAACACCGCCGTAACAGGTAAGGTTCGTTCCTACACCAACAAGATTAATACCCTTCATCTTAACTATCTCTGATACTGTAGGTATGAGGTCCTTTGACAGAATCCCCTCTCTAAGATCCCCAAGATCGATCATCAATATAATATCATGTTTCTTTCTTCTCTCGTCAGCACAGATTGATAGTTCTTCAATAACATCAAGCTCAGAGTTAAGACTTACATCAACAGTTGCCACAACTCTATCTGCTTCTGATATATGCGGAAGTCTCAGAAGTAACCTGTGACAATCGATCCCTGCGTTATATATTCTATCAAAGTTATCAAGCCTTGAATCAGCCAGACCATAGGCACCGCCTGCAAGCATTGCAGACGCAATATCAGGATGGCCGCACATAACCTTTGTTACGCCATGAACCTTTATGTTTCTGGCTGCACAGTAATCAACTATTACCCTGGTGTTTTCTTCAATTTTAAATAGATCAATGTTCATATAAGGACTAGACATAATTCCCCCGTTTTTACATTTATAACGGCCATTAAAACATATGCCGTTTTTAAAGTTTTTGTAGTATAAGTTTCTGTAGTATAAGAAACTTTTGTAAATTTAACAATACCTAAACTTACAAAAGTTTCCTATAAAGTTGCCAATATTAAAGAATTAAAGACTGCCCCTACCGGGCAGCCTTTAATAGTTAATACAAATTATTTTTTTCTTAGTTCATCGATCATTTTTTGAACATCTTTTATTGATAACTTAGTATCTTCTGCCAGAAATTCAAGATCAACCTTAGAGATTGCTTCATTTTCAGCATATTTACCGATATTATTTTTTAGATATGATCTTCTAAGATCGTTCATTTCAACATCTATGAATTCAATCTGATCAGGTCTTTCAGGTATAACAATAGCCTTGCCGGGTTTGTTTTCCTTAGGATTGCCTCTTCTAACTTCAACTCCCATCTCCTTAGCAAGATTAAGTTGAGCTATAGGATGTTTTCCTGCACCTGTGTACTCAGTTTCCTGTACAACTATGATCTGATCCTTATCCATAGTTCTTGCAAGTGCGAAGGCTGCTGCCAGAGATGTATTTCCTGCAGGTCCTCGCTCCATTCCCTCAAGCTCCGCAAGAAGCTGAGTCATGTAGAATACCTCGCCCTGAGTTATCGTTACAAATCTATCGATATATCTCAATGGTCTTGCAGCATTTCTAGGAACATCAGATCTATCCGGTTGAGTTGTAAAAGGTCTGGCAAAACCTGTATGACCTGTAGTGAATGACTTTCTGTTAAAGTCATTGTCACTTGCCATGTGAAGACCTGATAGATCAACACTTGCCCCGATCAAGATAGTTTTGTTTGCTCCGGCTTTAAGAAGTCCTCTGCCTGTACCTGTAACATTACCGCCGCCGGCGTTTGTTGCAACTACAACATCAGGAAATTTGCCTTCCCTTTTTTTCATCTCCATCGCTATCTCATAACCCAGGGTTTCAATACCAAGGATTGAATAAGGTGTATATAGAGACGCGTTAAAGAAACCGGTCTCAACAAGTACCTTTAGAAATGTACTGAAAAGCTCAGGTCCAACACTCAATCTCAAAACTTCAGCACCTCTTGCCTCACAGGTTCTTGTTTTTTCGGCAATCTCAGGTTGCTCCACACCTCTTGAGTCAAACATCTCTTGAACTATAATTGACTTAAGTCCAAGCTTAGATGCCTGGCTTGCAACAGCTGCACCATAGTTACCGCTTGTCGCAGCAGCTATACCCGGATACCCCATCTTTTTTGCCTGATAGGCAGATATACTTGCTCGTCTGTCCTTAAATGATCCCGATGGGTTAGCAGCCTCATCTTTAACGAAGATTCTGGCACCCTTACCCTTTGGAGAAACAGCTCTTACGAGTTTAGTTATATTTTTCAGCTCAACTAACGGTGTATTACCAACCGCAGTTTCTGCTTGAATCTTTTCAATCTCTTTCAATGAAAAACCGGTGTCACTCATCATTTTTTCATAATCAAAGGCGATTTTACCGGTATTGTATTTGTCATAGTCAATACCGACCGCGGTTCTCATTATCTCATTCTTTTTAGCCATCATTTCATCATGTGTTAAATTAGCTACTGACATTTTTTTCTCCTATTTTTTATAGACCGGCGTTCTTAATTATTTGTTTTGCTTCCAAACCAATCGTCATTAATTCCGGAATAGGTTGGCCAAATTTGTGAGTATAAGGAGGATTATCAAAAATAAGTTTGCCGGAAAGTTTCCTTCCGGCATAGGTTTCGATTTCAACAGTGTCACCAATCTTTGCATCAGAAAGGATAAATCCCTTTACTTTTAGCTCCAGCGGTACTTTTTTAGTATCATCAGGCACAAGCGGGGATCTTTGATCCGGAGTAAGAACTACTTTATAGATCTCAACCCATGATCCTTTCTTTACAATATCAGACATAATGACTCCTTAAATTACTTGATTAGTTTTCTAACATCACCTAATAGACAATGTGGAACAGGAAGATCTGCCATAGTAACAACACCAAAGTTTGTATTGTTTAATACTTGAGGTATCATGTTAACTGCAAGCGCGATAGTTCCCTTTCCGCCTGGTATTTCAGGTCCTGTAGAAATCTTGATGTCCGGGTATCCGAAAATCTCGATAATATCTTGAGTACCATTTCCTTCAGCCTCTGGTCTAACTTGTTGTGGGTGAACCAATTCAATAAGAAGTTTACCGTCTTTTCCATAAGCCTTAGCTCTGTGGTCACAACCTGCAGTGTTACCAGGTATGATTTTACCGGCCTCGCCGCCATCTCTTTCAACTTTAGAAACGATAGGAGCCTTAGTTTCTTCAATCTTGCCAATTTCCCAGTTAAGAGACTTAGCGATCATGTTTATTGATTCTTTGAAACCAAAGTGTCCTTCAACTGTACCATTTTCAACACCCTTGATGAATTCAGCTTCAGGAAGATTAACACCCTGAGTCTTCATTACATTGTATCCGTATGGAGAAAGGTCATTGATTCTTGTTGCCTTGATGCTGTCAACTCTGTAACATACACCTGTTAAAGCGATAACAAGAAGGTCAAGAACGAAACCAGGATTGATACCTGTACCAAGAAGTGTTAATTTTTTTTCTTTACAGATCTTGTCAAGATCATCAGTTTCTACCGGTGATCCAACCCATGGAAATGCAGCTTCTTCAGCGATAGAGATAAGGTTACAACCTGCATTAAGGATTGTTTTCATGTCGTTATATGCACCTGCACCAAGGTTATCACCTTTTACTTTTGAGTGCGTCGCTTGAATAACAATGTCAGCTTTTGCATCCTTAAGCATCTTAGAAAGGTCAGTTTCAACTTTGATACCGGTCTTCTTGTCAAGTCCGATAACATCAGCAACATCTTTACCTTGATTAGCCGGTCTCTTACCGTGGATACCAACTACATCAATACCTTGTTTCTCAAGAAGAAGCTTTATAATACCTTCACCCATGTGGCCTGTTCCACATACTGCAACTCTAATATTCTTTGCCATAAATCCTCCAATAAATATAATAATATAAAATTAGTATTTTATATCACAACTTTTATATAAAGTCAATAGTTTAAAGCGTGAAATTATTAATAAAATGTACTAAATTTTTAAAATAAACGCTTAAGCTGTGATATTATAGACACATATAAACGGTATAATGTGAAGTGTGTAACATTATGATAAAATCTAAAACAGTAATTCTATCAGGCGATTATAAAATTAAGTTTTATAATTCACAAAAAAGCACACAATAGTTATATGAATCTTGTGAGGCTATTTCAAAAATAATTTTTGAATTTTTGCGAAGCATATTTTTTTAGGCAAGTTCAGGAAAATATCGAATTCAATCTATGATGATGAATACCGCACCTCTTTTTGAATTCCAAGCTGGCGCATTTTTTTATACAGGTCCTGCCTACATAGCCCTACAATCTC
Source organism: uncultured Spirochaetales bacterium (assembly GCA_964471825.1). Lineage (GTDB taxonomy): Bacteria > Spirochaetota > GWE2-31-10 > GWE2-31-10 > CAYYKD01 > CAYYKD01. The sequence goes on from CAYYKD010000001.1 coordinate 8,105, forward strand.
AGCGGTATCCTTAACACTCCACCCATTTTTATTCAGGTGATGCAGTATAAACAACCTTTCAAAGGACTCTGAGACCTCCTTCTTTGCCGCAACAAGATTGAGGGGCAACTCTTCAAAGTTGAGCTTAATATTGTTGCCATTTTTTAAGGCAATGCTATCTGGTTCGCCTGAACAACCCTCCGGTTCCTTTGAATCTGATGGATTTTTTACCGTACTATCAGTCATCTCCGTAAGAGACAGGGAATTAATCCACTCGCCATTTGTTAGGACTACAGCCTCTTCAAGCCTGTTTTTTAACTCACGAATATTACCTTTCCAGTCATGAGCTGTCATTTTATCAGACAGGTTTTTCTCTATACCGGCAATATTTTTTTTGTACTTAGTATTAAATAGACCTATAAATGCCAATGCAAGAGGAATTATTTCATCTCGCCTCTCCCTAAGCGGCGGGATTTTCACCTCAAAGACATTTAGGCGGTAGTATAGATCCTCGCGAAACCTGCCTGCTTTTATTTCATCTTTAATATTTCTATTTGTTGCTGCAATTACCCTTGAATTTATCTTGATCGGCATACCGCCGCCGATTCTGGTTATCTCGCCCTCCTGCAGAACCCTTAGAAGTTTTGCCTGCATCTCTACAGGCATCTCCCCGATTTCATCAAGAAAGATCGTGCCATTATCGGCAAGCTCAAAGAAGCCGGATTTTCTGCCGGCCGATCCCGTAAATGACCCTTTCTCATATCCAAACAACTCGCTCTCTATCAAGGAGGCCGGTAGAGCAGAACAATTAACAGTAACAAAGTTTCCCTTACGGCCCGATTGCCGATGTGTGTAGGCCGCAATCAATTCCTTGCCTGTCCCCGACTCACCTGTTACGAGTACAGGTATATCTGTAACCGATATATTTTTAAGTTTATCCAATATACTGTGCATCACACCCGAGAAATAGAATCCCGAATCCGCACTATTGTCCTCTCGTTTCAAGAGTAAGGTATCCCGAATATGACCGACTCGATTGAGTAGTGCCGAGTTATCAAACGGTTTTGTAACATAGTCATAGGCACCCAGCTTGATTGCATTTATCGCGACTGCCTCTGAACCGTATGCTGTTATTATGATAACCTGAGTATTAGAGTAGTTTTCCTTTATCAACTTCAATAGATCTACACCATTTAACCCGGGAAGGTGATAATCCACAATTGCAATGTCTATAGTTGATGACTGCAATACGCCAAGAGCCTCCTCAGATGATCCCACTGAGGTGACTTTATAGCCGGTTCTTTTAAATAGTTCACTAAGAGCAAATCTCAGGCTCTCTTCATCATCAACAATCAATAAATTCATATCTATACCCTCTTGATCACGGCGGTTTTCCCTCTCAAAAATACTTAGACCTTCATGCTCGCCAATTTACTTCTTATTAAAGACAGGCGTCATTTTCATTATCAGTCTATAGGCATTATTTATCTCATTAAATTTCGATGCTCCTTCAGAAGCCCCATCAGCCCCTCCATCAGAACCAGTGTCCGGATGATACTGTTTAGCAAGCATCTTGAATTGTTGCTTCACCAGGGACAGATCACTTCCTAATGCAAGCCCGAGTGTCTTAAAACCCGCCTCGTATTCCTTAAAGTTAGCAAGGATCTCCCATGTGCCATTTAGAAATGCCTCAGCATTAGACTGATCTATCCTATTGTAGTTCTCCTCATCGAAGTAGAAATACTTAATTGAAAGCGTCTCTATATCGCTATCACCTGTTTGATTGCCATGATGAATACAATACTGAGTACCGTCCTCAGCTGTCTCATTACAGAATAACGATAACTGCTCATTATAGAACCTGCACCTTCCTAGGGTAGGATAAGGTAATAACCGTGTTCTCATAAAATGAACATGCAGATAACGATTGCCAGTATAGAAATACTCTTGAAGTTTATAGAGCGTATAGAAAAGTGCAAAATGATTTCTATATAGTTCAAGAGGTTCCATTCCGTAGATATCCATACTACCAAATGCCGCCCTAAGGAGTTTTGTCTCAAAAAGCGGTTCATTTGAGTTCTCTATGTAAGCTACCAGCCTGTCCCTATCTATCTGCATTAATCTATGCTCAAGTGTACCCAAGTATTTCTCCTCGCAATTATCTTTCATCTTCTTTCACCATTTTCCATTATCTTTCATCATTTTCCATTATCTTTCATCATTTTCCATTATCTTTCGTCATATTTCATCATATTTTCCATAGTCGTCGGCAATAGACATTTACTCAAAATAATTAATAAATGGGTTATCTATACTAACAGTTATATTATTACCATTAAGAACCGTAAAATCCACCCCGACACAGAAGAGGCAGTGATAGTCATTGTTGAGTTTATCGACTTTCTGTACAGGCGTCTTGTTGTAGAGCTTATCATTAACGATGGGCAAGCCTATCGAGGCTAGATGAACCCTTATCTGGTGCCTTACACCCTTTGTGATAATTGCCTCGACAAATACATATTTCTCTTCATTGTTAACTATACGCCACATGGTTACGGCTTTTTGAGGAGACGACCTGTATTTTACCTCCGGGCCTACTAATGCAACCATCTTTTTGTTCTGCTTCTGGTGATGGGCAATCGGTACGGCTATCTCCCCCATGCTTATAGGTTCTTTTCGCTCATCAATACAAAGAGCCAGATATCTCTTAATAACACGATCATGTTTCATCTCTTCTTTGTAGTAATTAAAACCTCTCTGTGTTCTGGCATATAGTATTAGACCGCCTGTTTCATTATCAAGCCTGTTAAGTAGTCCGCCGTCCAATTTGTTAAAACCTGAAACAGAACCAATCTCCGGATAAAGATCTAATACCATGTCGGTAAATGACAACAGTTCTCCGGCTGCAGATGGAATGCCTTGCGGTTTAAACGCCACCAGAAGATCATCATCAATATATTCTACCTTGACAGTATTCAGTATATTATTTGCCTCCGTCATATAGAGGTCCATAAAATATTAGCAACAAAATCTTCTATCATTTCTATCACTTCTATCTTTTCTATCACTTTGACCACTCACTTTGACCACTTCGGCAGATAGAACCGTCCATTCTCAACGGCCTGTACAGTAATATACGAATTTAGCGACACAAGTGCTATTGAAGTCGGATAGACATTGTCACCTGTCTGTGTTGTCGTATCAATCATAGTTAATGCTACAAACTGTTTATTAGATGAAAATGATGCAGAGATCGGATAGGCCCTAGAGATAAACAATTCTTTAGTCATTCCTGTAAATTTATCCTCAAGTATCACCTGATAGTTTGACCCGCCCTTAAGATTGTCAATCGGCTGAAGTGTTATAGCTCTATAGTTATCAAGCATAAAATCGGACTGCTTTGATTGATCAACTGTTATCCACTTTAAATTAAGAAGTGATACAATATAGGACTGATTTGCCTCAGGCGGTTTAAAGGAGATGTATTTTGCAGCATTATTTACACTAATATCAGTAAATGAGCCATAGGTATAAAAAAGCGTTGATGATAGCGGATCTGTATCCAGCCGTTTATCTACTTGTTCAGTCGGAATATTTACTATCCGCTGTCTTTCGAATTCTTTATCCTTAATCAGAAGATATGATAAAACCCATGTGTTCTGACCGGATATTTTCTGACTGCTTACAATTATGAACCGATTTTCTTCCAGATCATAGATCGCATTTAGAATATTCTTCTCTATTAACTCCGGCTTCATCAGACCCGAGTAATCAATGCTATATAGCGAAAATCCACCATCGTAGACATGGCTTTTCTTAGGAATGTAGCCTATAAAGTAAATTTTCTCACTAAATCTGGAGAAATAGTAATTTAGAACCTTTATATCATCTGTATCAATTCTATTGATAACCCTATCCTTCAATTCTGTTATATAACACAGCTCACCATTATTTATAAAGAATAGCTTCTCCGGTAACTCCTCGTTAAAAACTCCCTGCATTGATGAAGCACTTGATGAAGATTTTCTATAATTATCAGAGGCTATCCTTGATGCTTGAAAATTTGGAAAGAGATCAATATAATACCCATAGACCCACCCCTGTTGTTTGTCGATTCTAACTCGATACCAATAATTCTCTATATCACCAACTTTAACCGGGTTATTGTCCTTAAAAAGTATCTCTACAATGTCGCCTCGATCAAGATATCTTAGTGTTTTTGAATACAGATCATTATCGGCCCTAAATCTTAGCCTGTCCACATTTACAACGCCAAAACTACTTCTTAGTACAACAAGATTATTATCCGCCTTAATCGGATCATCTTTAATGTCGGACAATTCAGGATTTTTAACCTTGCATGAAAACGCTAGAAATATAAACAAACAGAATATTAATCTGCACACTAATATGCCCCTGCTGTTTAACTATTACATTTATCTAATAGATAGGACTCTGCATCAAGAGGATCAAAATATTTTTCCAATGATTTGCCCTGATAGTTTTTCTCAATTATCCTTGAAGTTGTATAGCTCGTGTCCGCAACATCTATAAATGGATTTCTCTCATAGAATGCCTTGTCATGAAGAACAAGATCCATTATTATAATCTTATTTAATGCACCCTCGCTAACAAGTTTATTTAACTTCTGTTCTGCAGGTTCAGAGAATAGACCGTAGCAGACCGCAACATTTATCTCTCTTGCACCTAACTCTTTGTATTTTCTACAAACATCCTCAATACTCCCGCCTGAGTCAATCATATCATCAACTATAAACACAACCTTATCCTTCACTGATAGTGATTCCGGTTTTAGTATTGTTATTTCTTCTATCTTATTTGTAATAGGATCGCGTCTTTTATCAACAACGAGAAGTGGCACCTTAAATGACCTGGAAAATGTTGTCGCAAAACTCTTTCCACCTGCATCTACAGAACTAAATATCCAATCGTTTTTTACAACCTCATTATAGTATTCAATAGTTTTTACATAGTTTCTCAGGATATATTTCTTTAAGATCTTCTCACCCTTGAGATTATCGTATGCAGTCATCCTTGTATCAATACCGATGAGCGATTTTTCTGAGTGGATCTGATATAACATCAAATGATCCAGCCCGTTAGCAGTAATATTTCTAAAGAAGGTTCTTAGATTGCAACTGCCTCTCCCCTTTGGTTTATCGCTTCTAGCTTGTCCAAGGTTAAGTTCAAAGAGATTGATCTTTCTAACCTTTGCACCGAGCAATGCATCAAGAGTATTATAGAGGAGAAGTTCCTGATCTGCCATGCTAAGTCTCTTTTTTACACCGTTTTCATCAACAATATCTGTCTCACTGAATGTATGGAATATATAGACATCTCTTCTTCGTGATGATTTTTTTAATGAAACCTCAATCGCACCATTTCTATGTGTAAAATAAGCAAATTCACCTATCAGGTAATTCGCGATATGTTCTTCAACCGAAACTGAGGCTCGCTTGAGAGATTCCTCCTCATCATCATCCATATAGAAATAATCTGCAATCGACCCTCTGTGCTCTGAAATATCATCTAAGAGGTGCTTTGTTATCCATTTTGACACTTTCTGAACATATTCTTCCGTGCCTGGCAAAGCAAACAACTGGATTGCACCATGAGCAAAATTAAAAAAACTCATCAAATACTCCTGTTATGAACCGTAGATTAAAAAATCAAAAAAATTATACTAAAAAAAGAGTTTTATGTAAATAAAAATTTAAATCAAAAAATTTGTTGGTACGGGCGGATTTAATCCTGCGAATTTAAACTTTTAGAAATTTCTTAGATAAAAATCCCTCAGAAAAAATCTTCCAAAAAAAACTGAGAATCGCTTGACTAATTCTGTAGTGAGCAATCTGTAGTGAGTAATCTGTAAGGGGCAATCTGTAATGAGTATATTGTAGTGAACAATCAGTAAGGGACAGCCTATGTCTGTTTATTTGCGTGTGAAATGTCGTATCGTCAACCATAGGTTGTCCCCCATGAGTTACAAAAACAGATTTTCACACAATAAATTCCTCATAGCATTAACATATTGAACAAAAACCATAAAAGTGAGAATTAGCAGTAATAAAAAAAAATCTAAAAATGATACCCCAAATACATGTAAAATAACAAGGTAAAATGAGTAAAAAATTTTCTAATACTCTTTACAAAAATTAAATTTTAAACTATCAATAATTTTTGATTAAATGAGTAAAATTCATGTTTTTAAATTAATACTAGAATTATTTTGGAGAATTATATGTCAGAGTGTTTACAGTCCATGAAGAGTAGAGGTTTTTTTCAACAATGTACTGATGAAGCAAACCTCTCTAAGATGCTAGATAAGAGTCCGCTGGTATTCTATGCCGGATTTGATCCAACAAATTCCAGTTTACACCTTGGACATCTTGTTCCTATTATGGCTATGGCTCATCTTCAAAGATTTGGACACAAACCAATTGCTCTCCTTGGCGGCGGAACAGCTATGATAGGAGATCCATCCGGTAAGACGGAGTCCAGATCAATGTTAACAATAGAAAAAATTGATGAAAATGCTGCATCAATAAAAAAACAGCTGGAAAGATTTGTTGTTCTTGACGGAATTAAGGGTGATATTCTTGATAACGGCACATGGCTAAGATCTATAAACTATTTAACATTCCTAAGGGAGATCGGCAGTCATTTTAGTGTAAATCGAATGCTCTCCTTTGAAACCTATAAAGAACGCCTAAAACATGGTCTCTCTTTTTTGGAATTCAACTATGTTCTGCTTCAGTCCTATGATTTTTTGGAGTTATACAGAAGACATAAATGTGTTGTACAAATCGGCGGTGATGATCAATGGGCAAATATGGTTTCAGGCGTAGATCTTATCAGAAGAATTGAGAGAACAACAGAGGTTGAGTGTCTGACATTTCCACTAATTCTTACCTCTGACGGAAAGAAAATGGGTAAGACCGAAAAAGGGGCTGTATTTCTATCAAAAGAGATGACCTCAGTATATGATTTTTTTCAGTACTGGGTTAATGTTACTGATGAGGACACAATACGATTTCTAAAACTCTATACCTTTTTACCGCTTGAAGAGATATTAGAATACGAAAAACTCAAAGGCGATGGTCTGCGACCGGCTAAAGAAAGGCTTGCATATGAGGTTACCCAAATAGTACATGGTGCTGATGAAGCTCAAAAAGCCCGCGACGGTGCCAGAGCTGCATTTAGCGGAAGCGGTGCAGTTGAACTAATCCCCGGATTTGAAGTAAATAGTGGTCGTCTTGCAGATGGCATACCACTACTTGAATTGTTTGTTGAAGCAGGGCTATGTGACTCAAAGGGGGAGGCAAGACGACTTGTACAACAGGGCGGATGCAGAGTTAATGATCAGCGTATTGATTCTGAATCTCATGTTATATCTACTAAAGATATGACTGATAAAGGAATTATACTAAAGGCCGGCAAGAAGAAAATTAAAAGGATTATTACAGAATAGGTATGCATATGAAAAAACTCCCTGACTCGACTATCGGTAAAATACTATTACTAATCGGTGTTATAATTTCGGGAATAATATGGGGACTCGGACAATACCCGTCATTTTACTTTCTAAGATTCTTTGCATTTATTCCTTTTCTATTTCTTCTTAATAGAGATAAAATAAACTATTTTTACTTACTCATATTTGGAACTGTAGCATACATAATTAACTTCTACTGGCTCTATATCACTTTCTATGAATCCGGCAAAATTCACTCAGCGATCTCAATACTTATTATAATTGCACTCTGTGTTTATTATGGTATCCAATATCTCTTAAATGGAATTCTCTATAGAATAGTAAAAATTAAAATTGGGAAATTAGCCATCTTTATTCAACCGCTAATATTCTTTACAATAGATTTTCTATATTTAAAAATATTCAACCATCAGATATCGGACTCGCTAATTGGTAACCAATATCTTATTCAGTTTATTGATCTAACCGGAATGACTGGCCTGACATTGATAATCTTCTATTTTAATGTCGGACTCTATCTTGTGATAAATGATGCAATAACAATCCGGACATTTAAACCTGTAAGATTAATTTTATTGTTACCCTTGATACCTGTAATTCTATATGGGGTCTATAGGATAGACTCTCTTGAGAGAATTCAAAGACAACTCCCTGTCTCAAGAGTAGTAATGATACAGGGTAACATAAGCGGCAAACAGAAACTTGATGAGAATTTTTTTGAAATTAATTTAAATCGCTACAATGATATGACAAAAAAAGCAATAGTAAAGTTTAATCCTGATCTCATTGTTTGGCCTGAGAGTATTTTTAACAGGGCATTTACAGGAGACTCTAATTTTATCAAAGAGCTAATTCAGGATGATGGTGATTTTACTAAGCTCGAAGATATTTCACCTGCAGATAGAAATCAGAAACATAAATATCCACACTTAATTATGGGAATTGTAATATGGGGGCAAGATAATATTATTAACAATTCAGCCCTTCTGATTAGAAACAGAAGGATTGTAAACCGCTATGATAAACAGAAGCTTGTTCCTTTTGGTGAATTTGTACCGTTTGAAAAACAAATGCCATTTTTAAGAAAACTATCCCCCTTTTCAAATAGTACAAGTGTAGGGAAAACAAGTGCAATTTTTAACATCAATCAGATCAAAGCTGCAATATCAATATGCTATGAGGATATTTTTCCGGACCTGATAAGGAAGCATAATATTGAAGGGTCCAACCTGATGATTAATCTAACAAACGACAGCTGGTATGGCAAAAATATGGGTCCTCTGCACCACTCAATTTTAGGTAGACTCAGAGCCATTGAGAATAGACGATCATTTTATAGATGTACGGCAACCGGACTAACGACAGCATCTGATCTAACCGGTAAAATTATTAGTTCTGCAAAAGTCTGGTCTGAAGAAATCGTCTTTGCAGAGTTGCCGCTCTATTCAGAGAGAACGCTCTATTCATACACAGGTGATCTATTTGCCTATTTAACAATAGCTATAGCAATCCTGTTTATATTGTACTCACTATCAACCGGACTTGTTTTAAGCTACAGATTAAGACTAATCAGGTCAAAGCATAGGGTGTCATTTATGAGGAAATATTTAAACAGAAGTGATCTGTCAAGCCGAAATATTCGACTGGTTATGATAAATGTACGGAAGAGACCTGCTAAAAAAAAGGGTATTAAATAGCCGGACACTTTTAAATATCAATATATAAGATATTTTATACCTACAAAAATTTGATTATTTATCATCCTCTTCATTAAACATCGTATTTAATATGGTATCAGTTATACTACTATATTCTTTGATAGATTGAAATGCTATCTGAAGTTTATTTAATGAATCATTAGATCGTTTATAACACTTTATAGAATCAGGATCACTCTTCATCAGATCAATTATTTCAGTCGTTATCTCAATGCCGATTATAGAAAAATTTGTGATAAAGTTAAGCGGGTTTTTTAGCTCATGAGCGATCCCCTTAGAAATATGTGATAAATTTAGTTCGTTATCTTTAATTAGATGTGATCTGGTTTGATTTAACATCTCTATTGCTGCTTCCAGTTCTTTATTTCGAAGATTAAAGGCATTTGTTTTTTCATCAATCGTCTTTTCAAGTAAAAAGTTTGTCTTTTCGACCTCCATTATCTTTCTGCCCAACTCTAATGAAACTACTTCATGTTGCCTATATAGTCTAAACATATAGAATGACAGGGCAAATAGCTGGGATATTATTAGACCTAGAACTCCAAATGGAAGTAAACTCATAGACTTTAGGACTCCAATACCAACTAAATTATCATGAAAGACCGAAAGTGAAAAAATAACTATACCTGAAAGTAGAAATCTCGCAGTTGAACTGCCCTCTTTTACTTTTTTGATTAGCAACCACCCAAATAATAATATATTTATTATCCCAAATATTCTGAAATAGGAAAATGAGTATTGATAGATTGATAAAGGAAGAGAAATGACAAAAACAACGAATAGCACTGCAATAACAATAAGAGAATATTTAAAATATCTTGATAGCAATCCCCTAAAAACGCCGGCGTAATATAACGGGAAAAAAATTAATGGAGCATAGAATGAAAGATAATCAATCTTTGCTAACACCTCATAGTTTTCAATAAGAGTATGCATGATAGGCAATAGATTGCCACTTACAAGAGGTCTAAATGAGTATAGAAAACAAATAATTGAGAAATATAACAATGATCTCATTTTTCTAAATAATAAGAAGTTTAATAAAAACAGCATACTGAATACTATAAGCATTCCAAAAAGAATTGAATCAAAAATAACTGTTCGTGCAGTATATCCGGATATGGAGTCTTCAGAGCCGCACAATAATGGACGCGTTAAACCCGGAGTTCGACTGTGGTAATTTGCTACAATTACCGTAAGCAGATTTTCATCCTTCTCAACGGGAACCGTTATAATCTGACCACCGCCCCCCTGTTTTGAACTATACTGATCAAAACCAAAAATTCCTGACTTGCATATAAGATTATCATTAAAATAGATTATCATCGGGTTACTTATTGACGGAATGCGAAAAGTAATTTTATCAACATGACTGCTATCTAATAATAATTCAATTTTGTAGCTGCCATATCCATGTTCTAAAAACTTTTCATTATATGACTTTAGTTTTGTCCAAAAACCCGGAACCTCCAGGTATTCGGTCTGAACGCGATATGTTATGCCGGCATCAGGTTGAACAACTTTTTTCCAGTAAAATGCCCATTCACCTGTCATGGCTACCGGCTTGCCATCATTAAAATTATGTGACCTTAGATCAAGCACCCCTTGTATCGATTTAATAGGAATAGTCTCTCTACAGGAAGTTATCATGAATACCATCAACATCATAGATAGGATTAAATATTGGTTTTTTTTCATTTTGGCAAATCCAGAATCGTTCTTATCATCTCGAAGTTTATAGGCTTGGATACGAATCCGTCAGCTCCGCTCTCCAAAGACCGATCCTTATTTGCACGATCTGAGTAGGCAGAAACCATTACTATCTTTGTATTTAGACCGATGGTTCTAATCTCTCTAATTAGATCAAATCCGTCTTTATTAGGCATATTTATATCTGAAAAAATACACTTAATTGAATTATGATTCGGAATAATAAATTTTATTGCATCATCTACTGATTCAAAATAGTGAAGTATGAGATTATTATTTTTAATCTCCTTTCTGAATCTGTATTCGAATAATAATTTAATGTCTTCTTCATCATCTACTACTACTATATTCATTATAGAGTCTCCCAATTTATAGGGATAATAACAATTACCTCGGTGAATTCGCCCTCAACACTATCAATAATGATATTGCCTTTATGAAAATTAACAATTATATCATATGCAATAGTTAGACCGAGTCCAATCCCCTCTCCCGCCGGCTTTGTCGTATAAAATGGTACAAAAAGGTCATTTCTACAGTTATCAGGAATGCCAATCCCATTATCTCTTATCTTTATCTCATAGGAATCTCCAATAATATTTGTGTAGACCTTCACCTGTGGTCTGAATAAATCTCCTAAAAGTTTCTTCCTATGCATCGCATAGAATGAATTGTGAAAAATATTTGATATGGCCCTACCGACCTCTGTCGGAATTACAGGAATCTGAGAATCGCTAAACTTTTCTTTAAAGTCTTTGATCAGATCTACCCCAAGATAACCCATCTCTTTGTGATACAGGTTTAAAGTATATCGATATTGATCCTCGATCAGCTCCTGCATGCAACAAACTACTTTTCTATTTGAATCATCGTTTTTTGTAAATGACATCTTATTTGAAACAGCAATTGCTTTATTTGAATATTTTAATATCTTAGATGATATTTCCATGATATTTTTAAATGGTTCAACCAGCTTGTTACTGGTACACTCGTTAGTTAATTTATTTGTTAGCTCAGTAGCAAAGACAGAGAAATTATGAATAAACTCAAGCGGCTGTTTCGTCTCATCTGATACTTTTCGACTAAAATGCCCCATTTTTCGTAATTTCTCTCTATTATCAATGTAGTGTTTTGTGCTTCTGATATTTTCAAGGGTAGATTCGAGCTCCTTGTTTTTATTTTCTAACTCTAATATCCTGATCGCAATTTTAAGCTCCAGATCGTGTTTATTTAACTCAAGGCCTGTGTTTTTTTCATTCAGCTCAGTTTTCATCGATAATACACCTTCATAAGAATCTGATATCTGTTTAAAAATAAAAAAAGAATATGAAAACACAAAACCAAATATTCCATATGAGGCCAGTTGATAAAAATAATATAGTTCATAGTTAACAAACATGTCATTCAATAATGTAAATACAAGTATACCAACCCCCAGAACCATTAAGTAGTATTGATATTCCCTGTTTTGAATTTTTAGTATCAATGTTATCATTAGTGCAATAGCAAGACCTATCCCAAGAAAAAATATGACTACAAAAAACCTGTTAAATATACTATAGGGGGTAAAAATCAATATAAGGGATAGAATGGAAAACGATATCTTATATATTGGATCAATTTGTTTAAATACCCTATAACCGATGGTATGATACAATAATGATGGCAGAATGATTAATGGGATTAATATCGTTAAAAACTCTATCTTTTCAATTACAATTGAAGGTACAGACAAAAATATAGTTGTAAATGGTGTAAAATCCAATGTGGTTGACCGGAATGCATAGAGAATCGTAATTAGAGCAAAATATAACGATGAAATATTTTTTCTTCTGTATATAAAAAGTGAAAGATGAAACAGTCCAAGTGAAAAAAGGCCGCCGACAAGCAGTACCTGTAGCATGATCCCTGAATAATAATAAAAATTGACAGCTTCCTGACTGCCAAGTTTTAATCTAAATCTAAAGCCGGTTTTATGATTATTAAAATTTGCAACATTTATAATAATGTTATAATCTTTACTTGAAGTGGTTCGGGTTATTAGTAATGGGAATTTTCCCATTCTATAAAGGTTTTTTTGCGGATTGTAGTCACCTGATTCTCTAACTACCTCTCCATCTATAATAACTCTTACAAATGATCTTATTTTTGGAATAAACAATGTCAAAGGGATATTATCTGGTGCATTCTTGATTTGTAATATATATGAGAACTCGCCGTAGTGATTTCCGTTTCTTACTCTAGACCATGTTTCTATGGGACTGACATATACTGCTGAGCCCCCATCATCGCTCGTTGTGATGAATTTATCGACAAACCTGTCAATTACTGCAAGCCAATTACCTGATAGATCGATAACACTTCTTCCATCCCAATTTGAAAGGTCTAGCACACCGTCTGCTACTTTTATATTATCATGTCTCTTTTGACATGATATCGTTGTGAAAATTAAAAAGATAATCAGATAAAAGTTAATTCTATTCATAATTATTTCGTTCTTGGAGATTATACAATATTTATAGAATTTAACAATGAATTTCGATTGAAAATATCAGACTTTTTCCGGCAACAGAGGATAGACATCCAGATAAGCATTTACAACTGAATAGCTGCTTTTCCCGCCTATTCTACCCCAGTACCCTTCTGTACCCTCACCCTTTCTAAAAACAAACATAGCAGTCCCGGATTTATATATATCGTAACCATCCCTGAAAAAATTGAAGTCATCAGTTTTAAGAGCAATTGAGATGCTCTGATCTGTATTGCAGTCTACAAGATCGTAGGTGATAGCCTCACTAAGACCATACTCACAGAAAGCCTCAAAGTTGATCTTCCATTTATCAGCATCAAAGTATTCATTTCCCTTTGTAGATCGTTTAAGCCTATTTATAAAAAAAACATTTTTTGCGATATTATAGCGATCCCCTTCTTCAATATAGTGAAGTTTAATGTTTGTAATATGAGGTATTTTTCCAAATGTAGAATGAACCTGTGCTGCACTTGTATCTATTATTATTACGCCTCGTTCTCCTATTACTTCAAGTTGATCACCACCAACCAAGATTAAGGCACTATCCTCAGAAATCCCGTATCCAATAGTCACCCCTGTTGAGATACAAGCTGCAACCAGTCTCCCGATTCTACCTCTTTCCATAAAATGCTGGTCTGTAATACCATATTTTAAAAATCCGATCCCATTTGTAATAAGCATCCTATCCTGAATATTATCCTGATCAATCTGCACAGTCCTCCCATCAATTATTCCATGAAGCATAGCCTCAAAGCTATTTCCATTACCTATCATCGGATTGCTCATGATTGCAGCTCCGGCACTTGTTCCGGCAATTATCCCGCCGTTATCAAGTATCTTTCTGACAACCTTTAATACAGGACTGTCGTTTTTATCTTTATCCAACAGGGTCTGAATATATCTAAACTGGTCACCGCCTACAAAAAAAACCGCATTATAGCCCTTTAATTTTGCCGCTATCTTAACATTAAAACCATTGTTTATCCAAAGAGACTCGTCCTCCGTTGTAGAATCATCGTTTATCATAGCAATAGGAACTGTCCACACATTTTCCGGCGGCACTCCAAGTGAGACCATCTGCTCAAAATAATTTTGTCCTGTAACAGCTGGAGTGTTACTTGCAGCCGGTATGATGGCTATCTTAGTTAGGGCGGGCCCTCCGCCAAGCTCGATTATCTTTTCAAATATTCCCTCATTCCATTCATTACCGCCGATTATTACAAGACTCCCCTTAGGTTTCTTATTTATCTTTTTTATTGTTTCCTCAAAAACCGATATTCCATAGAGGAGTGTAGAATACCTATCATTATGAAGCATTATCGCGTTCATATTTTTGTGATAGTTAAATTTCTTGGTCCACATCAATTCACTGGAATCAGGCATGTAAAAATTTACGGTATATTCTTTATTGAACTGCAGGTCAAATCTCAGGTTTCCAAAGTCATTTGTCTTCTCTGAGTAAACTAGAGTCTGGTTATCAAACACCTCAACTTTGACATTGCTATAAGGGAAACTATCGTGATAATCAAAAACATATATAGAAAGTATATCCTTGTACGGCATAATTTTATCCTTGTTGACTAAGCTGACTAAGTCGACTCATTAAATTAAATAATCAAAAAATTGAGTCTACATAATAACACTATTTGTACTTTTTAACAACTCAAATTAGAGGCTCTTGCAAAAATAAATTTTGAATTTTTGCTAAGTATATTTTTTTGGAAAACAAGGAAAATTACGGCAAAAAACGCAAAATAATCTCTTTATTTGAGTATGCACCGGCTTTTGGTACCTCCGATGTCTAGGACAGACAAGGCAAGTCCTAATGTCATCCTTGACGGACTTGCAGGCATCCTTCCTTGGATGCTCTGCAGCGGAGAACACGATGTTCGAGAGCTGCCTGTACACGCCGGTATACATAACATCCTGTTAATATTTTGTCGAAATTTGACGCTCGTTTAGTCGAATTTTGCACATCGTGTGCAATTCGACATAAAGATCATCGTGATCTTTAACAAATAAAAGATCAAGCAAAAAACTGAAGGGATTTTTGCAAGAGCCTCATTAGAAAAAAGGCCGTCAATATTATGTTTACTACACAACATTTAACGGCACCTCTTCTCATTTGACCACTCAGTAACCCTGAGTATTAGTTATCATATTTGTTAATTAATTCCGGTATAATATCAGAGATCATTGTTGCCAGCTCTTTATCCTTAGATGGATTATCAGTAAATGATTTAGTTTTCACAGGATTCTCATCACCTTTTTTGTATAGATTTATTGAGTTTTCTGTAACCATTATCTTGTATCCGCCATCAAGCAGATCCCTTTCAAGAACCTCATATGCATAGTGAGGATTTTCCAGGACTATAAGGTCTGCACCTTCATGATATACACCATAATCAAAGATGTCATCTTTTCTATGGTTAAACATTGCAAAGTCAAGAAGCGGATTCCTTAAAATAATCTTTACATTTTCAAAGTGAATTTGATTTTTAAAGAAATATTCTCCATTAAAGTAAACACCCTCATCAGTGAGACTTCCAAATTCAATATTAGGTTTAATCTTAGCAAGCTTTTTGTAGATCGCATTTGCAGTAGACAACTTTAGACAATTGCCGGCAATAATCGGTATCCTGTCACTACCCGGATTAGGAAATCTTGATTCCATTATTTTTGCAGGAACATCTATTGAGCCGCCGAATGCCGGTGCAAGATGCATGAATACACCCGGACCTGCATTGATCTCTATGATTCCAAAGTTGCCCTCCATCCAGGGTTTAGAGATGTCCTTACATAATACATCTATCCCCATAACAGAGATATTAAAATATTTTGCTATATCACCGACAAGCTTCTTATTTAACGGGTGGATCTTATCAGTTACATTTATAGAAACACCACCGGCAGATATGTTAGCTACCCGCCGCAACTCGACTCGCTGATTCTCTTCAGGTATACTTTGAAGCGTTAGATTTTGAAGTCTTAAAAAATCTAAAATATCATCATCAATTTTAATTTTATCAAGAGGTGATCTTGTATCACCAAGTCTCTCAGGTCTCTCATTCTCAACAGCTATCAGCTTCTCGATAGAATCAACGCCATTTCCAATTACAAATGCCGCAACTCTCTCTAGTGCCGCTACAAATTTACCGCCGACAGCAAGAAGTCTATGGTCTGTTCCATATATCTGCTGCTCAACAATAGCACCTTCAAATGGTTTTCCTTGTTCTTCTGCAAGTTCAACTGTGGTCTTAAATGCTTTTCTAACCTCAACTTCATTCATTATACCTGTAGTAACGCCCTGCCCTTTATGACCGGCCAAAGGCTTAACAACTACCGGATAGCCCAGTGTCGCAGCTTGCTTAACAACCTCTTCCTCTTTCATGCAGTTCCTGCCGACCGGTGTCGGAAATCCGCACAATACAAGGAAATCCTTCACCATATCCTTATACATTGTGAATTCAGTATCTTTTATCCCGTCAGTATGAAAAATAGTCGATCTACCTCTCCACTGTTTCTTGCCATATCCCCATTGAAATTGGTTCTCCTCATAGAGATAGTTTACTGCAACATTTCTTTTCATGCCCGCCTCTACAAGTGAGTAGATTGTAGGTCCGCCAAACATAGTCTTATCAAAGGCTGCTTGAAGTTTTCTGTATTCCTTTTCAAAATTAAAGTAGTAATCTTTCTCCTCAAGTGCCATAAACCACGCACTGATAAGTGCTATCACATCAAGAGTCACATCTTCATCAAGAAATTCAACTGCAACTACATAGGCCTCTGCATCCCTTGATATCTCAAACTTATCTATAAACAAATCAATTCTCATTTTTAATGCACGAACAAGAACAGTTGCAAACAGATCAACCACTCTCTCAAACTGCATGTCTGCAAGTTCGGGAAATTTCTGCACAAGATCAGGTAAATAATATGATACGGGATTACCTCCGGCTGAAATTTGAATATTAAACACTATCGCCTTTCTGCTAAGGTAAAAATTGGGGCCATAATAGGTACTAAACTTGGAAACTTCAAATTCTTTCATCGTAGACTCCTTAAATTATATACAAAAACGGCAAAATATGCCGTATATTCCTGTTTAATTGAACTTTTTTTATAATGAACAGGACTTTTTAAATATTTAACTTTTTACTTTTATCTTCTTACTTTTGCGTACTCTTTGTTATCATCATACAATAATTATCTTGAATAGGTCGTTTTATGAACCCTATCAATAATTTTTCTCTTCTTTATATCATAGAATGTGCCATCTGCCAAAAAACTCAAACTAAAACCATCAGCAGAGATGCTATCAGAATAAGCCACCTGCGAATAGTTTGTAATAAATGTCGGTTTTCGTATTAGCAGTGTTATTATCCCCGTACCGATAACTTCCAGTGTCATATCAGGATATATAATTGCTCCGGTATTCTCACCGATACCCATACCAAAGGACTCAACACCGCTGGCTATAAACTCGCCTAATCTATATATCCGCCCCCTTTCTGTAAAATGTGTATCAATAGAGATCCCCTTAATAAAACCAAAACCATTTGTATAATCAACACAGCCTTTTCTAAAACCCATTGAATCACCATCATAAACCATCATCTCACCTGATGCAGCAGCTCCGGCAGATGTTCCGGCAATCGTCATACCACCTGAGTATCTCTTTTTGATCAGCTTAATCAACTTTGATTCCCACATTAACTCAACGAGTTTAACCTGATCGCCTCCGGAAAAAAACACCAGATCTGCATCTTCAACTCTTTTTATAATAACAGGATCATCTGCCTCATCCCGTTTTTTAATGTCAACTACAGAAACCATATCAGCACCAAGGTCCTTAAACAGAACTTCGTACTCTCTACCAACATCACTACTATAAGAATGGCTTGCTGAAGGTATAACTATAACTTTTTTTGCATTATTTAACTGAATCGTTCTTTTTAATACAACCAGATCACCTTTTTTTTCTTCCTTACCGCCGATTAAAACCAGATGACCTTTTTTAGATCTATTATTTCCGCCTATTAAACTCATATTTCAAATAACTCCATCACTTATTTAATAAAATATATTTCTAATTTCTTTTAGTATATTTTATTGTTGTTAAAAGTCAAGATAATAACAAAATATTTTATAGAAAATTGTATTGGCCCACTAACAATTGTGGAATCAAAATAATAGGAGACATAATAAAACAAAATTTTGCGAGAACCTAAAAAATATTCAGATATATGTTGACATAATATAGCCATTGATTTATTATTTGAATTAATTAATTAATCAATTATTGAACAAGTTAACAAATTGATGACATAGAGTGATAAATAAAGTAAATAATGTATTAATAATTGCCTTTAGCAATGTGGTTAACAAAATCAAGGTAAGTCTTTTAAATAATAGTTTTGAAATAAAAATTTTGAAATATAAAAAGGATGGGGTCATATGGGTAAACATAAATCACGACTTTTTTTATCCCTGATTGTAGTTTTTGTACTTTTTACCGCAATGTCATGCAAACGAGAGATTGTTGTAGCATATCACTCAAATATGACCGGAAAAGGCTCCGAACTGTCTCATGCCGGGAAGGCGGGATTTATGCTTGCGGTTTCTGAGCAAAACAACTCCAACAAACCTGTAAAAATTAAACCTATTATACTTGATGATCAGAACAGTACTGAAACGGCTATTGAAAATATAAAAAGAGTTAATAAAAGTAATAACAAGAATCTGCAGTTTATTATCGGCCATTCATTAAGTGAGATGACAAAATCGACACTTGACTATATAAATAAAAATAAAATCCTTATGATCAGTCCGACATCAAGCTCAGACTACTTTGAGAATAGAGATGATTATTTTATTAAATGTTATCCGTCAACTGTTGAGCTTGCAAAAACAACTATTGATTATGCTATTTTAAAAGAAAAGGTCAATAGGTTTGTATTCATAGGGGATAATAAAAATCAAGAGTATGTCGACTCATTCTATAGGGGCGTCAGAGAGTCGGTTGACATAAATCTGCAATCAACCGGAAAAAATGGAAGTGTTAAAATTGAATTTAACCCGGATATGATAAAATCAATACGCTTTAGAGATTCTGATCCCTATAATCTTGAAAAGATAATATCCGGATTAGTAGAAAGTGATGATGGTCTAAGGGGTATAATACTGGCAACAAATCCGACTGACTCGATACTTATGGCCTCTTTTATTAAGAAATATAGGCTTATGAGTCGTGTCATCCTAACCGCATGGGCAACAACCGGAGATCTATTAGTCTCATCAGGTGAGTTAGTCGAGGGAGCTATTTGTGCTCTACCATTTAAATTTAACTGTACATATGACAAATATAGTAAATTCACTAAGCAACACCTATTAGAGTATGGTAGGGTGCCATCCTTTGCAGCTGTATTTACAAATGAAGCTGCGAATATTTTGTTCGAGGCATTTAATAATGGTCACCGCACACCTGATGCGGTAAAGAACTACATTATTGATAAGGGTGTATTCAACGGTCTACAGAGTGAGAGTATTGTATTTAATAAATATGGAGATGCAGCCAGACAATTTTATATATATAGGATTATTGATTCAAACTTCGTACAAATTGATGACTAAACGGAAGGGAACAATGAATATAATAGAGAGAGAAAAAACCGGTTCGATCAAACGAAAATCAATGAGAGCCGTAATATTTACCTTTGAATTCTTTTTAATCCTGTTTATGATCTCATCTTTGATATTTTCAATATATATTATCTATAATACTGAGAAGAAAAATATTAAAGAAAACTATAAGATAATAGCAGATTCAATTAGTCACTCTATAGGACTGCATTTTGCATACTCGGCAGATGAGTTAATATTTTCAGCTAAAATTTTAACTGACAGCATTAGTGACACAAATGATAGCAAAATAGTTGCGGATAGGGCTAAACATATACTTAACAGTTACTATGATAGCTGCAAAGGGTTTGAAACTATCAAATTGATTAATGAAGATAATACAATTACGAATATCAATTCACCATACTACTTTATGGTTGGAACGCCGGTCTCCAGAAAACCGTTGTTGAGATATAAAAACCGCGAGGTCTATTGGTCTGATAGTTATATCTCATTGATCTCAGGAACACCTGTTATCAGCATATCAGATCATGTCGGCGACCTGCTTTTATCAGCCGAGTTTTCTTTAGCCAAATTATCGGATCAATTAAGATTGAAAAATAAGCACTATAAATTTGGTGTTATGGATAGAAATGGATATTTTATTGCACATTCTGACCCTGTCTTTGTTAGTAACAGATATCACAGGTCTCTTCTGTTACCTAAAGATTCTATCAATGAATCATATATGACATTTGAGTACGATCAGATTGAATATTCAGGTGTATTTTTTGTTGATGAGGAGACCGGATATACTATTATTGTCTATAACTCTAATAATTTTTTATTTAAAAATCTAAAATATTTATTCTTTAAGTTGTTGATTACAATTCTGGTATTATTTCTAATCTACAGCTATTTAACAAATAGGTTTATCAATTCGATCAAAAAACATTTTAATGTGCTTGAAAGATTTTTATATGAAGCTGATAAAAGAAGCGTTAAAAATATACTTATGCCTGAGTTTGAATTTGATGAATTTAATATTATCTTTAAAACCATATCAACAATATGGGAAAAACTATCAGACAGGGAACATGCACTTTTTGATGCAAATGAATATATATCTAAGGTTTTAATGAGTATTGATGATGGTATAATTGCCTTTGATAAAAACAATCAGATATTTTTTTCCAACAAAGCGGCAAGAGAGCTATTAGCAACTGTAAACAGCTTTGATGATATGCCAACCAATAGAGATGAGGTGTTTGCATTATTAAAAATAAATAACGGTACCGTAAAAAATGAAATCAAAGAGTTTGTTGATAAAAACGGTAATCCGTTATTTATTGATATTAAGTTTTCATACTTATCGGGAATTCGCGGTAACCGGCGAGGAGAGTTATTGGTTATAAATAATGTCTCCGAACAAACGGTCTATGAGAATCAGATGCAAATCGCTCTAAAAGAAAAAAACTTTTTATTAAAAGAGATCCATCATAGGGTCAAAAATAATTTACAGATAATCAGCAGTATAATCAATCTTCAGACCGCATCGATGACAGATGATCAGATAATTCAAATAGCTCAGGACACCGAAAACCGTATAAAGATCATATCAATCCTACATGAAAAGATGTATAGAAATGATGATATATCAAAGGTGGATTTTGGAGACTACATCAGGACTGTAACAGAGCTTCTGTATTCATTCTATATCAGTAAATTAAAAGCATATATCGAAGTTCATTATGAGTTAGAGGAAATACTATTTGGTGTAGATACGGCGACTCCACTTGGACTATTTTTGAATGAGGTAATATCAAATTGCTTTAAACATGCCTACAACAATACTGAAAAGGGTTCGCTTGTTATAACTTTAAAAAAACACATTGATAATAAGTTCGAACTTAACATCTCAGACAACGGGCCGGGCATTGAGGATAAGGATCATGATTGCTCTCTGGGGATGAAACTGATCAACGCACTTGCAATGCAGCTTAATGGAGACCTTAGCATAGAAAATGTTAATGGAACAAGCGTTAATCTCATATTTTATGAAACAAGATAAGCTTTATATTTCCATGTTTTCATCTTGATAGATAGATAGATAGATAGATAGATAGAAGTTTAGATGGAATTCAAATAGAATTCAAATAGAATTTAAATAAAAGTTCGGGTTAGTCTCCCAAATAGGCAAACATATCAGGCGAATCGGTAGGTTCTCCAAGGTAGTAGCCCTGAGAATAATCAACACCAAGCTCATTTACTTTTTCGTATACCTCTTTGGAGTGTACAAATTCAGAGACAGTTTTCAGCCCAAGCTCCTTAGCAAAGGTTACAATTGTCTTTGTAATGATCTGACAGTTGACATCCTTATCAATATTTTTTATCATAGAGGCGTCAATTTTTATGTAGTCAACATTTAACCTTAGTATATGATCAAAGTTAGAATAACCGGAACCAAAGTCATCAATTGCAACTTTGCAGCCAAGAGCCTTAACATTATCAATAAATGATATTATTGAGTTGTAATTTTCTATACCCTCAGATTCTAATATCTCAAAAACTATCCTATGTGCAATTTCCTTATGATCTTTAAGCATCTGAAATATAAAGCTGTTTGTTTCCTCATTTAGAATATCTATAATAGAAATGTTGATTGAGAACTCCTTCTCAATAGTCTCACATATCTTGAATACCTTCTGTATCATTATCTTAGTTATATGCGAGTAAAGACGAGCCTTCTTTGACACCTCAAGAAAATAGTATGGTGAAATAACATCGCCATTAATATCAAGCATTCTCACAAGGCACTCATATTTTTCAATCTCACCTGTGAGGTTGTTAACAATCGGCTGAAAGAATGGGAGTATTCGGCTTTCTTTTAAAGCACTTTTAATTTTAAGACTCCACTTAATGTTGTGTTCATATTGTTTTGTAATCTGCATTTTTTCATCAAAAACAATAAAGTGTTTTCGTTGTTTCTTTGCCTGTTTTAATGCCATATCTGCATTGTTTAATATTGTTGTGCCAAGGGCAAGATCATTATCAGCGGAGGTCTCATAGGCGACACCTACTGTCGTAGTGATGTTTATCTCATTGTTATTGTATATAAAAACTCTGTCATTGATCTCTTCAAATATATACTTGATTATATAGTCTCTAACTTCAGCCTCATCAACTATGAGTTTTTTGTTAATCAGAATTGCGAATTCATCTGCTACAAGTCTGTAGATTTTTGTGTTTTTATTCTCAAGCGTGTTTGCCAATCGCAACGCAATCTCTTTTAGGACAAAATCACCGACAAGATTGCCGTAGAAGTCATTAATCTCCTGAAATGAGTCAACATTTAATAGGATTAACACAGGGCATTCGGCCTTACCAAGATCTAAGAGCAGCCTGTTTCTGTTTGGGAGGTCAGTAACGGTGTCTGTGTAGAGTTGATTTAACAGTGCATTTGCATAGTTTTCCATAGAGTCGGCCATCTTATTGATGTTTCTGCCAAGCTGACCAATCTCATCGTGTGAAGATAGCATAACTCTGGATTCAAATGAGTTGTCGGCAAACTTCTTTACAGTCTCATCAAGTTTTCTTAAAGGATCAAGAATGATAAGTTTTAATCCTACATAGATGAGAATTAAAATGATAGATGACATTAGGATAGTTCTGAATGTAAGTTTGTAGAACATCATATCTATGGAGGGTGCAAGAAATTTATCTGAAATTAGTATTGTTACGACACCGATTGTAAGACCATACTTCTCAATATTGCCTGAGACGAAATCATTTGTACTTTTTAATTTAATCTCAGAGGCCATATCGTTTGGATTGAGTTTGACTGTCTTCCAATCTTTGTCCCGTTTAAAACCTGTTAATATACCGCCATTGACATCGGTTATATATATAGAGAAGATATGTTCGTTACCCATCTCTTCTGAAAGCATATCGTCAATCATTTTGAGGTCAAAATTCCATAGCGGATCAGAGAGTGTTTTGGTGATCCTCGATTGAGTATCGTTAGTCTGTTTTTTCAACTGTGCTATAAATGAGTTCTTGTTACTGACAAAAGTTACAAGTGTTTCAATTACCATTGTTAGTAAAATACAGAATAACAATATAAAAGCAACCTTTAAGTAAATTGATGATTTTCTTTCCAATTTTTGACCTTCATTATTTATAGTAAATATTTTAGTAATAATAACTAAAAGATTATATAATAAATTTTAATAGTTTGAAACAATTTTTTTAATTTTTATCATTAATTGTTTGAATTTAAGTTTCTATTTAAGTTTGTATTCAATAAAATATTATAAAATATTATAAAATATAATTATTTATTTGTGTTATATAATTGATATATCCATAATTAAGAAATTCCTTGTAAATTAGCTCATTTGTAGTATAATCAAAAAAGATCTTGTAATTTCGAATATTTTACGAAGGTGATACTTATATGTTTAAGAAATTATGGTGTGCATTATTAATAACTTTATTAGCTATGTTATCAGTCTATTCAGATAACTATACATGGACTGGCGGTGGTAACGGATCGAGTTGGAATGATCTCGACAACTGGGGTGGGATAGCTTATCCTTCTAATCCTATAGACACCGCAACGATCAACTCAGGCAACATCACAATTAACGAATCAATAAATATTGCAGCAATAACGCTAAATGGTGGTACACTAACAGGCGGGGTCGGCAATGACATTATAGTTGGCGGTTTTGTATCTGATGGTGTCTTCCTTGGAAATGGCAGCAACTTAACAGTAAATGGAAATGTGTCGGGAACAGGTACATTTAATGCAGGTGCCGGGGCTGTTAACCTTACAGGTAATGTGTCTGTAGATACATTTAACGCTGACAGCTCAACACTGCAAATAACCGGCGATGTTTCAAGTACTGCATTCAGCGGAGGAACAGCAGTTATTACTATAACCGGCGGTGTGAATTGTACGAATTTTTCGGCAACCTCAAATACCACTGAGGTAACGGGAGACTTTGTTGTAACCGGGTCATTTACTAATTCATCCGGTATGGTAGACTTGAGCAATACAGGCAATCTCAATGTTGCCGGAGCATTCAACAACCTCAGCATCACAGGCGGAACGAGGACAATAACTACGGCAACTGTCACGGTAGATGGTGCATTTACGCTTAACGGCGGGGATATCTCAATCGGAAATAACACGCTGGATATCAATGCTGCTCCAACACTATCAAGCGGTACAATATCAATTACAGACGGAACTCTTGATCTTCAGGGAGCAGGCGCATTTACACTTGGAGCATCGACTATAAATGTATCGGGTACCGGAAATATAAATTGCACTGGAAATAGTTTTACGCTTAACGGCGGCAATATCTCACTGGATAACGGCTCTTTAGCTGCTGACGGGGTGAGTATTATAGGCGGTTCGTTTGATGCTGGTAACGGAACTATAACCTCTGCCGGCAATGTTGAAATTACAATGGGATTTACACAGTCGGGGTCAACAGTGATTATGACAGGCGGCACTTCCTTACAAACTACAGCCCTAAATAATCTTACGATAAATACAGGTGCGGCAGTAACAGTTACAGGTGGACTTACGGCGGTAAACATCTCTGTATCAAGCGGTTCTCTTACAGCCGGAGGCAATATTAGTGTAAGTGGAGATCTTACAGTTGTAGGAACCCTAAATAGCGGATCAAATAATCTGACAGTAAGCGGTAACCTTACCTGTACCGGCACACTTGATTTCTCAGAAGCTGGTACAGCTAATAGTATTAATTTTAATGGATCAACTGTTGATTTTACCGGCGGTAGTTTTACTAAGGGGGGTAATGCCGGTGATCAGATCAATTTTGGTTTTGCGGGAACAACTAGTTTTACTACAAATAACCTTGATTTCGGTAACATTAATATCGGTGGTTCTACAACGCTTAATATATCAGGCACACCTACATATAATAATGTTACTAACAACGGCGGGACATTTAACACTCAAAATAATAATATAACTTTAAACGGCAACCTTAACAACACCTTAGGTACCATTAATGCCGGTTCATCTGATATTACAATATCAGGGAGCTTGACTAATGGAGGTGCTTTTAATGCCGGTTCAGGTAATTTAGAGTTAGCAGGTGATTTGAGTAATTCGGGGACTTTTAATGCAGAAACCTCTACTTTTATATTTGATGGGAATACAACAATTAACACAAATAATTTAACATTTAATAATATAACCATAAGTGGCGGTAGAACTCTCAATGGAAATAGTAATACCATTAACATTGAGGGAAACTGGGATAACTCTGCAGGAGGTTCATTTACATCTGCGGGAACTACTGTTAATCTTACTACGGCAAGTACGGCGAATATATCGGGTAACACAACTTTTAATACTTTAAGTTGCTTGACTAACGGGAAAACGATAAATCTGGGCGGTGACAACACAATCGCAAATTTTAATGTTTCATCAACGGTTATGGGACAGGCGATAAATATTACGGGAAGTAATAATTTTACAAGTCTATCTGTTACTGCACCTACAGGTACGGGACAGACGATAACCGTTACAAACGGAACTACGCAAGCCGTATCGGGTAATTTAACTCTCACCGGAACAGAGGGTAATCTCATTACATTACAAAGTGATTTAAGCGGTACATTCTTTACAATAAATGATACGGGTACAGAATCGGTATCATTTGTAAAAGTGTCAGATTGCACGGGTAACGGAATTACTGCATCGTCTTCAAAGAATGTTACCCCACTTAATAACTCAGGTTGGACTTTTGCAGCTACTACTGTCACATGGGACGGATCATCGTCAACAGATTGGAATACTCCGGCTAACTGGGATCTAGGTTATGTGCCAAATGATACGGATAATGTGATAATTGCGAATACCGGTTCGCAACCTGCTACTTTAGCCGGCAATACAACCACCAATAATCTAACAATAAACGCAAACGCTATCTTATTTACCAATACTTTTGATTTGACCGTAACCAATAGTTATAACAATGATGAAGGTACATTAAGAGTAAATCAGGCGGGCATACTGGCTTTGACCAATGATACAGACAGCGGCACGGTAGAATATATCGGCACAGACAGAAATTTACATTTTACAGAATATTTTAACCTCACAGTTTCGGGGACAGGGACATTTTCTACTATTGCACCAAGTCCGACTACCGTAAACGGCAATCTCACTATTTCGGGAATCGGCACTCTTTCAATGTGGCATAGTGTAAATGTCATCGGAAATTTAACGATGAGCAACGGAGTTATAACTGTAGGAGCAAATACTCTTGATATAAATGGGACAAGGAGTTTATCTGGAGGAGAAATTACAATTTCAACCGGAACTCTTGATTTACAGGAGAATCCTACCACACTTTCGGGAACAAGTATTATACTTTCAGACATAGGGTATATTAATTCAACCGGCCAAGATTTTTCAGTTTCAAATGCGGGTTCTACTTTGACATTGTTATCGGGAAATTTATCCTGCAGTAACTATACTCATTCTTTGGGAAATGTAACTATTACTACCGGTAAAATCACTGCAACTGGAACGACTTTTAACATAAGCGCCGTAGCAGGAAACTTCACTTGCGGATCTTCAACAATTGAATTACAAAACACGGGGACGACGACTCTTTCTTCGGCGAATAATGTAATAAATAATCTAATAATAAACACAACGGGGACGGTTCAAGCCGGAACCGCCATTGCACAAAAAGCCGGAAGCGGGACTTTAACTTTTAGTGCTAACGGAGCTTTAAATCTGAATGGTAATACATGGACTTTGGGGGCAGATTATACTCATACAACGGGAACGCTCACATTTTCAAGCGGAACATTCAACGGCGGAACGGGATACGATGTTTCTTTTACCGGCGGAATAGTAAACCATGGAAATCCGGGAACTGTTACCGGTAGGGATATAACAATAAACGGAGCAACTTACAACTGCTCGGGGGCTTCCGTTATAAATTGTAACAGAGATTTTACCCTTTCAACTGCATGGACTCCCGGAAGCTCTACCATAAACATGCTTACAAACGGCGGAATTTTTAACTCAAATCAAACTGTTTATAATGTAACTATAAATTGCGGAGGAAATACTGTTTTATTACAAAATCCTCTGACTTTAACGAATACGCTAACAATAACTGCCGGGACTTTAGATGCTGATGGACAAGATATTACACTTGGCGGAAATTTTACAAATACGGGAGGAACATTTACTCACAATAACAATACGGTAACTTTTAACGGAACAACCGCACAGACTATAACAAGCGGGGGAACAGGTGCAGGTAAACAGTTTTATAATATTGAGATAGATTCTACAAATACAGTAACTTTGGTAGCCGGAAATAACCTGACTCAAGCATCTGGCGGTACTCTAACCATAACTTCCGGTACTGCAACGCTTAACCTTAACGGAAACACCCTTACGCTTGGGAGTGATTTTACTCATACGGCAGGAACACTTACAGTAGGTACGGGGGTACTTAACGGATGGGACGGTGCCGCAACTTATTATAATCTTACATTTGGAAACGGCTCAACTACAAATCATGGAACAGGTACGGTTAGGGGGCTTAATTTTACTATTAGTCCAAATGCATCATATACTTGTGCGGGGGCTTCGATACTGGATGTATATGGTAATTTTTCACTGGATAGTACAGGATGGGCAAGTGCCGGTTCAAATATAAGGATGTACAATACTGTTGGTGCGACTATTCAGGCAGTGCAGAATATCAACGCATTAACAATTATCTCATTTGCTCTTATTAATACAGCAAGCAATCTGACATTGGGTGGTAATTTAACAATACAGGCAAATGGTTCCCTTGATGTTACAGTTGCTAACCATAGCATCTCTGTTACCGGAAGCTGGCTCAATAGCGGACTATTCAGTCCGAGATTAGGTACGGTAACAATGATAGGTGCAACAAACCCTGTTACAATAACAGAGAGTACATTTTACAACTTAACTATAAGTAAAAGTGC
This sequence comes from uncultured Spirochaetales bacterium, assembly GCA_964471825.1. Taxonomy (GTDB): domain Bacteria; phylum Spirochaetota; class GWE2-31-10; order GWE2-31-10; family CAYYKD01; genus CAYYKD01. The sequence goes on from CAYYKD010000001.1 coordinate 37,206, forward strand.
AGTGGGAAGAATTGTAAATCCTACTGTAAGTATTATTGTGTCAAACGACTTTACTTTAACACAGGGGACATTTAACCTTAGTACAAACAGTGTTAATCTTACAGTTCAGCGGGATTTAGTAAGGAGCGGCGGATCCTTAAATGCCACAAATAGAACGATCTATGTCGGTCGTAGCTGGAATAGAACAGGTGGAACATTTACCTCAACAGGCTCAACGGTTGAATTTAACGGAACAGCAGTTGCAACAGGCAGTAATGAGCTTAGCTTTAATAATGTCAGGATCAATAAAAGCGGAGGTGGGACTGTAACCATTGCAGCCGGAGGCACATGGACACTTGCCGGTAATATGG
>CAYYKD010000001.1:37655-38530 GCA_964471825.1 uncultured Spirochaetales bacterium
ATAAAAGTGCCGCAGGTAACACTGTAAATCCTACTGTAAGTATTATTGTGTCAAATGACTTTACTTTAACACAGGGTACATTTAACCTTAGTACAAACGGTGTTGATCTTACAGTTCAGCGGGATTTAGTAATGAGTAATGGAACCTTAAATGCCACAAATAGAACTATAACCGTATCGGGTAACTGGTCAAACTCAGGCACATTTACCTCAACAGGCTCAACGGTAATTTTTGACGGTACAAGTGCAACCGTAAACATCGGTCCTGAAACATTTAACAATCTGACCCTTGCCAAATCAGATAATACTAAAACAATTACAGCAACAGGCATCTGGACAGTAAATGGGATTCTTACCATGACTAACTGTACACTTGTACCCGGTAATTTTACCCACATAATTAAACAGGATTGGGATGACACGGCTATCATTTTTCAGCCGGCTTCCGGAACTATCAGTTTTAGTATCAACTCATTAAACATTACTAATGGAGCGGCAAACTATTTTAGAAATCTAACAGTAACTGTGGGGGGCGGCAACACAGCAACGCTACTTAGCACATTAAATGTTTATGGTGATCTTACCATTTCTACAGGGACACTTAACGCGACAGGCAGAACAATAAACCTCAGGGGCAATTGGGTTAATAATGCCTCCTTTACGAATGCCGGTTCAACTGTAGTATTTACCGGGACTGCAGCACAAAGTATAACAAGCGGAGGGACAGGTGTCGGTAAGACATTCAATAATATCCAAAAAAACACAACTAATACAGTTAGCCTTGCAGCAGGTAATGATCTATCGCAAGTAACCGGTGCTGTTCTCACAATGAGTGCAGGCACACTTAATCTTAATAATCAGACCTTGACACTCACC
>CAYYKD010000001.1:38630-42486 GCA_964471825.1 uncultured Spirochaetales bacterium
GCACTAACTTTGCTGTTACTAATGCAGGCTCTACAGTCAACGATACATCAAACCCGATAACTCTTAACTGTGCAAATTTCACAATAACAAACGGCACATATAATGCCCTGGATAGTACAATTACTGCATCCGGTAATGTTCAGATAACAGGTGGTACATTTAACAGAGGTACTTCAACTATATCAATGACAGGTACATCAACGATAAATTCTGCTCAGCAGATAAATAATTTAAATATCAATCCTGTAGCATCTCAAACAGTATCTGTATCAACAAATAACCTTTTAATCGGGGGTACATTGAATGTTAATGCAAACGGCACACTTAACTTTGCACCAGCTTCCTCTGTTACACTTACTGTTACAGGCACAACAACAGTAGATGGAACCATATCTGGTACTACAACAGGTCTTCAAACCTATACTGGTACTGTTACAATAAATAGTGGTGGAACTATATCAAGCTCAAATAGCGGTCTATATGTATTTTCAAATACAGTAACAATCAACTCAGGGGGGACTCTGACTATAAATAGCGGAACCCATGCTGGTGGGGTTGATGCACTTACATTTTCTCAGGCTATTACTGTAAATAACGGTGGAAGTCTTATTGGTTCGAGTGTAAATAATCCGAATATACGGTTTGAAGGTAATGTGACCTTTGGTGCGACCTCAACCATCACTCATGCAGATGACATATTTACATTTAGAGTAGGATCTGCTCAAAATCTGACAACTAACGGTAAAACTCTGGGTGCAGTAACAGTAAATAAAACTGCCGGTACTGTTTTGACTCTTATCGGTGCAACTCAGATGGGAACTCTCACAATGAGTGCAGGCACACTTAATCTTAATAATCAGACCTTGACACTCACCTCAGCTCCGTCCCTAACCGGTGGTCTCATAAGCTTCAGCAGTTTGGGTGTTATCTCGGCAACAGGTGTAAATATATCGTTGACCGGCACAAGTTTAAACCAGGACAACCTTGGAGGTACAGTAAACTGCACTAACTTTGCTGTTACTAATGCAGGCTCTACAGTCAACGATACATCAAACCCAATAACACTAAACTGTGCAGGTTTCACAATAACAAATGGAACTTACAACGCCCTGGGAAGTACAATTACAGCATCGGGCAATATTCAGATCACAGGCGGATCGTTTGTTAGAGGAACTTCAACCATTGTTATGACAGGTACTTCAACGATAAACTCGAGTCAGGACTTAACTAACCTTAATATCAATCCATCTGCTGCCGAGACTGTATTAATAACAACAAACAACCTATCAATCGGGGGAACTCTTAATGTTAATGCGAATGGCACGCTTAACTTCGTGCCTGCCTCCTCTGTTACGCTAACTGTTACGGGAGCTACGACAAATAGAGGTTTAATATCCGGTGCGAATACTACCGGCCTATTAACATTTACCGCTACTCTTGACTCGTCTACAGGTGGTGTAGTGACAGCAGGTGCAGGTGGAATAACAGCATCAAATACAGCTAACTTTACAACTGGAACTCTAAACGGCAGTACTACAGGCAACCCTGATCTGATATTTGCAAATAGCCTTACGCTTGGCACATTTAACCATAATAGCGATAGAGTTATAATAACAGGGGGGACATTTACAACAAATAATCAAACCCTGTATAACTTAAATGTGACAACCGGTGCAGTAGTATTATCCGGTGTCCTGAATGTGCAGGGACAGTTAAATATTCCCTCAGGGACACTACAATCCGGTACAAACAATATCTATATTGGAGCTAATGGTGTTACCCCTTCGGGATTTGCGATATCGGGAACCGGCGATTTTACATATGGGGCAGGTCAGACTATAGTATTTTTAGGGGATGCAGATCAGACCTTTAGTTCAACTATAACAAACATCAACAACTTAGAGATCAATAAGACCTCTATCAATAGCGTAACACTTCCCAATACATCGTCAAACATAACTATTAATGGCACAACGCAAATTACCGGCGGGATATTTATCCAGAATAGGACAATAACAACAACCGGAGCGATAACCATAGAGTCTAATGGAGAGTGGAGAAATATTGCTGATAATGCTGATGCCTTTATCAATCTAAACAATACTCTTACGATAAACTCAGGTAAATGGACTGTAAGTTCGTTAACAAATGCAAAGAGCATAATAATCGCAAGTAACATTACAAACAATGGCGGCACGATAACACTTGATGGTGATGATGCATCAAAGAATCTTACGATAAATTCCAGCGTAATTGGTACTCAGAGAGATTGGCAGGGGGACGGTACATTTATAGTTGGAGATCTCACAGTTAGAGATCAAACAAGACTGACAGGCACACCTTCCACTATTGTTTTTCAGACCGCACATCCCGGTATAGATGACGGCAATAATATTAACTGGTTCGCAGGTACAATGAGCATATCCGGAACTATTTACACAGATAAGGGGGCAACAGATGCCGGGATCGGAGTGCCTTTACAATTATTCGTATATAGAGCCTCTAGTACGCGGAGGAGCCGCTATGGTGCAACTACATTAGCAGGTGGAATATATAGTTTTGAGAAGGTGCATTATAGTGCAGGCGACATAGTTCTGTTAACCGACTTAAACGGATCGGTTGTTACGGTTACACCAGGTTCAGGAATAACTGTATTTGATATCTATCGACCTGCTGTTATAGTTAGAAATGACAATAGCGGGATAACTACAAATACTCAGCTTGGATTAATACTCGCGGTAAATCCGGCTATAAATGAAACTACAGCACGATACAGTGTTGTTACAGGTAATCTTACTGTTGCAAGTAACCTTGATCTCCTTGTCTGGTCAGGTTCATCATTTACACCGGGCGGAAATATTACGACTCAAGGTAGTGGTGGTTTTGACATAAGAGGGACATTAACTGCAAATGCCTACACCTTTACACTGCCCGGTAATTGGATAAATAGCACAGGAACAATTACACTATCGAATACTAATACAGTTATTTTTAATGGTGCAAATCAATCAATAACAAGTGGCGGTACAGGTACGACAAAACAATTCCAACATCTGACTCATAGTGGTACAGGTACAATCTCTCTTCTGACTAATGATCTTTATATAAAGGGTAATCTGCTTAACAGTTCAGGCGTCTTTTCATTAAATGCCAATAACTTAACTGTCATAGGCAATCTCACGATCTCAGCAGGCACTCTGGATGACACATCCTCAACAGGTGCTACTCGAATTATTGCCAATGCAAATTGGAGTACTACCGGTGGTTTATATAGCGGTGCTAATGCCTCGATCGTCCGGTTTACCGGCACAGGTAATATTAATATCGAACCAAATTTTAAAAATGTATCAATAAGATCTACAGGGACAATAACAATCGCAGGCAATGTGACAAGCACATTCTGGGGACACTATCAAGGAACTATGGACTTTAGCGGAAACTACACATTAAACACAACTAACTATGTGCTGGTTGGTGCCGGTAGTATTAACTCAGGGACAGAGGACGGGTGGAATCCAACACGCATAGATGATCCGCTTGGATCTTATTCTGCGGTTTTTGACGCTCTTGGAACGGGAAGCACATTAAGAGTTAATACTAACTTTTATGCTAACGGCGGAACTATGACAGGCACAGCTGCATGGCTATTAGATATTCCTATTGACAATAATGATACAATCAAAACAAGAGCCTATGGTGGGATCATTGCAACAAATTCTGACGCAAGTAATGCCGGGTCAAATCCTAGTAGCTATGTCTCTGTTGTTGAGGGACTCCCTGTGTTGACAGGTTGTATTAATTGGGATAATCAGAGAACAAATATTGAATCTGTTGTCAGCTTACTTGGAACTAACCC
>CAYYKD010000001.1:42496-134954 GCA_964471825.1 uncultured Spirochaetales bacterium
TATGTATTATTCGTAAGGTTTTCAAGACCGCTTAACGCACAGAACATTGGTGCCCCTGAGATATCAATTGGAGGTGTAACTTATGCACTCTCAGATATGTATAGAGATATCGGCACTTCAATAGCCCTTAATTCCTCGACCTCGGACTTTCAGGAGATATATCTTGCAAGATCGGATGTCTCATGGAATACAAATGCAACAGGTATCGATTCGGGGTTTACAAATAATGGAACTGATAGAGAGGGTAACACAAAAAATCTTATTTTAAATATAACATTTGACAAAGGAACATTAAGAGACTTTAGGAAAAATCAGTTGGATGCAGCTACAAATTATAATACCGCTGTAGATCAGATGCCCCCTGTCATAGTCTCCGCTGTGAAACAGATCAACACCGATGGACCTGATACTTTTTTTGATCTGCTAATACGATATTCGGAACCGGTTCAGAATTCTTTATCTAATACCTCATTTCAGGTTTCTGATAATCTTCAGATACTCAGCGGTATCGGCGGTGCATTGAGTTCCGGTGGATTAATTGCAGGCTATGGCACAGTTAGCATTGGAGATATCTTTAATGAATTTACAAATGCGAATTTAATCAAAAGAAACAGCACCTCTACTTTATTTACGGTAAGGCTAGGAGGAAACACAGCAATTGGCGGTGCAATTAGAGGATTTACACAGTATAGCGGCATTTTCACCTCAAATTCAAATATTATCGATATCCCGGGAAACTCGATAGATACAAATATAACTACGCCTGTTACAGGCCTGGATTGGGCATTGACACCACCTGCATTTAGCGAAATTAGGACGAATGAAAGAACAGACAGAATCAATGGGTGGGTTGATAATCTCCTAATTGACTTTGACAGGCCTGTTCAAGTATATGATAATCATACAGGATTTGCTAATAATAGTGTTGTGTGGGGCAGTCAATATACAGTATCTTCTGTGAACCACTCAATAAATACTGTTACCAATAATTTTAGTCTTAATCTGGAAGAGGCAACAGGGGCGTTTCCAATTGGGGACACAGACTCAACACCAATCATCACCTACTCAGAGACCGGAAGTTTTAAATTTATTGCTAACTATGGTCGGATAGAGATGCTTGATGGAACAAATATTTTAGCATTAGATAGGTGTAATCCGGTAATTACCCTTGTGCAGACCGACATAGATGATCATGACCCGGCATTTGACCCATCTCCATACTATAATGAAAAAACAGGGACATATATAACCGATACAACTTACAATTTCAATCCATTTCACCCTTACAGTGAACCTTTTTTACCTACAGATACAAGCAATCCACGAACATATCACAATGTTCTCAGGATAATTTTTTCGGAGAATCTCAAGATAGAAAACAACGGTATCCCGTTAAATGATAGAACGGCATCCTATAACTTTGCAGGTGCCAGAAGCACTGATTCTCTAGGTGACACAACGATATCTGGGGCCAATCTAGAGGTTAAAGGTGTTGGCAGGATATTAGGATGTGATCTCGATGTTGAGAGCGGACATAATTTTCTGCAATTTCAAGACAAGAGAACACTTAATCTTCATATTGTGGGATGGCACGACGGAGAGGCGTTTACAGGTGCAATTAATTCGGCATCTACAATACCATCGGGGAGTACCGGCAGATTTGCAACAGCAGTTTCTCATCTAAATAATACTGTTGTTGAGGATACTGTATTAGAACTTCCGATAATTCCAAAGAGTTTCTCAGGAAGTGATGAGTTAGATATTGGCGTAGTAAAAGAATGGGATATATATCCTCCAAAGTTTAGAATTCACCCTAAAGATCCATTGGACCCATATGATCCGACATCGTCAATCAATAACGGCCTCTCTGTTATTAGACCGGAATTAAATAGACTTGAGTTTGTATTATCAGAGGCAATATGGGATCCAAGAATAGTCGATATGTCAGGAATATTTAATCTTAGATTTGATAGTACGACAGGTGAGATTGCCACAGGTTTAAAGTATAGTACACTTGTGCAAAGGCTGGGAGATTTCTCAAATGAACATGATCTAATCCCGCCATTTATTGATAGTGATAAAAATGATCAGGCATTTGCTATAGAGTTTGAAGAATCCCCCGGTAAAAATCAAAACACAAGAATTAGCTGGGTCTTTAACAATAGTCCGTCAAATTTCATAACTGATCTAAGAGGAAATAGGCTTGGAAATGTAACTACACCAAAATTGTCGATCGAAAACGCACCGCCATTTATCGTTGAAACAAGAGCCTCTGTAGGTTCAGACTTGGTATATGTTGAGTTTAATGAGGTTATCTATACATTGAATGGAGTAAATGCACCTCTTTTACCTGAAAACTTTGTGTGCAGCAATCCATCTTTAACAATAGCTGAGGTAAGTTCATATAAAAATTCCAATGACAAAAAGAGATTTATATTAAAACTAAATAGAACTCTAACCTCAGATGATCTTGTTACAGATTCTGTTACTATAGACAGCAGTAACACTGTTATAGATAATATGGCTAATGAGTTCCCGTCAAACAAGGTCTATCCAATTTCATTCTATGGTATCAATATCTTTACAGAAAACTATATAGAAGATTTTGTTCATAATGGAAACAAATGGAAGATAAGCGATTTGTCTGGAAAATCATCAGTAGTACCTGAAAGTATGAAGTTCTTTTCAACAGTTGATGTTAGTTCTCTAAGCACATTTACACCGTTTATTTATTATGATATATTAGAATTTGGACAGGCAAGTTTTTGGCATCCTGACAACAACAAAGATGTGAAGGCTGTTCGTGGAATACCACTGGGAAATAACAGATGGCAGTTTTTTATATCAGGTGAGAATCTATCTAAAAAAACGGATGATTTTCTATCTATTGTACCAAGAATTGGTCATACTTATTGTTATGCGTCTAAATATCCTGTAGATCATCCTAACTTTGATCCATATGATATACAGACCTACATGGTTAAACTGCAAAATATTACAGAACAGACAGGCGGTGTAACCATCCTTAATAATGTTATCAATCCTCATAAGGGAGAAATAACAAAATTGATATATGAAATACAAAAACATGGACCTGTAAGTATTGTTGTCTATGATCTTTCGGGAAATGTTGTAAAGCCGCTTGTTTTAGACTCAAGGGCAGCAGGAAAACATGTAATAACCTGGGATGGTAAGAATGAAAATGGAAAAACCGTCGTTAGAGGTGTATATTTTATACGGGTGAGAGCTCCGGGCATTATGAATCAGATTAGAAAGGTGCTGGTAGTAAAGTAAGAGTCTGTTGAAAAAAAGTATGATATAAAAGGATGATTATTAGAGCAGATATGCGTAGCTCTATTTGCAAAGGTTAAAGGATAGATTTATGAAAAGGTATTTATCAATCGGAGTATTATTAATAATTTTATTAAATCTGTTAATTATTGGCTGCGAATACAATTCAGATCTAATCAAGCTCTACCAAACAGATTTACTACAGGAAACAGATATGACAACAGATTGGTTGCCCGACAGAGGTGTTGGCATAAGTCTTAAGGATGAGTTTTATTTGGATGACAAACAACTATTTGAGTTATCCCTTGGTAATATGATTGAAAATGGTGAATTTGAGGATTCAGTTAATTCTAATGATCTGAATAACTGGCGTACTTCAATAGAGCCTCCAGATGTGTTTGAAGTGCTATTTGACTCAAAGATGAGTGGAAACAACTATATGATGCTTGATCTCAAACGGGATACCGGTGTACAGTTAATTTATCATGAGTTTGATGTAGTAGGCGGCAGGGATTATATTTTTAGATTTGCATATAAATATATTCTGGGATGGAGTCTTCAGTTGAGCCATGGCGACGGGGTGATAGAAAAAAATATTGAATTAACGCTCCCCTCAAAGACATCGATTAATACTGCCTTTATCAATATTCCAATTTACACAGACAATCCTGTATATCAAGTGAGAATAGGTTATACGCAAAATACTATGGATACTCAAAATTTTGCCTACTATTTTGATGACATGGCATTTTTTGAAGATAATGATGCTGCAATATATAAGTATATTTTGATTAATGACTCAACTGATAATCCTAATGATCTAACAGATGACGGCATCTCACAAACAATTAGATCCGGAAAATACAGATTTTCAATATACGCAAGACAACAGCACAGAGGTTACCTGACTATCCAATTTGGCGGTCTTATTAAAACATTTGAACTGACAGATCAGCTTGAACAGTATTATATAGATAATAATATATATGATTCGGATAAGTCAATAAAACTGTCAGTTTCACCTGTAAATAGCGTGATCTATAATAAATATCCCTCAAAAATAGTAATAACTAAACCTGAGCTTAGATTATTTCAATAGTAATTAATAACAGTAATAATAAGCGATTTTTAATTACTTACTCCGGCTGGTTGATTATCACTCTGTTCATTAAGCATAAATATTAACTGATTACGGTTATTTAACTTTAATTTTTCAAATATATGATAGATGTGTTTCTTAACTGTATCGAGTGATATAAAAAGCGTTTCGCTGATCTCTTTATTTGATTTACCTGATGCAACAAGTGTTAATATCTCTTTTTCCCGTGAGGTGATTGCGTATCTGCTACAGATAGCATCGAGTTTATCTGATTGCCTTATAATAAAAATAAAACCGGAAAGATCATTAAATTCATCATAGTATTTTTTTACTATTAATATATGATTAGTAAATACTTCATCTTGTCCCTTTAATTGTACTGAATACTCTGCAACATTTGCAGGTGGGATGTCATCATTTTTAATAAAATCTCTAAGGTGAATATCAGGCAGGATGTCGTCAATATTAACAGGTTTAGTTGAGTTTGTATCAAAAATTGGTTCTGCTGCATGATTGTAATATGAAATTCTACCATTTTTATCGGCAAGAATAACCATCTCATTAACAAGATTAATTATTTGATCGATTGCTACTTGAGGTGATAAATCAAGAAATTTATATCGTTCGAAGGCATATTTGACCGAAATGAGCCATAGCAAAAAAACAACCGGTGTGAATACAAATAGATTGTTATTACCTAGTAGTTTTGGAGCAGCATCAAATATAAAGACTGCAATAAATGGGATATACCCGAGAAGCATCATTGTTGATTGTTTTTTTATTTTGTTGGTTTTAGCTCTGATTCTCCAGGAGAGCAGCAGAAACAATACAACGGCAAGATATAATAGTGCCAACAAAACAGTAAACATAAAAAAGACCGAACTGCTGTCGGGAACCATAGACCAACCAAAACGGGTCTGTATAAACTCTTTAACAATTATTCGATAATCAATTATTGTCGATATCCCAAAAGCAATGAAAGGTAAATACAATACGATGTAGACAAGTGGGCTTATAATCTTTTTATAGATCTCTGTTGCATGGATAAAAAAGTGAAGCATTAGCGGTGGAATCATAATCATTCCAATAGTAAGAAATCTATAGAATTTTTCGACTGTATTTAGATCAACTGTATGACCTCCTACCCCTCTCATAAATGCCCAGGATGAGAAGCAAACAAAAATAAGCGATAGTATATAGTGTCCGGTATTCTTTTTCCTTTCGAATAATAGTGAAACTGCATATAAAAAATGTATAACCGATGAAACTATGTAAATATCCGGATATATCATAAGAATTATACACCTCCTCATAATAATTAGACATTTATAACATTAATTCCACCAAAGTGGTATAAAAAAAATATAAAATTCCACTAAAGTGGTATTGAATATATACTTAAATGAAGTATAATTTTTAAAAATTATGTAAAAACAAAGGAGAAATTTATGAAGTCTAAAAATGTATTTATTTTATTTACATTGATGGCATTTATTTTTTGCATCGGTTGTTTACCACCGGGTGAAACTGATAACACAAAAGCAAAAGCACCGATTATTAGAGGTGCTTTAAGCCAACCTAGGAAGGAACCAATAGATCTTACTGCAGATCAAGTTTGGGTGATTCCGATCTTCGTTACAGACGAGAGCGACTGGAGAGTCGGAGTTGATTTTTCATCTCTTTATATGGGGAAAGCCGTTGATATCGCCGATGACGGGACATTCGCATTCTCCTACGGTACTCAAGAGCAAACAGATGGGATAACTCATATACCTGCATTTACCGGAACTACATTTACAGGTCAAGTTTCAATGCTTATGGTTAACAGCGATAAACTTTCAAGCACTTCATTAGAAACAAGAAAAGAGGGTCTTCTTGGTATCATTTCGGTTAATGTGAATGATGATACAGGCAAAGCATTGTTTGGGATGCCATTTGCAAACTTGAAATCCGATGCAGATGTTGATCTCGGAGAAGTTGACATAACTGCCGGTGAAGATGAGGTTACAGCTTCGAAGGATATCGGTGAGATAGCTACGCACTTTACACTTTCGGAAGAAGTACTAACTGCGATGGCATATAATGACGATGCTATTAAGACTATACTTAACTGGATAATAAATCTTAATGTGAATTCTACAGAGGCGGGTGAGCTTAAGTATATCGATGAAAATTCTAAAATATATTCATTTCATCATCTGACATACTCATGGACTTATAAAGAAGCATTGAAGTGCAATTATGTATTTGACAATACCAGCACAACTTATTGGCTGGACAACTCTGATGATAACGGCAATTTTGCGTGGATACCTTCAGTTCCTAACATCCTGGCTTTAGACTACAGAGGTTTTGATTTTAGTATAGAAACTACTGTTGCCGGTTTGCCTACGGGTGTAGACGCGGCTCTATACGATAGTAAAATTGAGATTACACAGCCTGAAAGTGTATTGCTGGGTGCACCGGGATTGACACCTGATGAAGTAGTTACAAAAGCTACTTCAAGCCCTTTCAAGAATGACGGTGCTGCTGATGGTAATGATGGCATGATCCCTGCCTCAATAAAAGGGTTAGCCGGTATATTTGATTATGATATGGGTATAAGTTATGGTAATGAGTCCGGACAAACAGCTTGGCGGATAAACCTTGGAGTCAGTTATGACGATATGTGGGCAAAAAGAGAATTTGTTAAATCCGATACACATTCTTACTTAGTTGAAAACCCTTATGCGGGCAGATGGGCTCAAAACTGGTTTATTAGACCGGCATCAGGTATGGCAATAACCACAGGCTGGTGGGATATGAAAGTTGACTCTACAACCGTTGCGTCATTTAACCTTGATGCGTATGACCCTTATAATGGTGCAGAAACTGCAACCAGCGGTATGGTTTATGGTATAATCCCTTCTCTTGAAGTGACATTTAGAGAGGTAGATGCTGCCGGGATAACTATGTTCGGAATGGCATACAGCAATACTGTTAAAAAAGTGAAGTTTATCGAAACTGTTAAAGCTGAGTGGTATTATTTTAACGGTACAACTTATGTAAAAGCACCTGAAGATGTAGTTAGATTGTTAGTTAGAGAAGCAAAAATAAATATTGAAGTTGTAGGAACAGACACACAGGTAAGTCATGATATATCTAATACCGGAGTAACTGTAAGCACATTTGAAAAACCGTTATTCTTAGGACCATTTAGAAACTTTTATGAACTGTCAGGTCCCGGTGTAAGCAGTTTTGCCAATGTTACATCAGGCGATGATGAGCGGTATGGTATTCACAATATTTATATCGGTTATGCATTTAATGGTGTAGAGATGAGATTTAATTTCAATGCTTTTGATATGGTTGGTGTAGTAGATCCTATGTAGAATATATTATGTAGAATATCCTATCTAGGAGTGATTTTCCACAGTAGACCGGATAATTCCTGATTATCTTGCAAATATCTGGATTATTGACAGGATATCTAGATTGATAATTAAATACCGGAAGTTAAGTTTTACTTCCGGTATTTTCTTTTGAAATTACCTTGAGTATTTTCCACTCGATGCGGTCAACAAGGTAGAATTTATCGGTTAACTTTAAAAATGGCAGATCAGTAAGACTGTCTGAGTATGAAACTGAGTTCGCTTTATCAATATCTTTTTCATCGAAGAGATTTAAAAGTCTGTTGATCTTTTCATCGCCTTTACAGTTCTCTCCTATGTATTCATAACAAGCTTTATCCTTATTTAGTACAGCCCTTGTACCCACGAAAATATCAGCCCTTAGAAAGTCTGCAAGGTGTTTAAGGTAGAACTCGAAGGATGCAGTCGCAAATACTATTGTAAATCCATCCTTTCGCAACTCCTTTAGGGTGTTAGTAAAACCATCCTTGATGTTTGGTATCACTTTTTCAAGTACAAACTGTTTTGAAGTTGCCTCAATATTATGGTGTTGTGCAAAAAACAGGTTGAGAATTTTGGTCTTAAACTGTTTTGCCTTAATAATTTTAAGCATGTAGGAAACGCTATAGATGAGAAAAATAGGGAGTTTTTTACGGTTAGATTTGTCCTGTTTAATCATATATTTAACAAAGTCAACAAATGAGTCTGTTGAAATTATCGTGTTATCTATGTCAAACAGTGCTATTTTCATCATATCAACTCCCATTAATCAAGTCATCTATTTTTCTTCGATAGTCTCTTCGATCTTATATCCGAAATGTCTACCGGATTCTTCCTCATGGATTACAACCTTATCAGATGGTTTTAGCTCAACAACTGACTTTGATTGCCCCTCAGGTGTAACTACTCTGATAGTCTCAGCATTTTGAAGGATAACGCTAAACTCTTTTTTCTTACCCTTAATGGTGATTCTAAGCATCGGCCTCTTCTCAAGTTTGATACGACCGACAACGCTGGTAAATGTTTCGCCCTTGCTATTAACAATGAGAACTTCATCACCGCTTCTAAGATCTGCAAGATATTTAGTGCGTTCACCTGGTGTCATAACATAGCAATGTACGGCACCTGCATTCACCCTAAAAGGTCTTGAGGCAACATAGGGGTTGTCAAGTGCTTCAGAATTTACAAGTATCATTCCGCTTGAGTAGTCGCCGACAAGCATCCCCTCACCATTCTGCATATTAGTTATTGTATCAATACATACCCTATCGCCAATCGAGATTTTTTTTACCTCTATGATTTCACCTATATCAACCGAAACCTTACCTTTTGAGGACTTGATTTTCTTTAGAATCTTTATCTTGTCATCATTAGAACACCCTTTTAGATAGACGCCGTCAACACCCTTCTCAAGAATTCCGAGTGCCTCGATGGCATCATCCATTGTTGATACAGCAGCAAAAAGGTTTTTTCTGACCGCAATTAGATTTTCAAACGGTATAATTTTCCAATCGCCTGTTTGAATTACCAGTGCAGTTTCTTCATTTGTTTTTGACGCCTTTACTTCATCATCTTTAGAGTTGATTACAATAAACGATATTGATTTAGGTAGGTGTTTTAGATCATAGGTTTCTACTCGTGCTAATTCTTTTATCTTATCAAGGTATTCTTTATCAGTTACAAAGAATGCATCAACACCATTCTCAAGGGCATCAGTTATAAGTGATTTGTCCCAGCTATCAACTTCAATCCAGACCTTCTTCATCTATATGCTCCCGTTTAAAATTGTTAGTGCTTGTTCAAGTGAGACCTTTTCGTGAACAAGTTTTGATAGTGCAAGACAGAAGTTCTTAGGGCTTTTATGTTGAAATACATTTCTGCCTATAGAGACACCCTTACCGCCGCCATCAAGGGCCGCCTTAACATTCCTTAGAACATCCTCATCTGTCTTTGCCTTCTCTCCACCTGCAATTAAGACAGGGATTGTAACACCTTCGGTGACTCTAGAGAATGACTCTGCATCACCTGTAAATGTTACCTTAACAATATCTGCACCCAACTCGTGTGCAACTCTTGCTGCAAGTTTAACATTGTCAACATCACTTTCATTTTTGACCTTATCGCCTCTTGTATACATCATTGCAAGTAAGGGCATTCCCCATTCCTGACATTTTTTACCGATTTTACCAAAATCCCTCAGCATCAGCGATTCATCGTCTGCCCCAAGATTGATATGGATAGAGATCCCGTCAGCCCCAAGTTTGATTGCTTCTTCAACTGTCGCAACAAGAACCTTCTTATTCGGATCAGGTGCAAGCATTGTTGCTCCGCTCAGGTGAATAAACAGCCCCACATCTCTACCATGTCCTCGATGTCCCCCTGTAACATGTCCCTTATGCATCAGTACTGCATTTATGCCGCCGTCTACAACTTCTGAGACAGTCTCTCTCATGTTTACAAGACCCGGAATAGGTCCGACAGTAAGACCATGATCAACCGGAACTATAACTGAACAGCCCGTATTCCTGTTAATAACTCTTTCCATTCTGATTTGTTTACCGATCATTTTTCACTCCTTAAAATATTTGTTAACTAAAAAAGCAGGCTACTATTTAGCCTGCTTCGTATATTTGAACAGGCTTTCTACTATTATTGCAGAAAGCCGTTTGAATCCAATGATTACAATACGGTCTCTGCACGGGTAAAATAATAATAAAAATAGTACCAATTAGTATAAAACAAAATATTACTCCAAAAAATATATTTTATTAAAGCATTATTTTTTTAATAAATCAATTAAATTTTTATAGTTTTTTTATAGTTTTTTGATAATTAAAGGCATACGGCGAACCATCTACATAACGACTATTTGTCCCTTAACATAAATCAATCGCAACTCTATCTGTATAAGTGTAAAAAAATAAGCAAAAAAATAAAACAAAATTTCGGTTGACTTTTTTGCTCATTTTATAGAAAGTGTTCATTAGTATGTGTTAGTTGTTTTAAATAAATTCATGGAGAATAGTATGAAAATAGTTTATCTGGATTCAAGTTCACTTGGAGATGACATATCGCTTGAGCCGCTTAAGGCATTTGAAGGATACCTGGACTACCCTGTAACAAAACCTGAAGAGGTAATTGACAGAATCAAGGATGCAGACATTGTTATAGCTAATAAGGTCTACATTGGTGAAGCTCAGCTTGAAGCTGCTCCTGATGTCAAGTTGGTCGCTGTAACTGCTACGGGAACTAACAATGTAGATATTGAGGCCTGCCGAAAAAGAGGAATAGCTGTTGCAAATGTAGTTAATTATTCATCCGATATTGTTGCACAACATACATTTGCTATGATCCTTTCGCTTTCATCTTCACTATTTGCATATAAGTCATTAATTAATAAGGATGAATGGCAGAAATCCAAGACATTCTGTATGTTAAATTTCCCTGTCGTAGAGCTTGTAGGAAAGACCCTGGGTATAATTGGTTATGGTGCTATAGGTAAGAGAGTTAGTCACATAGCAAGATCGTTTGGCATGAAGATCCTCGTTGTTAAGAGGGGTGTAAAGGATTATCACGATCATACATTTGTTGACTTAAAGACTCTTCTTGAGAAGTCTGATATTGTTACAATCCATACGCCGCTAACTGATGAAACGAGAAACATGATCACCTTTAAGGAACTCTATACGATGAAAAAGACCTCACTACTTATAAACTGTGCCAGAGGCGGGATTGTAAACGAGACTGATCTTGCTCGGGCATTAGATGAAGAGGTAATTGCAGGTGCCGGTCTTGATGTCCTATCAACTGAGCCACCGGCAAAGGGCAATCCATTATTAGATGTTAAGTCAGACAATTTGATAATTACTCCTCATGTGGCCTGGGCATCTCCTGAAGCAAGACAGAGATTGATAACAGAGACAGTTAGAAATATTCAAAACTTCATAGATGGTAAATTTTAGGTAATACCTCAAGCATAGATTAAATATGAAAATTAGAAATGCCCTTGAAACTGATTATTTGAATATCATAAATCTATTTTCTGAGTTAGAAACAATGCATAGAGAGAATCATCCGGAGAGATTTAAAAAACCGGAAACAGATTATCCAAATTTGGAGTTATATTTGGATATGATTAGAGATGTAAATCACATTGTTTTAGTCGCTGAAAAAAATGATATAATATGTGGATTGTTGATTGCAGAGATCAAAGATGCACCTGAGATCGCTACTTTTGTAAAACGAAAGTATATAGAATTAATCAATCTTGTTGTTAAGGAGAAGAGAAAAAAAATCGGCTCCTTCTTATTAGATAAACTTGAAAGTATAGCAAAACAAAAAGAGATTAATCAAATTGAGTTAAATGTCTATGCTTTTAATAAAAATGCATATAATTTTTATTATAAAAATAGTTTTAAAATACAAAGTTATAGAATGATAAAAAATCTGTGTAGAAATTGATAATTTTTTTGAAAAATGTTTAATAAGATAAGTGAGTTAAAAATATGAAAAAGTTGTTCTTTGTACCATTAGCACTCGGCATTTCACTTTTATTCTGTGCTATTTTGATTGGAGGATTTCCATTATCATTGTACATGGATTTCGTGTCCTTAGGGATTAACATTCTGATACCGGCTTGCTTACTGCTAATAAACTTCTCTATTAAAGAGATGTGGAGTTTCTTAGTTGTTTCTATGGAAAAACGGGACTCAGATGTAGAGACCTTAAAAAAGGCACTTGTCTTTTTTAAAACAGTCGAGAAATATCAAGTATTAGTTGGTCTAGTCGGAACTATTTACGGACTTATAGGGATGCTATCAGATTTTGGTAATCTAAATAGTATGGGCAAAGGTCTCGCTACATCACTAATAACAGTGTTCTATTCGATTTTTATTATTGTTTTTTTCATAACACCAATTAAGTGTGCCATCGAAAAAAAATTGATTGACTAGATTGGCACATGTTGTTAACTTATATTTCGGAGCTAAAAATGAGTATCATACAGAATGTTCCTGAAATAAAAGAGTATGAGTTGAGACAGGCAATATTTGCAGCCGGCTGTTTTTGGGGTGTTGAGTATATCTTTAGTAAGGTGGACGGAGTAGTCTCGGTTGTATCAGGATATACCGGTGGTCATCGTTCTGAACCTGTTTATGAGGATGTTTGTTCGGGATGGACAGGTCATGCCGAGGCAGTACTAATTGTATATAACCCATCAATTGTCACCTATGAAGAGCTTGTAAGGTTGTTTTTTAAGATGCATAATCCTACAACTCTAAACAGGCAAGGGCCGGACTCTGGTGAGCAGTATAGAAGTGAGATCTTTTACAAGACAGATAAGGAACGAGAAATTGCACAATCTATTAAGGATCAATTTGACTCGATGAATAGTTTTGATAAACACTCAGTTACAACAATAACAAGGGCAGGGATTTTTTATAGAGCTGAGGAGTACCATCAGAGATATTACTACAAAAAAAATAAAACTCCTTATTGCCATTTTTTAAGAAATAGTTTTTAATTTCACAGTTTTTTTTACTCCAGTGGAGGTTATATGGATAGACCAATGTTTCTTGCACAAAACGGATGGTATCCGGCAGATAGTTTAAACTGTAAGAAAGAGATTATTAAATGTGTTGATCACTCAATTTTTATTGAGGGAAAGATCCCTGTCTGTTGAATATTGCCGCATGCAGGCTGGTATTTCTGCGGAAGGATATCGGTAAATACTATCCGTCTTATGAAAGAGAAAAATGGTACGATTAGAAGAATTTTTATCTTTGGCGGTCATTTAAACAAGAATAATCTGCCTATCCTTGAAACATTTGATAATGCACAAACTCCATTTGGGACGCTGACTAATAATAGACAGGTACTTCAGGCCTTGTCTGATAAAAATCTACAGAGAGTAGACTTTTTAAGGGACAATACTATTGAAATACTATTGCCTATTATTCAACATTTCTTTGGTAATATTGAGATAACTGCAATATATATGCCTCCCGGACCACGAAGCATTGAGATTGCGAAGTTTCTCTTTGAAAAATTCGGCAAATCATCAATATTTATAGGTTCTACGGATCTTACTCATTATGGTCCAAATTACGGATTCTTTCATACGGATAAATCAGTCCCGCCTGTAAACTGGGTAACTAACACCAATGATAAGGGCTACATAGACCTATTGTTATCGCTCTCAGTTGATGAATCTCTTGCCTATGCGGAAAAAAACAAGTCAGCCTGCTCCTCCGGGGCCGTAGCCGCTTGTATGACCATAGCAAAACAGGCAGGAGTTGAAAAGGGTGTCCTAATCGACTATCAAACCAGTTATTCAGTTATGAAAAATGACAGTTTTGTCGGTTATGCAGGTGTAATTTTTTAAAGTATTGTTGCAACGACTTGAATAAATTAACTGCTCACTATTTTTATCAATTATCAGTGATAAAACTATCTATAAATATTGTTGTTTTTATGTTGTTTTTATGTTGATTTATAACATAATATATATTAAAATGATATTAACGAATGAATAAATCAAGATAAAACTTGAATGAGTTAAATCTATTAAAGGTGGTGTAATATGCAAAGAATGAGTTTATACATTGATAATGACACAAAAAACAAGATTGAAACATTGAGTAAAACATTAAAAAGGTCAATGAATAATCTTTTAGTTTACCTGGTAAATGATTACTATGATAAACAATGTAACAAAAAGGAAACATTTTTAAGAGAATGGAAACCGATTGACAATGTTAATTTATCCGGTGTAAAAAATATTAGGGATTTTATCTATGATGATAAATGATCAGGAGGTTTTAATAGACACTAATATTTTACTTTATTCACTTGATAAGAATAATGAACATTATAACTATTCAAGAGACATTATATCAGATAACTTTGATAATATTTTTATCACTTCAAAAAATATAAGTGAGTTTATAGCAGTATTGACAAAACAAAATATTGATTATGATATTATTTTAAACTATCTTAAAATAATAAATAATTTTAATGTTATCTATCCGGATCATAACAGCATAAATATTTTTTATGAATTGATAAAAAAGTATAAACCAAAAGGAAACCGGATTTTTGATATTGAAATAGTATCAATAATGTTATCGAATGGAATTAAAAACATTATAACAGTCAATAAAAAAGACTTTGAAGCAATTAAAGAGATATGTATTAAATAAAAAGTCAAATATATGCAGTATGTTTTGAGTAATAAATAATGATGTATTATTTAGTTAAATTATGGGATAAAACTTAAGTTAATTTACTTTGTACATGCATCTTAAAGGGTTTTTTATATAAGATTTGCACGGAAACCCCTAATTAAACAACAAAGTTTAAGTCAAATTCCGGAAATATCTCTTTAATTCTTACTAATGTTTTTAGCTCGGGATTTGCTTTTTTTGATGATTCTAATCGTTGATAACTGTATATATTTTTAAACTCTAACATATCTGATACCTGTTTTTGTGTCAAATGATGTTGCAGTCTTAACAATCTTAAATAAAAAGAAAAAGCAATTTGAGGCTCAACTTTTACCTGTATAACGACATTTGTTTCTTTAATTGCTTTGTTCGGAAGAGAAAATATAATCTTTGAATCTGCCGGTTCATCCAAATATAAATCAAGAGCTTCTTTCATATTTTTCTTTAATTCTTCAATATTCTCAGCTTGTGTAATACAGCCTTCAAGTTCAATACATTCAGCCCACAAACCGTCAGAATCATTATGTACCGTAAAATGATAAAACATATTAAATTCCCTCCTTTAGTCTTTTCAATAACTTTTGTTCTAAACCTTTTTTAAGTTCTTTGTGCATCGGTATTGTTTCCCTTAACTCGACTTTCCCGACAATAAAATGGCTTCCCGATTGCCTGATTTCAATCCTCCCCTTGCAGTTTAAACTTCTTAAACATTTCTTTTCCGGATATTGGCATAAACAAATCTCTTATTTAATATACTAAGCATACCAACTATGATTGGTAATGTCAAATTTATTTACAATAAATTTTGCATCTTTGCGAAGTATATTTTTATGGAAAACAAGGAAGGATGCGATAAAAAATACGCAGAATAATTACATTATTTGAGTATTTTTTATCACAGACTGACGAATGTTTAACAAATAAAAGATCAAGCAAAAAAAAGCGATAAAAACACAATAGGGAACTTTGGTAGAGCCTCGATATATAGGTACTGGTAGAATCCGATTGGAGAGCAAAAACTTAAAAATAAGCATGCCACATGGCAAAAAACATAAAGACACCGGTAAATAATAGTATTATATAAAACAACTCATAATTAAAATTCTTAAATATAAACCGTTTTTCAAATGAGTGAATAAGCGGAGTAAATTTAAACAGAAGGTGAGAGAGGGTAAATGATATAATCAACAATACAGGATCAATAATATTTACCGGTTTTACCTTGAATTCGATCCAAAAGCATATGTAAAAAAACACTAGGACTACCGGACAAATAAAATGTATCAAAGCCGGCTTGTTAAATTTAAAACTAACTTTGTACTTAAGTAATCCTGACATAATAAAAAAAGCAGAGAGATAAAAAAGCACTCTATAGGTTGAAGATAGGCCTGTCATATCTGATTTTAGCATATAGGTCGCCGTAGGGAAAAATCCGGCAGTAAATAGAAAAAAAACAATCATCAAAATGTATGTGATGGGATCTGTAAATAGTGTGTTTTTATTTTCAATTTCATCAGTAGTAATACTTTTTTCGTAGAGGAGAAACAGAGAGGTTTTGTATACTGCATGAATAATCATATAGGTAAATGCCGCTTTGAAATTGCCATTAGTTAATAGAAGCACAACAATTGATGTTGCTGTAACTGTTGTCCCGGCAATCATCTTTTTAAAATGGCTCTCATAAAATACATAGAACGATGAATACAATATCGAAAAAATTGATACTGCTCTTAAAAAAACCAAGACAGAATCAAGTTTTAAAAGTTGTGCAGGAATAATAACAAAATGGTAAATGCCGAATACACCTGAGAATATTGTAAATGATGATAGAAAGGAGGAGACGGTTGAAACAGTAGCTGCATGACACACTGCTGTCCAGTTGCAAGCCGGGAAGAGACCCCCTTTAATAATGAATGCAACAATAAATAATCCGAGCAGCACTACTGCATGAGAGGTCTCAACGCCTGCCAGAGAACTAAAGTCTGTAAGATTAAAGTAGTTTCCCATTGCAAACCAGAGTATAATACCGGCCAAAAGTATAGTTGAACTAACAGCCCCAATAAACATATATCTTATACCTGCAAAATAGTCCTTATTAATAGTTATAAGTACATATGCCCCCATAATCATTAATTCATAGAACACAAAGAAGTTAAAAAAATCTCCTGTAAGTACAATCCCGCTACAGCCTGCCAGAAAGAACAAAAAAACAACTCGCATATTTAATGACTCAATCCCCTTCATTCCAAACAAGACAAAAAAACACGGCACAAGGAATGTGATCATAAAGTAAACCCTTACACCGTCGAAGATAAAATTGATAGAATAATCCAGATAGCTCAATGGAACAAGTAGATCACCATACTTCTTATTGCAATAAACAAGGAAAAGCCCTGCAGCAATCATAACTCCGAGTGTGGATTTAATAAGCAAGGTCGAAATATCCATCCGAAAACCGTATTTAAAAAGGAGAATAATTATTGCAGCTATAAAAGGGATAGACGGGAAAAGTACTATTATCTGACTATACATTAAGCTTTGAAACCTCCACACTTCCCTTTTTTTCATAGAGTTTAACGATTATTATAATTGCAAGTGCATTAAAGCAGACACTTATCACTATGGCGGTTAACATTAAAGCTTGAGGTATAGGATTCACAAAATTACTTTGATTGCTACCGCTCATTATCGGTGCCAACATTCCCTTTACATATCCTGTTTTTAAAAAGATAAGTATTATTGAACTTTCTACCACATTTAGACACATTATCTTCTTTATAAGATTATCAGAGACGATTAATCCGTAAATAGCTACAACCATTATCAGATATATCATATATTATTCCTTAATTGTTTTAATACCAATAACAGTAAGCACTACTACCAACACCTCTAACATAGTATCAAAAATACGAGGTCCGAGATAAACAACTGTTACAAGGTTTTTAATATTCATCTTTTGAGCGAGCTCTATCACTTTCTCAACATGTTCATAACCCGATGGGACAAACCCTCTCAACAAACTATATATGCTTACTAACGAGATTATCAATATAATGAATGTGAATATTTGAAACAGTCTACTCATTGTTAGCCCCAATAAAGTTTCTAAATATAAGTACTATAGAGCCTGACACCTCTATATATATGGCAAAACTTATTACCCAGATAAAAATATTTGAGTATATAGAATCTGAGTGTTGAAATTCATAGAACCTTCCAAAAAGAAAACCCGATATAATCAATCCGCCTATCATGATTATTATTAACAATATGACACCTGCAATTTCAATAAGCGAGTAAAATGTATCACTAAAAACCTTTACATCAAAAAGTACCTCTGTAACAACGACTATTGTTCCAAATATTACACCTGCCTGGAATCCGCCCCCCGGAGAGTTTGCTCCGTAAGAGAACATATAAAAGCTAAAGGTCATAATAATCGGAAAAAGTTTTGATATGGATGTTTTAATTACATTTGAGTCTTCAATTCTCATCTTATAGATTCCCTGTATAAAACTCTAATGGAAGAGCCATAAGTACCCCTATCTCACTATCGTTAAAGTCTATCCCCTCTTCTCTGCAGAGTTTTATAAAATAAACCAGATCGTTCCTGGTTGGTACGCTTGAGACAATAGCACGGTTGTAGATAAGTTCAAGTCCAAAAAATTTAGTTATTTCATTAAAAAGAGGTGTAGTAGCACCGGCTATATTTTCTATCCCCTCACCGTCAAGTATCGTCGTATCAAAAAAACCACACTCAAGAAATATGGATATGACTTTTTTTAGAAGTGCCTCTTTTTTTAAAACTATAATTAATAAGTACATATTCTTTTTATCCTAACTATCAAATTTAACTATAAGATTTTCTATAGCATCCTTGTTGCCTGAATAAAAAACATCTCTATTAACTTCAGAGGAGATTAGGCGGCTTATTCTAGCCATAATTGAGAGGTAGATCTTTGACATTGAATCAGGAAGAATTATCATAAAGAAAACTCGATGAGATCCCTTTCTATACTGTGATTTATCGGAACTAATTATCCCAAGGTGAATACTGATATTATCAACAAGACCGGTTCTTGCATGACACAATAAAAATCCGTTTTCTATATCAACTAAACTCAGATTATTTTTTTTTGAGAAAAAATCCTTTAACTCAGCAATCTCATTTAAGTCAGATAAAGTAAAATCAACCAGACGATTAATAAAGTTTTTTTCATCAATCTCATCAACGACTATCATTTTACTTGAATTAAGGTAATCGGATATCTTATACATTCCAGCCCCCGTTATTTTCTGGTTTTTTTTATGGCGATTAGAAAAATTATAGTTGTTAACCCTGCTCCTAGCGAGGCCTCCGTAAGTGCAACATCCGGTGCGTGAAACAGGAAATACTTTAATGATAGGACTATACTAAAAAGACTGAAGTATATCAAACATTTTATCAGTTGTCTTGAAAAAACCATTCCTAGTGTAAATATAAGCATTAATACAAGAGGAAACTCTCCTAAATAGTCAATCATTTTTACCCCCTTCATCCTTTAATGATTCAAGATAGGAAAGTGCAAGTATTTGGGCAATTATTGGCGAGGTTATTAAAACAAATAAGAAAATCAACATAAGTTTTGACCAAAAATCAGGCTTCCCTGAATATATTGCTAAACCAATAACTATATTAATAAGTCCTGTTACCCCTGTCTTTGTAGCAGAATGAAATCTTAAAAAGATATCCGGTAATATAAATAACCCGAGTACACCAAAAAAAACAAACAACATTCCAAGAGCTATAAAAAAATATGCAACCATTATTCATCCCTTTTTGATTTGTAGATTTTGTTTATTGCAATAATTTCACCAAATGAAAGAAGTGAAAACACTATTGCAACATCCAGATAGTAACCCTTTTTATATATAACAGCATAGAAACACATGATAATAATAACAAGGCTCTGAATTACTGTCATACACAACAACCTATCATATAGACCGGGGCCTATGATCAGTTTAATTGTTACGAGAAGTATTAAAAAATATAATATATAAAGAAAAACAATCATCCGAATAACCTCATTAAAATCATCTCCAGTTTACCTTTTATATTATTGCCGGCCTTTATAGAGTGAGTAGTTTTTTTATCAAAACAGTGTACAAATATCTTGTCACCATCCATCCACAATGAGATTGTACCGGGAATTAGGGATATAGAATTTGATAGAAATGTCCTCCCTAGGCTTGACTTTAATCGTGTTTTGATCCGAATGATACCGGGGTTGTATTTTCGTCTGATCATCATGGAGATTAGTTCAAATCCTGAAATGTAACTCTCCACAATTATCATAAGGAAATAAATAATAACAAGATCAAATCTGTATAGAAATTTAAGTGAGTTGAATCTGTCATCTTTATAAAAATAGTTAAATGAAAACAGAGTAACTATGATTGAAAAAAAAAATCCAGAAATAATTGTTGCAGGCTCAAAATCAAAAGTAAAGATGATCCAGGAACCAAATGAAAACAAAAAAAGTATGGCAAATTTTACGGTAATTAAGATTAGATCCCTTTTTTTGTTTAATCCGGATAACAGATATTGTTTCATTGAAGTTTAACTCCGGTCGCTCTTGCAAAAATTCAAAATTTATTTTTGCAAGAGCCTCTTTAATAAAAAAGCGATAATCAAAAATTAGATTATAACATTACCGGATGATATATAATTTTTTTTAAAATATCAACCTAAAAATTTTATTGTTTATTCTATCTTAAATACTTTTACGAACACTTTCGCAATAGAGATATTTCTTTATGAAAAGATACTTGCTTGATACAAACATTTGCATTCATTTTATCAAAGGTTAGTAAGGAGAGTTCATAAAAAACTCTGAGAGCCATTTTAGGAAACTTGCCCTCCATCTATACCCCATTATCCTAATAAAACCGGATATTTTCAAAGACCATTTTTGGTTTTATACAAAAACCACCAATTATCCCGAATATTATAGCTTATTATCTTTATTGTTTTTTATTAATGCACCTAAGGATCTCATCGCATCAGGATTTATTTTTAGGGCCTCTCTGTTTGAATTTTGAATCTCAGCAAACAGCTCCTGTCTATAAACCTTAATAGCGTTTGGAGCATTAATTCCTATCTTAACATGATCGCCTTTAATGTTTACTATTGTAATCTCTATATCATCGCCAATCATTATGGCCTGGTTTTCCTTTCTATCAAGTATTAACATTGTCGCCCCCTACTCTGCACTAAAAAGAGGATGACGGACAGAACATGTGTCATCAAGACTTATAACCTGTCTGGCTACCCTTTTCAATTTGTTAATAACAATCGGCCCAAGGAGATTTACCGTTGATGCTTTAAAGTCATCATGTACAGTTAAAATGCAGAATACAAGGATTTCAGATTCGTCCTTAACTCCTATATCGGCAAGGTCTTTTTTATCAAATTTATTCTTATAGTCAACAAAAAATGTATTTGGATCAACAACAAGGAATGCAATATCCGTAACCTCCTCAGACTGAAGCCAGTAGAACGGGCTATCCTCATCTGTATCAAGAAGGACAAACTTCTTTATATCATCAAAACCAAGTAGACCATCTTCAAAATAAATTCTCTGTTTATCAGAAATCTCAATTTCGCCAAACGCCTTTGTCTTAATCTTCATTCCCATCTCCTAAACTTCTCATTCTCCCGAAACTATGTGCATGAAAAAAATCTATCTTATAAAGTCCATCAATGTCGGCTGTGAGATTCTTGCCATGCTGGAAAGTGCCGCCTTATGTGCGAATTCTAACATCTTCAGGTTTGTAATAGACTCTGCCATATCTACATCTGATGCATTGCTTAGTGCCTCAGTATATCTTTCCTTGTCACTTATATGTCTGTCACTCAAATAGCTCAACCTATTATCGAGTGCCCCGGTCTCAGCTGTCTGCAGAGTTAGGTTATCCATAGCCATATCAATTGCACCAAGGAATCTCCCCCCTACATCTTCACTGTTATTCTGTATCATTGCATCTCTTAGACCAATAAGCACATCAAATATCGAACCCCCAAACTCCATAGCTGCAGGATTTATATTATCAGGCCCCATCCCCCTGCCCCGTTCAAGAACCCCAAGGTCCTGCAGCATTGTACTGCCCTCAATGTCTGAAAGCTCCATCTTATGCGGTTTAGTTGTCTTTAAAATAAGCCCACCGGTTACAGGATCAAGTGAGGCGTTTACCGCTACAGGTGATCTGTTTATCTTATCCATAATTGCATAGACATTATCGCCTGCATTAAATTCAACCCTATTCTTATCTATCATAATTACACTGTCTTTGTCAAGCCTAAAATCCGCAGTATTAGATGATGAATAGACCTGATGCTGTTCAGCCCAAAAAATCTCAGATCCGGGTTTTGCAACAGTTACATACTCACCACTGTCGATCTCCCTTTTATGTGCACCATTATCCCCGAGGTATTTTACACTGGTTATCATAGATTGATTTATACCTCTTACAGCCCCCTCCAGCGTCTCAAAGGGTTGTGTAAACTTATTAAATCCCGAGAACATATAGTCGTCTTTATATTTAGAATTTGCATTTAATATAACATTTCTAAGAAGCTGATCAACCTCAACGGCCATCATTTTTCTTTCCTCTTCACCATAGACGCCGTTAGAACCCTGAACAGCCAGCTCTCTTACCCTTTGTAGCATATCGATTGTATTCATTATCTTATTTTCGACGACACCCCTCTCATTGTTAGCATCCTGAATATTTCTAAGATACTGATCAGTCTTGTGAAGTTTGGTATGAAATGTCATAGACTGCGTAACATCAACAACATTTTCCCTTGGAAGTCTGTGTTTTTTACCTGTAGTGATCTGTTGGCTAACCTTATCCATGTCATACTGTCGCCCCTTTAGATGGTGCATACCGTTATCCGGTATAGTATGAGTGCTTATTCTATTAATTGACATATTCTATCCTCCTATAAGCCATTAACCAAGCCGCATTATCAGCGTCTCGATCATCTTATCCATTTCCGACATTATCTTTGCCGTTGCATTATAACCATGTTGAAACTTCATCATATTTGCAAATTCTTCATCTATATTAACACCTGAGATTGATTTCCTAATATTTTTGAGGTTATGAACTATGGTCTCTGCGTTTTTCAGCCCTTTTTCAGCTACATTTGATCTTGCACCAAGGTCGGAGATGACAGTCTCAAAGTACTGAGAAAAGGTCTGAGACATCCCAACCATTACCTTTTTATCCTTAAGGGAGGCAATTCTCTGAGCTATCTCAGAATCCCCCGATTTATTGTAGACATCCTTTACTCCATCCCCTGTAGAATCAATCCCCTCAGCAGTTGCAATGTTATTGTGGTCAGCAAGAACCTGTTCATTGACACTCATGTAGGCAGACGGATGAGTTAACGGAGCTACCGCCCAATTTGACCTCTCAGTAAACTTATCAACCTGATTTATCTGATTATAGTCAAATGCGCCCTCTTCACCTGCCCCCTGTAAAACTGATGCATAGCCTGTAAGAAATAGCCCGTCATCCTGCAGTCTTCTTATAGCAAAGTCCGGTGCACCGTTCTCAACCTGATAGTCAGCCTTAAGTGTCAATTTGCCATCTGTATTTAGAAATGCGTTAACCCTTGCATCGGACTGATTTATCCTGGTTATAACCTCACTCACTGTATCGGTTTCATAGTAGTCTACTGTTGAGTCATTTATGATCATCTGACCTCTTATTCCAAGCTTATCATTCAACTCAAGTTTGTTGCTTCCAGACACTCTAAAAAGGAAGGTAGAATCATCCTGACCATCCCCGTTTCTGTCATAGTTTCCGGCCGGATCATTTACAAATGGGAACTGAACAAAGAAGTTTACCCCTGTTTTACCATTCGCCCCAAAACCATCTGAATGAATCTCATTAACAAGATCTGTTACATTTGCCGCAAA
The DNA here is from genome assembly GCA_964471825.1 of uncultured Spirochaetales bacterium. Taxonomy (GTDB): domain Bacteria; phylum Spirochaetota; class GWE2-31-10; order GWE2-31-10; family CAYYKD01; genus CAYYKD01. Next base: position 66,477 of record CAYYKD010000001.1, read on the forward strand.
GGAGTTTACCTTTTTTATCTCAAAGTTTAGATCAGTGTCCCTTAGATCTACCAGACCTGCCAACTCACCGCCCCTTAGTACAAGTTTCTCTCCATCACCCCAGAATGCATCAAAATACCCTTCATTCTCTGCCTGGCTCTCAAGCTGAAGTTGTTCATACTTGCCGCCCTGCACAAGATGCCGTCCCCCGATAAAGAGGATCAATTCATCAGGGTCCTCTCTGCTTATCTGCACATCGACAAGTTCGGAGAGCCTGTCTATAAGCATGTCCCTCTGATCTTTTAGATCATTCGGGTTATCCTTCATCGTTTCAACCTTTAAGATCTTCTCATTTAACAATGCAATATCTTTTGCAATATTGTTTACCTCTCTAACCTTATCCTGAAATTCAGTATCAATATTGTCTCTAATATCTTTTAGTTGACTATAGTGGTGCCGTACGCTATTAGTAAGAATATTTGCCTTCTGAACTACTACAGATCGCATTGATTTTTCATAGGGATTGTTTGCAAGATCACTCCATGATGACATAAACTCATCAAGCCCTGTTCTAAGCGTATTTATCCTGGATGGGTCGGTATTCACTCCCGGTTCCTGGTAGACAAGTTCAACCTGCTCCAGATACTTATCGCGAACCTTGTAGTAGCCCTGGTTTTTATTTTCAAATATTATTCTATTATCAACCAGCGAATCTCTCACCCGCTCGATTCTTGCGGTTACAACTCCCTGACCAATCTGACCGGTTCTTTCTGCCCTGGTCATGTCCGGCATATAGATCGGCTCAAATGACTCCATATGGATCATCTGCCTTGTATAGCCTTCATTGTTCATATTATTAAGGTTGTGTCCCGTTATCATCAATGCCTTTGAGTGTGTTAATAATGACCTCTTGCCCATTTCTATACCATGAAATGTTGATACCATACTATTCTCCTCTATCTAATCAAATCGAACTAAACAAATCGAGCTTAAACAAATCTATCAAGAACAACCGGCCCATAGGACCATATCTTTTTATTCTGATCCTTGAGTTCCCTATCATATGATGGTTTTTCAGGTTTAAGGTTAAATACCTTCTCGACCTTCTGTCTTGCTACATACATATTATCGTTTAGAAGTTTTATATTTATACTTTCTATTTCCTTGTAGTTCATGATCAACGATTTTATCATGTGCTTTAAACTACTTACATTTGCGTCGACTCTCTCTTTATAGGCAACATTTGCCTGTTCAAAGGCATTTAATTCCTGCAGAATACCGTTGAATGCAACACCAACTTCCTGTTGTGTCTTTGAAATCTCATAGAGTTCATCCCATCTGGCCTCTAATATAAGACTCTGCTTATGCGTAACAATCTCATAGGATCTTTTGAGTACATTCAGAATACTGTTAAGCAGTATAATCTGCCTTGCATGATAATCATCATAGCTAAGTTGTGTGCTAAATTGTGTTTTTTTATTCGGTACCATCCGTGGTCTCCGTATCTATAAAAATGGTTGAGGATACACCTCTCTATAAAATTCGGATAGTTCTGAAAATACTTAATAGAATTTATTATTTTTTACTTGATAGAATTTTTATTATTGATAGAATTTTTTACTTGATAGAATTTATTTAGATTATCTCATCGTTAGGATTTGGACAGCAATAGCTTCCACGATATCAATCCATAATAGAGCAGAAAAACCGCAGATTCCCCCTACAAATAATCCGGCTGCACAATCAGAGAAGAAGTGATACCTTTTTTTTATCCTTATAAATGAAGTAATAACGGCTGCAATCACAAAACTAAGACAGATCACAGGATATAGATAGGAGGTAGTAATGAATCCACCTATTCTAGCCAGATGTCCGCTGGGAAATGAGTAGGGATCAATTTTATTTATCAATGGATCAGATGGTCTGGCAAGTCGTTTCCGTTTAAATGTCCATTTCATAAAAAAAACTATTATCGTTGAGAGTAATAGTGCAAGTGATGCAAGCAATGATGTCTTAAGAAGCTCTTGATTTTTTAGTAAATAACCTGCTAAAAAAAGGAGAGAAATATATAATATTGAAAAATAGATACTTCCAATAAATGAGATCGGTGAGACTACTATTTTACTATAGTAAATGGTCTCTATGCGATCTGAAACTTTTTTATCAAATTCTAAAAATCTATTAATAACACCCTCCCAACCCTTCAGAGTCATAATTATATTATGTTTTATATGGTAAGTCAATATCTGAGCAGTAATTAATTAAATATATTATACTGCTGTTTCAAAAATCAGTTGACTTTTTTTCAAAAAAAATGTATTTTACCCTCTAATTAACCTGACAGATCAGCTTATGATTCGCTGAAGTTATAATACATACGAGGGATTTAAAATGGCAGTACCTAAGACAAAGATATCAAAATCAAAGACAAGAAGCCAGAGAAGCATCAATATGAAAATGGAGCTTCCACAGATGACTAAATGTTCTGAATGTGGTGAGCTGACACTATCTCACAGAGTCTGTATACACTGTGGATACTACAGAGGCAGACCGGTTGTTGAGGTTAATAAGGCTTGATTGTAGGCATTGATGTTGAATCAGGAGAGCGTCCTTTTCATGAACTTGTTGAGGCGGCTCTTCTCTCAGCAGATAGAATAGATGATATTACAGTTGTTCTTATTGGCAATCAAAAAAACATAGAAAAAAAATTTCCTGATATAAACTCAAACAACAAAATTCAAATTGTAAATTCTAATGAAATTATCTACATGGACGAATCACCTGTCTCTTCTGTAAGAACAAAGAAGAATTCAACAGTAGTTACAGGTATCAAACTGATCAAAGATGGGTCATTAGATGCTTTTTTCTCCCCGGGAAATACCGGAGCTACAGTAGCGGCAAGCATTCTATATCTTAATACTATAGCAAAAATAAAAAAACCTGCACTCTCAACAAGTTTTCCCGGAAACGGCTCAAATGAGACGCTTATAATTGATATCGGGGCAAATCCTGAGTCAACAGAGGAGGGACTCTGTAATAATGCGATCCTAGGCATGGCCTATTACAGCATGATATGGGAAAAAGATCTGCCGACAGTTGGCCTATTAAATATGGGCAGCGAGTACGGTAAGGGTTCTCATCAGATCAAAAAGGCCTACGAGAAACTTGAATCAATCCCTACATTCCTGGGAAATATTGAGGGCTACAACCTCTTCAACGGCTCTGTAGATGTTGTTGTCTGTGACGGCTTTATGGGTAATTCAATTATCAAAATGGCAGAATCAATGACAGGATTCTTCTATAAAATACTAAAATCAGAATTCAGGGAGCCGACTGTACGATCACATAAAAAAGGGACTACAGCGGTTAAAAACGCACTGATTGGCACGCTTGAAAGTCTAGGTGCGTTTGAACTAAAAAAGAATAACATTATCCAGAAGTTGTACCCTAGATTTTACGGTGGGGCACCCCTTCTCGGAGTAGAGGGGCTTGTTCTTGTTGGACACGGTAACTGTAGCGGTAGCGATCTAATAAACGCAATAGAGTTGGCTAACTTTCTTCATGGTAAAGACTACAAAAATGAGATGCGAAAAAACATCGATAGATTTGTTGAACTGCGAAGTTAGTTTAATTTCATTTCACACACAGACTTTAGAGGCTCTTGCAAAAATCCCTTCTGTTTTTTTCTTGATCTTTTATTTGTTAAACATGCTTCGCAAAAATTCAAAATTTATTTTTGCAAGAGCCTCCATTTTTTATCAATTATCTCAAATTTACTATAAATTACTTGTGTTTTTTTCAGTTTAGTGTATATTTATTTAAAATTATTTTAAAAAGGAATCATAATAAATGAACAAATCTATCTTTATCTTCCCTAAGGTCTCCTCCTTGTTTTTATTATTAATTTTCTTCAGTTCTTGCGGGTTAGGAGATAATCCTAAGAATCAAAATGATTTTAATAAAAAAACTAGTATTTTACCATCCGAATACTATGTAAAATTGCCTGCTTCAATTACAAATTCTACAAGATCTTCTTCAAATATGCAAAACTATGTAGCATCAATTACCGGAGTTATTGATGATTCTAATAATTTTGATTACTCTATAATCAGATCAGCTATCCAGACCACTGAATGGGATAACATATTGAGAGCTATAGATATTGCTATCATTGATAATATTTGTGAAAATTCTGATCTGACAGATGATGTTATAAGTGCCAGTTCTATTATTGTAACTGATTCTATGGTCGAAATAATGAAATCAATTACACCAAACAATATATATAATAACATCTATGATGTAGTTAAAGGAAGGGAATATTTTATTTCTGACTTTGTTTATAAAAAATCAGATGATCCGATGTATGATAGAGTCTTTGAGTATCTTTATTTAAGAGATTATATTCCTGCCGAGCAAGATCCTGAATATACACCTGACTGGGAAAGTACTACTAAGTTATACTGGAAAGATGATAAGAGCTTATTTAAATCTTCATATTATTTTTTTAATCAAACTCACTTAAAATTATCAACTAATTATATATATGATGGAAACAATAAAAAATCAACATTAAACTATCTACAATCAATGTACTCCTCGGCAGAACTACAAGAATCAAAACAGGATTCTCCTTTTGTTGAGTTTGCATCACTTACACTTATGGCAAATCCTAGTTCCAATAATAATGGAGTATTCTTTCTAACTGAAAGACATAGAGCTATTATGCTTCATAAATATGAATTTTACAGATCAACTTCAACGGGTTATTCGGATGACAATGGCGGTATAATAAATAGTGAATGGATTAACTCCTTAGGTGATGACAGCTCAGTTGATATTTTTAAACATGGATTTGACGGTACCGGAAAAGTAAGTTATTTTTCAGAACTTGTTAATACAGAGTGGGTACCTGGAATTGGTTATGAGAATATTGATGTAGATGCAGTATTTGATAATTATATAAATAAGTTTGAAGCTGTACAATCAACCATGACAGATGATTCATTAATTTCAGATAACTTTAAACTAGTAAATAGAGAAAAAGAGCTCTCTTATAATGATGCGAAAATTAACACAAACTATTTTGTATCTTCTTCACTGTACACAGAAAGGGAAGTTGACTATTTAAACAAAGAGGTTGGGGATCTATCTATTTTTGAGGTGGGTGCAATATTCAAAAAATTAATTGGTGCCGGCAGATGTACGACAGAGGGCAAAATATCACTTCTGATTTTTACTCAAAATTTATCTGAGCTTAATGGGACAAGTTGCCATATATACAAAAAAAATAGTGATGGTACTATAGAGTATATAGGTACCACTACCTTCTCCATGTAGCGACTCTGTATAAAATTAACGAAATCGCCTGTACTAAAATTACTGCCGCTTTTAATTTATCTTAAGGGTAATTAAACTTGGTAGTAAAATTTACAGGCGCTACTTCAATCCTATTGGAAAGGGCATACCAAAGATAAATGTTTTTGGGTACTGTTCTTCACCTTTATACTGCTTGGTTATCAGAGGGAAATATTCGTAGAGGTAATCATTAAGAGAGTTTACTGTAAGCTCCCCCTTATTATTGAAGGCACCACCCTTTAAACCATCAATTATTGTATAGGTAAATGAACCATGACCGAGAGCTGTAAACTCCATTGCAAACTGGTCACTTCCTGTTGAGGCAAAGATCATAGTTCCGGAGGCCTTAGAGAGTTTTGCCAGTGCATTCTCCTCTGCGGCCCCCTTCATCGCAAACTGATCTGCAAATGCACCTGAATTGCAGGCATCAACAAACATAAGCTGCTTAGTTGCCCTTATCTCCTTTAGCTCGCCCCTCATCTCTGTACCTGATATAGAATTCCTCTGATTGAATGTAAGATTTGTTAGTTGTACCGTTCCATGAAGAACATAGAAAAACTCATTACCACCATCAGGCAGCTCCAGGGCTTGACCGTGTCCGGAATAATACAGAATAAAGACATCCTCCGGCCGGATTGCCGACTTTACCTTTATGAATTCAGCGAGTACATTGTCCCGTGTCGCTTTTTCATCATAGATCTTCGTAACAAATACATTTCCAAACAACTTCTCGGCATATGGAACTAAGGAGGAAACAACCCCTTCAATATCCGCAACACAGTAATTGAGATTATAGGATGAATTTTTATATTTATTTATCCCGACAGCAATAATATACATATCAGGTTTATTGTTAGTCTTTGGAATGTAACGGTAAGTAACGATATCTTCGACCCCCTCGGTACCCTCTAATGAATAGCCGACAACCTTAAGCCGGTTCAGTCCGCTTGATAGCGTAACCTTAAAGCTCCTCTTGTAGGTTAAAATATCCGGTGTATCTACAGTATCTTCTATAATAAGCTTATCATTTGAAAACACCCTTATTCTTGCTATCCCTCCACCCGAGTTAGTTGCTCTGACCTCAATGTTAACAGAATTTTCGTTAACCGTGTAATCAGCAGTTTCAACAACTGTATTCTTCAAGCCTCTCGAACTGCCTGAACCTGTAAATAGTGAAACGACGGGCGGTAGTTTAAAGCCTGTGTTGATATCGTTTCTAGCAACCTTACCAATATCCTCACTCAATGCTCTGGATACAATGTCAGGCCTATAGAATGTATCAAAGAACTTAGAGGCGGGTAAAAATAACGGCGATTTGCCCGATTCCCTATTCAGATGCCATCCTATAAGTTCACTTGTCCCCCTAAAATCATAATACCCTTCGGGTGTCCATAGAATCCATTGTTTCTCATCGGGATGAACAAATAGAGCGAGTAATTCCTTTCCATCAGAAACCCTATTCCACCTGATTGTACCGTCATCACAGCAATACACAAATATTCCCGTGTCCCCAACAATGTTAACAGCCCATGCGTTTCCCGGTACAGGGATCTTCCATATTACAGTGCCATTATCGCTTAATGCATAGATATACCAATCTGCCCCCAGTATAATTGTTTTACCATCACCTGAAACTGATGCGGATCTATTTGTTTCATATTTTTCCAGGAAATTCAGACTTTCTCCGTTTAGTTTAGGTTGATATGAATCAAGCCAATCAGTTATTTTAATGTTTTTAACAGAATCCCTTGCTGTATCGTAGATTATTTCAGACTGCCTCAACTCTCTTCTGACCAGATCAAACTGCATTTGATTTTTTCCAAATGGTCTGAAGGAGACAAGACTTCCGGTTTGATCAACTCCAAAATACTGGTATTGATAATTTCTAAAACTAATAATCTCACCTGATCTATAATAAACAAAGGTATTCTCCTTTGTAACCCTCGCAATGTCCGGGCGACCGCTGGTCGTTAAGAAGGATCCATCGCTTAAGGGTTTAATATCCATAATCAATCCTGTTCCTGCGGAAATATCCCTATATCGTGCCCGCCCTTGATTATCCCACCTGCGGATTACACTCCACCATATATTTTCTCTCAAGATCAGATGAAATCCGCCTGCATACAGATATCTGCCATCCTGTGACCAGTTGACCATTAGAAACCTATTCTTGTCATCGGCACCTTTTGTGTTTGGTTCGTATAATAACTCAAGATCAGTTCCACTTAGCACCTGTATCTTTGTTGTATCATCGTGCCCTATAGCGATCCGGCTGGCATCCGGAGAAAATGCGATTGAGTAAGGTAGACTTCCGCCTGATGATAGGATTTTTTTCTGTTCATTGAAATCGCTGTCGTAGAGTCTTATGTATCCATCATTACACACTGTAGCAAGCCGCCCATCATTTGAGAACGAGGTATTCTGCACACTCCCATTGTATCCCGGAAGAACCTTTAAAATTTTGCCGGCCCTTATGTCGATAATTACCACACCGGAAGTACCTCCGAGGGCGGCGGCAACATAGTTTCCATCGTTTGAGTATTCAAGATCGTTTATAACATTTCCTAAACCCTTAATAACACCTGACAGCTCCCCATCAACTGTATTAAAAACATAGATAGCATTATTCTGAGTCTCTCTATAGCTTGTCCAACCCCCTGTAATTATCTTACTGCCGTCAGGAGAGATAGCACATGAATATAACTTGCCCTCATTTCCATCCTCAATTGGGACTCTGAGAGTACGGATCAAAGCCCCATTTTCTGCAGACCAAAGTTTTACCGTTTTATCATCTGATGATGATACAAAATAGACACCATTTCGATCAACATCAATTCTTCTAATCATAGAAGTATGCATTTCTGTATTAAGCCTTAGTATCGGCTTGTCCTGAACAGGTATATCTGAGTATATTGGAATGTTTGAACTCATAAAAGTTATTGAAATCAGAACAGACAACATGGTTGTCAAAGTCTTATATTTATTCATAAAACCCCCTCACTTTATGATCCACTATAATGGCTCTCATATACACCTCATTTTAGCATTATCGATTCTAATTTCAAACTATTTCTACTAAGAATATGCTGTTTTAAAGTTTTATTTTATAGGAAGTTATTTTTGAGTCGGATTCTATAGGGACTTGATCAAAACTATCAATCCTTGTAAACCTTACAAATGGCGAATCTGATAGGGTGTAGACATCCTCAGAGGTTGTGTTTGCCGCATAGTCAGTTAACAGACTGTCAGATGACCAACTCTCTACTGTATTTGAATGTCGGCGGCGATAGAGAAGTTTAGTGTATATTAGTTCAGATGTATCAAAGTAATTTCCCCGGACTATACATTCATCAGTGATATATCCATTATTTGAATACACCCTATAGTTTTTATAACCAAAATCAATCCCTGCTGTAACGATAGGATTTTGCGGGAAGTACCTTTTAAAAAATGATATGATAGAACCGCCGACATTACGGGAATAGCCTGAGAATACAGGTGTCTTCATCCCGTGGCTCTCTAATTCTGCACAGATCGGATGGTCTGATATTAGTGGTGTTCTTCGCGATGACATTAGCCTGACCCTGGCTGTTATATCAAATAGCACTCGCCCGTTATACCTAAGACCAAGAAAAGGCAGATTAGAATAGTACTGTGCATCTAATGAAAAAATAAGATCAGGAATAATATTATTTCTAAGGAGAATCTTTGCTGAGGTATCAGTTGCAGCAATAAAAAGCCGTTCTCTTGATGATGATATCTCGGCGATGTTATCCTCCAGTGAAGGACCGCCACCTGTTACAAGAACTATTTTGTCGTTACAGATCTCAATCTTTGATTGATCAAACCGCCCTTTTTTTACATCAATTAGATTTTTTCTAACAGATGCTTCCCAGATTTTATTTAATGATCGAATAGTCTTATTATCCATAATTACCGGATTAACTATATGCTTTATCATTTTGATCAGTTCCAGTGTCTTTGCCGGATAGAGCCTCTCTAATACCGGATGAGTAACAATTCTATATGTTGTAGCACCGATTAGATAGGGGCTTTGAGCCAGGTCATCAATTGTTCCGACAGTTAGAGAAGTCCTACCGTTTAAAGAAGTTTTGTCTAACATTTTCATCTGATCACTGTTATTTAAAATCACACTCTTCAACAGAGCCACATCTATCGGCACAACAAATGTCTTCTTACATAGCCTGACCCTATTATGCAGGTGATAACCCATTCCAAAACCAACCGCAATGATAAGCTCAACTTCACTATAGGGATCAGATTTTGCTATCTCATTAGACACAGAGTATTTTGAGTTAAGGCAATTATCATCCAGGATAGGCACAGAGTAACCATCCCTGGAAATCTCAAACCTTACTCTATCTAATGTCTTACTGCATAGAAGTTTTTCTTTTAAAGTGTCCGTGATAAATGAAAAATCACCTAAAAGATTTGTGTCTTTATCTGAGTTCAAGGAGTACTCCTTTTATTAGATCGAGTCAATAGATCGAGTCATAAAGAAAGAGACCATGCGGAGCAATTGTTTCATATGCAAGCTCTCTTGATCGCCCCTCCAGGATATTCTTAATTGCATCAGGTTTCATCATGCCCTTTCCAGCCATCATCAAAGTCCCAACAATAATTCTAACCATATTGTATAGAAATCCATCGCCTGACAGAATTATCCTGATTAGATCACCCTCTTTTGTTATCGATATCTCATATATTGTTTTAACTGTATTCTTCGTCTTGGACTTCATATTTGTAAAACTTCGATAATCCATTGTTCCAATAAGATATGAAGAGGCCTTCTTCATTGCATCTATGTCAAGCGGGGTTTCCTCATGCAGTTCATATTTTCTATTAAATACATCATGAAATGATGAGTTTCTAATATTATAGAGATATTTTTTTTGCTTTACATTGTATCGAGCGTGAAATTTATCATCGACACTCTCCACAGAGTGAACCAGTATATCAAGAGGCAGGTATTTGTAGCAATAAGATAGTATTTGATCAGGGTTGATTTGTTTGGTTGTCTTAAAGTTTGCTATCTGATTTAGTGCATGAACACCTGCATCTGTTCTGCCCGAACCGATTAGACTGATCTCTTCCTCGGTTAGTAGTGACAAAACCTTCTCAATCTTTGCCTGTATTGTATTATCAGTATCTCCAAGCCTCTGCCAGCCATTATATCTGGATCCGTCATAACTTATCTTCATCTTATAATTAAACATCTATTATCCCACCTTAAGTCTCATGGAAATAACAGTTAATCATTTTATAAAGGAATAGTCAATATCCGCATTATAAACACAGAAAAAAACTGAAGGGATTTTAGCAAGCACTTTACTAATATTCTTTTAATTTTCTATCATTGTAATATTTGAATTGCTGTCTATATATATCAAATTTTTCACGCCTTTCGATTTAATCATTTGTAAGACATCATCGATCGATTCTTTAATGTTCTCATCTTTGTCTTTTAACTGATAAAAATCGTAACCGTATCCCAGATATGGCTTTTCATTTTTATATGGCAATCCATCAATCAAAGCAATACCTGTTAATGCAGGGATTAAAAAAGGGATCGATTTTGCTTCGAGAAGACTCCAGTACGGATTATTTCTTTCAATGTAGATGTAAAGATTTGATTTTTGCTTTAGATTGAATGCATCGGTATAATTTTTGATAGTCATCAATAAACTATAGCTTGGTAAATTCAACATGCCGTCTCTCTTAACTGACATTGCTTTTATTAACAAAGGTAAACTTTTTTGTTGCAGAGATTTTTTTATTGAATCCTTAAGTGATATAACACCTACTTTTTCAATTATGCTTTGTTTTAAATTAGAAGAAGTATGATTTAGTGCAAAAATCTCGTTATTTATGTTATATATTGAAAAAAACAATGCTAATGCCAACAAAAAAAGATAGATTTGAGAAAATCTTAAACTGCTTCGAGATATTACCATGGTGTTTTTGTCAACCTGAAATTTTATCAGGCTCTCAAGTTTAAATGACATTGCAATCAATAACGAAAGCGAGAACCATATTTGAAAATCAGAAAAATATCCGGCACTACCCCCACCAATTTTTAATACCAGGCCAGGTAACAATCCAACAGAAACAAAGATTAATAAGATCTCACAATCAAGAAATGATTTTTTTAACACCACTTCCTTTAATGAAACCATTGTAGTTTTTTTTCTGATATACAAATAGAGAATTGATCCAAAGCAGTACATAAGCAAGAAAATAACCGGATTAACAGAGGTGTATCTGCGGATAAAACTGAATAATTCAAAGACTTTTTCATCAGCTAAAATCCACAACTTATATGTAAAATACGCAGTTAACAAATTAATTAATAGTGCGACTATATTAATAAAATCTGTATACATCTTAAGACGAATGAAAACCCATAAAATTACAGGTATCATAATAATCAGAAGTGATATCTTAGATATTCCAATACAAAAAAGCAGGATAGGAAAAACAATTAGAATTGATATATAATAGAATAGGTTCTTTTTCCTTAGAATAATATTATCATATATAACTACTGAAATACTTAGAAATAGAAATGTTAATATTAATGAAATAAGATATGACTCGCTTCGTAAAATTGAGTCCCATCGGAGTGCAGATTTATTGAGTATTAATTTTGGCAATATCCCGGCAAAACCGGCAATTAATAACATAAGCATGACAACTATGTTCCTTTTTTTATCAGAATAAAATCGGTCAATTATATTAAATGTAAAAATAAAAAAAGACTTAATAAATAGTGGAATAAATAGTATTGGATAAACTACATTATAAAAGAACAAGGCATCACAGTTAATTATATTAGATATCATTGCAAAGAGATAGTGACTTCCAATGTGATATTGGAGTGGAACAACTCCATCTAGACCTGTACTCGGTATTCCATATGTTTTAATCATATTCATTATTGAAGAATGAAAAACTGTATCAATATGAAATTTTCCGAGTGCAATCTTTTCAAGATACAATATATTATGATAATTACCACCCCATATTACAGCTGCCATAAACACACCAAATAAAGTCATGATTAACGAAACAATCACGGTATAGAAGATGTTTCCATTTGACATATAGTAAAAAAGATAAACAATAATTGGTATGAACGAAATTACAGCGAAGATAGTTAGTATTATGTTTAAGATGGGGTTGTTTATATAACCCGCTACAAATAACAGTAAAATAAATATAAATGTAAACAGCCCGGCTTTATTTATATGACTATGCTTTCTTAATATTACTATAGAAAACTCAATGACATTTATTGCAAACAACGAAAGTACAATAGAAACAAGCACCTGTCTAAAATTATCAATATATCCGATTTTCAATTTCAAATAAATAAAAACGAGAATACAGGCAATTAAACTCGGAAATAAATTTGTCAGAAGTAACCTTTTTTTAAAACTGTCTGGTGAATTATGTTCTAAATTATTCATCTTTAACCTCATAATTTGAAATTTTAATCATAACAGAAACTCAAATATGCTTAGTACTTACTATTATTATTTAATTAATTCAAGCATATATTTTTTTAAATCAATCCTTTATGCAGCGAAATATAAGTTTTCAGGTCAATATAATTTAATAATTAGATTCTTCATTAACCACATGATTATGATGATTATCTTCATATTTTACAAATTCTACATATTCTACATGTAATTTGAAAATAATTGATTATAATAAAATACATATTCTCATTATTCATTAAATTTTAATAAAAATTAAAACTTTTTGTTTTTTTAATTGATATTTAACAAATTTTTAGTTATAATATTTTTAACATTCATATCAGGTGTAAAATAAATGCAAAAATTAGTTGATAGAATATTTGGCGTTAAGATAAACAAAACTAGGGTTCGACCATTAGTGGTCAAGATATTACTTCTGTTTATAGTATTTATTCTTGCATCAAATTTTGCATCCAACTATATAAACTTGATATTTAACCGTGCGGAGATGGTAAACAGACTTAAAGAATCATTAATTAAAGATCTAAAAACAATTTATAACTATGCTAATTCGCAATTTGAGATATTTCAGTTTAATAATGACATTAAGGCGGCTATGGCCAATATCGAGTCTAGATCTAAACTTGATTTTACCTTGCAAAAATCTGTCCTACTTGCAGTTAAAGAAAATGGTGAGTACCTTGCTCAAAGCTATAATTATGATAAGGAGATCTACTTTACAGATAAAGCTGCTCTAGAGCAGATGATTAGCAGTAGAGAAGCCTCTATAAATGAAGATTTTATATATTTTAGATACGGTAAGAGTAAGTATTACGGCGTATATAAGTACAACCCCAACTGGAACTCCTACATTATCCGAGGTGAAGAGGTAAATGAGTTCTATAAAAGATCTAACGACATATTTCTTATTGTCTCTCTGATAATTCTTATTATGACGATTGCCTCATCCATAGTAGGTGCAATGCTGATAAGCTTTATTTTAAGGTTTATTCATACCATTACTAAACAGATTATGGATATGCTAGACAATCAAAAGCTTGGAATCATAGATCTTCAGGGTGCAACTAATGATGATGTAACATTCCTTGGTGTTGCATTTAATTCACTTTCCAGTACAATAAGCAATCTGATGAACATATTCCTCAAATTTGTTAATAAGGATATTGCAAATAAGGCATATAAGGATAAAGAGATTAGACTTGAAGGCTCTAAAAAAGATCTTACAGTACTCTTTTCAGATATCAGAAGTTTTACATTTATGACTGAAACTCTTGGTATTGACATTATTAAGCTGCTGAATCTTCACTATGAAAGTGCAATTCACTATATCAGCCTTCATGAGGGACTTGTCGGTTCAATAATAGGTGATGCACTTCTCGCTGTCTACGGAGCCCTCGATGAGATTAGTGAGAACAAATCCTACCAGGCATTAAAATCTGCCTACGATATACAGATGGTTACAGGAAACCTCAGAACCTCCATGAAAAAGATCAGGGAGGAACTGGAAAAAAAGTTCGGTGCATTGAGTGAAGAAGAAGAGAGAGTATTTAGAGCTGTACTAATTGAAGTAGGAGTCGGAATTGACGGCGGAGATGTATTTTACGGTACAATAGGCTCAAGCAGTAGGATGACTAATACCGTAATCGGCGATAATGTTAACAGTGCCTCAAGACTTGAGGGGCTTACCAGGGTATACAATGTACCTGTTATCTGTTCAGAATACATTAAAGACGATATTGAGAAAAATGTTAAAAACCATGGCATTAGATTTGTTGAGTTGGATACAGTTCTGGTAAAGGGAAAAACAATAGGCAGAAAAGTATTCTGGCCTATACAGGAAAAAGATTTAAATGACGGATCTAGAGAGGCAATTAATAACTTCTCTGTAGGCCTAAAAATGTATTATGCCGGCGAATGGGAGAAAAGTGTTGAATGGTTTAACAACTGCAATCTTCCTATGGCAGACGAATTTCTGGATAGAACAAAAAATTATAAAAAACCAACCGGATGGAACGGAATATGGACAATGACAACCAAGTAGTTAAGCGGGACAATCCTACAAAACTTTTTCTAAAAGATACAGAGAATTTTATATCTGATTCTAAAGATCTCTACAACCTTGATACAGAGTTTGAAAAAACCAAAAAGAATAGAAATCTTAGGTACAAGATAATATTTACAACATTTGTATTGTTACTTATCGGCATAAGTTATTTTGTTGCCTACATTGTTGAGAAGCAAAATAGAAACTTAAAAGTTTCAATAGAAGAGTTTAATGATGTAAATCTCCGCGAAATTCTTGCAGATGCCAAAAAAAACGAAAGTGAGAAAAGCATTCTTGAGAATCAACTGAAAAATCTGCAGTATGAAATGGATAGAACAATCGATTCTCTTAAAATTCAGACTCTAAGAGAGATCGAGTCAGTACAGTTTGACTCATCAACAGATTCTATGGAACAGAAAATATCTTTTATTAGAAATAAAGAATTTGCTCTGATTGAAAAAATCAAAAAAGAATATGAAGAAAAAATTAACGATAAAAAATTAGAAATAGAGTCTCTCGATAAAGAACTTGCCAACATTGACCAAAATAAACTGAATAAAGCTCGTGAAACAGAGATGGTAATCAACAGTCAACAAAAGATCACTGATATGAGGCTTGATGCACAGAGAAAAACCTATGAGACTCAGATATCAGAAATAAAACAGGGTAATGTTGTCGCTTTAAGAAATACTAAAAACTATTATGAGAGACGAATTAATCTAATAAACCGGGCTCATAAAAAGGAAATTGATGAATTAATACTAAAATTCAATCCTATCTTTCAGAATAACCTGATACAAAAGATAGCAGACACAACTGCAGATTTTGCACAGACTGATATTGATCTATTTTTCTTTGATGATAATGAGTTAAAGATCAACCTCCTGCAAGCAGACAAAGAGGGGATTCTGTCATCTTCAGATTACGAGGAAATTACACTTAGATCAACTAAATCAAGAATGCTATCTGAGTATATCGCTGCTATCCCATTTGTCAACTCCGTACCCTTGGTACTTAAACACATTGATTTAAACACGCGTAGAGTTAGACTATACTATGAACGATGGATAAAATCATTACTTGAAAACACACTTGAGAAGTCTAAAACAATTGAGGCAAATCTTAGCACTATAGAAAAACTTAATAGTCAATTAGAGAATCTTGAGTCACAGAAGAGTGCAATACTTCAAGCAATTGAAGCACAATCTAAAGAAGCATTTGTGCCACCTCAAGCAGATGAAAATCTTGTAGGTTACATATTAGATAGCAAAGATATATTTAATATTAGTTTTGTATTTATTGATGACTATATACCAGGAAACTTAAAGACCTGTACGATTTATCGAAACTCTAAGGAAAAAATCGGTACTGCAGTGTTTGTTAAAAAAGGAAATAAGTTTGTATTACAACAGGGGATTCTCACAAATATTAGAAAACCTATTAGTCCATTTGATAAAATTGTTGTGTTAAAATCCGAGCCGTCAACAAATCAGCCATTGGAGTAAAATTACACTTTTTTTTTATTATTTCTTTACTTTACTTGACTCATGATTTTTTATCTGATATATTAAATTTTAATATGATATTTAGGGGGTTTTATGATAAATTTTAGACATCTAAGGGTTTTACTGGTTCTGTTAGTGTTAATCGGGTTGAATAATGTTGTGTTTTCAGAAGAGGGGCAGACAGAGGAAAGCAAATTTGCACCCTACCTGACTCTAACAAATGAAGCGGAAGTATCTACAGCAGTTGAAGGTCAATCACTTACATTTGGTTCATTTACAAACATTGTTAATCTAGATATGGGAGTATATATTACTCTTACGGATATGATTGGTATATATCCGTATATCGGAGTTTCTGACTTTGCAGTCTCTATGGGAAGTAACGGAATATTAGCTGATATCTACGGTATGATATATGCCGGTATCGGAACAACAATTACACCTATTGATATGCTCTCTATTAATATCGGACTTGTTAATACAGAGTTCGTAGGAATTGATAAGGTTGTATATGCAGGTTTTAGTCTCTATACAGGCATAACACTTGAAGTAGAGGCGGCTTTTATATCACTTGATATAGCTAACTATCTAAATCCACTTTTTAATAATACAACCGTGCTTCTATGGGACACCATAACCTATGAATTAACTTTCAATTTTCTAAACTTCATTAATCCTAAAATAAATACCGGTCTTTTTGTACAGGGAGAGCTATTTACAAGTAATGATTTTGCTAATGGAAGTTTTACAGGTTTTAGTTACTCAAACGAATTATTTGCAGGTATAATAACAAATCCAATAGAGTCGTTTAAACTATATGTTTTGTTTGCAATGTACAACTATGGAGCATTTGATGATGGATATAAAGCTATCGATGGAAGATCAGATGCATTAGGTATGAAGATAGGCATGAGTTTTACACATAATTGGTTTAATGCAGAGATTAACTACATACCTAAATTTGGAGTCTACACAGATGGCGTGATCGGTGGAACTGAGCATTGTTTTCAGGTAAATATAGGTATTACATTATAGCCATTAATTTCTAGGATATCTTTTGAACAGGACTGTTTTATTACTAATATGCCGCTCTTTTCTAAAAGGGGCGGCATTAATTATTCTAGAGGTGGCAGTAACACCTCTATTTTTATCACAGGTTTCATACTCAAAACTCCCCTCAGTCTATATAGGGATAGCAATTTTCACAATAATCTCAGGTTTGCTGTTTAGGAAGTTTGACAAAAGCACCTCATACAGCAAACTTATATCATACACGCTATTCATTATGATATTCGTTACAGTTATTGCTATTGTTCCGGTATTGATCTCTATCAATCTCCTAACAGTATCAATACTAATGATAGTAAAGGCCTTTTTTTGGATACTTGTAAATATTGAATTCTGGAGTGTTGCACAGGCTGTTTTAAACATAAGAGAGGGTAAAAAATACTTTGCCCTGGTAAGCTCCGGTGAAATAGCAGCTACAATTATTATCGGTACAGTATTACTTCTTTTTTTAAATAACTCAAGTGTCTTTTTATTACTTCTTATTGTAATAGTAATCCTACTTTTCTATCTTATATCATTTATAATGATTAGGACATTAAATAAACCCTCTTTTAGAGATGATACCAACGCAATTAATGATACCGCAAAAGTCAAAAGATCCCTATCAAAGTTATTAAACAATAAATTTATTATATTTTATTTTTTTGTGGCATTTATAAGTTCATTAGGATTCTATCTCGTGGATTTTTTATTTCTAAATCAGGCACAGAAATTTATTGCTGATGAGCTAATATTAAGAAGGTTCTTCAGTCTATTCTTTATGATTCTAGGGCTTGTGAATTTGGTTGGAACCCTTTTTGTGTCCGGTAAGATAATCGTAAGATTGGGTATCAAAGGAATTGTAATCTTGTTGCCATTTGCAATAACACTATTAACAGGTGCATCAATTACTGCATTGTTTTGTAATCTCACATTTTTACTTTTTATTCTCGCTGTATCGTCAAAAGGGTTTGACGATGTTATAAGGGTCAATTTCGAGTACCCGTCACAAAAAATTATGCTTCAAATTGTTCCGCCAAATGAACGGTTTAGGCTCTTAGCAATTCAGGAAACACTCGTTGAGCCGATAGCTATCGGGCTTTCAGGAATTATACTGCTTCTATTATCGACCAAGACTTATTTAGTTTATATACTTCTATTAACAATAGCCGGAGTCTGGCTTAGTTTGGCATTCCTACTTAGAAAACAATACACTGTTTTTCTGATTTCATCATATAATAAAAAGAGATTTGATCCCGATCATCTTGAGTCATACGACCCCTCGATCCTTCAAATCATAGATAGAGGACTTAACAGTAAATATCCTGACGAGATTGTCTATGCAGTTAACCTTGCACAGTCCGTCTGTATAAATAAACCAGGTATGATAATAAAAAGTAAAAACCTACAGGATATATCAGTAGAACTATGGTTTGAAAATATAATAAGGCAGTGCATTAAGTCAGAAAACAAGATTCTTGTAAAATTTATCCTCGAAAAAATTAGAACGATAAAACCAAATCAGATCGAGAAAGATTTAAAAGATATTCTATCAAATCCGGCTTTTAATAACAGCCCGATTATATCAGAATGTGCTTTTATATTGACATCTGTCTATAATGTATATGATGGATTGGATCAGATCAATACAGATGTAAAATTCAATTACTTAAACGCAGGACTTCTTGCAGGAGCATTTTGCTGTTCAGATTCGCATATCAGAGATAGGGCAACTGCCGATATATTAAGCCTGAGCGATAATGACGAACTATTTTTAAATATATTAGAAAAAATCTCGATCAATAATAAATATAGCAACATATTTGACAACTATCTGATTGCCTACATAGAATCTAAAAATAAGAACCATGTAAGACAGGCAATAAGAATTGGTGGTTTAGTATCAATTAACTATCTCTATGATAAATTCGAAAAAATCGCTGATGATGTCAAACTCTACAAACCGCTTATACGGGCAGTCTCCGGTAATCAGATCAAGCTGGAGGCTCTGTTTAAACGGCTTCATGGATTAAACGATATTCTACATTCAAGGAAGGAATATGCTCTGTGTAAAATAGCCGGTTACATAGAGACCAAGATCATCCAAACTATACTTGTTTTGATGTCATCAAGTGTTGGACTTTTAAATCGATATTTTTTATATGAATCATTTAGAAAAGTTGTTATACGGGATGGTCTTATTGTTTCTAAAAGTGAAGTGTATAGATTAATCTCCGATGAAGTTAAAACAGGCATTTCAAAGCAAACTTTCTTACTAAGACTTAAAAATCTCAATCTTGATTATCAAGTTCATGACTTACTAATCAACTCATTTCAATCGGAAATTGCACTTCACAAAAGGTTCGTATTTCAGCTTCTCTCAGTATTGTATAATCCGAACACAATTATGAAAATAGAGAACGAGTTTTTTTATAGACACTCAAATAGACAGGCACTTGCGATAGAATCCCTTGAGTCATTGTTGGCCTCTGATTTAAAAAAGGAAATAATTCCATTTATTGAAGGGACGAATCCAAATGAAGTGGGAAACCACTTTGACCTTACAAGTTCGGTTGATTTGATAAATCATCTGGATAAATTTTTAAGTGAAACAGATATTTCACCGCTTACAGTTTTGCTGATAGAAAGAATTATAGAAAAATAAACAAAGGATAATTATATGCAGGATATAGAAAAAATTTTAATATTGAAAACCGTATCAATTTTTTCGGAAGTTCCCGAGATCTATCTTGGAGAAATCGCCGGTTTAATTGAGGAAGTTGAGCTGGAGGATGGCGATCAAATTATCACAAAAGGTGAAATTGGTACAGAGATGTTTATAATTGTATCAGGTGCTGTAATAATCTATGATGGATCAACAGAGCTTGCTGTATTAAATGAGAGGGCTGTCTTTGGTGAACTTGCCGCTCTATCGCCTGAGCCTAGAATTGCATCAGCAAGAGCCTCAGGTGATACACTTCTATTTAAAATATGCGGCGATGATCTATTTGAGTTAATAACAGACAATACAGATATGGTAAGAGGGCTTGTGAAATACTTAATCAATGAGATGCGCAGAGTCTACAACATTATAAACCTGGCAGCTATTGAAAATAAATAAAACTATAAAAAAAGGTGAGGCTATCATTGATTTAATCGTTTTTTTAAGATTAAAAAATTGATAAATCAATAATTATTCGCCTCACACATATCATCTTATTTGACTAACATTATATCCCATTTATAACTAATCGCTAAATAGATGCCTGCGTCATTCTTAAATATGCCTATTTTATCTTTCTCGTTTTGAATTATTGAATCAATGTAATCATTGTTTTCACTTCCATCATTTACTATCTGTTTCATGTACTGATCTACCTGTTTGTACTTAACCCATGAGAAAAACAGATTTGCACCAACTACGATTTTTAAGGACTCAAAAGGCTCAACAGCGAACTCTGTGTTTAAATACAGGCTTCCATATCGCTCCTCGTGACTATAATCATAGAGAAGAGGTATTGTATAGACCGCACTAAATGATGGTTTCAATTTTACAGGTCCTGCATAGAATGGAAACTCGGCAAATATTGCCAAACCCTGCTCAAAACCGGCCTGATAAAGCCCCATCTGATCAGTGATCGCTCTGTAATAGTATTTTTCCATGTAGGATTTGTCATGGGTCTTAGAATTTTCCGGCAAACCGTCCTTGTAGTCGCTATAAAAACCTGTGTCAAAACCCGGGATAAATTCCCCAAGATACTGAATATTAAAGTAGAAATCCCTGTCAGGACCAAATCTATAATCAAAACCGGTTACAAATGAAAGTTTGTGATTTCTAATCTTGTATGAACTTAGATCATAGTCCTCAGTCATCATATATGAACCCTCAAGCCAAAATCCAAAGTCATCAATCACTGTTTTAAAATCAGCATTTATTCTATGAACTCGCTTTCTTTCAAGTGTCATCTTCTCGATTCGATAAAGGGCATAAGGTCCCGCGAGAGGAATGTTAAATAGGTCTCTGGCCATAGTTATAGTCGGTGTATAGTACTGATCAAAATCATAGATATACCCAAACGAAAACTCTGTCTTTGGAACTCTGAAATTTAGTTTAGCACCAATAACAGGTCTTGACAGATCAAATTTGTAGTTTTTTTCATCTATATTTTTAGCATGGATCACTGTCCCGGGTATATCAAATGGATCTGATGTACTGTCATTTGACATTCCATAGAACAAGGCCTGTGGCACATTGTCTTTAAAATCAACAGGAAATGCACTTTCCTGATAGAATGGCACATAGACAACCTCAACTTTAAATTGATCAACCGGCTCAAATGAAGTAACGAGACTTAAAACTGACATTTTATCTGCATCAACTCCGGTAGAAAAGTCGCGTGGATTAAGCATGTCGGATGGGTTTATCTTATCAGCTGTTCCCCACTGATGGTAGATGTAACCTGCCTTGATATTAAACTTCCATAGATTAAAACCTATATAGTTTTCAAGTGGAACAACTTCTATGTTATCCGTACTAAATCCCTTGCTATCCAATTTTATTGCAATATTCCAATTAGACACTAGATATATCAGACTTATATTACTCTTTATAAATTCATAGCTAAGTCCAATCTCATTATCGAAGTCAATTCTTCTGATATTTCCTTCAAGTACCTGATGATCGGGTATAACAGGAATATAGAAGTTAAATGATGACTCTCCAAACAGCTTAAACTCGTGCTTCATGTCTGTACTGTTATTGCTTGTTTTAGAATTTTTTGCATCGTCATTATTCGAACCATTCAAGCCTGTGTCACCTGAACTACCTGTTTTTCCAAAGAGGTCGCTGTAATCATCGGCTGCAACAAAACCTGTTGAAACCATCACAAAAATTGTTAACAATAGGCTAAAAAATATATTAGTATTTTTCATAGTCCACCTCTACTTATCTAATGCTGCTACAGAAAAAACAGTATCGCTCAGTCCGGTATTTACCTTAACACCTGTTAACTCAAGGAGCGTCTTCGTGTTGTCTTTCAGGTTATCAAAAACCGTCTTGGTCGGAATAATCACCCCGTCAATAACCTTCACCTCAACGATAACTATCCTCTTTATTAATTCATCACTTTTTGAGTCATAACATTCCATTCTATATAGAAAATCATCTTTCTTGCTAATCCAGACAACAGCCCTTGAGTAAGGTGAGCCGGTATCAACGCTTCTTAACTCTACAACCGAATAATCAACACCATTTAAGGTCTCATCCTTGATGTATCTATATGAAAAATCATCATATTCTCGACTCTCAAGGTCATAGTATAGAATATCTGAGTTAACAAAACGACCATTCTTACCTGATGACGAGATCAATCTTACCTTCTTCATTGTAGGCAGGTAGATCCGTTGTTCCTCAACTCCGTTTTTTGTTACCGATAAAAATTTTGTACCGCTGACATCGGCCGGTTCCATAAACCTGATAAATGTGCCTGTATATGCCTTTGTTTCCTTAGCGAACATCTCGAGTTTTCGAGATCTCTTATTACCTGACTTGTCAATCAATGTCATAGCTGCAACCGCTGACATATCATTACTTTTCTTTAAACCAAAAGTTTTTCGGCCAATCTCCTCTCCCTTCGCATCCCCAAATACACTCATACAAACCATCAAAACTAAAATAACCAGTAAATACCTTGTTTTTTTCATACAATTACCCCTTTTTTATTTATTTTTTATTCTTTATTCTTTTTTTTTCTTTCTTTTTTATCATAAGTTATAGCTAAGCTAAACTGTTCTTTGCACTTTCTCTTTCTTTTTTATAGAACAATTCAAAAATTATAGGCATAATGATAAGTGCAGAGAATGAAGTTGTTATCATTGTCACACTTATCAATAGACCAAGATACACAAGTGGAACAAAATTTGAAAACAGTAGTACCGAGAATCCCGCACACACCGAGAATGCATTATAGATAATTGCCTTCCCTGTTGTTCTTATTATCTTATCAACCGAGGTCTGTTTATTAAAACCGACTTTATACTCATGATAGTACTCAGATATAATATGTATAGAATAATCAATCCCTGTACCTATTGCAATTGCAGATATCATTGAAGTACCTATATCCAGTTTAATTCCAAATAACCCCATTATCCCAAAATTTGTTAAAACACTTACAATTATTGGAACTATACCTAGAATGCCTGTTTTGAGCGATCTAAAGGTTACACCAATTATCAAAATTACAGCTAATAGGGATGTAACTATATTCCATATTTGACCTGACACAATCAGATCGTTTACAGCAAGTTGAATATCCGCCCAACCGGAGACGGTTAGTTTATACTTTTCAGTATCAAAGTGTTTATTAAAATTATCTCTAATATCCTTCTTAATATTTCTCATTGTTGTAGAATCAAGAGTCTTTATCTGTATGATAATTCTAGTCTCCATTGGTTCAAAGACATCGTCAACAATAGTACTTAGATCACCATCATAGAATAAAAGATACTCCGATATTAGGCTGTTTAGTTCATTCTCATCTGATAACCTATACTTTTCAGGAACAGATGGAATCTCATAGAAACTCTTACCGCCGCATGGCTCATCATAATGCATAACCTCATTCAATCGTTTTACAATCTCAGTAAATGCAATAACCTTACCAACCTTATCAGAATACTTCTCTAAGATCATACTAGACAACCCGTCAAGGTCATTTAGGAAGCTATAGTCCTTTATATCGCCCGATTCCTTACCGGCTATCTTCACATCTATAACAAAGGTACCGCCAAGTTTTTTATTAAGCTCCCTGTCAGATACCCTCAATGGTGTACTCTCCTTGAAGTACTGTATTATTGAACTCTCAATTATTAGCTTAGTCGTAAAATACGCTGAGAGGATAAACACAGGAATACATACTATTAGGACAGCTTTTTTGTGATGTTTTATTATTTTTAATATGAAACTTGTAATTTTATCTGCAATACCTGAGTCCTTCATTTGAAACTCAAAATTTATCTTAGGCAGCTTTTTTAGCAATTCTGTCCGATGAATCAATATTGCAGGCACAAGCAAAATAGTTATAAGATATGAAAAAAACACACCTAGAGCAGTAAAAATTCCAAATGTCTTTATTGGATTAATCTCGCTAGTTGCAAGTGATCCAAAGCCTGCAATAGTTGTCAACGCAGAGAGAGTCAGAGGTGTAAAAATCTTCTTTAAACTCTCAATAACAACAGAGGCATTTCTATCCTTATCAAAATTTGATTCCTTTGATATCCCGTCATAGTAGTGAGTTACAAGGTGAATACCGTATGCACTACCGACGGCTATCAGGAGTACAGGTATCACAGTTGCTACAAGTGATAAACTAAACCCCATAAGAGTCATGAGCCCTATCGTCCATATAGAACTTATAACTACAGTTAACAGGGGATAGAATATACCGCCAAAATTTCCAAATGCAAAAAACAGAACAATTATCAACACAACTATAACAAATGGGATGAGAAATATTATATCTCTAATCATGAACCTACCCATCATTACAATTATCGCAGGCTCCCCTGTTATGTAGATATTAATATTACTGTCTTTTATGCTACTCGTAATTTTCTCAACTTCTTTAAATATCCGCTGTTTTGCCTTGATATCCATCTTTGACTTAAGATTAATTACTATACCGGACAACTTCTTATCCTGTGAGATAATGTTATCCTTAAAAATCTTCCATGACTCAATTCGTGAATCGATCAATTCATAGTCGTATCCATTGCCATTATCTTCAGCAAGCTTTGATACAACAACCCCATTTTCATCGCCATCTACAAAATCTATCCCGGTAATTGACAGTACACTATGAACACCGTCTACCTGTTCAATATTATCAGTCAACTTTGCTATGATCTCAAATACATGATCATTATAGACTGTCCCCTCTTTGACTTCAACGCCTACAATAATCCTATCTGTACCGCCAAACTTGTTTTCGATATCCTCAAAGGCCAGATTTGACTGATGTGTTTTGGGAAGAAAAATTCTTACATCATTATTTATCCTAACATCTTTCAGTTGCCAGCCCAAAAATACAGTAATGATTACCGTTATCCCGATTATTAAACCATAACCCGCATTAAAAAACTTTTTCACCTTATATCTCCTTTTGCAAATGACTGACTAGTCAATCATCTATATTTTTTAAAAAAACTAAACCGTTATCAGGCTCATTATTTTTGATAATGAACTCTGCAAATCTTCCTCTGTTAACTTACTGTCAGATAGAATATCCCTTTTCCAGACAGTCTCTGTAAACCCAAATATTAGCGTTGATGCAAATCTTACATCAATCTCCTTCAACTCGATCTCCTTCTTTTTTATACCCCAATTAATAATTGTACTTATGCTTGAGATGATCCTCTCAAATATCTCATCAAGAATCCGCTTGATATTGCGATCCTCAAGCTCAGAGAATGCCTTATAGATAATTCTATAAATTCCCTCTGTTTCTTTCCGTCTATTATAGAAGTTTTTGACTATAATAGTCAGATTTTCTGAGATTCTATTTAACTCACTTACATTTTCAAAGTAGATTGCCGCCATCTTATCCCCAATGCTCAAGATTACTTCCGTAAATATCTCCTGCTTGCTCTTAAAGTAGAGATAGATAGTACCCTGAGCAACACCGGCCTCTTTTGCAATCATTGCTGTTTTCATTGACTGATAGTTCTCTGTTGATAGCACCTTTATTGCTGATTCTATAATTAGGTTTTTTTTATCATCCGACATTTTACGCTCCGAATTTATGACTGATTGGTCATTCATAAATATAATATATACTTACTTAAAAGTCAATTATTTTATTACCAATTTTCGAATACTTTACAAAGTAAGCAAGTCGATTATTTTATCATAGTTGTAGGACTCAGCATTATTGATTATTTCTTTTGCCAAATCATTATCATCTAGATTATTTTTATTTATATACTCAACCATATCAAAGGACAAGCCCTGTTCGGCTAAAACTAAAACATCATTCTTTTGTTGACTCGTCCATTCTCTTTTAGCAACACTCCGATTATCAAGAAATTTAGATTTATCAAATTGCACAGCCGGACTATTGTTATCTTGATCTGAATTGTACTTAATATTAAGATGCTTAGAAATCGAATCCAATATCTCTTCTTCCTTAAATGGCTTCCTGATGAAATCATCTGCTCCGGCATCGAGCATTTCATCCCTATATTCACTAAATGCATGAGCTGTAAGTGCCACAATTTTAATATTCATAAGCTCGGAGTCCATTTTTATTTGTTTTGTTGCCTCAACCCCATCCATTATCGGCATTCTCCAATCCATAAATATAAGATCCGGATGCCATCGTCTGGCGGTTTCTATAGCCTCAACCCCATTTATCGCTATTTCTGTTTGGAACCCTGCATTCTCTAGTATTTCCTTGAGAAGCAAACTGTTTTCATATTGATCCTCTACTATCAATATTCTATTTAAACTGTTATTTTCTGACTTTATTTTACACTTTTTTAGAGTTTCATTATTTTTCAGTACATTCAGCTTATCAACAACGCCTATCGGTATGCAAAATGTAAAGACAGATCCAACATCAATTTTACTTTCAACTTCGATTGTACCTTTAAGAAGTTCAAGATATTGTTTCGTTATTGAGAGCCCAAGTCCTGCCCCGCTGGTACTTAATGACTTCTGAGTAAGCCTCTCAAATGGAGTGAATATTTTATCTATGTCCTCCTCTTCGATCCCAACACCGGTATCCTCAATTCGACAGACCAATAAAATTTTATCAGCTTCATCCATTGGCTTATAATTTAACTCAATTTTTACATAACCCTGTTCTGTATATTTAATCGAGTTATTAATTAGGTTAATAAATATCTGTCTTATCTTTAACTCATCAGAGCTAACATACCTAACAAACTTTGATGATCTATCAAAATATAACGATATTCCTTTTTCGGCTGCTTTGATTTTCATCATGTCGACAACCTCATTAATCATCATGTCAAGATCAAACGCCTTAGACTCAACCTGTGTATGTCCTGACTCGATCTTTGATACCTCCAGGATATTATCAATTAAACTTAGCAGATGCTCTGAACTTTTAATAATTATATCAAGCTTATTTCTATGGTCTGCAGATTCAGTTTCATCTTTTCTTAATAGTTTACTAAAACCAAGTATGGAGTTAAACGGAGTTCTCATCTCATGGCTCATGTTTGCAAGAAACATACTCTTGGAGTTGTTTGCCTTCTCAGCCTCATCTTTTTTCTGCTTTAACTCTTCTTCAATTATTTTCCTGTTTCTTATTTCCTCATTTAATAACGCTGTCCTCTCCTCTACTATCTCCTCAAGATTGTCTCTGTACTCAATTAACTCTCTCTCCGATGCCTTACTCTTTGTTATATCAAGTTCAAGTCCGTCATATACGATAGTCCCATCCGGCATTTTGCGGGGTGCTGATGTTATAAGACCCCACCGTTCTTTTCCTGACGGCAGCCTAAATCTAGCCTCAAAACTAAACTGCGTAAGACTCTTTAATGAATTTATTTCAATATCCGTAAATCTGACAATATCCTCATCAAATATCTGATTATACAACTTAAATGGATCTGACAACACCTCATCAGGTCTTATCTCATGGAGTTGCTCAACGCCCTCACTTATATATAGAAATTTTCTATTATTTCCACTCTCATCTATCTCAACGCGATATATCATTCCGTGAGGAAGATTAGAGGCTATATTTTTTAGCTGCCTCTCTTTTTCATTGATTAGATACTCGGCATTATTTTTTTCAATCACTGAACTAATAAGTCTTGAGATCGGTTTCAATAAAGAGATGTCCGTCTCATCCCAATAACCCGCATTGTTTAGATGTTCAAGTCCAAGAAACCCATACAATTTATTATCAATAAAAATCGGATATAATACAAAAGATGCTATCCCCATCTCTTGAAATAGAGTTCTTATTCGTTCATATTCAATCCCGGTTATATCACTTACTAATATATGATGTCCGCTATTTAGGATTTCCAGCCATTCTTTAAAAAATATCGAAGGAATTTCTCGATATGAATCTTGATAAGGGGACACACCATCATTGCACCACTCATTCTTTATATGTAATACTGCTTCATCCTCAGCACACACTACCATAAAGACCCTGCTTGCTTGAAGTTCTCTACCGATTACTTCAATTGTCTCCGAGACAAATAGATCAATTGATAATACGCTCAAACCCAGTGATGAAATTTTTGATAACAGCTGTTCGTATACCAACTTCTTATTTAACTCATTCTCCCTCTTTTTTATAACATCTGCCATATTGTGAAATCTTTCCAGCAGATCGTTGGCCTCATCTATTTCAAATTTATAATTAACACGATCATATCTATCCTCTGTTAACTCCTCTGTTATATACTCTAATCTCTTTATTGCCTCGATAGCATACCTGATTGTTCGATTTGAAAAAACGAGCGAAAATAATATTATCACAATAATCACAACCATAGGAAAAAGTATCCTAAGAATTGTAAAATATACACTATTTGCATCCTGATAGATAATAATTGCCCAATTGGACTGAGAAGAAAAGTTTATATAACAGATGTATTCTTTTCCATAATATCTTGCCTGTTCTTGCAATATCGCATTCTTAAATTTGCCTTTGAATCTCCTGAAGTTATGATCGCTATCGCCGGTCTCTACAAATCTTTTATCTGTATGCCCGATATATGTACCATTTTGATCTAGAATTGCAATCTCTATGTCCTTAGTTAGTTTTACAGACTCTATCTCCTCAACAAATTTTGTAAGATCGATATCCATTGTCAATATATAATCATCAAGCGGTACTGATAATGTTGCAACCTGTTTATTTATAGTTGGCGAAAGAAAACTAGGCCCCCAATATATCTGCCCCGATTCTACTACCTTTTTGAAATACTCATATCCTGAGATATCAAAATTTATCATTTCATCATCATGTGGAAAAATCTCCCTAACAAACCCGTCTCTATTTGAGAGATATGCAGATAAAATCTCATCATTAACATCTACCAGATGTTGTATCATGTGTTTACTATCGCTCTTTGTCTTGAAATCATGCCGGATAAGATTTAGTATCTGATCATAGAAGTTTTTTAGTCTTGCATCAATTGAGTATGTCAGGATCGTATTTGTCTGTCTGAACTTGTCATTTAAGATCCTATTGATAGAAATAGTTGTTAATGGAAACAGGACAAGCACTATGATTATTATTGGTAATACTAACCCAAGAACACTATTATATATAGTTATCTTTTTCAGCCTCATTAAAACCTACTTTAACTTTTCATATTTTCCATCTTTCACAATTGTCTTCTCTAAATTTCTCTTGCAATCACCATATTCATCAATTTCAAAATTATCAACTATACCGGTAAAAAACTTTTTCTGAATAATATATTTTTTAAGTCTGTCCGGATCAGTTGTACCTGCTTTTAATATTGAATTTATTATTAACTCTGTAAGTTCATAGGTATAGTCTGACATAAACGATGTCTCAACATCATAGACCTCACGATATTGTCTATAATATCTTCCATATGGAGTATCTGAGTATTTTTCAGGTTCGTAGAACCCGATTATCCTGGTACCCTCACCAAATCTTCCACTATGTTCTAAAAAATTACTGGTCTTTGTCCATGAAGTCCCATAGTAAACCACATCTGCAATATCTCTTTTTAATATCTGAATTAATTTACCGCTGTCTATACCGCTTGCTATAAATACTACTGCATCCGGTCTCTTGTCTCTCAGACTATCAGAAATTTGTCGATATCCATCATTTGTTTTATCTTGAAAATCATTGGTATATACAATCGATTTACCTGCACTTTCTACTGAAGATTTTAGTGAATTGTAGAGTGGTATTGAATAATCTCTATTTGCAGTGTCGTAGATTGCTGCAATATTTTGTACTCCATCATCTATCATATACCCGGCCGTTTCTAAACCCAGTTGATCTGCATCTCCCGTAGTTCTGATAATATAATCATCGATACCGGTCAATTTTGAGGATGAAATTGTTGAACTAAGGATCAATAACTTATTTGTTGATGAAGCCTTAGCGGATTCCTTAATGGAAGCTGAAGCCTTAATAAATTCCAGCCCCGGTGAACTGGTAAGTTGAGTAATAACAATTGATATCCCTTCTTTTTTAAACTCTGCTGCTATTTCTTCTGCAGATATGCTGTTTTCAGAGTAGTCCTTTGAAACAAGAATAATCTCTTTTTGAAAGAACTGTTTATTTTCATTATAATTATTAATTGCAAGTACAGCAGCGTTTCTTGCCGATATACCCATAGACGAATATTTACCTGTAAGACTCCCGATAAATCCGATCTTTATCTTAGTATTTAAGCAGCCGGAAATAGATAAAAAAATAGATAAAAATACAAATATAAATATAAATTTTGCAAGGAATTTTAGTAACATTCTCATAATCACATTCCTCATATCTCAATAAACCCCAAAAAAAAACTACAGATGAATTATACAACTGTAGCATTATTAAATCAATTTATTTCTAATATTTTTCTTAATGACTATAAGTCACTTCTAAAAACCTTATCTTTTAAGGTTTTTAGAAGCTCAAACCTATTCCTATACCTATCTTGTAACTACTTTGCCCCCATAAGACGCATCATAAAATCTTTTATTCCACTACCCTCTTTGTATTCAATCCCCTCTAGTCTTGAAACAATATGTTTTAAACAAATAGATGCCTTACAGTTTGGATCAAGCACAAAAAAAGGTGTCTGTCTGATTACGCCTTGCGGCACAACGGGATCATTATAGATTATCCCAAGATTATCAACCTTGACATTTAAGAATTGCCCTGCAATTCCAATAACCCGTTCAGCTACTTTTCTTCCTTCAAATATTGTATTAACTCGATTAACAACAAGTTTGATTTCCAACGATGGATTATTTACCTCAGTTGAAATGATCTTTATTATCCCATAGGCATCTGTGATCGCAGTAGGTTCCGGTGTCGTGATTACAATAACCTCTTCAGCTGCTGCAATAAACGATAGAACATTCTGCCCTACACCTGCACCGGTATCAACTATAATTATATCAGCATAACTAAGACTCTCAATTTCACTTACAAAGCCCTCTCTCTCTTCATCTGTTAGATTAGCAACCTTCGAAAATCCTGAGGCACCTGCAACTATATCTATACCATAATTAGTCTCAATTATTATATCTTTCATAGTTTTCTGCTTCTTTATTATATGAAACAGATTATACTTTGGGATTATACCAAGACAGACATTGACATTTGCAAGACCTAGATCGGCATCCATAACAATTACTTTTTTACCCATCTTTGCAAAAGCTATCCCCATATTAACTGCAATATTAGTTTTACCAACACCACCCTTACCACTTGTTACTGTTATTATTCTGGTCTTCTTACCTGATTTAATAGTTTTTTTATCAATTGTGTTCATCATTTTTCTTAGGTTTTCTGCCTGATCAACCATCTCGTTTCTCCTGTATCTTATATCGGATCATTACTAAAATATATCGAAGGATCAAATCCTTTTAGCCGCTCAAGCAATATGCTTCTGCCGGCCTTCTTTATGTCATTAGGGACTTTTTGACCATCCGTCAAATATCTCAGGGTCTTCTTTCGGCTTATTGTTTCATTTAACAACGCCCCAAATGTCTCAGACTCATCAAGTTTTGTTATAATAACACCCTGAAAGTCAAAAACCTCAAAACTCTTAAAAATCTTAGATACTTCTCGCGGTTTTGTAACAGCACTTATCGTTAAAAGGCACTCATAATCACATCGCTGTAACTCTAGCATCTTTTTCATCTTTGCAATATTTATCTCATCCTGCTGACTTCTGCCTATCGTATCAACCAATATCAGATCAGCATTTGATAAGTCTACAATCTTTTGCAGCTCAAGATTATCCTCTGCATTTGACATCGGTGTTGACATATACTCTGCATATTTTTCCAATTGGTATTTTGCACCTATTCTAAATCCATCAATGGTTATCAACTCGACATTCAGCTTCTCTCTGATCGAATTTGCCGCAAGTTTTGCTACAGTAGTTGTCTTACCAACCCCAGTCGGCCCGATCAATATTACAACTTTTTTTTCGCCCTCTTTTGCCAATGGTTTAAGAGTTAACTTTATATTATTTAAAATATAGTTTATAACAATTTTATGCAGGTAACTTCTCTCTGATATCTGTGAAAGTGATAATGAACACTCAACATGATCTATCACTTCATTAATAAAATCGTCATAAAACTCATTTTCTTTAAGGATTTCTTTCAACCTCAGCAATTCTGTATGGGTATTCGCTGATCCGACAGGTTGACCCGATATTTTCTGCTCAATATTGTCAAGCTTACTCATTAATGACTTAAGTGTGTCCTCCGAGATTGCTGACGGCTCGTTTTTGACTTCAATCTCTTTTAAATTATCCATTTTTTTTAAAGGCTTATTGTAAGATGGTATCCCCAGACCCTCTTTATATTTCTTTAGCATTATATCATCCGAAACACTATATTTTACCTTAATTAATTTTTTCCTTCCAAATCCCAATACACCGCCGACAAAGTGATCCTCAGAACTAAGCATGGTGGCAGAATCCCCATAATCCCGCTTAATTAACGATCTAGCCTCTTCCAGGCTCTTAGCAATTACTTCCCTATAATACATCAATTCCTCCGGTCCTACGCATTAACTGTTTTCTTTTCTTCTATAATTATCTGACCAAACATATTTACCTCACACTCAGCTATCAATTCTCTTGTGCTTAGCACTGTTATATGTTTATCAACAAATTTTACCAATTCCCATACAGCCCTTCTAACAGGCGGTTGTGTAACAATAATTGGCGGATAACCCTGATTAAACATCTCAGATACTTTTTCCTTTACTGCCTTCTGAATCTTGTGGAGAATATCAGGACTCATACG
This sequence comes from uncultured Spirochaetales bacterium, assembly GCA_964471825.1. GTDB lineage: Bacteria > Spirochaetota > GWE2-31-10 > GWE2-31-10 > CAYYKD01 > CAYYKD01. The sequence continues at coordinate 99,957 of CAYYKD010000001.1, forward strand.
CAATACCGGAAATCCATCTGAGTCATGCGATATGTTTTTATATATCTCATTTTCGATCTTTGGTTCAAACCGCAATATATTTATCCTTTTCTGCTCGTCCATAAATCTATGTGAAATCATTCTCTTTAAGCTCATTCTTACCTGCTCAACAAGATCGGCCGTAGTAGAGTTTGGATTAATAGTTGAAAGTGTTTCAAGGACTGTAACCATATCTCTTATTGACACACCCTCTTTAAGGAGATTTTGAAGTATCTTATGAATCTGTGTTTTACTATAACCATCACTTTTTACAACATCATCAACAAGTCCCGGGAAATCCGCCCTAACATTATCTAAAACCTGATTGAGTTCCTCCCGTCCCAGTATCTCATGTGCATTTGCCTTAATAATCTCCTGAATATGCGTCGAGATAATAGTCGGTGCATCAACTACTGTATACCCCAGTGTCTCTGCTCTCTCTCTTATACTTTCACTAATCCAAAGGGCCGGCATACCAAATGCAGGTTCTATTGTCTTTTCACCCTCAACAGATTCACTTCCTTCACCCATTGCCAACAGACAACCTGTTTTTATCATCCCCTTACCCATCTCCTGACCTCTAAACTGAAAATCATACTGTCCGGGCAGAAGTCTCATATTATCCTGAATCCTTATAGGCGGAACAATTATTCCAAGATCCTTAGCTAGCGTTCTTCTTATATTTGTTACGCTATTGAGAAGTTCTGCACCTTTCGTTTTATCTACCAACGGGATCAACTCATAGCCAATATACAATGATAGCGGATCGACCTTTAATAGTGCAGATACATTTTCAGGTCCCTTTGCTTCCTCTTTTTTATCCTTAACCTTTGAGCCCTCAGTTTTCTCTTTTGTCTCGGCCTTTCGTATCACATAACCAAGACTAATCATCGCAATACCCATAAGTATAAGTGCTATCTTTGGAAAACCCGGCAATACAGCCATTAGTATCAAAACTGCACCTGATATAAAGAATATATTGTACTGTGACTTAATCTGTTTCCAGATAGTCTCCCCCATCGGATCTTTAACCGTTGATCGGGACACTATTAAACCGGTTGCAGTACTTATAAGAAGTGAGGGGATCTGACTGACAAGGCCATCACCAACTGTTAGTGTTATATAGCTTGTAAGTGCAAGATCAAAAGACTCCCCTCTTGTTAACATTCCTACTGCAAATCCTCCGATTATATTTACAACTGTGATAATTATACCAACTATAACATCACCTTGAACAAACTTACTCGCTCCATCCATACTACCGTAGAATGAGGATTCTTCCTGGATCTCATTTCTTCGTCTGATAGCCTCATTTTCATCAATTATGCCATTATTCTGATCATACTCAATCGCAAGAAACTTGTTTGGCATCGCATCAAGTGTAAACCGTGCAGCAACCTCAGAGATTCTCGTAGCACCTCGGGTGATAACAATAACCTGTACAATAGTTAGTATAATAAAGATGATAACACCTACAATCAGTCCTGAGCCGTCAGTCGTACCAACAACGAACGAACCGAATGCCCTTACCATTTTCCCGTCAAACTGAGAACCCTGAGTTAAAATCAACCTTGTAGAACTGACATTGACCCCAAGTCTAAATAGCGTTGAAACAAGCAGGACAGTAGGAAATACCGAGAACTCAATCGACTTTCTAACATATGAGACTGTCAGGATAACAAGTAGCCCCATCAGAATACTTATGACCATAAAAAAATCTAGTAAGAATGTTGGTACCGGTATAATTAGCATTAAAACTATTACTATCAAAAATGAACTAAATATCATTGACGGCTGTCTAGCCATATCTTTTAGATAATCAAATACCTTTCCTGTTGAACTTCTACTATCTGACATAATATCCCCCCCATACCACTAAAACAACTAAATAAACTAAAATACTAGACCGGTTCCATTCTTTTTTCACCAAACTCGTATGCAAGTTTTAAGGCTGTAACAATAAAACCCCAGTATTCTTTTGGTACAATCTCATTAATCTCGACAGATGCATATAGCTGTCTTGCAAGCATAACATTTTCATAGGTATATATGTTATTTGCTCTTGCCACTGCCTTTATTTTTTGAGCAAACTCATCTTCACCCTTTGCGATAACTCTCGGTGCTTCCTCAAAACTTCTATTATACCGTATCGCCACAGCATAGTGATCAGGATTTGTGATAACCACATCGGCATTTGGAACTTCCTTTAACATCTTCTGCTGACTCATTATAGTCTGATATGCCTGTTTTATCTTAGCCTTAACCTGCGGATCTCCGTATAATTCTTTCTGTTCCTCTTTGATCTCTTCTTTTTTCATCTTTAGTGACTCTTCAAAGTGCCACCTTACAAACATAAAGTCAACAAATGCAAATACAAAAAGTATTATCGACGCCTTCATAATCAATTCAAATGTTACCTTTGATATAAGTATCAAGGCGTTGATCATACTTTCTTCAAACATCAATAGCTTAATATTTTCCATCTGACCGGTTATTGTTAAATAGGCCATCGCAAAAATAATCAAGACTTTTATTATTGACTTGACCAGATTAAATGCTCCCTGAGGAGACAATATCTGATTTTTAACAAATTTTATCAAGTCGGGCAGAATTTTTTTAAAATCAGGTTTTAGTGCCTTAGTTGATATTTTAAATCCAATCTGACCATAGTTCGCAATGATTGCTATTACAAATATAGTGATGGCAACCGGTAAGAATATCTTTAAAAAAGGATAAATCATAAGGTTAAAAATCAGATCAGGTTCTGTCAATTCTAGTGTTGCAACATTCTCAAAGGTGTATCGCGTCATCAACACTATCTCTTCTAAAAAATACTTCGCAAGAAATGCAATTACAGAGATGCCTGCTATCGTTATAATACTGGCGGGTAGTTCCTTTGATAAGGCAACCCGCCCCTCTTCCCTTGCCTTCCTTTTTTTATGTTCTGTTGCCTTCTCGGTACGCCCCTCAGCTTCCGCCGAGGCAAATCTTTGCAGATTAAAGGCAAGGCTTGAGTGATTTAAATATATTCTATCTAAAAACAACTCTAAACTATCCATTTGACACCGCCATCAATAGAAACCATAGATTTCTAAACATTTCAAAAAAATACTCTCCAAACAATAGGACCATCATAGGAAGGATGACCAATAGAAGCATAAAAGATGATGCTATAGAGATTGGAAACCCCACCATCAGCAGATTCATTTGAGGACTCGCCTTTCCCATCAGTCCAAGAGCAACTGTAACAAGAAATAACGCTCCTATCATAGGCATAGCGATCCTCAGCCCCGTAACAAACATATTTGAAAATATCTCTATCAGACCGTACTCAGATGTTAAAAACTGCCCATTCATAAAGTTTGCAATATTTACCAATTCAAATGAATGGTAGATTGCCTTAATTATATGCAGCGGCCCCATTGTAACAAGAAAAACTAATAGTGCCAAAAAATATAGATACTGCCCGATCAATGGGATACTTATCTGACTTAACGGATCATAGACCTCACTTGCACCAAACCCCATCTGCACTGTAAAAAACTGACCGGCCAACTGAAATACTGAGAAAGCAACATCTATACAGAAACCTATTCCAATCCCGATTATTGCCTCACCAACAAGAAGCCCGCCATACTCATAAAAAGTCAGAGGGATCATCGGCAACAAATCATGAACAACCGGAAATATAATTATTGACAACAAAAATGCAAGTCCAAACCTTACCTGAGGTATCAATGTTTCAGAAGAAAAGAATGTTGCAACAAATGACAGGGCAGTAATTCGTGCAAAGACAAGCATAAATTTCGCGAAATTTTCTACAAAATATTCCATAATTCTCTATCTTTCTCCCGGCTATTCTCTGCTGTGATACTTACACCCTCAATAAAGTTATCTAGTAATTAATTTCCATCATGGAGAAGGAACACCCATTAATGCAATCATATCAAATATTTCCACTGTGTAGTTAAGTAGCAGATCGCCAATCCATGGTCCAAAGATCACCAATGCGAGTATTATTGCAACCATCTTAGGCACGAATGTAAGCGTCTGTTCCTGTATTGAAGTCGCTGCCTGTAGGATTGAGATTATCAAACCGACAACCATAGCAGTTCCCAGAACAGGCAGAGAGACCAAAAATGTTACCCAGATAGACGCTCTCGAGATTTCTCCGATAAACTCTGTATCCATACAGCTCCCCCTCCGCTAGTTGAAACTTCTAAAGATATTGTACGACAGAAGACTCCAGCCATCTACCAATATAAACAGAATCAACTTAAACGGCAGCGAGATCATTACGGGAGGCAACATCATCATACCCATCGCCATCAATATAGATGCAATTATCATATCCAAAACCATAAAGGGGATAAAAATTAACACTCCCATCTTAAAACCTACAGTCATTTCATTTATTACAAATGCAGGTATAAGAATATATGAAGGCACATCATCGTATGTTCCCGGTGGGGGAAGTTTACGCATATTCATAAAGAACCCGATATATTTTGGATCTGTCTGTTTAAACATAAACTCTCTTAATGGAACCATAGACTTCTCAAAGAACACCTCAGTTGAGGTAATTCTCTGTTCAATCGGAACAGTCTGACTGTTAAAGAATGGAGTGAATGCCTCGTTATTCATCCTCTCAATTGTCGGCCACATAATAAAAAGTGTCATAAACATTGCAAGCCCAAATATAACCTGATTTGGCGGCATCTGCTGGAGTGATAATGCCCTCTTTACAAAATCGAGTACTATTGCTATCCGCAAAAATGAAGTAACAAGCAGAATAATAGACGGTGCTAGAGTCAGAATAGATAATAAAAAGAGAATCTGAAGTGATAATGATATTTCCTGAGGTGTCTGTGCCTCTTGTATATCAAGATTGATCTTCGGAATCGGAATTCTTGTTCTGTCGCTTGCCTGAGCATACAGATTTAACCCGATAGGCAATAATAGTATTAACACAGTTAATAATATCTTTATTTTTTTCATTATTCCCCTCCCCACAAAATAAGAACATGAAAAATTCGTATTTAATTACAGGTAACTTTAATTTATTTTTAACACAATTGTCACATTTAATTTTCCTATTTCAATGTGAAATTCCTGCACGGACATCTCAATTGATTTATTTATCATCGTCCTTTAACCTCGCAGCTCTCTTCTTTTGCTCCTCGTAGAAATTTATAGAGTCATTCTCGTAGTTAAACTCTTTCTCAGGTTCTTTCTTAGTAAAAAAATTCTTTAGAAATCGCGATGAAATATCAATAAAATCATCACCCTCCTCAGCCTTCCTTGTATTAGAGATAATTTCAAGCCTATCAATCTCCTTAGGATCTGTTACCTCTGTTATGAGTGATATGTTATCATTAGTTACGCCAAGAACAAGATATTTGCCGGCTACAAATACCACCTGGAGGAATTTACCGTTTCCGATAGTCTGACTAAGCAACACATTTGATGGTTCACCTATCATTCCTCTCTTCTTTAGATACCTCTTTAAGATAAGCGACAACAGATAGATTGTGAATACTACGGCAGATAACACCAGTATAAATCTGATATATGTAAACGCATTTAATCCATAACTTCTGTTCTGTTTGACTGCACTCTCTTGCGATTGAGCTGTTGCTCCGCCCATATACGATTTTACTTCTTTAAAATACTTGTCTGTTGTTGTATCTGCATATAGATTAAGAATTGAAAATGAAAATAATAATATTATAAAAATAACGAGCTTCCTGATAACATCCCCCCCCGGATAATTAGCAACTCTACCCTTCACAAATGTGTCTGTAATTCAAATATAATACTTGCCTGTGCCTGCAGGCAATAAATACTACAATTCCTGTATTCTATCCATAGGACTGATAATCTCGGTAACCCGGACTCCAAAGTTTTCATCGATAACAACTACTTCACCACGAGCTATCAACTTTCCATTAACCAATATATCTACAGGTTCCCCTGCCAGTTTATCCAACTCAAGAACTGTTCCTTCACCCATACCAAGTATGTATTTTACAGATTTCCTTGTTCTACCCAACTCAACAGTCAACTCCATTGAAACATCCATCAAGAGATTGATGTTGCTGGGCTGATTGTCATTCATATTATCTGCAAACGGCTGAAACTGAATATTTTGAACTTGTGCATTAGGCGGCACAAAACCTCCGCCCATTTGCATTCCCATATTTTGCTGACCACCCATCATTCCCATGTTAGGCATCCCCATATTCTGCTGACCACCCATCATACCCATGTTAGACATCCCCATATTAGGCTGTCCGCCCATCATACCCATGTTAGGCATCCCCATATTAGGCTGTCCACCCATCATACCCATGTTAGACATCCCCATATTAGGCTGTCCACCCATCATACCCATGTTAGGCATCCCCATATTAGGCTGACCACCCGATGGCTGGTTTACTTGTGGTACTATCTGAGAGACAAGCTCTTTAACTGAGCTTAGATCATATAGTTCTACCAGTGTAGATTTTGGATAACCTTCCACCGTAAAATCATAGACAATCTTAACTATATCTGTACTTCCAAATGAAATGGCATCCTTAGATTTCTTAGAGAACTCAGGAGGGCTTGTTCGCAGTTCTTTCTTTGCTATTGTACCCATCGTTGTACAGGCGTTTCCAACAAGAACATTCATCGCCTCACCGATTGCACTTAAAGAGGCCTCAGTGATCTCACCTCCATCCTGCCCCATCATTAGCCCTGCAATAACAGATGATGAATCCATCTGAAGAATATATGAATGGGCTCCCGATATACCCGAGTCAAAATCCATCTGTACTTCTACTATCTCTCCCGGCAACTGACTTTTTACGCCAACCAGATTTGTTACTTCAATTCTAGGGTTGGTAATAGTCACCCCTGTGTTAATCATCGCCTCAAGAGCCTTGCCCTGCTTCTCAGAGGACTGATTTAGTAGGTCCTGAAATGCATTTAATTCCCCCTGTGTAAGCCCCGCTGAACTGCCCATCCCACCTGATGCACCGCCAAACATATCACCGCCACCATCTGATGGGGAAAAATCATCTGAACCCTGTAACAATGCATCTATTTCATCCTGTGATAATGAACCATCACTCATTATTTGCCTCCCCATCTAACTCTTCAATATCTTTAATCTCTTGACCTCTTATAACCTTTACAACCTGTACAGCCATCCTGGCGCCGCTCAATCCCGGGCGGCACTCAAACTTATGTTGATTTCCAACCTTTACGATGAAATTATCTGTAAGCTTGACATTATCAAGTTTAACAAGATCACCCATCTTTAGAGCAAGAACATCTTTTATCTTAACATCTATTTTACCAATCTCTACTATGACATCTACATTAACTGTCTTTAACCTATCCTTAATTATGGCAAGATTCTCAGTTGTCGCACCTTTTCGGACGCTCGAATACCAGTACTGACCCGACAACTTTGAGATAACAGGTTCAATCGTAATATATGGTATACAAAAATTGGTCATCCCTTCAACTTCGCCTATCTTAGTCTCAAGTGTAACCAATACGACCATGTCTGATGGAGGTACTATCTGTGCAAACTGCGGATTTACTTCTATCCGTCCAAGCCTTGGTCTGAGATCAATAACATTTGCCCATGCTTCCCGAAGATTTCCAAGAATACGAACTATTACACCCTCAATAACGGCCTGTTCAATCTCTGTCAACTCGCGTGTGATCTTTGATGAACCTTCGCCCTTTCCACCGAAAAGTTTATCAATAATAGCAAATGTAATGGATGGATCAATCTCGAGAACTGCATTACCCTTTAACGGCTCCATATCTATTACGGCAAGTGTTGTAGGATTAGGAATAGACCGGATAAACTCTTCATAAGTCAACTGGTCAACCGAGGCAACATGCACATGAGCCATAGCTCTTAGCTGTGCCGAAAGCCCTGTTGTAGTCAAACGGGCAAATGTTTCGTGAATCATAGAAATAGTTCTAATCTGATCCTTAGAAAACTTATCAGGTCTCTTAAAATCATATATCTTGATTTTACGAGAATCCTGCTTTTCGTTCATTTCCTCGGCATCAACTTCACCGGTAGAGATTGCTGTTAATAACTGGTCTATCTCCTCCTGGGAGAGTACTTCCGTCACAATTTGCCTCGCTTATTTGCATCTACATCGCTTATTTGCTTCTACATTAATGTGTATTCCTGGAAGAATAACTTATCTACCTTACCATCATTTATAATTCTATTAATCTGTTTTAAAATATCCCGTTCCAACTTATCAAGACTCGCACCTTCCTGATCCACAAAATCCTCTGACTTAAGCCTGGAAAGGTGTCTGATAATGATATCCCTAAGCTCCGGTTTGATCTGACTCAACTCGGTTTGAAGTTTCTTATCACCGGTTTTATAGCCGAGCATTACTTTTAACTGTATCATCCTTCCATCAAGAAGCTGCTGTCTGAAGGTCGCATCAAGGTCCATATAATCAAGATGTGTTACAGCCTGTCTCTTGATCCCATCAACCTCTGTTAATGTCGGGCCGCTTGGTTTAACTGACTTGATAACAATCATTGATACTACAATAGAGATTATAAGCATTGCGATAAGAGATGCAGCTATAGAAAGAATCTTTACAACAAGAGGGCTTAATCCACCGCCCTTTTTGGGGGTGCCGCTTGCAGCTTCTTCTTGACCGCCGATATCACCTTCTATATCATCTTTTTCCTCATCTGACATAACCCCTCCAAAACAGTAATATTATTTAATTTTTTAAAAAATGTCAATAAAAAATCGATTTTCTACTGAATTCAACAGATTTACTACTTTTCCCTTTTGATTAACACATCAACTCGACGATTTTTACTTCGCCCCTCCTCCGTATCATTGGAGTACATATTTTTATATTCACCATAGCCCATAACAGACAACTTTGACGGTTCTGCCCCAAAATCAACCAGATAATTTAACACATTAAGTGATCTTGCAACTGACAGATCCCAGTTTGTCGGCCACGGCCCATATGGATCTGTTGGAGAATTATCGGTAAAACCTTCAATAATTATCTCATTATTTCTATATTCTGTCTTCGTTATTAACTGTGCCACTTTTTCAAGAACACTTCTCGCAGTATCAATATCAAGCTCTGCACTGGCCGGCCTAAAGAATGCATCCGCAGAAAGTGAGACTGTTATCCCTCTCTCGCTTACATCGACACGCACCTTTTTGTTTTTTATCTCTGTATGAAACAATGACACGGCCTCTCTCACCTGCTTGGCCATGCTCTTTCCTTTGTCTGTGGACGGCAAACTCTCCATCGTATTGCCCATCTCGGCAAGTTTACCCGGACTAAGCGTTTGACCGCCGGGCAGCAGACCGAATGAACCGGTAAATGCAGATAATATTAACTGCATCTCTGTATCACTTTTTCCAATAGGTAATGTCGCAAGTAACATTACAAAGAATGTTAGCAATAACGAATTTAAATCTCCAAATGTTAACATCCAATCAGGAACGCCCTCAGGGCATTTTTGTTCCTTCTTTTTTTCGGACATAAGTCCTCCTTAATCTTCAGATGTTTTTAGTTTAGCTCTATCCTTAGGCGGAATAAATGCCAGGAGCTTTTCCTCAACAACTCTCGGGTTATCACCTGTCTGAATTGAAAGAATACCCTCAACTATTATCTCCATCTCACCAACCTCACCATTACTTCTCATCTCAAGTTTATCTTTTGCAGGCCCAAACACCAGGTTTGCGAAGATAGCACCGTAGAATGTTGTGATAAGAGCAGCCGCCATCCCTTTACCGATCGCTGATGGGTCACCCATGTTTGCTAACATACCTACCAGACCATATAGCGTACCGATCATACCCCACGCAGGTGCAAGTTTACACCAGTCTGAGAATAACTTTATCGGACCGGCGTGCCTTGAGGCTTTCTGATTCATCTGATTATATAGAATTGCCTTAATGACATCCGGGTCGGTCCCATCTACAACCAACCTGATCCCCTGCTTAAAAAATTCATCGGTCAACGATTCTACATCATCTTCCAATGATAACAACCCCTCTCTTCTAGATTTTTCTGAAAATGAGACGAGTGTTTTTATTATATCAGCAACATTTGACTTTGGCTGCTTATATATAAGGGCAAAATATTTTGTTATCTTAGAAAGCACCCCCATATCTGAGGATACCATTAGTGCGGCAAACGATCCGACGAGCGTAATAAACACTGACGGTAAGTCTAGATAGAGAAGTATTGAGAACCCCCCGATAAATATCGATATAATAATCGCCATAAACCCCAACGGAATCCCAATCAGTGAACCCATATCCATAAAAATATCTCCTAAACAGATAGGCAAGGCCCATCTTTTTCATATTTACATTGCCGATTTTACTCTACTGGTCAATCAACAAGATTTTACCTCTTTTAATCAGTTCCATCACTACTTCTGCACCCTCTTTAACTAGATATTGCGTCTGAGAGTTCATTGTAATCATCGTATCCGGTTTCATCTCAATTCTTTCAATCAAGAATGGGTTTAAATAAACTGAGTCGCCATTAAGTCTTGTTAATTTTATCATTAGCTCTCTCTTCTTGCAAAATCATATAGCACACATATATCACAAACCGGATAGAGGGATTTGCTGCGAAGTTTTTTTCTTATATCTATATCAAAACTATATCAAATCTCGGTATCAACAATCTGTATCAAAATCCCTGCCATTTTTAAAAAAATTATTTTTACTATAACAATATTTGAATTCTTATGTCAATAAAAAAATAGAGATGTGAGAGAAATTTTTCATTATTTCCCTACATCTCAACTATTTACACTAGAATTCTACCTTTTTAGACTTAGAAGTTCCTGTATCATCTGATCGGCCGTCTGTATAGTCTTACTGTTTGCTTGAAACCCCCGTTGAGTTACAATCATGTCTGTGAACTGATCTGCCAGATCCACATTACTCATTTCCAGTGTACCGGCAATTATCTTACCCAATCCAACCGTACCGGCCTGAGCAATATCGGCCTCACCGGAGTTATTTGACATAACAAAGTTTGTTTCACCGGCTTTTTCAAGACCTTGAACATTGACAAAGTTTGCAAGAGCAAGCTGTGCAAGTGCTCTATTATTTCCATTCGAAAAAACACCCGTAATAGTTCCTGTATCATCTATCTTAAAGCCTTCGAGGTAACCCATTCCATAACCATCCTGTCTAAATGGTTTTGTTGAGAAACCTGAAGCAAACTGTGTTACCCCGATTCTATCGCTGGTTGACACCTGACCTGCAACACCCATATTCATCTGGATATTTATGTTCTGTCCCGGTGAATCAGGCGTTGTATTTGGTACATTTAAGTTTATATTAAAGAACAACTCGCCCTCACTCTTTGTATCAAGTACATTTCCCTCAGCATCGAGGTCTGAGACAGAGGCAAGTCTTCCCAAGTTATCAAACCTCATGATAAACTCATTCTGATTTGGATTGGTTACTGCAGCATTACTTTCTCCCTCAGTAGCATTTGTACTTAGTGAGAATTGATCATTTGGAATCTGTATTCTTAATTCGGGGTTATTTGGATCTTTTTGAAACATCTCTACCCTTGCACGCCACTCATTCGTATTGGATTTGTAGAATGTATATCTTGACTCATAGGTGTTTCCCTGAGAATCATATATATCTATACTTGATTGCCATGTGTTTTTATCCCGTTCACCCTGAGTCAGTGCATTTAAATCCTCTACAATCGGCTTCTGAGCCATAAGATTACACTTGAAATCAACATTGGTTGTCTGCTTAGCCGGATCCTTAGAGTAGAGCGGTATCTTAATATCAGACGGACTTCCATCTGCCTTCATAACAAACTCTCCATTAACCTCCCTGCTATTCCAACCTTGCACCTTAAGACCTGAGGCCGGATTTACAAGAAGACCATCCTTATCAAGACTGAACGCACCTGCTCTCGTAAAAAATGTTTTATCACCATCTTTTAAGATAAAGAATCCGTTTCCTGATAATGCCATATCCAGATTATTGCCGGTTGTCTGTAGTGATCCTTGAGTATGAATAGTATCAATAGTTGCGATCATCATACCAAGACCAACCTGTTTAGGGTTAACCCCCCCCTTATTCTCTGTTGGTTTTGCGGCACCACTCATAGTTTGAGATATCATGTCCTGAAAGTTTACCCGCCCCTTTTTAAAACCGGTAGTGTTTACATTGGATATGTTGTTACCAACAACATCCATTCTGATTTGATGGTTCTGCAGACCGCTTACGCCCGCAAATAGTGACCGCATCATAATAATACTCCTTTAGTTCTGTTAAATATTCACACTCAGTTAATTTTTTACTTTTACAATATCTGATGCAGGATAGTTGACTCCATCGATCGTTACAACCGAGTCATTGCCAATCTTACCTACAGATTCAACCATACCACTTATGAGCCGCGGATTTCCATTCTTGTCTGCCATAGAGCTGCTCTCAATATCAACCTGTTTACCAAGAAGATCAAAACTTGATTGAAATGATAGATTTCCAAGAAACTTTTCCATATTCGTATTGATGTTCAACATCTGCTCAAGTGATGAGAACTGTGCCATCTGTGCAATAAACTCTCTATCCTGCATTGGATTTGTCGGGTCCTGATGCTGAAGTTGAGTAACAAGAAGTTTAAGGAATTGATCCTTACCCATCTCCTTTACCGTCTCTCTCTTTTCAGCCTTAAGCTTATTATTTACCTCATCAGTTCTAAGCTTTGACATGAACTTATCCTGACTTGTCTGTTGAAACATTCCACCTATATCCATCTATATTACCCCCTGAAATTAGACAACTACATTAATACCTGTTTTATATCCATTATAACTATTAGACTCTAATGATGATATTACATTTGATTCAAACCGATCTGACGCCTCACTCACTTTTTTACTCTTCAATTTATCGTCTTCGTTAAAGGCTTTATCACTCTGCTCCTTAAACCCTGAGCTCTGCCCCATGTTGGACCCGGCAAGAATAATATCAATATTTCCAAACTCTACATTTGATTTTTGAAATACTGCTTTTAGGTCCTCAATATTTGCTCTAAAGAAGTCCGCAGCCTCTTGATTCTGCAGGATAACCTTGCCGTTGAACTTCCCGTCTTTTACCGTAAAGCTAAAATCAATTCTACCCAACTGTTCCGGCCTCATCATAGATGAAAACTTTGTTTCACCTGCAGTCATAGCTATCTTTGTGTTGTTAACAATCTCATCAAATGTTCTGGAACGCATTTGATCTGCCTCTGCTCTAAGACTAGACCTATCCGCTCTAATCTCACCATCTATTTTAGTTCGGTCAAAACTAAAGTCAGTATTTACCTTAGACATCTCTCTTGTATCCGTATTTGTAAGTCCTGATAATTTTTCACCTTCAGTTTTTTCTGATATTTTTGATTGCAGAAGATCAGCTATCCTTAATGATTTTTTCCCGCCTGAAGCTTCTTTTACAGAACCGACCGCTCCACCCTCCGGGCTTAGTGCTGATTCTTCACCCGATTTTATAAACTTATTAAGAGACTTAATCCCTTCAAATATCGATGAAGTTTTAGTGGCTTTCTCTGCGTCCAATGAGATCTTTATCCCGTGTTCGCCTCTCTTGGTGGTCAGATCTCCTGCACCAAGTTTTATTCTTGCTTTCGGCCCACTCTTTGCATCATCTGATTGAGCGGCTTTTTCTAGATTATTATTAATCATACTGCCGAGGTTTATCAAACCACCTGTGTTAGACTCAAGTCCCTGGCCGGTCATATCTTTTTTTAACACTCTTTTTAACAGACTGTCGCCTCCGACATCCTTTACAGCATCCTTTAAAACGACTTTCCCGCCATCATTCATTGAGACCTCAACAGTTGAACTCTTTCCAGCCTGTTTTAATTGAACACCGATATTCTGCTCATTAGATAATTCATTAGATAATTCGTTACTTCCTGAAAATATTTTATTCAATGCTCCGATATTCTTTTTTGTTTTGTTTATAGTATTGTTTTCCGTTCTATCAGCAATACCCGATCTATCAGTTCTTTCTCTATTAAGAGTTGATGCATATTCACCTAAAACTGATTTATCCTGCGATAATATTCCCGCTATATCTATTTCCTGCGATTCATTGTTGTTTCTTTTTTCATGTTCTATAGCCTCTTCATTGAATTGGTTAGTATTACTTGAATAGTCTGATTTATCATCCATGGATGCCGGTTTCACAACCTCTGCCGTTTTGTCCATCTCTGAGGGATTATATTTTCGCTCGTTCTCAAGATTATTACTCATATAGCTCTCAAATCCAGGGTCTGAGTGCCTGGCACCGACTCTCGATATAGAATCCATTTTAACTGAGTAATCATCATATCCGATTTTCAGCATATCTACCTCACTAACTTTTATTATCCGCTTTAATGATTTTCGGACAAATTCCAAACTGCTTAACTGTTTAATAACATTTTTTTTTACATCGTATTTTCACCGACCGGGACTAATATGTAAATAATGATTTATTGACTTGATTAAAACATGAGAATTCTATAATATAATATTTATGGGAGTCTCTTAATGAAAAATTCACTGGTTTTATTTGTTATTTTATCATCTATGGTAAATATTTTTACACAGTCATCAACTATTTCTATATTTGATTCTGCTAAGGATGACTACAAGAGAGGGCAATACTCATTTGCAGTAAGCGGATTTAACCGATACATTAAGCTCTCAAACGATAACGACAAAATACCGGAGGCACATTTTTACCTTGGGCTTTCTCATTATTTTCTTAAAAACTACCCGCTTGCACTTTACAACTTAAACTCAATACAGAGAGTAAACAACCTCTCTCCCTATAAGGCACTCTCATTTTTCTGGAAAGGTCTGATATATCAGAATAGCGGCAATTTTGCTGCAGCTGAGTCTGAGTTTAATAATTTTATTACCCTACTGCCAAACTCCGATCTGATCCCGAGAGCACTGTTTGCTTCTGCAAACAGTAGAGTAGAACAGGACAACCTTGATGGTGCATTAACAGCACTTGAGACACTCCTTTCAAAATATCCAACCTCAGAGCGGTTTGAGGATGCTGTAATTCTAAGATCCTATATTCTTATTAAAAAGAACAAACTTATTGAGGCAAAGAAATTTCTGTTAAAAACACACGCCAATATTAAGTCAGACAGAATATTATCCTATCTAGGTGAGATATGTTTTGAGCTTGGCGACTATGATGAATCAATGGATTTTTACAAGACTATTGAACGGGACTTCTCCTCATCTAAACTTCTAGACATTGCATTGCTGAGGCTATCACAGATAGAGAGAATGAAAGGTAACTACCCGGAAGCTACAGAATATATTCTAAGATTAAACAATGAATTTCCACAGACTCTATATAGTTTGGAGGCGGCTGTAGATCTTGCACTTATAGAGTTTGCAAAGAATAACATCACTGACTCACTGGTTCTATTCAATCAGGTTCTAAAGACAACAAATCAAAGATTACTTCAAAAAGGGATGCCAAAACCGGAGAGAGATAAATTAAGCGAGATAAAAAATTATTCAACTCTTTATATTGCAGAGATTAATCTAAAACGAAACGACACCAATGCTGCAATTAATTCATTAAATGAGGTGTTAAGGTCAGGATATTTTAAGGAAAATGCATTGCTCAAACTTCTTGAAGTCTACATAACTAATAAGGAATATGTAAAAGCAAGCGAACTCGCTTCAAAACACTCTCAATCTTTTAATGAAAATAATTATTTTAACTTCTATAGAGCAAGACTTGAATATGAAAAGGCTGATTATAAACAGGCAATTAAACTTCTGGAGCTTGTAACAATTGATGATGACAACAGAGAAGCTATAATTTCATTAAAGACCGCTCTCTACACGATAGCAGGCGATCCAAAAAAAGCTCTTGAGCTTTTAAGACAGACTACTAATGAAACACCTATTCAATACAAGGCTCGATATATTAATAGAATCATGAAAGTTGCCCTGGGTCTGAAGGATTATTCAACAATTAATTCGTACTATGATGAGTTTCAGACTATGATAAAATTCAATCCGGTAGATACCAGACTAGTTCTACAACTGGATACAGATTTTATTGCAGCTCTCTCATTTATGCAACAGTTAAGATTTAAGGAGTCACAGGGCCTACTTCAGTCAATAATTGCCTATAGAGATAATAAAAGCCTGACAAACTTATCGGAGACTTTCAATCTATCCAATTTCTATCTTGGATGGGTCCTATACAAACAAATGGACTATATCAATGCATCCAGATACTTTACCCTTGCGGCCAACAGTGATATAGATCTCTCTATTAAGGAAGAATCCTCATTTATGGATGGCTATTCCTACTTCTCTTCCGGTGATTACAGGATTGCAAGGGACAAGTTTATAAGGATAACCACCTCTACCAAAAATCCTGATATCATTGTTAAGGCAACATTCTACGCTGCAAAATGTTCAGACAACCTCTCGGATCGAACTACTTCTGTAAAATACTACAATCAAATTTTTAACAACTACCCAAAAAGTGAATATGCCGATGACACTCTCTTTGAACTTATTAAAATATCTATAGAAAAAAAAGATTCTGTTAGCTTAGCCGACAAAATCTCCACATTTGAGACAACCTATAAGGAATCTCCCCTTCTATTAAATGCAATAGTAACAATTGCTGATTTCTATTATAAAAACAATCAATTTTCTGAAGCATTTTCATACTATACTAAATATATCTTACTCTTATCGGACCCTACCGATCCCGATCAGGACTTTGCCTATTATTTTACGGCAGATTCCGCAATTAAAAATACAGACTTCACCTCAGCATCTGACTATTCATCAAGACTCATATCTACATTTCAAGAGTCGCCATATCTTGAAAACACATTACTGATAAAGATAAAGGCTGCAGCAGCAACCGGCGACTTTAACGGTGAAATTGAAGCTATTAAAAAGATTGAAGTCAAATATAGCGATAAATATACAAAAACATTTGAACGAAGAAAAATGGCACTAGAATTAATCTCTAAGGGGACACCTGAGGCGGATGCTGTCAGGCAAGTTACATTTAACTTAGGCACAGAACAGGAAAAATTAGCTGTCATTAAATTCTATCTAAACTCCGGTGACACCGGAACAGGACTTAAATTAGCTGATAAGCTATACAATACTTCCAAAAGTCAATTTGCGGCAGAGGCTCTACTGTTAACAGCAAACATTAAATTATCAATTGATGAAAAGGTTTCTGCTGAGGCATTATACTTAAAACTAATAACTGAGTATGCAGGGGCTGAACTGGTCATGGCTGAGGCTCTATACAAACTCGCTTTTATCTATCACTCCAATGGTAAAACACAACCGGCAATAAAACTCCTCGATACTATTATCAGTCGCTATAGAGAAACCGAGTGGGGGGCAAGAGCCGTTTCACTAAAAGAGAGGGTGCAGAATTGAAAAAACACTTAATATTATCATTATGTCTGTTGTCATTGTCATTTATGTATTCTGATGAGATAGAATTACCCGAGCTAAATCTAAACCTCATTGACAATAAAACATTTAACATTGAGATCCTTAACGATCAAGCCGCGTTTCCTGTGTTAAAGTATTCTATCCTGCCAAGACCATCTTTTAGTGAGGAGATTAAACTTGACCTCGAAAAAATCCTTCCAGACAAGTCTGAAACAGTAGAATCTCAGAAACCTGTTAACGCCCAATTAAATCTGGGATATGGGCTAAACAATGAGCTTCTAGTCTCATTTGCACTGTTTTTATCAGATATGAATCCAAAAATCTCACTTAACTACATCCGAAAAACCTATGAAAGAAACCGGATTGACAGACCTGATGACACTTCAAGTGCCTCGTCAATTGACCATGTCTCAGTCGGTCTGATTTCAAACTACAAACAGTTCTCAGTATTTGGTAAACTGGACTTCTTCAATAAAAACTACGGTCTACAGGGGCTTTCTGCTGCGTATAATGAACAAACCAAACGGCTTATAAACCTTGATATATCTCCATCATTTAAGTTTAACAACCGTAACGAGCTTACCTATAAATTAGAGACAGATATAATAATGATTGAGAATAGTCCAAATGAATCATTCAAATCTCTCAATCAGTTTACCGTCTTTGTCAGAAACGACTTCCTATTTACTCAGGTTTTTACCGATAATCAGGTCTTGCAGGCAACACTTGGCTACAACTTTAACTACATGAACAACTCCGAAAACGATCGTAATTATTATTTCTATGGAAATATTTCAGATATATTTTACAATGAGATCAAAACAACCCTTTCATATCAAACAATAATAAAAGATGCATTTCTTATACAGGGATTATTGGATATTCGTTTTTTATTTAGAGATACAACTTTCCATTGGTATATAAATCCATTTGTAAAATTAGAATACAACTTACATGAATACTTTTCCTGCTCAGTTGAGGGTGGATCGCTGATCAATGAACGGCCGGATGAGAATTTCATTTTAAAAAACGATTATTCTTTACTGTCAACAAAAGTTTTGCCTGGCTATAGATGGTTTGCAGACACCGGTCTGACCGCGTCTGTTCTTGAATGGTTTAAGATCACAACCAACTTTGAGTACGCATTTAATATGAGCGGCACAAATCTCACAATCATCGACCCCAATCAACGCCTTGTTTCACATATAAACAGAGAGTTTCATGAGTTAAATATAAATGCAGGATTATTCTTCACGGTTAAGGGCATATTAAATATTAAGGCGTCCTGGGAACATCGATTCCTTGAGGTGCCTGCATACACCGGCAGAGACAGATTAAGTGCCGAAATCAGGTGTACATTCAGCAATGTCGGGATTGATTTTTTTGTAGATGGAAAGTTTGATTTTGTAGTTCGAGATTATGCCGGTATTTTGATGGGCAATAAATATGAAGTAGGAACTGGTTTTGACTTTAGTAAAAATGAAGCGTTTGCTATTGGATTTAAATTTTCTAACATCGCATTTCAACAAGAACAAAGAACAATTGCCGGTTACTTTGACCGGGGCATAAATGGTATAATTTATATTAAAATCGGATTCTAAATAGGGATTGCTGAATAAGTACCTTTTTGCTAAACTCTTCGTCATTTATCAAGTGCAAGCTTTTTTAGAGTCCTTTAATAATATGTATATTTATAAAGAGACTTTGTATACAAAGAGCCGTCGCCTCTGTATTTCGCCTCTTCAATCAAATTCCTATTAGCATCATACTTATAGATATTTTTGCTATTTAACGAGCCATCAGTTCTGAAACTTGCATCTTCTACCTTATTTCCTATTGCATCATACTTGTAAATCTCTTTTGAAAATATTGAACCGTCATTTTGATATTTAATCTTTTCAATTTTATATCCTTTAATATCATACTTATAGGCCTCTCTGGAAAAGAATGAACCTTTGGAGCCGGTTACAACTTCTTCAATCATATTTCTGTTATCATCATACTTATATGTGTTTTTACTTTTCAAATAATCGTCGTATCGATATTTGGCTTCCTCAATCATATTTCCACCGGCATCATATGTAAAAGTGGATTTATACCACAAAGCACCATCTGGGCCATGGGTAGCCTTATCACTCATTTTACCACTATCATCATACCTATATATAATTTTAGATTCCATAGAACCATCTGATCGAAACATCCCCTTTTCAATAATATTTCCTTTAGCATCATACTTATAAATTCTTTTTCCCTCTAAGGAGTCGTCGGCTTCATAGAATCCCTCTTCAATCAAATTTCCACTTTGGTCATATTTATATGAGGTTTTCCAATTCAACACTTCTACATTTTTTCCAGAATCAAACACTATATCATATTTAAACTCAGTTTTTTCTTTTACTTTAAGCGTGTCTGTGTTTACCTGCTGACTGGATAGCACTGTCAAAAATGCAAACAAAAAACAAAACAAAAATAACAATCTCTTCATATAAACTTCCTTTAATATAGTATTAAATAATTTAGTATTAAATCACTTCTTTAATATCATATCATTTTAGAATATTTGTCAAATACATAGTTAGAATTTTTTAGTTAGAATTTTTTAATAGTTAGAATTTTTTGTATAATTTATATTTCGTGTTCCATTCTGATTCTATACTTTATTCTATAAATATCGGCTTGAGTTTTCCTATCATTTAAAAATATTTTCAAAGACAGCTCTTACAAATTGTACAGGTATCAGCTCCTGTTCAAGACGATTCTTCTGAGGATAGCTGTTTAATTTCTCAAATAAGTCCAGTTCATCTGAGGTTAAATTTTCCGGTTGTGCGGCTTTGACAACTTCACCATCCGTAACAAACTCATAGTGTCTTTCACATGTAACTCTATCCATCATAATGCTCTCCATCTGCGGAAAGTTCCCTCTCAAACCGGATAAGATCATAAATCCATGAGGATCTATATCACCCCAATAAATAATCCGCTTATCTCTAAACCACTCGGCATCCCTAATTAGTCCGACCCCAAACCCTTTCCCAAAGATAGCAAGTGTGTTTTCTATTTGCGGCATAGTAAGAAAGTTATAGATATTTGTATAGCTTGTTTTATTTTCAAGGATTATAATTCTCTTTACCGGTAATTTCAATTTATTAAAATCGGAGACCTTTATCGATATGTCGCTTATCCCCGAAAAATATTTTAGTGCAATCTCGTTATCAAGGATATTTAACCTTATTAATGGTTCATTGAACTTAAGGCCATACCTTTTTTCAAATACCCTTTCATTTGTCAAAGTTGAGTCCGAAATGATATCAAGGAATTCTTTCACTAGGTTCATGTTGCGTTCAATAAACTTAGTATCAACCTCTATCGGCAACTCTCTTATATACAGCTGCGGCATTGGATTTGATTTAAAGTATTTTAAAACAGAAAATATTTTTTCTTTAATCTCAGATATATAACAAATATCAGCTATATTTACGGCAAGTATTTTAACAATATCAGTTATATGCGACTCATCGAGGTTGTTCTCAAGTTGCTCATGAAGGGTTTTTAGTTTATCAGAGCTGTCCTCAATCTTTTTCTTCTCAACCTTATGAACTTCCAATTCCTTGGCGTAGAGTTCCCAATTGATTTCATCAAAACTATCAAAACTCTTTAGGAAGAAAAGATTTCGCTCTTTCTCCTCACAGGCCGATTTATACTGATTTGATAGATTCAGCTTATCTTTTTGCACCAATATTTCTTCTCTGCAACGAGATATCCTCTCTTCATATGTACTAATCTTCTTTCTGTTATCCCAACCGAGAATGTAACTGCGCCTGTCATCCTTCTCATGTCTGACACCGGCTGTCTTAATAAGCCCCGATTTAGTTACAGCAAAAGGGTATTTATTAAACTCATCAGCACTTTCACAACATGCAAATCCAAATCGTGAATTTATCTCATTATATATCCAGTTATAGAAAGGGGTGTCCTCTTTGATTGCAAGCCTATTTATAACTGACATCTTATTACCATCTATTTGTATCTTTGGGGATTTAGAATCCTCGATTCTGTAAAATACAACTCTACTCTTTAAATCAGTTTTATTGATAAAGTCGTTTATACGATCGTACAACTTTTCCGGCACCAACATACTCAGACCGAATGAACGCAAAAGCCTTTCAATTGCCGGCTCCCAGTCCTCAAACCCCTCTTTTACCTTCACCAATTCAGCAACAAACGGGATCTCAATCTCATTGACACCGGTACCATCAGCGATAATTTTTCTGATTTTACTATTCTCTAACGGTATCTGGCTATTTCGAGACATTAGGTGTTTAAGCTCATCCTCGTCATTATAAAGCCTTTCATTGAGATCGCGGATAACAATCCCTGTTTGTATTATGCCCTCATTAACCTCGGTTATCTTTATGGACAATTCCGACCTTAAACTCTCAATATTTAGAATATTTCTGTAGAATAACTCCTCTGAACATTCACTCTGTAGTTCAAGAGCCTTAATAATTGCCTTGTAGTTATCATATTTTCTAAGTCTATCTTGCTTCTTCTCAGAGCAAACTTTAATCTGATAATCTATCTCCATTAGCCGTTTCGAGTCCTTATCATTAGCTATCGCTTTTATCAGTGATGTCTTATCATTATCTAACCGTTCAATCAGCTCCCGGCTCTCTTGAAGTTTGTTTGTAAAGACTCCGTAGTTTGCAGTGAGTTCATTTGTTTTTTTCTTGTAAAGTTCAAGCCGGATTTTATTAAAATACAACAATAGCCCGTCAGAATATCTCTTATTATCCTCGATTTTTTGAATCAATCTTCCATACTCATCTGAGGAATTAACCAATGGCTCAAGCGTCTTCAACTGTTCCCTTGCTCTCTCAACAGACTCATGTGCTCGGTTTAAATTATCAAAGTTCTTCAATAGAAGTGTGATTTCATCCCGAATCTCCTCTTTCTCAAGCATATTTTCCCTGACAAAGTCTGTAAAATTGCCAATCTGTTTTAAGGAAACAGTATGAAAAAATAGTTCTATCCCTTTTTAGAGCGATGTTCTAATATTCGATCAACTCTAACAAACCTTTTTTTACAGGGTAACTATTAATAAGTTCTCCCAGAGCGATCTGTTCTTTTTGTGTAAGAGCTTTTTCGATATTCGCAATCAATTCACCCTTATCAACGAATATTTGCCCATATACAAACGCCGCATCAAAGTCTTCAACTTCACTTGCAATCTCTTTTATATTAAAGACAACCTTTTCAGGTACTCTATAGAATAGTCTTGAAACAACCGATTCTATCTCAGGCTTATCATTTATCTGTACAAATTTCCTTTCATTAGCGAGGTTTTGGTTTTTCGTTAGCTTTATTGCCCTCGACTCGATCTCTTTAATGATATCAAGCACCCTTCTGTTGCTATCAATTGCCCGCTCATCAATAAACCTTGCCAACTGCTCGATCAGGATAAATATTGTTTTATTAACCTTACTGCCGGATTCTGTCAAACTATATTTTAATCGCCTAATAAAAGTATCATCAGACAATCCTTTAACCTCGTCCATTTCTATAAGTTGTCTGATAAGATAATCAAGCTCATCCAGCCTGGTCTGTGATAGAAGAAGCTCCCAGAATGAACGGAAACTCCGCCCCTGATCTGTTTCCCATATAGACCCCTGCATATTAAAAAAGTTGTCAACAACATCCCCTTTAGCGACAGAAACATCAGAGAGTTTTACCCTTATCATTCTATCAAGATCTCGGAAGTTATACTCTACCTGCCTAAAATCACCTATCAATCTCCTTGCTGTATCGGTCAACTCAAAGAATCTTTCCTTAATTTGAGTATTATCAAGCGTCTCTATAACCCCGGCATCTATCTTGTCAATTTCTGCCTGTAATTTTAATTTCTCTTCATGCAGCTCCTTTAGACGGACTTTAGGATCACTGGAACTTTTATACACAATCTCCCGCAATAGATCAAAGATCTTAATCATACGGGACTCAGTGCCTACAAAATCCCTCTCCTTAAGATCATCAATCCACTCAATTGCCTTCTCCATGGCCGGTGTCATTTCATACAGCGGCTCATCCCCTGATTCTCCATAATACTTTCTTAAGATACCGTCATCCGCCCACTGAGTAAGATAGGATTCCGGTGACAATGGATACGACTCGTCGCTGTAGTTCTGATTGAGATAGTATATGTAATCTGTGAGTTTAACGGTAATATCTTTATGTTGTATTACAGAACGGTTATCGTTCTTAAAAACGCCATATAGAAACCCCGCAACAAATGGGAGAGTCTCTTTGCTTAATATCTTAAGAGTTGTATTATTATTTTTGTAGTATCGTATATCCTCAAAGTTCATAAATCAGTAATAATATATTTTTTCATAAATATCAATAAATCCTAATCATCTTTCTTATTCATCTATTTGTCGAATTACTCACATCACCGGCTATAGTGCGGATTTTCTATAAACACAAAAAAAAACAATTGTTTATTTTTATTTATTATTATATAAATCTTAATAATTTTTTCGGGAGAGAATAATGCTTGACATAAAATTTATTAAAGATAATGCAGAGACAGTTAAAGATAATATTGCAAAGCGATTTGTAAAGGCCGATGTAGACAAACTTCTTGAGATCTACTCACAGAGAAATGACATAATCACTAAGGCTGATGCTCTAAGGCAGAAAAGAAATGAGAATGCCGCATCGCTAAAATCTCAAAATGACTACCAAAAAAGAGTTTCACTTATCGAAGAGGGTAAAAGGCTAAAAGATGAGCTATATACCTATGAAGATAAAGAGATCAAAATAAATAAACTTTTTATCGAAGAGATGTATAAAATTCCCAATATGACCCACCCTGACACGCCTATTGGACCTGAAGAAAAGGACAGTAAGGAATTAAGAAAAGTTGGAGCAATCCCTGAGTTTGACTTTGAAGTTAAAGATCACACTGTTCTTGGTAAGGAACTTGATATTATTGATTTTGAATCAGGTGCAAAAGTATCAGGACAGAAATTCTATTATCTAAAAAATGAAGGTGCATTATTAGAGTTGGCACTTATTCAGTTTGCTATAGGTCTCCTAGTGTCTAAAGGATTTACCCCGGTTTTAACACCCGATCTTGCAAGAGAGTCTATCCTTGAGGGGATTGGCTTTAACCCGCGAGGAAATGAAACTAATGTCTATATGGTAGAAAATACTGATCTCTGTCTTGTGGGTACAGCAGAGATAACACTTGGCGGAATGTATTCAAACACAGTTATTGATAGAGAAAAGCTGCCTATAAAGATGGTTGGACTAAGCCATTGTTTTAGAACCGAGGCAGGAGCAGCAGGCAAAGCACAGAAAGGACTCTATAGAGTTCATCAGTTTAGTAAGGTTGAAATGTTTGCAATTTCATTACCTGAGGACGCAGCAGGGATTCATGAAGAACTTAGAGAGATCGAAGAGGAGATTGTGTCTAAACTTGGTATACCATATAGAGTACTTGACATAGCGTCAGGTGATCTCGGAAATCCAGCCTACAAGAAATACGATCTTGAAGCATGGATGCCGGGCAAAGGTGAATATGGCGAGATTACATCAACTTCTAACTGTACAGATTACCAATCAAGAAGACTTAATGTAAAATACAAGACTGAGAACGGCAAGGCTGACTACACCAGCATGTTAAATGGCACTGCAGTTGCGATACCACGAATGATTATTTCTATTATTGAGAATTTTCAGACTAAAGATGGTGAAGTTATAATCCCTGAAGCACTACACCCGTATATGTTTGGAATAAAGAAGATAAGCAAAAAGTAAAAAATATATTCAAAAAACAAAAATTATTATTTGAATTTGATTGAATTTACTGGTATAATCATTCAATAGCATGGGAGGGTATTTATGAGGGATTGCGAACAGAATTATGCTCCTACCAAATTTTATGCTCTTGAAGAAACTGATCAGTATAGAAGATATGTTGTACTCTGTTCAGAAATTACCGTAATGAAGAAGTTACTATTAAGGATGCTTGATTTTTTTAATGCAGATCTTGTAGTTATGATAAAAACAGTTGTAGCTTACGATGAAATATCCAAGGAATACGACTGGGATTATTACACAGGAGATTCTAACAGAGATCGTGTACTTGACTCAATAAATATGTTTGAGGATTATATTTTTCATGATCCCTCTCACCAATTACTGGTAAGAGACAAGAGAAGCCATGACTATTTTACATTTGATGAACATGGCACATTATTTATTTACACAGATAGAAATGTTGAATATATTCTAGAACAGCATAGCATCCCTTTTGAAAATAATCACAATCTAAAGTGGGAATGCGGTCAAATAAAATATGTGATGGGTTCACTATGTGAAAACTTTGAAAAACTAAAAAATTATTTAGGTCTATCGATTAGAAAAACTTAGTTCTATTCATAGGTGTTTCATAGGTGTAGTATAAAATAATATTAATGAGGCTCTTGCAAAAATTTCATTTGTTTTTTTTGCAAGAGCTTCTTATTTCCTTATTTGTATTGTTTCATTAGTATTATTATGACTGTAATAACAGTTGTTTTTTACGAGGAATTTTGCAATTATTAAAAAGAAAAAAAATAAATTTGGAGGATATAATGATTAAAGTAAACGATAAGGACATCTCCTTTAAGGAATTTGAGTTGTCCTGCAGAGATGCAATGATGAGAAGCGGTGTTCAAACATTAAGCAGGGAAGATAAGTTGGGTGTTGCCAATAGACTAATTGATGCAGTACTTCTTCTTGAGGAAGCCAAAAAAAGCTCTGTCGTAGTCCCATCTGACGATGTAAACTGGGCTATCGAAAAAATTAAATCTCAATTTAAAACCAAGGATGAATTTGAGAATGCAATCAAACAAACTAACAATACCGAAGAGTCTCTTAGGGAAAAAGTAAGAGACGATATGCTCCTAAGAAGGTATATTGATGAAACCTATACATCAACAATAACGATTGAGGACGAAGCTGTATCAAACTATTTTGCTGATAACAAGGACGCTTTTCACAAAGAAGAAACAGTAAAAGCAAACCACATCCTTTTTTCTCCTGACGACAAGTCAAATGCAGAATCTGTTCTAAAAGAGATCACTGATGGAGCTGACTTTGAGGAGATGGCTAAGAAACATTCTAAATGTCCCAGCGGGGCAAGAGGCGGTAGTCTTGGAGAGTTTGGTAGAGGCCGAATGGTCAAGCCTTTTGAGGATGCAGCTTTTGCCTGCGGAGTCAATGAAGTCACAAATCTGATTGAAACTCAATTCGGATGGCACATTATTAAGGTAACCGATAAGTCTGAGCCGGAGGAAACTGAGTTTGATACTGTAAAAGACGATATCAGAAACTACCTTCTAAGCGAACAACTGGGTGCATTATTAGATAAGAAGGTCTCTGACCTAAGATCTATCAGTAACATTAATATTGACGAATCGATGCTCTAGGAAAAACAATGAATTTAAAACTATGCAGACCACCTGTTTTTCTAATTGTAATTATTCTTTCTATAACTTCTATAGTGATTTCTACTTACAGTTTGTTTAAGACAGGCAGTATAGTTAAGCCGGTACTGGCATCAACAGAGGATTATTCATCTGCACTAGCCCAATCTAAACAGGTACAGCAGATATTTAATCAGATCGCACGAAGAGTTGTTCCTGCTGTAGTTAGGATTAATGTATCACGAATTGATAACGACCCCGGTTCAAAGACAGGAAAAACAATTGAAACAAAATCGTTTGGTTCGGGGGTAATCATCGAAAAAACCGATGGTTATTATTATATTCTAACGAATGAACATGTTGTTGTTCGTGCAAATTCCATTGAAATAACATTATTCAATAATACGACAATTGAAGCTGAGTATATCGGAGTTGATAAACGATCAGATATTGGTCTAATAAGAGTTAAGACAGAGGAAGCTCTGTCTGTCGCCAAGGTTGGCGATTCCGATATGGTTACTGTTGGTGACTGGGCAATATGCATTGGTAATCCACTTGGTTTTAATGGCAGTCTAAGTGTAGGTGTTATAAGTGCTTTAGGCAGATCTATGTTTAATAGAGATTTTTCTACTGACTTTATACAAACTGATGCCGCTGTTAATCCGGGAAATTCCGGTGGACCTCTGTTAAATATCGATGGCGAAATTGTTGGACTTGCAAGTTGGATTGCGACAGATACCGGAGCAAATACCGGATTGAGCTTTGCAGTGCCGATTAATAATGCAATGATGATCTACAGAGAATTAAAAGAAAAAAGATCTGTCGAGTATGCATGGCTTGGGGTTATGATCAAATCACTTACAGATGAGGACTTCAGAAAATCGATCGGTGAAAAGAGACGATCTGGTGCATATATAACAGAGGTCATAAATAATTCACCTGCATCTAAGTCGGGATTTGCGATAGGCGATGTAATAGTTGCTATTGATAACACAACTATTACAAATTCAAATGAATTAATCTGGAGTATAAGCAAACTTAGGCCGGGGGCAGCTGTCAAGGTTATATTTTTTAGAAATGGTATAGAAAAATCTATGTCAGTTATTCTTGAAACCAGACCTGGAACTGAAGTCGCAAATAATAAAACAGAGAGTCAAAATTCTCAATTGCAGACTGCAGAGATCCTTGGGGCCACAGTAACGACTATTGATAACAATCTTGCTTCAAAGTACTCAATTACAAAGGCTAAGAATGGCGTGGTTGTAATCAAAATAATTCCGGAATCACCATCAGAACTCTATGGTGTTCTTGAAGGTGACCTAATTACAAGAATCAACTCTACAGAAATAAAAACAGTTAATGATGTTGCCCAATTTAATAATTCAATTAACCCGTCGGTCAATAAACAATTTTTCCTATATATTATTAGGGGAAATAGAGAATTTGTTTTAGGCATTCAGAGATAACTCTCTAAATATATATTAAAAATAGGAGTAAGAAAATGAAAGGAACAATTATTTACAAGGCAAGGGGACCAATATATACATTATTTCCAATATCACTTATTGCATATTATCTGTTCAACCCTGATTTTAAAACTACCGCAGTATGGTTTTTTTCTGGTATTGCATTGATAATTTTAGGTGGAATTATCAGATTTTTTTGTGCGTCTTATATCGGAACCTGTGGAAGAGCATTTAATGTTAATGTTCCAAAACTGCGAACAACAGGTCCATACACATATGTTCGTAATCCAATCTATATTGCAAATTTTCTATGGATCGGCGGTATGGCTATTATGGCACGATTACCGTGGATGATCCCTGTTTTCTATGCTATTCTGATATTAATCTATATCAGCATAATTCCATTTGAAGAAAGTTACCTACTTCAGACATTTGGTGATGAATACAGAGAATACTGCAAAAAGGTTCATAGAATAATTCCTAAACTTAATCCGCGTGGACCTAAGGAAGAAAGGCACTACGACCTAAAAAAAGGACTTGTCAACGAGATGCATACATTTTTGTTGTTTGTCTCTGCTATTGGTATTATCTACTTTATTACCTTTACGAGGGGCGGTTTATAAAATTATATTCAAGGCCTCTACTATAGGCCTCTACATTTGTAGGACTTTACATTTATAGAACTTTATATTTGTTATTATATTTGTAAACCTAGACTTAGAGGCCTGCATATATAGAGACATGGATATATAGAGGCCTATGCGATTTTTTGCCTTTGGTTTTAAAGACAATGATTTTGGACTAAAATGATACTTATACTAACAAAGATTGCCGTTTCTATCTGTTTTGTTTTAATATTATCAATAATTGCAGAAAACTGTAGCCCGGCAATTGCCGGTTTTTTTTCCGCGTTTCCGACCGGAACTGCAATTACACTTTTTTTTATCGGAGTCGAACAAGGATCATATGTTTCAGGAGAAGCGGCTGTCTACAATATAACAGGCATATTTGCTATGCTCTCTTTTCTACTTGGATATTATCTGATAAATATAGGAAATAATTATACCAAAACTTTTTTTTCAACAATTTCGGGGGTTATATTCTACACCACCGCTGTCTTCGTTATACAATTAATCAAATTTAACCGAATTTCAGCGGTTTTATTCGCAGTGTTTTCAGTTTTAATTTTTTATTTTCTATTTAAAAAAATTGATAATACAACGATAACATCCAGGGTAAAATTAACCTTTCCTATTATTGTTCTGAGATCTGTACTTGCAGCCACAATTATTTTGTCTGTTACCTATGCGGCTAACTTTGTCTCTCCAAAATTATCCGGTCTTCTTACCGCGTTTCCCACTACACTATATCCACTTATCATCATAACAGATATCACCTACAAAAGAGCAAATGTAAATGCAATAATTAAAAATGTTCCATCCGGATTTGTCTCGCTTATCCTGTTCTCTCTGGTTGTTTCGTTTGCATTTCCACATTTTGGAGTCTATGCCGGGATCGTTATCTCATATCTTGCAGCAATATCCTACTCTACGATATATTTCTTTGTCCGCAACAGATATTGCAAAACTTTATAGAACTCTTCTTTATAAAAAATTAGACTGAATATTCAAGGAATTTTGATTGTTTTAATCTAATGAAACAAACTACTTGAAAAATAACAAAAAATCGGTTAAAAAG
Source organism: uncultured Spirochaetales bacterium (assembly GCA_964471825.1). GTDB lineage: Bacteria > Spirochaetota > GWE2-31-10 > GWE2-31-10 > CAYYKD01 > CAYYKD01. Next base: position 130,135 of record CAYYKD010000001.1, read on the forward strand.
TATTTTAGCAAGTAAATTACCCCAATAAATCTATACCGACCTGAGGTCTTATGCACAACTTAGTTAAAGTAATTTTTCTATCGATTACGCTTTCATTCTTTTTAGTAAACAATATTGTTTCAAGCGATAATGAGATTAAACCAGACTATAGCTGGGTATTAAATCATCTTACAATAGATCCATCAACTGATCTTTATTACGGCTTTAAGTTACCGGGCTATAAGATAAATGAAAGGTTTGTTTCCAATCTTAGATGGAATAACGATTTCACTTTTTTTAACTACAGACTAGATAAGCATCATATTCAAAAAAACATTAATAATCTGCCGTTCTTTCCCATTGTTGTTCTTCCCTATGGGCGTGCAAGTTTAACCCTTGGATCAACACTTCACTCTTCAAATTTTGATCTTGGAACTCTATTTAGTCATCAGGACCTACATTCTAAGGGAGCGGTTATTACAGCCGCAATCGGATCAAATCAGGCAGATGGTATGCACATAGATCTGTATAGCTCATATACTAGATTTTTAGAGGATAAGCTCGGTATATTCGGCGGATTTACATTCTACACAAGCGGCCCTCAGATTGCGGCCTACAACGGATTAAACACAACTCCTTCTAATCAACTCGTCTCATTTGTAAACTCAATACTAGAAAGAGTTAATATTGATTATAGCACTATTTTTAAAACAGGATTTGATACAACTATTGGAATCAGTTACCGAATTCCACTTTTTGAGATTGAAACCTTTTCACTAATGGAATTGACCTATTCACATCTTTCCTACAGCCAAAATAAATCTGATATAACACCACTTGGCATTAATAATTTCGGTATTAACCTTATCGAGCATCTCAGATGGAATATGATCAGGCAAACCGAAACTATAAGAGAGGGCAATCTCTTATCAGGCACATTTAAATTCTATCTTCCCACTACAATTGGAACTCCTAATGACCAATTTCGATTTAAATTTTCTATTGATGATAGATTTTCAAAGAAACTATACAGAGAATTCGGCATTCGAGGCCGCTTAATATGTAATATCAACTATAATATTAGCGAGGATTTTTCCGGCGAACAGTACATAAGGGGGATCTCTAAGAATGAACTCACAGGATGGTTCGCATTACTTGCATCATTTGAGGGATTCATTCCTCTAATAGATGTTGATCTTAAAGCAGCTCTAGATATTAAGTTCAAGCGGTTAACAAAGTTTGTTATGCATCTTGCATTATTTGTAGAGGGCGGTTTTACTATTGACAATTACTCTCTTCTACTCGAAAATAACTATACCCGACCAGCACGAGGCACAGTTAATAACTCATTAAATAAGAATAATCCACTTGGACAAACTGATATTGGTTATGGGAATGTTCTATTGCCGGCTTTTACAGCTGGAGCAGGCATCAGGATATACCCATTCTTTCTTCATTTTATCCTAAGAATAGATGTTAGTGTAAATATTTTAAAGGCTATAGTTTATCAAAAACCTGATGAAATTATAGGTCTTACTATCTCGTTTAGTGAGTCTTTCTAGATGAGATATGTCTCTAATACAGGGGCAGCTAAGATACTTGGCGTGTCGAGTGGCTCGATATCAAACTGGATTAAAACCGGCCTACTCAAATCATACGGCAAAGATGGATTGCTTGAGTCCGATGTTCTTGACATCAAAGATCAAATAATGCTTGGCAAAATTGACAGACTGGGCAAAAGAGCAAATAAGAATTCTAATACGGATTTCGTTATCCCTGTTGAGCTTGTATCTAACTTAACAGATCGTAAGATTTTTATTGCAATAGTAGAGTTTATCAAGACAACAAATATTACAATCGAAAAAGTCATTATACTCGTTATCTTAAATATACTCCGTAAAAAACAACATATTGATATAGAAAACAATCAAGTAAATTGCAGAAACAATTTTCTAAAAAATGAGATCGATATAGTAGACCTGTCTACTCTTACCACAGATGAAATGAAGATTTTAGATTTAAATATACCCGAACATTCAGATCCGGCCGGAGTTATCTATCAATCTCTTAGAAAGATCAACAACAAGTCCGGCAATGGTGCATATTACACTCCTGAGACAGTAATTAATGAAATCGTAAGTAAATTTAATCATATAGGCAATTGTTCGTCCTTTCTTGACCCATGCTGCGGCACAGGGCTATTTTTGATATCATTTTCATCAATTCTAACAGATCCATCAAAGATATCTGGCAGAGATATTGATCCGATTGCCGTTAAAATTGCCCGCGTAAACCTGATCGTGTGTTATCCGCATATTATTTTTGAACCCGATATCAAAGTTACAGATATGCTTCTAACTTCAAACATAGCACTTCATGTCAATAAATATGACATAATAGCAACAAACCCCCCATGGGGAGCAGATATAACTAGTGTCAACCGGGATTATTTAAAAAAAAATTATCCGCATATTACCTCATTTGAATCTTTTTCATATTTTCTATACATATCAATTCAACTTTTAAAAGATGGCGGCTATGGTTCGTTTATCCTACCGGAGTCTCTACTTTCAGTTAAAACACATAGTGATATCAGAGCTATTCTCTCAAATACGGTCAAGATAGATAGAATTATCTGCTATGACAAGATGTTCAGCTCGGTTTTTAGCCCCGTTATACGGCTTGATATGCAGAAGTTGTCAAACCAAAAATCAAACGAATTATCTAAAGGCCCTGTTGAAGTATACAGAAAGAACAAGCATTATACAATCAATCAGGAAAGGTTTATAGGGAATCATAACAATGAGTTTGATATCAATATTGATGATTTTGGGCTCTCATTAATCAATAAGTTTTACAGTGTTCCGCACTACAAACTTAGAGGAACATGGGCACTCGGAATCGTAACAGGAAATAACTCTAAATTTATATCTGATAAGTTAATGGACAACTATGAGCCTATCTACTCAGGAGCGGATATCTGTCCATATCACTTGAGGACACCAACAAAATTTATTTCTTTTGAACCCGAAAAAATGCAGCAGGTAGCAGATCCTGCCCTTTATAGAGCCGATGAAAAGCTAATCTACAGGTTTATCTTTAACAGACCTGTCTTTGCCTATGACAATAAACAAAGCCTGACGCTCAACAGTGCAAATATATTTATCCCTGATCGCTCTACGAACATTAAATTTATTCTGGGCTTACTTAATTCATCAATTTATAGGTATATTTATCAGCTAAAATTTCCTGTCATTAAGGTACTTAGAGGTAATCTGGAAAATCTGCCTGTTCCAATAGTCGACAATGAAACCCAAGCAAAAATAATTTCAATTGTAGATGAAATACTAAACGGAAATTTCGTTCAATCTAAACTCGTTCAATCTAATCTCGTACACTCCGACTTTTTACACTTTGAACTCTTACATTCTAAACTAGATAAAATAGTACTGGATATATTTGACTTGCCTCCGACTTTTAATATTAATCAAGTGAGCCTCTAAATAAAAAAGCAACAGAATTTTATATCTGCTGCCTTTTCTTTTTTTTATAGGTTTTATAAGATAATAAAATTATTTCCTCTTCAAACCTATTTATTTTACCGTAAACTCCCATACTATCTGAGATTCATTTTCTACATCATCAACTTTAAAAACTGCATTGACTGAAGCAGTATATTTCATTCCTGATCTGGTCCTAACCCGTGGAATCATAAATATTGAATTAGTGTTTTTACCCCATAGATCAGTATCAGGCGTAATAAGAAATACAGGAACAATCTGACCGTTTTCATCCTTTAGCTCAGCCGATTTAACCTTTGTTAATTCATGTTTAAATGTTACTGAGATCGGTAAACCTGTTGGTTTGTTTGCATTTGGCGGTAATGGATCCGGATTTTCAAGTCCTGACCAGGATGACTTAACATCTATGGACATATTTGCAGGGTACACTACAAAATCCTGCTCTAACACGATCTCCTCTTCTGCATAGCCGAGGACAAACACATGCATCTTATTCATATCATTGTTAAAATTACCATAACCAATAGACTTTATATTTGGATCAAGTAATCTAACCCTGTGATAAACAGCATCTATAAATATATCAACAGCCTTTTCTAGATCCTCTGTCTGACAAAAAATCTCTCTAACTTTTCCTTTAAACCCTTTTGCAGAGGCTCGTTCATCAGGAGTAATACCGGTAAAACCTTGATTACCCTCCTTCTGCTCTCTATCAAAGACACCATTAATTATCATATATCTAGCGTGATCAACCGCTGATTCTGAAAGAGGAATTGATATTTCAACGCCATTCAATCCAACTGAAGCCCTGAAGGCATTAATTCTATCAACAACCTTATTATTAAGTTCTGATATCACATTTCTATCAGCGGTCTGAAGTAATTCATCTGTTGCCTCTTTACCGCCAATTACAAAGATGTCCATTCCGCCCCGTTTAACAGATACGAAGTCTTCCACATATGGGTAGAATGTCAATATACCATCTCTTTGCGGCGTATAGATCATCCTCTCTCCAACCTTAAATGTCTCAGTTAATATACCATATGAAGAACCTATGCCGCCAAAAAGTTTACCCCATTCAACACCCTTTGCTGTAAACTTAGTTCCTTCCTCATGCCCTTCAGCATTGACCGGCGGATATTCACCTTCCCACATAGTCCAGCTTCCCGTTGCAAATATCTCAATCGGCTCTCCGGCAGTTACGAACACTTTTGTAACAAGCATGCCTGAACTGGGGTCATATGTGTAGCTTTTTGCCTGTTTTTCATTAATTAACTTCTGAATATACGCTGATAAAGGCTCACCACCGGTAATGGATAC
>CAYYKD010000001.1:134964-173276 GCA_964471825.1 uncultured Spirochaetales bacterium
CTCTATTAAAAAATGCCCCTTGTTAGGAAATAGATACAGAATACCCTCTGCATTACTCTCTAACTCTCTCTTAGACCCGACAATAAATACTTCTCCGGAGCCGACCTGTCCAAGTAAGATCCCCCAATTTCCAAAGTCGTTTGCCCTAAACGGATGCCCATCCGCAGTTGCCATCTGAGTATATCTATCCCACAATGACCACCGTCCCTCTGCTGTTAGAACAATCTTTTCGCCCTTCTTAAAATATAGCCCGGTCGACTGCTTGATATTTACAGGCTGAACTTCGATCCTGGTTTGTCCAAAGACAACAAAAGAAAAAAACATAAAAAACAGAATTCCTAACCTTTTCATTCTTCACTCCTATATACAAAAAAAATAATATCAAAAAAATACAATTTGTAAAAGAAATTTCATCTTTTTTTCCTATTTATCAACTGTTGAGGGCCTGTTACCCTCCTTATCATTCGGTAAGTTTCCCCTGTGCTTGTAGTCCACATATTCATAGGGATCGGTGTATTTACAACCGTAAAATTCTCATCCCATTCTGACTTTCTTAAAAATATCTCTGTTTCATAGGTTACAAAGACCTCAATATCATCAAGCATATATGGATACTTGAAATACCCCTCACTATTCATAGCACAGAAAACATCATAGATCACATGAAACGCTATTATTCTAAAACTGTATAGTCTCGTTTCACTACAATTAATGCTTAACCGAATACCATTCATTACAATTAAAATAAAAACAATTGACATTAGCCGATATTTCATTATAATTATTATCATGTTTTTTAATCATATACTTTAATAGATAGAATAATATTTTGATAATTTTTGATATAGTGCAATTAATTACATCTGTAACACTTTCATTTTTCTTTTCAATGTCGGAAACAGCGATGTTTTCTTTGACTCAGGTTAAGATTGATGGTTTACAAAAGAATCACCCGAAGAGGGGAAATATCATATCCGGGCTTCTGAGTACCCCTCAAAAACTTTTAGTGTCTATTCTTACATGCAACATATTTGTAAACATATATTCCACCATTCTGGCAAGCAGAATATTTTTAGAGATATTTCCATCATACCGGGCGAATAGCGGATCTCATTTATGGGCTGTAATAATTACAATGACTTTAGTTATTCTTATTTTTGGCGAGGTCACACCTAAAAGTCTGGCAATTAAATTTGCACCCTCAATTGCACTTTTTGTAGCACCGATTTTTTTTGTACTTATCAGAGTTCTGTTCATTTTTATTCTTGTATTTAGATCCATATCAAAGTTTCTTGTAAAAATAGTAGGGTTTACATTTTATCGTGGAATAACTGAGAATCATGAGTACAAATCAGGTGAAATGATAGAGGTCATAAAGGAGGGCGGAAAAAGCGGAGCTATTGATCATCAGGAAAAAATGATCCTTGAGAATGCTGTTAATTTCACCTCAGTAGAGATTGGAAAAATATGTAGACCGCGATGTGATGCGTTTTTATTGCCTCACGACATTGATATTAACGATGCAATTAATTTAATAAGAGAATACAGGTACTCCAGAATCCCAATATATAGAGGAGATACGGAAAACATTATCGGTATTCTATATATAAAAGACCTATTAAATGCAGGTTTACAGACTGGAAAACTTTTTCAACTAAGAAGAATTTTTCGTAAACCTATATTTGTTCCCGGCTCATTAAAGGCCGAAAAACTACTAAAGCTTTTTCAGGCTACACACAATCATATTGCTATAGTTATCGATGAATTTGGCGGTGTCATGGGCCTTATAACAATGGAGGATATAATTGAACAAATAGTTGGAGATGTTGTTGACAAGATCGATATTAAACCATTGTATCAAGTTATATCTCAGGATATTATAGAACTGGAGAGCAAATTATCAATCGGTGATTTTAACTATATATTCGATTCTAACCTATTCTCCAATCACTGTGCAACTATCGGAGGGTTTGTATGCGAACAAATGCAGATGATACCCCAAACCGGCACAATTCTTAAAACAGACGGGCTTCAGTTTAGAATAGACTCTGCATTACCTAATAAAATTGAACGAATGACAGTTACAAGACTCAAGTCCTACGCTAAATTAAACAGAAAAAGAAGAGGTCAGTCAATTAAACCAAAATCCGGTATGATATCATTATTGAGCGGCAAGAGAGGAAATACATAGATGAACATTGATTTATTTCTTTTTCCGTCCCTAATTATCATCTTTATAGTAATTCAGGGTTTTTTTGCAATGTCTGAAATGGCAATGGTTAGTTCCAATAAATACAAGTTAACACATCTTGCAAATAAAAAAGATCTTAATGCAAACATAATTCTTGACCTATTAAATACCCCTGAGAAACTATTTGCAACTACTCTTGTCGGTATAAATCTTGCTACTGTAGTAACCTCATCGCTTGCGGATCATTTTTTTAAATTCGTTGTTTCAGAGTATTTTACAGGTGAATCAGGGTGGATCTCAGTCGAGGTGCTTACTCTTGTCATCCTTGAGCCTATGATACTGCTATTTGGCGAATTAGTTCCAATGTCAATAGCCCGTAAATATCCCAATACGACAGCTATTAGAAATGCCCGTCTTATTAGGGTTGGTTTTCTTATTTTCTATCCACTTATGATGTTAATTAGCCAGATATCTAAATTTATCGGAGATCTCTTCGGCAGTAAACACTCTGAGTTCGGCAAAGTTTCCCGTGATGAACTCAAACAAATCGTCTGCGGTAGAATATCAGGTGCAACTGACAACACAAGGGATATAATAAGTGAAATATTCGACATTAATGAGATGACAGCAGAGGATATAATGGTACATCTAAGTGAGGTGACAGCTATACACGAAAATAGTAGTGTTCGCCAGTTAAAGGATATTATCAACCAAACAAATTTCTCGCGAATTCCTGTCTATAGAGATTCTATTTTCAATATTACTTCAACTATTCATATTGGATCAATTTTAGGAATAAGGGATGATGATCCAATAGAAAATTATTCAGACAAGCTTTATATTATTCCCTCAACTAAGCCTATTATTCAGATCCTTACTGAACTTAAGAGAAATAGGAAATATATGGCTATTGTAGTCGACGAATATGGTGCTGTATGCGGTATTATAACTCTTGAAGATATCCTGGAGCAAATTGTCGGAGATATCGAGGATGAATTTGACGATCCTGAATTCGAAAACTTCTCACAAAAGAATAATGGAATTTATGAGGGTCGCTGCGATCTTGAAGACCTACTCGATGAGACAGGAATTAATCTGTTAAATCCGGGAACCCATACCCTTTCCGGTTTAATTAATTTAAAGCTCGGCCGAATAGGTAGAAAAGGTGACATTCTTAAAGAAAACGATTATCAAATTAGCGTACTCGATGCCTCAGATAAAGTTGTAAAAATGGTAAAGATAGAGAAAATTTAAATTTCTCTCTTCTACTAATTCTCTATCCAACAAAGGCATAATCCTCTATACTTCATCTTTAGAATAGATACATCAAACAACTTTAATCAACTTTTTTTTATTCGCGTTGGTCAATCTTTCTTGCTCATTTTAATTTTACAATTAAAATCCAGACAATTGGAATCTGGCAGGTGCCGGGTGTGAAGTTTTGATTTTAAAAAATCATAGGGGACAACCTATGCCTGATAAATCAGGAGTGAATGGATACAATAGACACCTATAGGTTGTCCCTTTTATTAATGTTATAAAATTAATTGTAATATTTGTGTCAATTCCATAAATAATAAATTTTTTTTTTCGTTATAATTAAGTGATAAATTAAAAAAATCATAAGGACAGGCCATGAGAACAAAACGAGAAAAAATAGATAACGGCACATATTTCATTAAATCAAGTATAGTTCCTGAGACAGCAAAACAACTTTGTTCAGAAGAAACCCAATCCCTTTTTTTGCAAGTTTTAGAGGAGGCGATCATCAAATTTAATATAAAAATCGAAAACTTTATCATCCTGAAGGATGAATTTCAAATGGTTATTCAAACTATCGCCGAAACAGATATATCAGTCGTCATGCAATGGATTAAACAGTCGTTTTCGATAAGATTTAATAGGAGATTTAACCGCTTTGGTACACTCTGGCGAGGTAGATTCAAAAGCGTTTTACTAAAAATTAAAAGAAAAGTTGACGAATTCATCAATATAATTAATGAATTACCTGTAAAGCTAAACTTATGCCTCGAATCCGAAATTTTCAGGTTTTCAGGACAGTATCATATAACAAACAGAATAAAGACTATCATTAAGAATAATGCTTAAAGTTAAAATCCTACTCAAATTTCTAGACTTGTAGGTCTTTCTTGACAAAATAGCTATATTTTGATATTCTCCAATTTCTATAGAATTAATGAGAGGTAACCATGTTTGATATTAACGAAAAGTGCGGAATCTTCGGTATGACCCTAAATAATCCTTCAGATCAATTGATATACAACATTCATTTGGGCTTATTTGCCCTACAACATAGAGGTCAGGAGAGTTGCGGCCTTGCATATTCGGACAGTAATAAAATTGAGGTCATTAAGGCACGAGGTCTAGTATCAGGAGATTTCTTTAAGATGATACCTACAGGCGTTAATACTACCTCAGCTATCGGTCATGTTAGATATGCTACATGCGGAGAATCAAATCTGGTAAATGCACAGCCTCTCGTTTTTACATCAAACAAGGGTCAGCTTGCCATCGCTCATAATGGAAATATTCCAAACTCAGAAACAATACGAGAAGAGATGATTCGTGCAGGTTCTATATTTCAAACATCATCAGACACAGAGATACTTATACATCTAATGTCGGGAGTTCCGGGAGATAATTTTGAAGACTCACTTGTTAAGTCATTATCTAAACTTAAAGGTGCGTATTCAATGTTAATGTTAAATAATGGAATTGTTTATGCCTTCAGAGATATAAATGGGTTTAGGCCACTCTCATATGGAGAGATTGATGGCGGTTTCGTTTTTGCATCTGAGACTACTGCACTTGATTTAATCGGAGCAAAAAATGTTGTTGACATTAAACCTGGTGAAATGGTTATAGCTAAAGGTACAAGCATTGAAAAAAAACAATTCGCTGTAGAGGGTGCTTCAAAACAGTGCGTATTTGAGCTTATATATTTTTCTCGACCGGACTCGATAGTATTTGGTGAATCGGTTCATCAAGTCCGACTTCGAATGGGTGCAATTTTATCTAAACTTATTGACAAAAAGATCGACATTGTTATCCCTGTTCCTGACTCAGGTAACTCCGCTGCACTTGGATTTTCAGCTGCATCGGGCGTTCCATTCGATTTTGGTCTTATTCGTAATCATTATACAGGCCGTACATTCATAAAACCCGGACAGAATAAACGAAAGGAATCAGTTCGAATTAAATTAAACCCGATCCGTTCAGTAATTGAACGAAAAGTTCTTGCTGTTATTGATGATTCGCTGGTAAGAGGTACAACATCCTCTAAGATCGTACAGATACTAAAGGAGGCAGGTGCAAAAGAGGTACATCTATTCCTGTCAAGCCCTGAAATCAAGTATAGCTGTTATTATGGTATCGATACGCCATCCAGGGATGAACTTATTTCATCTTCCAATTCACCTGAAAAAATTTCAAAAATAATCGGTGCAGATTCTGTTTCATTTATGCCGGTAGAGAAGCTAAGGGAGTGCCTGGGAGAGCCGAATAAGTTTTGTTATGCATGTTTCAATGGTGATTATCCTATTAAATAATAATCTTTAAAGCCCTACTATTAGGTTTAAAAGGCTATTATAGGGGATTCTTAATCCTTGCAGTTATACCCAGACCAACAGTTAGACTCATAAATATATCATTCTCATATAAACCAAGACTTGGGTATTTCTGATAAATTATAATTGAGTTTAAAAAGGCACTACGATATTTTATGAAGTGAGTTAAATAGATCCAATTTGTTAATTTTATTCCTACTGCTGTTCCAACTTCAATGAATCCTGAAGAATACCACTGAATCAACATTGTTGTATGTTGAAAACCCGCACCGGTAAATAGCTTGACAAACCCATACTTCCACTCGTATTGTCCAAAAAACTCCAATCCCATATATAGCACAGTCCCCTCAATTGGTTGAGATCTGGGATGAATAATACAGCCACTTGAGATTAACACCTGGACACCAAAATACTTAATAATATATATAGATACAACCAGATCAAGAACAGGTGTATATGGAATTGCTCCCTCATCTATTATATGTCTGTGAAATCGCCCCAGATAGGAGCCGAACCCGGCATCAACTGCAACATCTATTAAGTATTCAGGTCTAATGAATGAACTCATTACCGGTTTACTTTTAACAGATTTTTTTTCCTTTTCCCTATCTTGATCTTTTTCATTTTCTTTTTTATCATTTTCTTTTTCAATATTATCCTTTTCTGTGCTTATCAGAGTTGTTTTTGAACCATCCTCTAAGTCTGCAGCTCCTGTTTTAATATTCGGGATAAATAGTAGAATAAAAAATATATACATTTTTAGTCTAAACTTCATTAATTAACCTCTTCCCTTCAGCTGGATTAAATACTAATTTTCTAATACACATTTGTAAGATTCTAAGATAAAATATACGGCACATCAAAAAACTTTAAATATGGGTTTTTTAAGACTAAAAAATATTCGTACCTATCGAGTTTTAATGTATTAAGACAGTTCTTATCCGGTCTCGATAAGACAACGAATAAGCATACAATTGGATCTCTTTATGCTAAGGCATAGCGGTTCTTCCCTTCACTTTTAGCTCGATAAAGTGCATTATCAGCTCTCTTCATCAATTTCTCTATTGAGCAACCGGGTGTATACTCTGCTATTCCAATAGAACAGGTTAGCCTATTTTCTTGTTTAATTACTATCGGCCTCTCCAATATTTCTGAGATTTCAAGTTGATATCCCTCAGACTTCGACAGATAATCAATAATTCTCTCTGCAACTATTATAGCAAATGATTTCTTTGTCTCAGGAAGAATAATAATAAACTCATCTCCGCCAAACCTTGTTAGGATATCAACATTTCGCGTAGATCTTCTTAGAATATCGGAAAATTTCTGTAATACAGTATCACCAACACTATGCCCGAAGTTGTCATTATAGTATTTAAAATTATCAAGATCAATAAACATAATTGTCATTTCCTGATGCTTCTTATTAAGATACCTATCAACTCTTATCTGTTCAACCTTTAATTTTTTTTCAAGCTCAACTCTATTGAAGAGGCCTGTCAACTGATCAGTGGCAGCGGCCTTTGCCAGTTCATTATTAATTCTTTCCAGCTCTGCAGTCCGCTCTTCTACCTTAAGCTCTAAGTTCGATTTCAACATCTCTAGTTGTTCACTTTTATTTGAAAACCTTATTGAAACTACAGATGCAATTCCAATTACAAACAATGAAAACCCAAGTGCTGAAATATATGGGCCATTCAATTCCTTCATTATCATTCTAAAGATGACATCATAGCCAACACAAAAGAGGGCAATAAAAATATTCGAAAATATAAGAATTGCCTCGCTATTTCGCTTTCTTGCTGCGGTAATTATAACCACCAGGCAATATAGAATGTAAATAATGACAATGATTTGCATCTGATTACGCACCTGGTAGAAAAGTCTATAGGATGGTATCAACGACATAAAAAAAAGATATCCAAATGAGAAAAGATTGAACCCTTTTCTAATATTCCTTATCGGGTCAACTTTAAGAAATTTACAAAGAAATACTGATAATGCTATCATACTTAACAGCTCTACTGCAAAGACAATTTTCTGGTATAAAATATAGCTTATATCAGGAACAAGAAAACCATATATATAAGAGATGAAGAAGTTAGATAGATATATAGAACCAAGAAAACAGAGAATGGCATAGTATAAATTCTCATCCTCCCTGGGCCTCTTCACATATATTAATAAATGATATAGGCCAAAAATCGCAAGTGTAAACGATACCATTAAATTTAATATTGAGTTAACAAGTGATTCAAATCTATATATCCTGTCTGCTGTCATCCTGTCGGAAACAAATACAGCTCCCATTATATTTGACTCGGTATTTGCATAGATTTTTATGTGTATTGTATTTATATCATCGAATTTAAGAAGTACAGAAGGGATATCATACTTCCTGAGTTTATTCCACTCATTAAAGAATCTTGGAGGCATTCGCCCACCCTCGCCCACCATTATTCCGTTAAAATAGGTCTGATCTGCAATCATAATTCTGCCAAGCACTAATGATAGTTCCCTGCTTCTGAATTCATCTCCAAGCCTAAACTCTTTTTGAAGAACAATAAACCCCTCATTCTTATTATCAAGAAAGTTTATCAATGAGACTTGATTTATATCTTCTTTTATCTGACGGAAATTTAACGATTTTATCTCTTCAATCGAAGTGTCTTGCTCACAGATTGCGTAACTCCAATCTGATCTAAGGTTGTTCGTATCCGGATAATCAAGAGAGTTTGATATAATAATTATAAAAAAAATAATAAATACTATATATGATATGACACCGGAGACTGTATCGACCACTTTTATATCAGGAGAGATAAAAGAAACTCTCTTGTTAAGGAAGTCATTTATTTTCATAACCCTCCCCTTAGATATTCATCTATACAGAGATTGATAGTCTTTTCCATTTTTTTTCTTCTATATAGCTAATCTTAAAGCTGTTTTCAAGCGGATATTGATAAATTCGTAATTTATCATCCGAATCTAAAAACAAAGCAAGGTCTTTTTTTAATCCACCAAGCTGAGTCGGGAGAAAATCAAAACTTTCATAGTGAGTATCATGAATCTTCTTAAATCCATACTCGATTAGGGCCTGTTTAATTTGCAACTTAGAATCAGGGCTAACAACATCAAAACTTACTGATACAAACACGGTTAACACTCCAACATATTTATTTTTAGAGACCTTAAAACTAAACACATTTCCAATTTCTAAATACCATCTATTTAGAATCTATACAAATATATTATATAACTCTTTTTTGATTAAATAAAGAAAATTCTAAATTTTTAATTTTTTAATCGTACTATTAATTCTCATGTTTTTATGATTAATTATGGGGGACAACCTATGCTTGACTAATTACATATGAATTGATGCTATAACCAAACATAGGGTGTCCCCACTGACTTACCTCCACCACAGCTCCACAATTTGTATTTATTTATATATTTATTAATACTGCACTTAAATATATTTATTATTAACCGATAATTTAATTAGGAGAGGGGAAAATGAGATATTCAATTGTTTTTGCTGTTGTACTAGGTATTGTCGGTCTTATTGTAGGGTATTTTTTATTTGCTAAATTTGGAAATGGTTATATAGCTTTAGAAAGAATAGTTGGATTAAATGATTCTGGATTATTAAACAAAATTGGTAACTCTGCAATCGGCCTATCAAAGATAAGACTAAACATTCTTCTTTCAGGTGGAGTTGGTGCGGGTATTGGATTTGTTTTGGGTCTATTAAAAAGATAGTTTTAGATATCCTACTAAATATTAAATGGGGCTGTCCATTAAGTCGAGAAATTTTTATTTGTACCGGTTAATTGCCGGCGTAAAACGAGTAAAAATCGTTTATAAACCGACTTAGTGGACAGCCCCTTTTTTTATTGGTTTACATTCATTTACATTGGCTAAAATCGGTTAACAATTAGACGATTGCAAAGCATTCTAATTTTTGATCTTAATAATCAATGATGAGTCCACGAAGGCATCTCTATTCTAATGATATTTTTATATTATCTCGAATTCTACACGCCTTAGCAACAGCATCCTCTATTGTTTTACCAAGAGCAAGCCCAACACCTACTCGTCTTTTACCGCGAACTTCCGGTTTACCAAATATCCGCAATGCCGTATCGTCCTCTTTTAAAATTTCTGCCAGATTTGAGTAGGCCATTCTGTCTGAATTCCCTTCCGCTAATATTGCAGCACTCGCAGCAAATCCATATTGTCTAATTAATGGTATTGGTAATCCTAGAATTGCCCTCAAATGCAGCTCAAATTCGGACATATTCTGTGAAATGAGAGTTACCATCCCGGTATCATGTGGTCTAGGCGAAAGTTCACTAAATATTACCTCATCACCACAGATAAACAGTTCAACACCGAACAATCCATAACCGCCTATTCCATCTGTAATTGCTTTTGCAGTTCTCCTGGCCTTATCTAGTAATTGGGGACTCATAACCTGAGGTTGCCATGATTCTCTATAGTCTCCATCCTCCTGCCTATGCCCAATCGGTTCACAGAAACTTGTACCAAATTTATGTCTAATAGTTAAAAGTGTAATTTCATAATCAAACTTAATAAATTTCTCAATAATTACTTTGCCTGCTCCTGCTCGCCCACCCTCTTGTGCATAACTCCAGGATTTATCAATATCTGAAGCCTGCTTGATAATTGACTGCCCTTTTCCTGATGAACTCATTATTGGTTTTATTACACACGGAATTCCGATTTTTTTAACTGCATCATCAAATTCTAATTTAGTCGATGCAAATAAAAAATCACCTGTTTTCACCCCTTCTAATGAAGACGCATATGTCCTGATTCTTTCTCTATTCATTGTTAATAGCGTTGCATTTGCATTTGGTATTACTCTATAACCCTTGTTCTCAAGCTCAACTAGTTTTTCTGTTGCAATTGCCTCTATCTCCGGTACTATCAAGTCCGGCTTCTCACGAACTATTAATGCCTCTAGTGCATCCGGATCGAGCATATTAATAACAAATGATGCATGTGCAACCTGCATAGCAGGGGCATTCTCATACCTATCAACACCAACTACAAAAAGTCCCAATCTCTGAGCCTCAATCGCAACTTCCTTACCCAATTCTCCGCAACCAAGCAACATAAGTTTTGTCTTGTTTGTACCTGTAGCTGTTCCGATATTCATATCATCTATCCTTTATCAAGTTATTTTGAAAAATGCTCTAATAAAATTTTATTGTGTGTTTCTTCAACTCTTTTCCAGCAAAAAGATGCAAACTCATCTGCACTGGCAAAGTCAGATGGTTTTACAGGCTCATTGAACTCTAACACAACCTTTCTAAAATATCTAAGATATAATCGCTTAGGAGGGAGTATAGCTCTTGTCCCTTCTATAGCAGCAGGGACTACCGAGATGTTATTTTTATAACACATCTTTATTAACGCCGTATTCGGCTCAAGTAGATCTCCATCAACACTTCTTGTGCCCTCAGGAAAAAGACATATAGGATAACCCCTTTTTAATATTCCTATTACCTGTTTTATAATCTGAGTTCTTGAGGATGGGTTTTTTCGATCAAAGAATACAGCTCCGCCATAAACAGTAAGAATACCTATAAATGGTATTAGTGTTACCTCTTTTTTTGATACGCCCGGAGCACCTGATATTCCTACAAGAACAGGTATATCAACCCATGATTGATGGTTGCAGATCACTAATGCGGGCTTTTTTCTATCAAAGTTTTGCTTCCCTATTACCCTTAGACGCATCAACAATGAAACCCTGTTTACAATAAATACCCATGGTCTAATAAATGTCCAATAGGATGCAGGAATTCTTTTGTAGTTTGGCAAAAATATCAGCCAGCAAAAAAGAACAATATATACAAATGATGCCAGTGCTACTATTATCGTAGTAATAATTGTTAGTATATAATTTAGCAGAACAGAAATAAAATTATAAACACCTCTTACCATTCGAAATCTCTCCAATAATTTTTTGTATCTATGAATGTAAATGCGCCTTTTAAAATTTCCTTGTTTGCCTTCTCAGTTGAATAACTCATTTCAAACTTATCACTAAAATATTCACTCTTGTTTGTTATTGCAAGGTTCATAGTATCAATAACAGTCATTCTGCCGGATTCAATATGGATTACCTGTCTATCTTCAATATTATGTCTCAACTCATATATCTGCCCAAGATGACTTCTTGAAATAACAATACTATTTATATAATAAAAGCCCGGCTTAACATTTAGAAAAAAATAGAGCCCCTTCTTTACCTCTGCAACTCTAACTTTACCGGACTCAACATCATAAAGTCTGAGATATATATAATTATCAATCTTACCTTGTTTAAATATCCTAAAATCCTTATCGAGGGTAATGTTTACTGTGCCTACAGCTCCTCCCACTTCACTCGATGATGGCTTTGATACTATCCTCGTTAATATCTTACTTGATGATTCCGCTAATGACTTACATGACGGGATCATGATGAGAGATAAAAATAAAACTACTAATGTTAATTGTTTCAAAATTATAATCCTTATATTCAAATTTTTTAGAAATTTAACATAAAAAACCTTAAAAATCAACCTGAATAAAAAAATTGAAATTTTTTTTAATATTTTTTTTAAATTTTCTATAGAGATTTAAATATTTTCTATAGAGATTTAAATATTTATTGATATTATTAAAAAAAAATCCGATAATACAATAAATGCTATATTGAGAACAGTGCATAGTACTGTTAAATTTAATTTCATATGGAGGAGAAAAGTGGATCTTCCTAAGAGTATCGGTATTAAGTTATTTGATGACACATTCGTCCCTGTGCTTAAATCGGACGAACAAAAAAGCCGAAAATTATCCCTAACAACAATTGAGGATAACCAGACTAAGGCAGTGGTCTCTTTATATGAGGGATCTAGCGATAAATGTAAGAATAATACATTTCTGGGAAAACTAGTTATTCCAATTAATAGAGATACCGGCAAGGGCGAACCTGCAATTGAGGTTCATCTAAGAAATGATGAAAGTGGTATTTTATTTGCAAAAGCATGGGATGCTGATAGTCATGAGGAATGCTCTATCGAGATAAAACACTCTGCTGGCTCTAAGAGGATTTATCCTGAGACGCTTAGTGATATTGAGATTGAAAATCTTAAGGGAACAGAAAATTACCATGAAGATAATTCTGAGTTTGAAGGATATAGTGATGACAGATCCTCAAATGACTTAAAGAAAAACATTGTTATTCTTGTCGCTATCGTTGTAGTCATTGTTATCCTTGGATTCTTGAGTTTCCTTGGTGCATCTTTTATATATAAGAATTTTATTAAAGATAAATTAGGCAAGAAAACTGAAAAAGTTGTAGAGCCACCAAAGAGTAGTTCTTCTTCCAGTATTTCATCGTCTTTTAAATTATCTTCATCATCTTCATCTATCTCTAGTGTTTCAAGCTCTTCCAGTTCTTCAAAATCATCTGTCAGCTCAAAAGTTGCCGGTATTAAACAGATGGACGGAGCTAAACACTTTGTTCGAAAAGGTGATAACCTTTGGAATATCTGTAAAAAGTATTATGGTGATGCGTGGTATTATCCATCACTATATCAAGCAAATCCATCATTGAAAAGCCCAAGACTAATTAAGGCAGGTACAACTCTCATTATACCTGACAAAACAAAGCTACGACGATGGGATCCAAAGAGAAATAAACTTGCAGATTAATTATCTATAAAAAAAGCTGTCTTTGATGGACAGCTTTTTTTATACTAAAGTGTTTTTTACATATCTAACTTTATAAAAAAAATTGACTTTTTTAACTAAGGCGTAATTCTTACAAGTATATTAGCCATGTTTTCACCGGTTGATATAAGCCTTACAGTTACATTATCTTTTGTATAAATCTCATTATTCTTTACATATCCGAGTGAAATATACTTATCCTCAAGGAGTCTAGACGGAGTTTCTAATATAAAAACCCCGTTTATATACCCTGCAATATTGTTTTCGGCTTTAATTACCGCATTAGCAGGGATATCAGCTCCATTCCACGATATGTATTTAATATTTCCATTCTTATTACCGCAACTATGCAGCATAATAAGAATGAAAAATAACAAACCGGTTCTCTTCATTTTAATTAACACTTTAATTATCATTTTCTTTCCCTAAAAAATTCCGGTCTATCTGACTTTGCAAATCCAAATAGCCAATCTCCGTTTGCAATATAACCTCTCACCTTGTTCTCTGAAATACTTCTTTGTGCCGGCAAAATTATCCTCTCCCATTTAGACCTATCTGTAAAACCGTCTACTCCCACTGATCCAATCCACCTCATAGTCCTTACCGCATTTTGAGTTCCAAGATATCCGTATGATAAATATGTCAAAGTAGGTCTTCCTGTTGAATCAAACTGAAGATCTGTGTAATATCCCGGAGCGGCATCATTATCCAACACAGCAAATGTACCTGTTCCAATATTAGCTTTAGATGTCGCATAGAAATACTTCATAGAACTATTAGTAAGATCTTGATAAACAATATGAATACCTCCGCTTGTGTCTATCTTAATAGCCGGATAAACACCTACTACTCCTGTAGAATCAATGATATAACTGTCCCAGTGTGTCGTTGTTTCATTTTGAGGATCTGCATTTTTTGCCCAGTAACACACCAATCTGCCGTTTGTCTCATCAAATGCCGCAATTACCGGATAACCAACCGTGTCAAGTGCTATCGAAGGAAATTGTCCCTTAACATCTAATGCGATAGGCCTTGCTCCTGCACCGGTAGGTGATGGTGAAGAGTTTCCCGTGTCTGTATTATTATTAAATCGCCTATACTCCATTTTATTAAGCATCTGATTAAACCAAACAGCATATACTTTATCACCTTTTGCGGTAATATCACCGATTGAGTTTGACTGATCGGCATGTTCATTATTTACACCTTCAATCCTGGATATCCGCCACGCATTTCTTCTCGGCTCATAGCTTGTTTCATTAGTATCGCTTACCTGGATTTTTACAGGGTTACCTTCTGCTCTACTAAAAGTGCTTAGTGTGTTCCAAAAGTTAATTGAACCGGACAACTGAATCCCCGCACCATTCCACATAGCATTTTCGGAGTTACTGCTTAATAGATAGAATCCGCCATCACTCTGACCTGTTGACCAATTGAATGTTGGATCAACAGCAAGTCTTACAAACCACCATCTGTTATAATGGTGATACAGATTATCAGTTTGAGCCGGAACACTAAAGGTGGCCGGGCTGTAAGTACCCTCAGCAGATTCTTTAAACCTGTTTAACAATGACCCGCTTGTTTCGTGCCTTTGAAATACAACATGTGCAAGATTGTCCTTGATTACCATATCCATATCTTCAAGCGTATCATATCCGGCCCCATCATTTGAATAGTTCTTAATTACCGTGATATTCTTTATGTTTGACTCTATACCGCCTACCGTTATCTTTAGATTACCGTTAGTCAATTCGGATACATTCCAGGTAATATTAAGTGGATAACTACTCATACTTCCCGTATCTGCAGTCCATGTATTTGTCGGCCCGCTATTTCTTGTATATAGTGTTGATTCGTTACCTACCGCATTCAAGTTAAAACCATTTATTGTTATGTTGCCTGAAGATAGTCTGTATGTGTAGTTTTTATTATCATCTATATTGTACCATGAATCTGTAACAGCATCATATTTTACAACCGGCGTTACAGCACCAAAGACCTCTGATATAGTTGTTATATATGGTTTAATATTGAGTGTTTTTAAATATGAACCGCCATCAATATTATAGTTACCTGCAATATCTCCAACTCTTATTTTAAATTCACTTCCTGTTTTTACAACACCTGCATGACTCTGAGTATCATAGTCATAATACCAACTAAAAGTATTATCGGCATTTCTTGTTATATTACCGGAAGGAATTGTAGTCCATAGACCCGTATCAAGATCGATTTGTACCAGAATATTATCTGCACCATATCTATCTCCATAGTTATCAGAATATTCACCATAAAAACGGACAACACCCGAGATATTATTCCCATTTGCAGCTCTTACATAACTATCGTTATAAACTCTTCCATTATTAGAAAGAGGCAACTCCATAACATTAAATGTTGACTCCGGTGGAGTATTATCATATGTGTAATTAAAAGTTCTATACCAATTTGTACTGTCATTCGTTACCACATAGACAATTACGGACTTATCTCCATCAGTAGTGTCAGGCAATGAGTAACTCCAATTTAACCCGCCTGTCGCATTATTGAGAACAACTGAATTTATAACATTATCAATATTATATCCTGCCTCTTCTTGAGGATTAACATTACTTAGATAGACATTTCTTATGGTCTGTCCTCCGCCTGTTGTCGTTCCTACAATATTTCTTGTTGCAGTTCTCAGATAACCTCCTGATAATGCAGGGGATTCGATAGTTGGTAATACTGCATCACGATTAATCGGTATTACATCAATTATTTCATTACCGACCTGGTCCTTTAACTGATATCTAAGATATATAGTGCTATTACTCCACTCTCTCAAATCAATTTTGAGAATATCACCAATATTATACCCGGCTTCCCCTAATATTTCAGATCCGCCGCTTGTAGTACCTACTCTTACTCTGATTCGCACACCACCAAACGGATTATCATCCCATGCATCTAGTTTTACAGATAAACTCGCACTATAGCCGGGACTGTTCTCAATAAATGCAAGATCAAAATTCTTTGATCCATATTTGAATCTGTGTTCAGGCTTTGTGTAGTCAATATTTACAAGCAGTCTATAATCCGTAATACCGCCAACCTTGTCAATAGCTCTGTAAATTATATACTTTTTCTTAAAACTAAAAGAATAGTCAATAGAGAAAGATTCTGAATCATTATTGCCTGTAAAATCCTGCTCTCCAAAAGGAGTGTCGCCTGTTTCTATAGCTTCATTATCTGTTAGATATAATTCTACCCTTTTTACACCTTTAACTGTATCATTTCCGTTATTATCAGAGATAAGCCCTGTGAATTGACAGTCCTTTACTACAAACATATTCTGATTAACCGGACTACCGTTAATTGCAAGTGAAGTAAACTTTGGCCGATATCGTGCTATCCGAATATCATTGACCTCAATTGGAATTGTCGGCTGATTACCGGCTTTATCAGATGAGGTCAGCACAAGTTTATATAGACCATCCTTTATTGTATTAGCCGCTGCAGTAATATCAAACTCATACTCCCAGTTTGTTACTGAACCTGATATCCTCTTAGCTAATGAACCGTCTGCTACAACAACCTTCTCATCAGTCCCATCGTAATAGAGGTTAAGCAAAATATCAGATGCAGTCAAACCCGAAGATGGGATAGAATCCTGACAACTACCCTTAATCAATAAACCGCCTATAAGACCACTTGATCCGCTTGCATCATCTCCAACATATAAACTACCTGTATATGGCAGTGTTAATTCGCCTGTCGGACGAATTGTATCTATTACTAGATTTCTATTTATTGTATTCACTTTATCAATATCATCCTTGGCCCTAATATTGATTGATATCGCTCCATCACCAAATAAACCTGCATTTAGATTATATGTAAAATTTCTTACTGATGACGGTGTAGATGGCGTGGTAACTAATCCTATTGTAGTCCACTCCATCGTCTGATTTATTCCAATTATTTTTATCTCAATATCCGAGACAAGTCCCGTAGTCTTACTTACATTCCCCTGAAGTACAACAGACTGATTTATTGCAGATCCTTCATTATGCGAAGTCAGTTGTATAATCGGCAAATCGGGGTCAACAGAGAAATTTATAGTTCTTACCATCCCGCCCGGGTTGTATTCTGATGATTTACCAAAAATATCAACTGATTTGTAGTAGAGGGTCTTAGCTCCTGCACCCAGCTCATTTGTATTTAAATTATAGGACCATGAATTAGTGCCGCTTACCTTAAACCAATCACTATATGGAGCAGGTGCAGGATCAATTTTAATCCACACATCTTTTAGTGCGTCATCGTCGTCCGCCGTGCCTGCAAGGGTAAACATCCCAAATATCTTATCCCCATTATTTAGATTTGTAACAGTAATAACCGGTGTGTCAGCAGCCTGACTGATATTTATATTTCGTGTATACTCCGTTTTGTTATTTGAATAATCTGTAATAATAACCTTTAATAATCGTGTGCCTGAGACAACGCCGCTTGTATCATAATCATAAGTCCAGCTTGCTATCCCGTCAGGAGATACTGTTCCTACCCCCTCAATATCCAGTTCGACAGACCCGACTATTCCGGTCTTACCTGAACCTATCAAATCAGTTGCTGTTCCCTGGATTCTTATGACGCCATTCAGATTGCTATTGGTAGATGAGGGAGTTTCTATAGTACCCGATGGCGGAATGTTATCTGTATTAAACATCAAAAATGAGGTGGATTCTGCTCCATTATTATCTGTTACCTTGATATAGTACTTGAATTCTCCACCATCTGAGGCTTCAGTTATTGTGTTAAATGATCTGTTAAAGTTATAGATATCACTGTTTGGTGTAGCCAGATTAATCCATGTGCCGTTATCTCCCAACTTATACTCAACCTTAGTAAGATAACCGCCTACCGCATGAGAATTAGCAACTGCTGTAACAGAGATCGTCCCTTTTACCCAATCCCCCAGATTTGGCGAAGTAAAATTAACAGTTGGAAATGTTGTATTAACTTTGAAATAGTAATATTCTGACCAATTAGAATCTGTATCAAAAATATCAGACACCTTTGTTCTAAATTTATATATTCCATCATCATTAAGTTCAATAAAAAATGTAAATGGTTGTTGTTTTTTTGGATCAGCCGAAAAATCTTTTCCTGAAACTACAACAGGAATATTTCCTGCAGAAATATTTATCAACTCAATCTGCGCACTCTTTAATGCATCATCATCCTCTGCATAACAACTAATTATTATATTTTTGCCATAGGTCTGTGCAGTCAACTCAGATAATTTATCAGGAGATGAGACTGTAACAATAGGTTTATCATTACCAAAATCTATATTCAATCTTTTTATTGTCCAGTCTTGTGAATTCTGGTTTTTTTCATCTCTACCTCTAATCCTTAGTATGGCAACTCCGCTTATCATCTTATTAGAGAGCGGTGAGGGATCTACTATAAAATTCTGGTTTACTGCAAGCGGTTCATTGATAGTTCCTGTAATTGTACCTGTTATCTTGTTTGTTTCATCGTCCTCTTCATATAACTCCCATTCAATAAGTATAACATCCCCAATATCATCGCATACAAGTGAAACAGAGAATGGATTAAAATAAATATCTGTATCACGGCCATCTGGCTGATTTATTATAACAGCCGGACCATAATTATCAACTATTAAGTTTATATTCTGAATAGCTGTCTTACCTGATGAATCTGTTACAATAATCCTGATAACATTATTACCTTCCGGAAATGTTGTTGTGTCTATCGGCATTATCCAGTTTATGCCTCTTAATACACCGACACCTACCTCTGCTTCCGTCTGAACACCACTTTGACTGTACAATCTCAAACCCTTTACACTCTTAACAACTGCATTATCAGTTGCAGTACCCTCAAGATTAATTGTACCGGTAACAACACTGTTACTGACATGACTTGTAATTATAATACTTGGCGGCTCCATGTCAACCGTAGTTCCAACCCCTGTAAACGGACTTTGATTGCAGGAAATAAATAGGAAAATAATTGAGATAATAGATAATAACAACCACTGTGATTTGTTATTAATTTGTAATTTATAATTCATTTGTAGTTTATAATTCATTTCCATCCCCCTAATTAACCTGTCTTGCAATATAGATGTAGTTATTACCTCTATATGCTGTAACTGTAGTATTGTTGTTCCATCGAGTAACTGTCCTTTCAAAATTTACAGAGACCGGCGAAGGGACCACTATTATCTCCCAATTAGCCGCATTCATCATCTCTGCCTCTGTAGGAGATGAACCTGTGAACATTGCTATTCGTAATGCCTCATTTGTATTTAGTTTTGAGTTGTTTATAAATGATATATTCGGTTTACCGCTTGTATCAAGTGCAATGCTTGTTGAAAACCCTGATAATCCGTATGTATCACCACTTTCGAGTGTAATACTTTGAAAAGTCGTGTCAGTCAAACCGTTAAATGTACCAAACTTCAAATCCTGATTAGGTGACTGATAACTTGCCATTATCAAATTACCGGTACCAACCGCAATAGAATTATACTTACCACCATCATCAGCAGTCCTTGTTATATCCAGGCTTGCCGGTGTATCATCACTTGCCGCATTAAATGCAACTCTTAACACTCCATCCGACAATGAGTAATAAGATATTATTGGACCGCTATCTGTTGTTTTTAATGCGGTACTATTCCAGGGGCCGGGGGTTCCGGTGTCGGCTATTTGATAAAATCTAGACTCGGTGACGGTTTCATATCCGGCTAAAGTTAATATCCACATATGAAGTTTAGGCACAGGTGAACCTGCCCTGGAATCATCATTATATTGTGTAACATAGATATTTCCGTTTCCGCTGCCTGCATTTCTCAAAGCAATTGAACCATTTTTAATCGTGTTAAAATTGTTGTTAGAATTAGAAGGTTTAGTTAAACCGCTTGAACTCCATCCATCCCACTCAGAATATTTAGTCTCATCTGTTAAAGTTGTTCTCTTTAGTATGTTAAAGTTTCCTACAGCAAAATTTCCCCACTCATCCTGACAGCTTGCCATATAGGTCCAGTTTCCGTAAACGACATTTGCTGTGTAGAACATAGGATCCACCCGCCCGAAATTGTTGTAAGCATTAGCGGTGGCAGGGTTATAAGTTGCTGCCTCGGTAATTCTGTAGGTACAATAATCATCTTGAACATTGTTGTAAAGATCCACCCTGTGGTCTCTTGTGAAGGTTACAAATGCCATATTATCGTCTGTCATGTTCATATCAAACGACTTCGCATTAAAGGTATCATAACTATTTCCAATCCGTGCTATCTTATACATTCTTAAAGATACTGCAGTAGAGGCTGACCCCCCGACAGTTATTGTAAGATCCCCTGTTTTATAGTCATCGTTTCCTGTAGGAATATCTACTCTAACCGAACCTATTGCAGATGAAACTATAGACGGAGTCTGACCGCTTATATTTATTACAGGGGCATTAGCACCCTGTTTTAGGTTATAGCCATTAATAATCAACTGTGTGCCATGAGCAAGTGAGTATCTCCTATTTCCATGATTGTCCCAGACTTCATCCTGATACCATCTTACAGGCATTACAGGATTGGTCGACGGATTATTAGAGCTCAAACTGCTTATATATGGCACAACATTTACAGTCCTGGTTAGTGTCGAGCCTGTAGCAGGCGGATTATTAGCCTTATCCTTAGCGTCAACTACTATATTAATGTTATTGCCGACAACTGTTGATAGAGTTTGTGAGTCCCATTCATAGCTCCATGTCCATTTTTCCGGGTATGGCAGCTGAATTATTCTATCATTAGGTATATTAACCCATCCGCTTCCATTTATATTTATTCCTATGGCAGCATCCGATTTACTTGTATTATTCTGATTATTATCCTCATATGTTCCGGTAATAATAACCTTTCCTGACAAATTATTTGTGCTGACAAACCCTTCCGATGATTTAGGTGAATAGGTCGAATTTATTATCACAACAGGCTTAGAGTTGTCAACAAAAAAACTCCTGGTTATTATTTTCTGAATCCCGTTCCTTGATACTCGAAGTCTAAAAGTATTTAGCCCGTTGACTAGCAGGTTGTTGGCAAATTTATGAAAGAGGGTAGTTCCACCTGAATAATTGCTTACTTCAACCTCAGCACCGGTTCCAACCCTGACCCACACCTTATCCTGTCCTGAAACACTCACAGTTCCCGATATCTCTGTATATCCGTCTCCGACTGTTGTATCCAGATAGTCAGATTTATAACTATTCTCGTCACCATCAAGTGCAATTGTTGGAATTGATCCTGACCTGTTTATACTAAATGTCGATGTCTGCTCATTCCCCGCATTATCAGTACTTTTAATTGTTATATAGATTGTCCCTGTTTCATCAGATAGATCAATGTCAGTCGGATAGCTTGCTGCATATTCCTTCTCTCCGACCCAACTCGGTCCACTTATAACAAGATCAGTCCAATCTAATATCTGATTACCGCCGCTTGTTCTTCCCAGTTTAAATTGAGGCAGATCTCCGACAAGTGAATACCCGTCTGTTACCTTAACAGTAAACCCGAGATATGTCGAATACTCTGTAATGGCTAAATCATACCCCTGAGTATATAGAATCGGTGTATTAATAACCGGTTGCCCATTATCAAATGCAAAAACTCCGGCACTCTTAGTAAAAGTAGTGCCATCTTTATCTGTAACTCTAAAACTTATCTCTTTAATACCATCCGTTCCATATGCTACTGTATCAAAAATAAATGTACTATTAACACTTAATGGTTCCGATCCGGTCCAATCTTTGGTATAGCCGCCCTGTACGACCCCTTCGACTAGTAGTTCCAGAGTTTTAACACCATTTGCAGGCAATTCCCCGGTATCCTGAGCAGCAACATTAAATTGAATATTTCCTCTATAGTAGTTCTTGATCTCACCTACAACTATCGAGTTAATCACAGGCGGATTTGAATTTTTTGATATGTTTACTATAGATGGTGATGACTCATGTAAGGAGCTATCTTTAGCAAATGCTCTTAGTGAGTAGTCATTTGCATCAGAGAGATCAAGATCAACAGTCCAATTATAGGTAAATGATGCTGATGTTCCGGTAATCCCTGCAGTTACACCATAATCTTTTATTGTTCGGTTATACACGCCGCCCTTGTATAGATCTATTTTTATCTGAGCAAGCCCGATAGGATAAGAAACGCCCTGCGGTGGTGAATCATTTACTCCGCCCTTTATATCTACTGTTCCGCCTGTAATGATATGCCCCTCTGCAGGAGTCGTAAGAGTTATTGTCGGTGTTTTATTATCAAGATTAATTGTTACATATTTATAACCTATGAGACCGGTAAGATCTGACGCTCTAAGGGCAAACAAATGCGGTGTGTTCCCCCATTCATCATTACCCCAGTCTATTCCATCTCCACTTACAAATCCGATCCCTCCATTCGCCGAGTTGACTGTACAATCAAAAGTATAATTATAGTTTCCCTCTACAAATGGAGTTGCCTGACTTAGTGTTATCGACACATTTCTATTTTCACCATCTGAGTGAAGATATGAGAGTGTTAATCCGCTTAATTGATTATTATCTTTAACAGTTCCTGCAAACCTGACCTGAGTAGTTCTAAACTCCTGATCAGCCGGTTGAGACAGTGTAATTAACGGCACATCCTGATCAACTATAAAATCACAGACTACCTCTTCTGCCACTTTGCCATGCCAATCTTCGCCATTTATTCTTATCCTATATCTCGTATTATTCAATAGACTCATCGTATCTATAGAAGTTGAGATGTTAGGAAATCCCGGAGAAGAAGTTGTATAATTTTTGTTTAAGGAGCTAACCACCAGGTCTTCAGGCATCTTATAGACTCGCAAATTTGCAGTCATATTTTTTGCCGGATAATCATCATCCTCCATAATTGCAAGAACAGAAAGCACACCGGACACTCGCTGGCCATCAGCCTCCGGTAACAGCAACGAAATCCTAGGAATATCCTCTCTTGGATCTACAATCAACGGAATTTCCAAACTCTTTGAGTTGCCGGCTTTGTCATATGCTGTTATCCTATAGGTTTTAGTAGCAAAACTGTCATTAGCTATACCCATTCTCGTTTCTATCAGACTCTCATCAGTTCCGGCTATGTAACTCCAAATATTTGTACCTGTTGCATCAAAAGTTGCATCAATAGGCGATGGGACATAGATCTTAATTGAACCTTCAAGCCCCATAGCATCATAGGCAGAACCCGAAATTATTACTGCCCCATTTACACTCTGGTTATCGGCATGGGATAACATAGAAATAGTAGGAAGTGTAGTATCTATATAAAAAACTCTCGACACAGTTGACTCCTTAGCACCTTTGACGGCACGCCAACTGACGGTTATCAATCCATCTTTAAAGGAATGGGTAGTTTTCAAGGCTATAGGATCGATACTGCCTGAATATTTATCTGCATTCTTCGTTAAAGCTCCAAACGGGTCCCAGCCGGTATCATGAAGTGCAGCACCGTCCTGCTGCGTAACTTTATATTGTAAAGAATCAAGCTCCGGTGTGGTACACTCTATTTCGGTATTAAAAACTTTGCCGAGATATGTTCCGCTGATTGGAGTATCACCAACTATGCTTGATAGAGAATCAAGCACACGAATTATTGGAACAGTAGTATCTATTGTGAACTTTGCTTCTTTAATATTACTAATATTGCCGATATCATCAATCGCATAGAGAACCACCCAATAACTACCCGTCGAAAGACTGCCGCCGTCGTCAGGAAGATTATCTGTTTCAACCGTTACATTGTAATTAAAATATGATCTCGGTGAATCGGGAGTTATGAACCTTGAACTTCCATACACAAAAGTGCCATTCGTCCGCTTTATATTATATCCGACCCTTGCAACTGCTCTGTTATCCACAGCATAACCGGATATTGTAAGCCACTTTGAGACATCATTAACTGCACCGACAGATGGGTTCGGCGACTCAATATATATCAAAGGATTATCAAGCTCCTTAGAAAGTACAGTATTTCTTGTAACTCTTGATATATTACCGAGATTGTCCTCAAAAGAAATTACCATCTCATATGAACTTAATTCATCGAACACAAGACTTTCATCCATAGTATCAAATAAAATTGTATCCCAAACCGCTGAAGTGCCATTATTAGAAAAAACCTGTGAAAAGACCATCGTATCGGGATCATTCTTATCTCTTATAACAAGTCTGTTATTTGGTGAATCCATTGCAACACCAATCATATCGTTTGCGGCAACAACAAATGAATTGCGCCCCTGAAGGATAACCGGCACAACAGGATCTGCGTCAATCTCCGGTGAATATATGCTTATTTCAGGTCCTGCTGTATCAAATGACAGGTTTATAAATGTTTCTGTACTATTGTTTGCCTTGTCTGTCACAATAACTTTTAATTTATAATCGCCATCCGCCAGGCCTGTCGGGGCAATCTGCAAAGCCCAGTCTGTAGTCGCTGTT
Source organism: uncultured Spirochaetales bacterium (assembly GCA_964471825.1). Lineage (GTDB taxonomy): Bacteria > Spirochaetota > GWE2-31-10 > GWE2-31-10 > CAYYKD01 > CAYYKD01. The sequence goes on from CAYYKD010000001.1 coordinate 160,021, forward strand.
TGTGTGACCTCATAGTTTGACCCTACAATCTGTACCGTAATATTCATCAAAGCCTTATTGTCCTTAGCTGTCCCCGACATCTCAAAGGGAATTGAGACGAAATCAGAGTTTCCCGGTGAACTTATCGAAAAAACAGGAGGTGTAATATCCTGCTCGGAACCCACTCCCTTAAAAATATTGGTACATGATATAAATGATATGATCCCCAATAAACCAACTAACCCACAGATAAAGCTAATTCTATTATGTCTCATAATGCCGCCTCAATTACAAACTAAAAATATAAAATTTATTATACTATAAAATATCATTAAACAAATATATTTAGTAGAAATTTTGCTTAATTTAGTTAGTTTATTTAGTTTATTTATTTATTTTTATACCGAATTAGTTATAAAATTAGTTATTCTATAAGATTATCATGAGATTATCATAAGATTATAATGAGATTAAACGAAACTATCAAACTCTGCTGATCGTCCTTATGCTTAAAAAAAACAAAAACCTCCGTATTTATAGATTTATATAAAAATTTATATAAAAAAATAATAGAGAGGTTTACAAACAAGAATTTTTAAAACACAAAACATGAGTTTGAGCTTTATTTTACTACTATCTCAAAAGGGCCATCTTCTCCCGATACTGGGATCGACTCTTTACGAAGTGATGAGTCTTCCGCATAATAGTAAAAATATAGTTTATCTCCAATATTAGTTTTATTGATTGCTACTTTATAGCTATTTGAACCTTGATTTACTAAATCAACACTTGCATAAGTAACTTCTTCATTAATTTTGTAAAATACTTTTGCGGTACTAATATTTATAGTTGAATTCATATTTTTTATTACTGCTGAGAACTCTATCTTATCATTGATATTTCTAACTGCATCCATCTCTATATATAACATATCCGGATCAGGCACTTCCTTAGTCCTACAGTGCAATGCATCATTTGGAAGCCAAGGGCTTGAACTTTTTTCGGCTACAGGCACAACATCGTAACCGGGCAAAATTTCTTGAAACTCAGCAACTGCATTACTATCATTTTCTGTATTTGTTTCTTTAATAGGGATAAAATACCTTTTGTTAAATATCAAACCGTTTCCATATGACTCACCGGGATTTCCCGTAAACACTTTGTATATCTTATAAGGTGTACCATAAGGCGTCTTCTGAGTCGCAAGAAAGTTAATTGTCTCTTGAATTCTATTATTTTTATATGCATAATCAGTGATACTCGAACCAAAGTCTGCAACAACGATCTTATCTACATCGACTATTTTAGCCCAGCAGTCTATATGGTGATTGCCCTCTCCTGTATAGATATCCTTTATATCGTTACTAAAATCCCTATCTATGCCGAGTTTTGACTGCATAGTTGATCTGATCTCTGATTCCGAATAACCATGATAAACCGTGTTCTGTGGTATAAAATAATTAGTAGCAAAAGCCGTACCCTGTCCATCTGTCATATAGTTACCACCAACATGTAAAAGCCCCAGATATTCAACAGGTATATCCATTAGTAATCCATATTTTCCTGCCATTTGTGAGTCATTTACCCTGCTTCCCAATATAGGGTTTAGAAATCTTTTTGGAAATGTTATGGTCACACCATCTTCTGCATAATCCGGTTTTTTTACACCTGCCTGATCATAAGTGTGAGAAACAATTTTTAAACCTCCGTTAGCATCAAAGGCACCCCACGGACCATAATCTCGTATCCAGTAATCATTAATTCTTATATTAACATATGAAATGTTTGATTTAACACCAATAGCATTCTCAATGAGTTCTTTAGCATTTTCTACATTACTTGTTACAACCTGCACCTGAACGGATTCATTATTAGAAAGTTTAGTTTCAGATAACTTTTTAATTAGTTCATATGGTATTCCAAAAAATTTCTGATCCCCGGTTGATTCATTTGGCTCACTATCCTGATAGTCAATATATAATTTGAGTTTATTACCATCCGTTCCATATTGTCCAAAACAAGTAATACGCATATAATAAGTCGTATCAGTAGCTAAAAATGAAGAAGCATGAACATCTGTATAGGTTTCACTCTTATAATTAGTTGTAGTAGAAACTGCTCCGGCACCGTTTCCGCTACTAGTATACGCAGCCACTTCGAACTGACCATCACCGTTAAAACTTGTCCCACCTTTATTATACCAGTAGTTTGAGCTATGTACTTTGTCTCCCCCCCAAGCGTCAATCATATAATACTTTCCTGGTACTGTAGTAATTTTATACCACCTCGTAGCCCCATATGGGTAACTACCACCAAGATGTCCAGATGCAGTATCATACTCTGTCCGCAAAGAGATTTCACTTGCCGCTGTATCTACTGTTGTATTTGATGGAATGTATTTCCCAATTTGACTATAAGTTACAAGTACCTTACTACTTGGCTCCCACTCTGCCGGCTGTCTTACTGTCCACCCTTTGTTTGTATTTTTCATATAGTAGTCAGCAGTTAATTCATCGGTAACATCATCATTGTCAGGCGTTTTCGGATTATTATTCCCGGTAGTACAAGATATTCCTATAATAATTGCCAACAATATATAGAATTTAATAAACTTTTTTATTCTCACCATAATACCCCTTAATTATATGATACATATCTAAAATATGAAGAAAAGTTCCTCTACTTCATATCATTTTTATATAAAATCTCATTTATTGAGCAGTAACTTTTATTAAGTCACTCTCTTTTGAATTTTCAGTCGGTTTTGTTGTACCTTCAATGTCGTACAAGTACCATGCTCCGCCGGTCCCCGTCCATGTTGTCATGTTAAAAGAACCTGCTCCAACTGTTGATCCTTTTATTCTATACGCTCTCATACCATCTCTCCAAACTAGCAATTTTTCTGACTCACATGTATCTGGCTCACTAATTGCGTTAAACATAAATACATAATTTAAACCATACGCAACACCAATTCCATCTTTATCTACACACAATGCTGTCGCCTCATCTACCGCTATTGCCTTTGTATTACCGAATGATACTCGCCCATCTTGAATTAGCCTTGCACTCATTCCCAAGACTCTACCAGCTCTAGTTCTTTGTGAAAAGTGTGACTCTGTTAATACGCCGGTCATATATTGAAAAGCAAACATATCATCTTTTACATTGTTCATATATATATTATATGGGTTAGCAAGAGCTTCGTCCCAGTATACAGCTAAGGTCGCAGGAATATAGGCAAACCCCCCAAGCATATGTAACCCTGCGCTCGCCCCGCCTATAGGAACCCTTTTAGTAGCAGAAGTATTTGTAAGTTCATCTATTGCATCATATACCCTTGAACCTTTAAAGTAATTATAATATTTTGCTTGATCACCGACATCCATATAGATCGCTTCTGCTCTTTTTATCATCGTATAAACAAATGATGTATTAGCTTTAACAGAAGAATTTATCCGTAGAACAATTACAGAATTAAAACCTATTTTTTTTATGTCATCTGCCCATGCAACAAAAGCTGTATCAATCTCAGCTGTAGTCAATACTAAAAGATCTCCCCCACCGGCTTTGGTCTGCATCCACTCAAAAGCTTGTTGAACTCTACTACCTCCACCCATTAATGCTAACCCATACTCAGTTTCATCTCCTGTTGAATCTATCGTGGAACCAGCTATATAATAAGAAACATTTTCAATAGTTCCTGTAGTAGCATACTGTGTTTTAACTTCGTTCTGACTGTAAATTGTTTCATTACCTGATTGATCCGATGCAATTAAATTAAAATAATATGTTGTGTTTGCAGTAAGGTTTGTTACATTAATCGTTGAAATCCCGATTAAAGGTTGTGCAACTAATGTCCCATTAATTTTAATATCTTGGATAGAATCAATATTATTTTCTAAAGAGAAATATACTTTATACATAATATTATCTTTATCTGTTTTATTATCTAAAGATTCATTCCAATTGATGGTTAAAGACGAATCCGATATTAAAGAAAACTCTAATTTCGGATCATTTACGGTTGGAGCTTCACTATCAATAGAAGGTATAAAACTTTTCAAATCATAAACTGATATATTCCCGCTTGTATCCTTTACTTCTATTTTTATAAAGACTTCTTCATCTTTTGTTAAATCTTGTATAACACAGGATGTCGCCATCTTAGTCCAGTCCATAACCACATCGGTTATAGTCAAATTTGATTTTCCTTTAGAAACTCTATAACTTAAATCGTCTTGTATAGTTAAATTATCTGTTGCACTAATCCAATTAACTTTAACCGAGTCTCCTGTTAGATCAGTAAACCAAACTATATTATTATTAATCTCAGGCGCAATTGTATCCTTATCAGTACCTCCAGGATTAGTTAAATCACAAGAAAAAGAAACAAATACAAATAATATAAAACACATAATAGTCTTCCGCATCTAATACACCTCATTTTAAAATTTTAAATTACTATACATCAAACAATTAATTATTTCAATAATTTTTTTTTATTAAACTAATATTTACAAGTAACTGATTGACCTCTAATTATTATAGTACTTCGAAATTATAGTACTTCGAATGTGCCTTTTGCATGTGCCTTTTATATAACCATTTTTATACCCATGCCTCCTCCTAGATTTTTTTTAATTTTTTTCTGTTTTAAATAACATCTTAAAATAGTTTGTTTAGTTTTTAAAAAGAATAAACCCGTTTTTAATATGACAGGTAATATAGTCATGCACAAATGATAAAAAAGAATAAAAAAAAATAAAAAAATACTTGACAATCTATTTATAAGTTATATTATATTATTATTATTTTTAAAAAGGAGTTATTTTATGAAGACAAGAATTTTTTCAATCATCGCTGCTATATCTATGACAGCTATGATACTTATTGGCGTTTCGTGTGACGGAGGGGACACACCAAAACCTGTTGACAACTCAAAGGTATTGCTAAAGTTATCAGATCTTTCTGATACAACAACGGATGCAAAAGCATTGAAAGTAGGGACTTACTACTATATGTCTATTGCTAATACCGATGACTACAAAAACAAAAGATTTATAATTGGTCATATCCCTGTAACAGCAGGTAAACACTATACAGTATATAGTTTTGATGCTTATACTGGAATGTCTATTAGCCCTCTTCCTGGTGAAGAAGTTGGTGATGGATGGGGAACTACCACAACACTTTTTGATCCTACTTATTTGAATGATGCATCAAATTGTAATTTACCAACTGGGTTGAAACCGGATGGTGACGAGGCGTTATGTCAAGCAACTGTTGATTATTTAACAGCCAAAGCCGGGAATGGGGCGAAAATGCAAAACCCTGTAGCTGCCGGAGTTACTAAACTATATGTTTACGGAGGATTTTCTTCTACGATTTATGAAGAAGGTAAAGTTGCTTTTATGATTGAAGAAACTAATGATTTTACTGATGTAGACAATGTACAAGCAGATAGAAATTATTTTTCAACTTCTGGTGACATTGCTGGTGAAGCTGAAACTGAAGATGAAGATTTTAAAGGTTTTGTTCCAGTTGATGGTGATTTTTACATAGCTTATCCACTTTTTGGTTTTGGTTCTGATATAATTGATGCTACTTCTGACAATGCTGATGTTGTATCATTTACTAATGACACTGAAAACAAAGAATGGGTTGGAGCAGTTACAATTGGATCGGCTTCTGAAGAAGTTGAAGTAACTTTGACAATTCAAAAAGGCACAGCTACTGAAACAATAACATTTGATGTAAAAACTCTGGTTACACCTTAGTTTTATATTTTATTTTAATTGCCGTCCTTTATAAGGACGGCTTTTTTATTTGTAACACTATAACAAAACACAAATATTCTTTTATTTAATTACTGACTTTAGTTTAACCAAGTTACATCGCCTCTACATCTATACTAACTTTATCTAATTACTCTAAATACTTATACAATATACTTATTTATAATTTTGTCTGATTGTCACAAATAGTCATCAAATACAAATACTCAAATTAATACATGAATAATTATATAATTTTATGATAGTATCTTTATAGTTAATTTTTAGTTATCTTAACTCTATAGTTATAATATAAATATACAGATAAATTAAATATTGTTATATACAAAATAAAATCATCTTTATTAATGTTTTGTTTACATCATATTTCATATTCAAATAACTGAATAATTGATTGTTGTAAGCAAGAATTTAGAATATGTAATCAAAATTAATCAATCAAATAGAGTTAGATATTAATCTATGAAATGTAGCATGGACTATCAGTATTTATTACTTTATTCATATTAATTCAAATCATAAAGATAAACTTTATCATTAACACATCAGCAACAAAAAAGATATATAAGTTAATAATTGAACAATGAACTTAAATAGCATCAAACTATTGACTATATTTCAACGATCATAAGCTAACTAAAAGAGAGCTGTCATTAATTGACAGCTCTCAAATTATTAAGTGTAAAAAAACAACTTACATTTTAATGATCTTATAAGGACCATCATTGATATAACCGGGCGTTGTTTCTAATTGAATATAATAGAAACCGGGATCTGTTATTGTATACTCAACAAACCATAATGTACTATTATCACTATCATCATTATTTCTACATCTAATGTTTTCAAACGATGCCCATTTTTTTATAGACTTACTAACAATATTATTTGTTTCAAGGTTTATATCCTTGGATACTCCCTCAAGAGTTAGACCTGCAGGTGTAAAAAGTGTAATTTGTACCGAACCGGTGAATTTATCCCACCATGTTCCAGCATCTTTTACTGGATTTTTAAAATGACTTGGATAATCTAATGGGCTATAATCACCTCGATTCCTATAGTCTAATACATAAAATCTATATACCCCTACATCCTCTTCACCTACAAAATATTTAATAAACTTTTTCTCACCCATCCCAAGAGATATCCCTGTAGCGGTAGAAAAATCGAATCCATCACTTGTTGCTTCGCTTAGTATTGGTGTAAAGCCGGCCCATGGAAGAATAGGCAACCCCACTTCTGTTGGAATAGCTATGCACCCTGAAACTATATACGCTGTTACAATAAGTACTAGAACAGTAGATATATGTCTTTTATTTTTCATATTTCCTCCTTATCTTAGTTTATTACAATGATGCAGGATCAAATTGTAATTTAAACGCTATATCCCAGTTTGCAAGGTTTAATAAATTAGTATCTCCAATATTTCCTCTTACTTTATTGTTATTAAAGTCAGAAATAATAACCTGAGGTATCCATCCAAGAACTAATTTAACAGTTCCAAACTGTAATCCTAATTTTAATGATGGATTAACACCCGCTACTACTGAATATGGAGCAGAATCAGATATTATTGAACCAGATGATGTTTTTTCTATTGATTGAACTATTTGTTGTTTAACCCAAAAATCAGCTTTGATTTCTAAATATGCTATTGCAGGGAATGTTATAATATAAGTAAATTTAACATCGTGTTGAATTGTATTTAAGTTATTTTCAAACTTATTTGAATCCACACCACTGGTTGTCATAAAATAGTTCGTAAACGAACCAGACCAACCAACTGCATATCTAAGTGTAACTTTGTGTGAAGAGTTTGGAATAAGTTGTATACCAAAGCTTGGTCTTACAAAAGCATTAAAGTTTGTTAAAGTAACATCAGTTCTCTTAACTGAAGCACTCTCTCTATAACTGTAAAAAATTGGTATATTGCCTGAAACCCCATACTCAAAACCAGGAAGTAGCATAAACGAATCAAGTACATCTAAACCATCTGTATTTGATATTTCAATCAAAGGCTGTATCCATCCGCTATAGTCTATACTCATCCATCTATAGTCTTCAAACTGTTGAAGCTTTCCGTCATTTGTATAGGTATTAGAAACACCTTTTGACCAAGCCGGTCCATTAATCCGAAATACCCCATCAGTAGTATTATCGCCTTCTCCCAAAAATTTTACTTTAATTTCCTGTCCAAATCTTAGAGCTTCGATTTTATTATCAAATTTGTTACCCTTAATCTCTGCACCACCACCAAGATTAATAAAAGCAAAACCTGATTTTTCAACAGTTTTTTCATCTTTTGATAAAGATGACTTATAACCTTTATCAAAAGTATCACTTAAGTATTTGTTATATCTTATACCACCACCCAAATAGAATCCCATTTCTACATCTTCTATAGCAGTAACACCAAATAATACTGTTAACTCATCGTATATTCTTCCCAAATCTTGAAGATCTCTCTTCGCTGTCTTTGTCGGATCGATGTCAGATGGTCTAGTGTGCGTTGACACGGCATTACTAACATTGTAGAAATATCCAGCCACACCCATCAAGATGTTTTCTGTAATTGGAAATTGTGTGTAAAATTCTATAGCAGGTACAAAATTCTGTCCTATGGAAGTATTAGTTCCTTCCCATGGAACCCCTGCATAATTCCTAAAACCAAGATCCATTATAACATCTCTTCCGGGCGCATAATATTTAACATATTTCTTGAAGTTGAAATATCCGCCATTAATAGTTTGAAATTTCCCATCAATTAAATCAAGAACAGGCTCTGTGCCAGATGTTTGTTGCGAGTTTATAAATTGAATAGATGCAAAAATAAACATCATTAATACTACAATCTTTTTCATTGTTAATTCTCCTTATTAAAATTTACTAAAAAAACGAATTACTTAGGGGTAAAGTTAAAAGACATTACTATATCCCAGTTAGCTAAATTTAACACATTAGTATCAAAAACTGTTCCTGTATTCTCTGAAGAATAGACTTCAAATGCCGGTTTCCAAGAACAGGAAAATCGTACAACATTAAAGTCAAGTATTAACCTAAGTTTACTTGATATAGTATTGAAGATTACTTGACTAAACTTATCATCTCTTAATCTTCCTTGATTATCAATTGTTTGTTTTTGAGTAAATGCTTGTTCAATTTTCCATGTAATCTCAGGATCAATTCTCAAGACTTTTGGAAATCTAACACTGTATTTTAGTCTTATCTCATGACCAATAGTATTAGTATAAGTTTTTACTATATCACTCTTAATACCATTTGAGGTGTTAAAATACTCTGCAAATCCACCTGTGTAAGATGTAGCATATCTAACTCTAAATCTGTGAGCACTATCAGGCCTCAAGTCGATCTCAATTCCCGGTCTTGCATATAAAGTATTATAGAATGCAGTATAATCTTTTACTGCACCGGCACCTTTTCCATCTTCATCGACTGATAGTTCAATTGGTATATGAAAAACAGCCTCATATCCTAAAGACGGCCTTAGTCTAAAACTTTTAACATCACCAAACAATAAAACATAATCGTAGAGTTCAATAAAAGGCTCGATAAAACCCCAGTACTGAATGCTCATCCAGTCAAATACAACCCTCTCATCAAACTCATCTTTTTTGGTTACTGAGTTTTTGACTTTTTTTATCGTTGTGTTCGAGTATCCCGTATTCATACTAAAAACATCATTAGTACCTAAAAACTTAATCTGAAATGTCTGCTCTACAGCTAAATAAGTAAGTTTGTCATCAAATAAAGAACCATTTGCAAACAAACCAAAACCTGTTTCAATAAAAGCAAAACCACTACTTACTGTTGCACTAAATTCACCATCTTCTGATCTTGATGAAAACATATCTTTTTCAACAGCCTCTGAATAGCCGTCTCTATTAACACCACCGCCTAAATAAAAACCTAGGCTCAACCCTTCAATACCAGTATAACCAACAAAAGTAACAAATTCATTTCTAATATTTGCCCAGTCACTCACCATTAATGTGCTAGGACTATCCGAAAGATTTAATTTTTTATATGCTCCTGTGGGCAAATTATAAATCTCGTGAGAATTAGCATTAGTTGCGTTATAAAAATAACCAAAAAATGCAAGCTGAATAACCTCGTGAACAGGAAACTGTATCATAAATTCTATTGGTAAAACCGCATCCGCAAAATAACCATATATATGGTGTGACGGATTTGTTACTCCAATATCAATTGTAATACTTCTCCCCAGTTCATCAAAATACCACTCCGTATAACCAACTTGTTCTTTAAAAATTGGCTTATACTGAGCAAAAACAGATGTTGTTGAAAAAACAACCACCGCTGTCAGAAGAATTTTAAAGCACCGCTTCATTTAACTCACTCCTTTCTTTTAAATTTATTTCGATTAAAACTTACTTAACTGTATAAAATATTTTTTTGAAAGTCAATAAAACTTTATAATTTTTTTACACAGCATTAATCACTTCTAAACAATTGACCAAAATATTTACAAATGCAGCAAACTAAAAACGACAACCTCCTTAAATTGTAATTATTTCATCCGATAAACAAATGTACGATTACATCTAACTCACATTATAGGGATAATTTTTACATATGGCAATAGGGAGTAGTCCTTAACAGCCATGGGTAAAATACCTATGTGTAATTTTAACACAATTATTATATATTTTTAGAAATAATAACCGGCAATGCTGTTGATGCATTAATTAATGTTGTGTCGCCTTTATGTACAACGAGGCTATTATTTTACAAGCATTATTTTACCATCATGGTATTTTACGACGATTTTAGGTGGTTTACCGAGCTTTTCCCAGATAGTTTTATGCATTTGAATCGTTCCGGGTTTGCACTCATTTAAGAGTGAAAGATCAACTATAGAGTGATCAACCGTTGATTCTAGAAACTGACCGTCGTTACAATTCATAAACATTTTTACCGGATTTGAGAGGGCGATCAAACCGATGTCAAAGCCGTCATTCGGATGTATAACCACCCTATCCTTTTTTACAAATGATACTACTATGTCTAACTGTGCTGTCTGTTTCATCATATTTCTCCATTTTGTTTAATCATTTTATTATTTATCTTTTTTTATCTTTTTTTTATCTTTTTAATTTATTTATGCTTATTATTTTTTTATACTTATACTATATTATTTTTACAGGCAAGAGTTACACTCACATTATTTTTCAGGTGTAGTTTTTTTCTTTAATTGTATCAACTCAAATATCTTTGCACAGTAATAGGTCAGAATATTTAGAGCTTCCATCTCTCCCATAGTATAATATCCGCGTGGGTTTTCAGTAATATTCAAGACTGCCACGACTCTCTTGATCCCTGATATAGGCATAGAGATAAACGCTTTTGATGAGTATTGTTCCTTATATTTAAATTCAAAGTCTTTATATGTCTCAACATTTGTTACAAATACCCTTTTATTCTCTGCTGCCACAAAACCGGAAACACCTTCGCCGAGTGGTATTCTAATAGAGGAGATCTTATTTGCCTCACTCTCCTTCCATCCCAGGGTCTTAAATACAGTAAGCTCCTTAGATTTATCGACTATCATTATCGAGCCTCTCTTAGATCCGGAGAGCATCGCTCCTTTTTGAAGAAGTTTTTCAAAAAGATCACTTACAGAGGTGCAGGAGCCTATCTCTCTTATCATTAAATAGATATCCCTATATGCTCTATCCAATTTTTCCTCTATCTCATTTTCTAATTCCAGTTCATTGATCTTATAGCTATAGTTTTCTGTATCATCATCGATTTTTGCCGGAGTCTCATCCCCCTTATCAATATTTATGGGTTCTTTTACCGTAAACTGAGCTTCATTAACTTTTATTGATAGATCATCTATATCAACTGAGGTGAACCTTACTGCATCACCTTTTAGTGAGATAATCAATCTAACCATTATAGATAGGATCAGGATAAAAATGATTGTCAACACTATGAGATACATAAACGAAAAAACCGGTTTGCCTAGTTCTAACCATGTGTACTTTTGCAGGAATTCAGATTCACTTGCAACCAGATTTAAAAATCCTATGTAGTACATAAACGCAAACAATCCGATAATTATTACAAGGGACAATGTAAAAAACACATATCTACCTTTCACTATAGCCTCCCCAATACTTTTGCAAGTCCGCCCCGATCAATAAATTTTATGTTAGGGTGGCTCTGTACAGTTTTTAATGCCTGTGTACTAAAGACATTAGTGCCGATAAAGACCCCTTTTGAGACACCTTCATCTTTAATCCAATCGATAAACCTACTTATGGCAAGCTCACTTATTGGTTCCTTAAATCTTCTTATTGTTAAAACCATCGGCTCCGGTTTTGCCGAATTTGACTGAACAACAATAAAATTTATGGCATTTCCATCAATATAGTCCTGATCACCGGCAAACCTAATCTCATTTTTCAAGGTAACGCCAAATACACTTAGTAATTTTCGCGAGACCTCTTTATAGTCTTTTATCGGCATTGATATAAAATCCTCAACTGATAGTCGGCGATTACCGGTCATTGATGGGTGATTTTTGCTGTTTGATGAGGTTGGCGATGAGGATTTGTCAGAGACAGATGAACTGTCAATCTCAATTCTAATCGATGAGTACAATATCCCCCTTCTTAATATCTTAGAGGCATAACTTGACGATTCGGCTATCCCCCCTATTGCATCACTCGGTGCATCCGGGTCGCCCTTAATTATTTTCATCAGATTAAATACTATTTTTTCGACATTTCTATACTTGTTATCAACTATTCTCAATCGCTGAAATTTCTCTAATGCTCTCTGGTTATCGCCTTTCTTATAATACATTAGGCCTTGATCAAACAAAAGATCCTTGTTAACACCATCTTTTAGGCCGGATTTGCTGTAAAACTCTGACTGATCAAAGCTCGTTAATGCCTCATCAATAAGCCCCTTTTCCTTATAGCAGAGTGCAATACAGCGGTGCGTTTCGGACAATAATCGTGAATTTGTAATGCCCATTTTAAGAATAGCCGTAAAATTTTGAAGTGCAACAGTTGCCTTCTTTTGATCGAGTGCAAGAAGGCCGATATAATAATAGACCCACCCTTCATCTGTATATTTATAGTTAATTACCTTTTCAAATTCGGCATAGGCCTTATTGGGGACACCGGCATCCAGGTAGGCTCTTGCAAGCCAATATCGGCCCTCTGCTGAACCGGGGTAGTCAATCAGATATTTCTCAAATGAGGTTATTGCCTTAGCGGTCAATCTTTGGCCGGCATATATTTTACCAAGCTCAAAATGGACAAGAGCGTTGCCGGGATCCATCCTATCTATGTCTAGAAGCTCAAGATAACCAAGTTTTAACTCGTTTCCCTTCAAATAGCACTGTGCCATATGAAATTTCACCTCTGACATCGGCACACCTTCCGGCGGCACCATAGTACCAATAATAATACTTAACTCTTTCTT
>CAYYKD010000001.1:173286-206752 GCA_964471825.1 uncultured Spirochaetales bacterium
AGCCGTTAAAGTTATCATTTCAAAGGTTACCCAAACAAGATTTAACTTAAGTGCAACTGATGCTATTTTCCACCTTAACTCCTTTGTAACATTACCTCTATTCATCATCTGATCATAATGTGCAAGTGCCTCATGCAGTTTACCCGACTCCTCAAGAGATGAGCCGTGTCGAATAGCCTTATTTCCACCGGAAAATTTACCCTTAAATAATACAAAGAGAAGAAAGAGAATTATTGTTACAATAAATACAACTACTACAATAAACATACTAATACCTTATATTAAAATATAGATTATAGGCTAATACAGATGAACCTTTTTTTGCGTAGAGTTTGATATAATATCTACCTTTATCCTTAACCTTCGTACCCAACTCCTCTGAACCGTCTACAGGATTATTGTCAGAACTATCCAGTGGTATACCGTCATGATTATATAACTCCATGACAGTATCAAGCCCTTTAATAGATGATAGGGATATGCTTACATTAGCATTATTATATAAAGAATCAAAGAAAAAATAATCTATATCATTCTCAGGGTATAAAGCACCTGCCATCTCGCTATTGTTTATAATAGAGGCGGCCTTTTCAATAGTATCATTAAACTCTCTCTCAAAATATTTGTTATCTAGCGGTTGATGTTCTTCTATATATATGTAGTAAATCGGATCCTTTGTTTCCCCCGGACGAGTATTGCCAGTTACCTGTAGGATGTGATCACCCTTACCTGTTGCAAGATACCCAAAATATTCATTTCCACCCCAGCCAAACTGATTAATGGTTTTACTCATATTATTTGAGGTGTCTATTATTGTAAAACTTATGTCTAGATATGAGAGTGTTTCTACTCTTACTGAGAAATCCTTGATCTGATCACCTGCTCGAATAATATAATAATCAATATCATTTGCAGGAGCTATAAATCCTCTTCTGATACCCGGGATTCCAATAAACTCTGCCTCATCAATTGAGTTGTTAGGCTCCCTTTCATTACGATTATCTATCCCGTTATTGATAAAATTTATTATATACGGAACTCTCTCATTAAACCCGTATTTCGACTCTACAAGTAAGATCGTATCCCACTTCTCTGATGGATAGAGATCCCATATTCGTTCGGCTTCCCCTTTTCTGCCGGCATCAACACTATACAATGCACGCCCCTCACCTGTAAGTACAGTCAATTTGTAGTCTATACCGGGAACAGATGTGCAGATCACCCTGTACGATGATCTTATATCAGGAAATTCCAGCCTATAATAATCCCTGTCTCCAATCCCGCCACCTGTAGCACCCGATTCATTTGAACCTGTGTTATTAAAAAAACCTACAAGCGTATTTGTTATCTTAAAGTTTGTTGAGTTTTTTATCGTATTGTTATCCGGCTGGTCTGAGATATTATTACCATAGATTATCAGGTCTGTTTTCTTTACTCTACCACAAGAGTTTATTACAGACAGCAGGATTATTACTGTTAGGGAGATTTTTAAAAATCTATGTCTATAAATTCCAGATTTATTGTGTTTTAAATTATCGTGCTTTAAATAATTCTGTTTTAAAGTAATCTCTTTAAAATTTAACATTCTAAAATTTAACGGTCTTAATAGTGCAAAAATAAATCCTCTCATCGGTTAAACTCCGTTTCAAATCCCGAATGAATATAGCATCTCTCCGGTAATGTACCGTCATTATCAAAGAAAAAGTCAGTAGTATTTGAGCATTCGGTTGCAGCCAGGAGGCCTGAGTCAAGGCAGATCTTTACCAGACGCATATTTTTTGGTCTATCAATTGTTACTGCCCTAAAATCAGAAACAGCCTGGTTGTAGGCACACCAGATATAGCTTGCAGTCATAGAGCCGGGGACAGCAAGGGATTTATTGTCATCAAAACCGACCCATACAGCGGAGGTTTCCTTATCAGTAAAACCGACAAACCAGTTATCCCTGAAATCCTGAGATGTTCCCGATTTTGCATAGGCCGGCACGCTAAGCCCTATACTATTTCTAGCCCAATACCCTGTGCCGCCGTTATCAAAGACAGCCCGCATCATCTGCATAACCTCATAGGCGGCGGCGGGAGTAACCAAATGTTTCTGCTCAGTATTTCTAACGGGTAATACACCGCCAAAATAGGGATTATTCTCTCGGTCTACATCGTAATAGACAAACCCCTTCGAGTCTGAAATCTTTCGTATCATATATGGCGTTACTGAAGACCCGCCCCTCGGGAAAATACTATAGGCTGTAGCCACCTCATAGGCAGACATCTCACAGGTTCCCAATGCCAACGACAGGACAGCCGGAACCCTCTTAGGATCTTTAATCATGCCGGCAGCAACGATGATATCTGCAACTGACTGATAATCGTCCATCTGATTCATCACTTCAACTGAAATTGTATTAAGCGACCTCTTAAGTGCATCATAGAGAGTAACCATTTCACCATATTTGTGATTTGCATAATAGTTTAATGGTCTATAGTCCTTACCGTATATTTTGTAGGTCTTTATTTCATCCTTAAACTTTGTAAACGGATTAATAGAGAGTCCGTTTAATACTCTATCCGACAATGCCATGCCATAGACAAATGACTTGACGGTTGACCCTATGGGCCTATAGCTATAGAGTGCTCTGTTAAATTGATTGCTAAAATTGAAGCCTGTTCCACCGACCACTGCCAGAACTTCCCCGGTTCTAAAATCTAAAGATGAAAATGAGGTCTCAAGCTGTTCGATCTCAACATCTGTCAGAACAGGCGGGTTACGATCCTTAACCGTCTTCCTTATATATTCCTTGATCTGTGCCATTCTTTCTGCAATCACCTTTTCAGCAAGCCGTTGCCTGTCAAGATCAAATGTTGTTTCTACTATAAGACCTCTTGATAGTACATCATCGAATTCAAACTCCTTAGATAGAATCTGTCGTACAATTTCAGTCAGATAGCCTGAATTATTAGTTTCTGCTCTCCAAAGCGACTGAACTCCCTTGGTCCCGGCCTCATCAACTTTTTGCCACATTCGTTCTATATCATAGAGAGCCTCTTTACTATCTATATATTTTTCACGCACAAAGAGAGAGGTGATAACCTTCTGTATATAGATAGCTCTTTTCCTGTCTCTAATCGGAGAGTACCGCTCAGGAGACCTGTTCATTCCTATAAGCAGTGCTGACTCCGCAAGTGTCAGATCTGAGGCATCCTTCCCAAAATAGAACCGTGCTGCATCTGCCATTCCATACACACCATGCCCCATATAGATAGAATTAAGATATATCTGAAGAATTTCTTCCTTAGAAAACCGCTTTTCAAGCTCGAGAGTACAAAAAAACTCAAAGCCCTTTCTTCTGATGTTTCGTTCATGTTTAGTAAATAAAATCTTTGCAAGCTGCTGAGATATTGTTGATCCGCCGGGTGACTTACCGAGAGTAATTATATTTCTAAATACGGCAAGAATAATCCTCTGATAATTAAACCCGTTGTGTTCAAAAAATTTCCTATCCTCGGAGAGCATAAATCCATTAGTCAGATAGTATGGAAGTTGTTTGATCGGCACAAGGCGGTATTTTTCAGGAGAATATTTGGTTATTATCTTTTTGTTCCTGTCATAGACGATAGTAAAATCATCCGCCCGATCCCTTTTTCCATCAACACCAAGCATCTCCTCCGTCTCAGAGCCATACTTTAATGCCTGTGAAAATGCATCGAGCTTGTCAAATATAAAATTCCTATTCGATAGAAACTCAATATATACAGAAACCGTAAAAATACCACCGGCTAAAATTAGTATAGAAAAAACAATTATAATTGTCAGTAGAATATTTTTTTTTGAAAACACATTCGGCATCTGCTGCTCCATCCGGTGTCAGGAATTTTAGATCTCTGAATTCATCGAATAATACTAACAATTATAATATATGTCAATTTAATAAATGGTTTTTATGTTGCCTCAATCATTATTTGCAAACAGATCGTTATTATAGTCCCGCTAGTGGGTAAAAACAAGGTGTCGCATTTATTTACATCTCATTTATCTATATAGTACAGTTAGAGTATGGTTAGAGTTCAGCTAAAATATCTCAGATCATTTCACGGTCGCTAAACCCCAACAAATAGAGGATCCCGTCAAGCCCGAACTTAGAAATAGACTGCTTGGCGTTTTGACGCACAAGGGGCTTTGCATGAAACGCAATCCCAAGTCCCGCAGTATGAAGCATCGGCAGATCGTTTGCCCCATCTCCAACAGCAATAGACTGTTCAAGCATAATATTCTCTCTCTGAGCTATCTCTTTTAAATAGTCCGCCTTTTTTTGTGCATTTACTATTTCACCTAAGACATTGCCTGTCAGACAGCCATCTTTAATCTCAAGTTGATTTGCAAAGACATAGTCAAACCCAAGTTTATCCCTTAAATAGTTACCAAAATATGTAAATCCGCCTGAAAGGATGGCGGTTTTATAGCCCATCTTCTTTAAATTAATCATCAACCGTTCTACACCGTCTGTTAAGGGCAGTCTCAGGGCAATTTTTTCAAGTACAGATACTTTTAACCCCTTCAGATAGGAGAGTCTCGTCCTCAGGCTTTCGTTAAAATCCAACTCCCCCATCATCGCCTTCTTTGTGATATCAGAAACCGCACTCTCTACACCGGCCTCCTTAGCAAGTTCATCGATTACCTCACATTGTATCAGAGTAGAATCCATATCAAAGACCACCAGTCTTCTGTTTCTTCTATATATATTGTCTTGTTGAAATGCCACATCTACCCCACACTCTGATGAGGCTTCCATCAATTCACATCTCAGCCTGTCAATGTCAATCGGTTTCCCTCTAAGCAGCATCTCTATGCAGGACTTACCACCGGCATTTGTACTGTTCAAGGGGATTCGTCCGGTAAGTCTCGTGATTGATGCAATGTTTAGACCATTATTTGTTATAGCATTTGATATCACAGAGATCTGTCTTGCTGTAATAAATTCACCAAGAATTGTTACAACCAGCCTATCCCGCCCCCCCCCTGCCACCCATTCGTTATATTCATCTATAGAGACCGGATCGAATTTAACCGTCAAGCCAAGCTCATGACCTTTAAATAGAAGATCTTTTAATATAGGATTATTCTCAGAGGTCTCAGGAATATGCAGAAGCATACCAAGGCTTAGAGCGTTATGTATAACCGATTGCCCCATATCCAATATCCGGACTTCATGTCTTGAAAGCTCGCCTGTCAGTGCGGCTGTAATACCCGGCTTGTCATTTCCAAAGACAGTTAGCAAAACAACTCTGCTCATTATACACCTCATTTATAATTCTATATATCATAGTATTCATTTATTAGTAAGATTCTAAAAAAAAAATTTAATATTATTGACAAATTTTACTTGCATTTAAAAAAAAAAATTGTAATATAGAAAAGTTAGTCCTTTATAGGCTTTCAATAAAAAATTATATTTTTCGTTTTTGTTAACAGGAGGAATTATGTCGGAATCCAAAAAAAAGTTTAAATTCACGATGCCTGACACCTATGTGATAATCTTTGGTATTATTGTAATTGCATGGTTGTCAACTTTTGTTGTACCGGTTGGACAATATTCTAAAAAGCAGGTAGTTTTTCAAGAAAAATCTGAAAATCCTATCAATATCACAGGAATAGCCGAAGGCCTTATGCCGATTTTTGGTCTCGATGATGTTGCAGAGGCAGAAAAACTCATAAACAGAAAAGGTGCTACTCTTACAATTAAAGGAATTGATCCTTCAAATGAAAGAGCAGTCAGATCACTTGCAAGGGCAAATAATGGTGAAGCTGTTAGAGGGTCTGCTGATGCCGAAAGTTTTGTAAGCAAATTTTCTAAGAAAGATAACTCCTTAGTTGCCGATAATAATGGTAAAAAACTAGTTAAACCTTTATCAATATTCAATTTTGATGCTGATTCGGGTAGCAGTAGCGGCTTTTTGAAGTTCCCTTTTGACGGACTTAAAGACATGGTAAGTATAGTTATATTTATCATTATTATAGGTGGAGCTTTTGGTATTATTATTAAGACAGGTGCTATTGAGACCGGTATATTAGCCGTAATAAAGAAGATACAGGGTTTTAAAATTCTGGTAATTCCAATTTTATTTCTGGTATTCTCCCTTGGTGGAGCTGTGTTTGGAATGGGTGAAGAGGCTATTGCATTTGCAATGATAGTTGTTCCTCTTGTTGTTGCACTGGGTTATGATGGTATTGTAGGTGTAATGATAACCTATGGGGCAACTCAGGTTGGTTTTGCAACTTCATGGCAGAACCCTTTCTCTCTACTTGTAGCACAGGGTGTTGCAGGGATTCCTATCATGTCAGGTTGGCAGGTAAGAGTCGGCCTATATGTATTTTTCCTTTTATTCTCAATTGTTTGGGTAACACTTTATGCATTAAAAGTTCAAAGAGACCCTTTAAAGTCACTAAGTTATGCAAGTGATGCTTATTTCAGAAATGATATTAAACATACTGAAAGCATTCATGTAAAATTTGGTCTATCTCATGCACTTGTTCTACTCTCTCTTGTAGCGGGAATAGTCTGGATAGTTTGGGGAGTTACAGGTTATGGTGCTGGTAATGGTTATTATATAGCAGAAATTGCAACTGTATTTTTTACAGTCGGTCTTGCAGCAGGTGTGATTGGTGTGATATTCAAGATGAATAATATGACTGTAAATGATATAGCTTCATCTTTTAAGGATGGTGTAAGGGATATTATATCAGCTGCCATAATAGTAGGTTTAGCTAAGGGTGTAATACTTGTACTTGGTGGAGATCAGTCAGCAGATATGACAGTTTTCAATACGATGATTAATGGTGTAAGTTCTACTCTCAAGATGTTTCCATCTGTGATTGGTGCATGGATGATGTATCTATTTACAGCGATTTTCAATTTCTTTGTTACCTCAGGCTCTGCAAAGGCTGGGTTAATAGTTCCTGTATTATCTGTAATTGCAGATCAACTTCAGATTTCAAGACAAATCGCTTGTCTTTCATTCCAACTTGGTGATGGCTTTACCAACATGATAGTTCCTACCTCCGGAGCTTTGATGGGGTCGCTTGCTGCAGCTAGAATGGACTGGACAACATGGGCAAAATTTCAATGGAAACTTCAGCTTATCTACTTTGGATTTGGCTCTTTGATAGTAATTGGAGCAGTAATTTTTAATTTCAGTTAATTTTCATTGATATATTTAGACTGCCCGTAAGGGCAGTTTTTTTTAGTAACCGCAACAACATGTCGATCAGTATTACTAAACGATACTTAGAACGAAACTAAAAAGAGCGATACTAAAAAAATACTAAAAACAATACTATTTAGCAATAAATTGTTCTATCACAGTTATATTGATTGGATTTTTTTTTAAAGAATATAGCTTTTATTTATTTTGGAGTAACACATGAGTAGTCCCGATATGGAGATGATTAATAAACTTAACGAAGCAGGCATTACTGAACAGATACAGAAATTGCGGACTGCACTTAGAGACAAGGACTTACTACTCTATGATGCTGTTCAGATATTTGAAAAAAATACAATCGATGATCTGGTAGAATATGTAATAACCAAGTTTCTAGATAAATTTATTCCATCATACCTTGTATTTTACATTCAAGACTACTTTCATCCTGAAAAGATTAATTCTATATGTTACACAAATATGAAAAGAACAGATTCGCCCATTTTAGTAGACTCGCTCAAACCATATAAGAAGGTATTTGACCTTTTTTCGTCCTCCTTAACATTTGAAGCCTTCGAAAATTTGGTAGATAATAAAGAAACAACAGACATTTTTAACAGTATTAATCCTGAGGTTATAATCCCGCTGATGGGAAAAGAGGGTTCATATGGTTTTATCGTTGTAAGTCAGAAGGTTGTCGGTGATAAATATTCAGAGAAGGAACTTTCATATATCAATCAGCTTATGAAATTTACTTCTATCAGCCTTCAGAATATTATCAATTACTCTCGAGCAACTGTAGATCAAAAAACAAAACTCTATAACCATAGCTATTTTACCAGACGCCTAAGTCAGGAACTCTCTAGAATCAAGAGATATCAAACTAAAATTGCCGTAATAATGCTTGATCTCGATCACTTTAAGAAGTTTAACGATACACATGGACATCTGGCTGGTGATATTCTTCTTGAGGAGGTCGCAGCAACCTTGATGAGGTCAGTTAGAAATGAGGATGTTGTTGCAAGATTTGGAGGTGAAGAATTTATACTTATGCTCGTAGAGTGTGATCCGGATTATGCACATGAGACAGCAGAGCGAATGAGAAAGTCTATATCAGAGATAAGTATTCCATACTATGGCAAGAATCTTTCAACAACCGCCAGTATGGGATTGATTAATATCTCACATGAGAGCATCTCTGATATATCAGAAATACTTAGAAATGTTGATTCTGCCCTCTATTTAAGTAAGGAAGGCGGTAGAAATCAATGTACAGTTTTTGCCAACAACTAAGATATTAACCTTTTAATAAATTTCTTTAAAATTTCTTTAACTATTTATTGATTTTATTTATTTTTTATTTAAAAATATTTGTATGAATAAAACACAAGTAAGCAGGCCATTTTTAACACATCTTATTATAAATGTACCCGTTTTATTCTTTTTTATATTATTCACCTCCTTTACTGTTTTATATATTCTCAAACATAATAACTTTTTGCTTATTCCTGCATGGTGGTCACTTTGTGCATCAATCATACTTACAATTGACTACTATAAACGAAAACGAACCGATTATGCTAAATTATTACATATTCTAAACACAAGGGGAATTGATCCAATCACTGTAAATAGGCTGCAAAATACGATCTGTGGATTGTGCATTCTTATTGCCCTCCATTATGCGACCGGTAGAACCCCGAAACATAAATTTAGAACTTTTTCTTGATTTGTGATATTTTATTAGATTTAGTAATTAACTAATTTATGAGGCTCTTTATTACAAAGAGATCTTTTAATTGGTAGCTTTAAATAATAGATGTTTTTAAAAGGAGGATTTTATGTTTGGAAAATTTCACTATGATGCCAAAGGCTCTGAGTACTTTAGTACCGTTTTTGTACAGATTTTATTATCAATACTGACACTTGGTTTCTATTACCCCTGGGCAATTGTTAAAATAGTAAGATTCTATTGCGATCATTTAACTATTGATGGAAGACGATTTTCATTTGAAGGTAAGGGTGGCGAGCTTTTTATTCTATTTTTAATTCAAATATTACTTGTATCTATAACACTCGGGATCTACCTTCCATGGGCAATAGTTAATATTGAAAAATTTATGTGCGAAAAAATTACCCTTGATAACAAGCCTTTTTTAACAGAGATCACTGGCGGCAAGCTGTTTAGTATCATCTTCATCAGCTATGTCTTAACAATAGTAACTCTAGGAATCTATGCAGCATGGGCATATGTAAATATTACTCGTTATTTTATTGAGAACAGCAAATATGACGGTGTACATTTTTCATTTAATGCAACAGGTGGTGAAGTCTTTTCGTTATATTTGGGACAAATACTTCTAACTATTATAACATTTGGCATCTACTATCCATGGGCTAGAGTCAAAATAGATAGTTTTATGTGCAAAAATACCGGGTATATGGAACGGCATTTTAGATTCGCAGGAAATGGGGGAACTCTGTTTTCATTAATATTTAAAGGTGTTCTACTATCAGCAGTGACTTGCGGCATATATTTTTTTTGGTTTCAGAACGAGCTTTCATCATTTTATTTTAATAATCTTTCATTAGAATGATAATATTATCACTATTCATTTTTTAATTATAGCAGGTTTTAGTGAAAAAATTTAAGTCCATTTTTATCGAGATTACCAATATTTGCAACCTCAAGTGCAGTTTTTGCTCTGATGTAAAGAAGACAAAACATTATATTTCAGGAGAGTCTTTTAAGCATATACTAGACAAAATATATGGACACACAGAGTATATAAATCTTCATGTCAAGGGCGAACCCTTAACTCATCCCAATATATATGAAATCCTGGAACTCTGTGACAAATATCATCTTAAGGTTAACCTCGTTACAAATGGGACACTCATAAAAGCCAGGTCTCAAATACTTCTTGAAAGTAGGGCATTAAGGATTATTCATTTTTCACTTCATAGCCTTAGTTCACAGCCGGAATATACTTCGCATATGAACGACATTATAGAATTTTCAAAGAAAACTCTTTTAGATACGAACATTCATATAAATTTTCGACTCTGGAATAAACCAGTCAACTCTGCCTTTACAGAATTTATTCTAGATACAATTAATAATAACTTCAATACACAGATCCAACCTCAGGATATTACATATAAACGAAAATTCTCCATTAATAGACAGCTTCATATTCATATTGATGATGAGTTTAAATGGCCTGAGTTGAATGATCCTATCTGCAATCTGAAAGGTTTTTGTTACGGAACCAGAACTCATATCGGGATACTATCTGATGGTACAGTCATCCCCTGTTGTCTGGACAGCAACGGTGTCATAAATCTCGGTTCTATCTTTGATCAAAACTTATCAGATATAATACAATCGGAGAGATTTAAAAACATATATAGAAGTTTCTCTGACCGCAAGCCCTACGAGGATTTATGTAGAAGATGCTCTTTTATGGCAAAGTAGTATTTCATTCAAACCAATTTTTTAAAAGAACAGAAATAACTCTTTGGAATAAATATTAAAACCAATAGTCTAATCTATGATAAATCTGGCAGGACCAACTCTTTCTTTGTTCTAGAGTTCATAAAATCCCTTAGTATTCCGCAGGCAGCGACCTGATCAAGCTCTTTCTTTATATTCTTGTTTTTTACCTTGACACTTTTCATTATTGTCTTGGCTTCAATTGTAGAATACCTCTCATCCTGTTCGTATATTCTCAAAGTGATATTAGAGTTTTTTAGGAATTTTACAAGGTCTGAAATGAAGTCAATAACAATTCGAGCCTGCGGACCAATTTCAGAGTTCTGATCGTATGGAAGTCCAACAACTATTTCAGAAATTTCTTTTTGGATAACTATCTCTTTGATATTTTCAAGTAATGTTTCATCATTAATCAGTGTTGCAAAGCCTGAAGTTGTAATTCTTAGTGGATCTGTAATTGCAATGCCAACCCGGGTATTACCATAATCAATACCCATCAGACGGTTCATTTTTTCATCTCGGCATCAAAATTATCAAAGACATCCCTGAGTAAAAATATGTGATCACTTATTAGTTTTACGGCAATCTCATTATCACCTAGTTCACACAGTGCAACTACCAGATCACTAATTGCTTGCCTTACTTTAACATCAGCCGATTTTACGACTTCTGCTTTAGAGGATAATTTTGACTGTGCCTGAGTAGGTTTGTTTGGTGGATTCATATTTTCCCTTCTAATAGTTCTAACAATTGCATCATGCGTATCACTGATGATGTTCTTGTTAAATACACTAACATTTGGTTGTTTCTTATTATTAATTTTATTAACAATGTTCATTTCGTCTTTGTTCATAACGAACACTATAATATTTTTAACGACTTGTAAAGTATTAATTACTTTTTCCCGTGTTTTTAAATGCTTTTACTAAAACTATTTTCGTAATTATATTTTAAATTTTACTTACAATTTTATTTGAATATTTGATTATTTTAGGATATAATTAATTATAATTTATTTTTTTTACGGAGAATTCTATGAAAGTAACTAATGTTTTTATGTACTTAGTTCTTGTTACTATTATCGCTCAAACAATTATCTATACTGGATGTGAACAAACAGACCCTAATAAACCTGACCCTGTTGTAGCCATCTATGGTGGAAGTGACCCGTCAGGCCATTTCATTGAAGTAAAAATTGATAGAACAAATTCAACTGTAACAAAAATTGATCATTCCACAAGTGAAACTTTTGGTCCATATCCATTTGGCATTGATCAAGGTTATAAAAACACCACAGGTATATCAATAGTATATAATGCTATCATTGATCCAAGTGCCACTGAGGGACAACCTAAGTATGTCAGATTTGTTGAATTCAAAGACACTGCTCTGCTCTTTGTGTTGTTTGATGTTAATGAGAAGCCGCTCGGTAATCCGAATTATGCCGTGATCAAAGAGAAAGTTGATAAATCTACTTTCTATGATAAGGCATACAATTGGATGAGATTTATTGTTGATGATGAATCTGTTGATGATGAATCTGTTGACCATGATATGAATACCGGTTTTGCTGCATTTGACAATGCATCAGGAGAAGGCCTATTGTATGGAGCCGCATATAGCCAACGAGCAGAACATGAAAAATGGGCTGGTTACACCAATGGAATAAATGATATAAATGAAGGTGATTTCGTTAAGGTCGACAGTTTTCTATACGATCCTCTTTCTCACTCAACTTACTTCTATGCTGATAGTGACATCTGGGATAACAGAGTTAGTTTTGCCGGTAATGAAAACGGAACAAACATAGTGAATTTTGGTGCTGATCAAGGTGGGGGCTCAGGTTTGTTTATACCTCAAAACTATGGGATTAAAGAATGGAATGCGGACTGGAATGGTGTCTATTATTCTGTTCTATATAACTATACTACAGATTCTACTAACTCTGTAACAAATTCTTCAATTCAACCTATCAAAATTAAAATCTACTCCGAATCAGATAATTTTTTTGTAGAAGGTTATGATGATAATGAATCTACTCAAACCGCTACTCCACTCTTTGGACCGCTTATGATAATACCAACAAATGATTTATCATCAGATAACAGCCCGGGCGGAATAGCAAAAATTGTAACTCAATTTGCAACTATATCAAACAATAACACCGCATCATCCAATATCGTAAAGAGTGCAAACAACTGTTACGGTTCATTTGTACTACCGGAGGAAAGTGGCATTACAACTATTATTATGGATCCAGATGGTAGATTTGCCGGGTTCACTGGCTTCACGATACAAGAAAACTCGGTTGATTATAGATTTGGATTCTGCATTAAGGATGAAAACTATGTCGACCCAACTCCACAATAAGACTAGAAAATTATACATTTAAAGGACACAAAATGACAAAACAAAAACTGCCCGTCTCTGTAAAGATCACATATTCTATTGGACAGCTCGGCTGGTCAACTCTGGTTAATTTAATTGGTCTTCAACTTGTCTATTTCTATATACCACCTGAAAATGCCGGTATAAAGAGCTACATTCCTCAGATAACATTCCTAGTTGTGTTAAACATTATCTCGATACTTGCAGCGGCCGGTAGACTTTGGGATGCAGTAACAGATCCATTGATTGCTAACATGAGTGATCGATGGAAAGGTAAAAACGGCAGAAGAATCCCATTTTTAATCGCTGGTAGCATACCTGCAGCAGTCTTTTGTGTAATGATGTTTTTTCCGGTTGTTAATAAGGTAAGCTACTTAAATGTTTTCTGGCTTTTTACAGCTCAGTCTTTGTTTTACCTTTTTTTAACAGTCTATGTTACTCCATATTTTGCACTCCTGCCTGAGCTAGGACACACCTCAGATGAGAAACTCAATCTATCTACCTACATTTCGATTACCTATGCCCTAGGGATAATTCTTGCTTCGCAGGCTCCAAATATCGGGAACCTATTTAAATCGCTCTTTTCTATAACCGACAATGCTCTCGCATTACAACTTGCCATTGCAACACTTGCACTATTTGCCTCCCTATGTATGCTTTTTCCCGCACTAAAAATAAAAGAGAGTGATTATTGCGAGGCGACACCATCGGATATCCCGCTCTTTCAAGCACTTGCAAAGACCTTCAAGAATGTTGGTTTTAGATTCTATGTTGTTGCAGATTTCTCCTATTTTATGGGGCTTACAATAGTTATGACAGGACTTGCCTATTATATCACAGTTCTTCTTGGACTTGAGGACGCGATGATGGGGATATTATTACCTGTTATGATCCTTGTTTCATTTGTATTCTATCCATTTGTAAATATTCTAGCTAAGAAGACAGGTAAGAAAGTTCTTGTAACACTTTCATTTCTTACTATGAGTGCAGTTTTTGCATCAATCTTTTTTCTCGGTAAGTTTCCATTTTCATCTGTACTGCAGGGCTACATGTTAGTTATATGCTATGCTGTACCACTATCGTTTCTGAGTGTTCTACCAAACGCAATACTAGCTGATATCGCTGAACATGACGGCCTTAAGACGGGGATCAAGCAGGAAGGAATGTTCTTTGCAGCACGAACTCTCATGCAGAAGTTCGGGCAGACAGCCGGAGTTCTTACATTTGCTATGCTTACTACATTTGGTAAGGACCCAGGAAATGACCTTGGTATTCGGATTAGTGGAATAGTAGGATTTGCACTGTGTATCTTTGCCGGTATTATTTTTATCGGATTTAATGAAAGGAAGATTCTACTCGAAACTGATGAGTTAAAAAAACAATAAAAAATAAAAAAAGGGTGACCTTTGAAGCCATCCCTTTTCCCCTAAAATCGTGCTTAAAACTACTGAAGAAGTTGTAAAATTCCTTGCGGTTTCTGGTTTGCCTGTGCAAGCATAGCTGTAGCTGATTGAACCAATATCTGATTCTTAGAAAAATCCACCATCTGTTCTGCCATATTGGTATCCCTGATGATAGACTCAGCATTCTGCATATTCTCCGCTCCTACGGCAAGACCCTTAGCCGCATGTTCCAGTCTGTTCTGGTAAGCACCAAGGTCGGCACGCTGCTTGTTGATAATCTTAAGTGCCAAATCAAGTGTTCCGATTGCAGCATTTGCAGAATCCGGTGTTGATAGAGAGATAAAAGTTGCAGCATGAGGTAATCCGGTAGGGTTCTTAAGTTTAAGCCCCTGGCTTGACATAGTTCCGATATAGACCCTTTCTCTTTGATCCATATTAGCACCGATGTGAAACCACATACTTCCGGTTACACTATTCATTCCATCTTCTCTGGCAAATCTACCCGTTAAGATATTCATTCCATTAAACTGAGCATGAGATGCTATTCTATCTATCTCATCGATTAACTGACTAACCTCTATCTGGATATACATTCTATCTTCCGATGAATAGATACCATTAGATGCCTGTACAGCTAGCTCTCTAATTCTCTGAACAATATCCTGTGACTCTTGCAAATATCCTTCAGCAGTCTGAATAAATGAAATACCATCTTCAGCATTTTTCTCAGCTCTTACAAGCCCTCTGATCTGTGATCTCATTTTCTCTGATACTGCCAAACCTGAAGCATCATCTCCAGCTCTGTTAATCCTCAAACCTGAACTTACTTTTTCAAGGTCCTTGGTAACATTAAAGCCATTGTTCTTCACCTGCCTGTTTGAAAACATTGCACTCAAATTGTGATTGATAATCATACGAATCCTCCTTGATTCTTAAGTGGTAAAGAGACTTCCTTGTCTCTTTGTGCCTTACTATAATAGATCGGAAGATTCGTAGAAAGCTTTAGATTATTTTTTTGAATATTTTGTTAAAATATCTGAAAGTATTACATCAGGGACTTTACCGCTAATATCCCCGCCAAGCTTAGCAATGTCCTTTATGAGAGTACTTCTTAGGTAGAAATATTTCTGATCAGTAAGTATAAATACCGTTTCTATGTTATTATTCATCTCTTTATTGGTCATGGCCATTTCAAACTCATATTCAAAATCAACAAGTGGTCTTAAGCCCCTTATTATTATATTTATATCATGTTCTCTACAATAGTCAACAAGGAGACCGTCAAAACAGTCAACTGAAACCTTTTCATTTAAATTTGCACTCTGAACTACTCGTCTTATCTGATCTACTCGCTCAGACAATGAAAATGTTGTTGACTTATGAGGATTATTAGCAAGCATAATGATAATTCTATCAAATAATTTAACACTTCTCTTAATGATTTCAAGATGACCATTAGTTATCGGGTCAAATGTACCCGGGTATACACATATATTCTTCAACCTAGCACTCCGTTTGTTATCTATTTTTTTTCAATCTCTTCAATTTTCTTCTTCAGGGCTAGATTTTCATACTCAAGATTTTTGACTATGCTTATCAGGTCGCTTACCGAGATAAGGTTATCTCCTGCAAGTTGTTCATATCCCTCTATCCTGCTTAACAGGTCCTCAGTTGCCTCTTCAAGGATCATTTCGAGCGAGTCATCATAGTCCTGAATATCCATAAGAAAATAGGGTAGCCTCTGTGAATTGATTATTTTATATGCCATTCTGATTATTGTCTGAAATGTTTGACAATCTCTATCTATAAGTGCAAGTGGTTTTCTTTCTTGGATAGATGAGCTGATTGATTGATCCCTGTATAGAAATCCCAGATATTCCATCTCTATCCCAAGATGTGATTTTGAAATTTTTCTTAATTTTTCACCCATAGCGAGGTCTTTTGGCTTTGAGGCCATATTAATTATAATCTTCGGGTTAAATGTATCAACAATAGAGACAGCCTCAGCATGAAGTTCGGGGTCAATATCAGATATCTCATTTAATATCTCTGAGATTTTCCATGCATGCTCACCACCCTTTTTTGAACATTTAAGAAAAATCTTAGATATTGCAGAATGATGTTTCAGATTTAAATATAAAAGCCTAAAAATTGCATTCTTTAAGAATGCGTAGGCATTCAAGATCGAAGTCAACTCCGGCATCGCTACAAGAACTCCAAACGGGCTTATCATAAAAAAATCTATAGTGTTAAATGAACTTCCCGCACCGAGATCAAGCACAACAAAGTCCGCCTTAAGATCGGTAATACTGTTAATTAGTTTCTTCTTCTGCAGTACTGTAATGTTTGCAACTCCAACCATCTCCGCATCACCTGCAATAAAACGCAAATTTGGATTACCTGTACCAAGCATATACTCATCCAATGTTGAGTTCTTCTTTAGCAAAAAGTTACCAACTCCATCCGGGGCAAGGTCGTAACCCAGACAGGTGTGAATATTTGCACCACCAAAATCGAGATCAATCAAGACAACCTTTTTACCTAGCTGGGCTAATGCAAAGCTTAGATTTACCGATAAAACTGTCTTTCCTACACCACCCTTACCACTGGCAATAGGTATAATAATTGGACCACTCTTTTTCATAGCCTAACCCTTGTGTTGTTAAAAAATATTATCAAATTTAGATTCTAAGGATCAAATATTTCATTTATATGTAACTAATATTATTAAATTTAATGAAAAAAATAAAGTAAAATTTTTAAAATCAAAAAAGTTGCTCAAAGCTATTTACATATTAACATTTTATTGATAAAATGAACAAATTAATTTTCGTTCTACAGGATATCGGGTTGCTTAAAAAGTTTAATAAATTTTTTCTATTTTGTTTTTTAATATTTGATTTCATACTCATCTCATCCTCATATGTATTTTCATATTACTTTACATATAATAAAATACCCATCGGTTATCATGAAATATTATTTGCATTATCTATCATTATGATACTCTACATATGCCTTGAAAGAATTGAGTTTTTCGATATTTACAGAACCTATAGATTCCGCCCGATCTATGGCGTCTTAAAGAATGTCCTATTTTTTGAAATGACCGCTGTTTTTTTATTATTTATAATTAATCTGACAGAAATATATATTGTAAGTGAGAAATTTATTGGAATATTCTTTATTACAACTCTGTCTGTTTTCTCAATCGAGAGATTATTTGTTAAAGTTTTTCTTTCACTCTTAAGAAGAGCAGGTTATAATTTTAAAAGATATCTTATAATCGGAGCCGGCGAACTTGGATATAACTTTTATATCAAACTAAGTGAATCAAACCTTTATGGAATTAAAATTATTGGATTTCTTAATGATAGATTTATCGATCAGGAAGAACAAAAATATGCGGATAGGCTTGGAAATATAGTTCTTGGCACCATTGATGAAATAGAGACCAAAATAATTGAATTAAATATTGATAGTGTTATTATAGCTCTTCCACTGGCGATTAAGGATAAAATTATTGAAATAACAAATATCTGTGAGAAGTGCGGGGTAAAGGCTGAGTTGGTCCCCGATTATTATTCAATTATAAGTGAAAATCCATCTATACGAAACATTTCAGGCTATCCGCTAATCGGCATAAGAAATGTACCGCTTGAAAACATATTCAATAGAATTATTAAAAGAATTACCGATGTTACTCTTGCATCTATAGGTCTTATTTTCTGCCTTCCAATATTCTTACTGGCTATTTTGTCAATAAAGCTTAGTTCCCCGGGACCAATTTTTTTCTTTCAAAAGAGAACCGGATTTATGCAGAAAGATTTCTCTATTATCAAATTTAGAACCATGGTTGTTAACGAGGACTCCGACACATTACAGGCAACAATAGATGACCCTCGTAAGACTAAAATCGGCAGCTTTCTTAGGAAATGGAATATAGATGAACTGCCGCAACTATTTAACATCATAAAAGGAAATATGTCTATTGTTGGACCAAGACCACACATGATTGCTCACACTGAGGAATTCTACAACAAATATGATAAATATCATATTAGACATTGGGTTAAACCGGGTTTGACCGGATGGGCTCAAGTTAATGGCTGGAGGGGGGACTCAGACATTGCCATGCGTGTTAAATATGATATTAACTATATCGAAAATTGGACTATATGGCTTGATTTTAAAATAATATGGCTAACTGTTTTCGGCAAAAAGGCAAAGAGAAATGCTCACTAGATCGACATATGATAGGGCTAAAAGATGAAGATGTTTGGAATAAATTTTTTTGAGGGAACTGCGGACAAGCTCTGTTTAGAACTTACACAGCGAGTTGAAAATAAGATCAAAACAAAAATAGCTTTTTGTGACCTTAATATGCTTGGTGAAATTTCTCTATGCTCAGATTTTAACAAGCTTCTATCAAATTTTGATTTCGTCCTAGCTGATGGGAGCTCTGTAGTACTTCTTCAGAGAATATTTAAACCATCCAGTCCAATTTTTCGAATCCCGGGGCCTGATTTTTTCAAATCCATGATTGAAAAGGATCCACTATTTACTCATTTTTTTTAGGTTCTTCGGACATCGTCTTGAAGAATATGACAATAAAAGCAAAAGCCATTAATGATAAATTAAAAGTTGCAGGCACCTATTCACCTGTATTTGAAAATAATTTTAGTTCATCTACTATAAAAACCATTCTTGATAGAGTCAATCCTCATAACCCTGAATTCCTATGGGTAAGTTTTGGTTGCCCCAAGCAGGAAATATTTATAGAACAAAATTTTTCAATTATTAACTCAACTATCTTTGCTGCTGTAGGTGCAGCATTCGATTTTTACTCAGGCGTTGTTAGGCGGGCTCCACTTTTCTTTAGGACTCTGGGAGTTGAGTTTGTTTACAGATTTTTTTCACAACCGAGGACAGTTAAAAGAATATTTAGAGCATTGTTCAGAGTAATCTTTAATATCCGTAATATCTACAAACCATAGTTATTTTCAAGTCTGAAAAATCTGAGAATATAGAAGTTTTACTGCATTGTAGTTTTGTAAGACGCTATTCATTTCAATTGCATTATCAAGAATAAAGAGTATATAATTAAGGCTTTGATCTGTTTCATTAAAAATAGGAACTATATATATTGCATTTACACCTTTTAAGTCCGGCTCATCAAAACTTAATTGAAATATCCTCTGCTTTAAACTCTCATATGCAAAACCTAAAATCTTTGATTGTTCACTGACTTTTTTTACAAATCTTGATTTTACATTAAATGTCAATCTCATATTTGTCATCTCTGAAATATTCTCAAAGGATTGGACAACAAACTGTGATCCATCCCTTTTGAGTAATGCCCATTTATTAAAGTTATATGAAGGTAGTGATTGAAGAAAATATGATACTGCTTCAGGAAACTGTAGATTATCAGATCCATAGTCTGCAACAAGATGTGATTGAGTTCCTGAGTTATCATCTGATATGATACCGCCCTCACCCTTTGCCCTCAATAAAGACTCCACGAGCTGCTGAGCATAATCATCATTTACTGTTTCATTGTCAACCTGTTCACCTTGAAGCAGTGAATCAACGACAGACTGTGCTTTAGTTGTTTTTGATTTTACAAAACCGATAAGCGTATATATTAGCCTTGTTAGTACAACAGATACAAATGCAATAAAACCAAGTTTACCGCCAAAACCGGGAAAGAAGTCTTTCGTAAGTACAAATATTAAACCTGATAGAATTCCTGATATAAAATAGTCCCGTTTAAGCATAAGTACAAAAAATGAACTCATACCGACAAACGCACCTGCATACCAGGCCTGAGCAAACGCTATCCCGTAATGCGGAATCTTCGATACAAGAATACCGCCAATTATGCCGGTAATAGCAACTGTCAATACTCGATAATTATCATTTAATGACGAAACAGTATTCTTAATTTCCATTGAAACTAAGGCTCCCGCCAGTGCAGACAATATCGATAACAAGTATATTAAGTCGACGCCATCAAATAATAGATCTCTATTATAAAAAAGAATCCTGTTATTAAATATCAGACTCAATACAAGTGAGAAAACCACAACAGATAGAAAGGCAATTGTTCCGAGTTTACCTCCATATCCATCAAAGGCTGCTTTTGGATATTTATATGAAACAAACTCGCCAAAACAATAAAATAGTCCTGTAATAATTGAGAGCATCAATGAGTTTCTAATAAACTGAAGTGAGGTATAATCAACAACATCTCCACCTGACAACAACTTTAATGAGATCATGCCGGCAAATGTTCCGCAAAATGCAGCCCATGAATAGTGATTTTCATCGTTAATTATAATTGTAAACATTGCAATTATAATTGCAATTAAGGATGAAGATGTGATAGAATTAATATCTAGAAGAGCAGTTAGAATTGTAAACAAACATCCCACAAATGCAAAAATGAAATAAAGTGGTAATAGAATTTTCAAGCTTTTCTTATCTTCCAATTTAATCAACCTCAATCCTTATAGAGTTTAGCAATCTTCTTTATTGTCTTAAAACAGTCATGACCGGTGATTGTTTTATCCGGGTAAAAATTAATTCCATCCTCAAGCTCAATTACCCCTCTTTCTACTGCAACAAGTACCGATGAAAAATAATAATCATCTGTCTTAATATCGGGAATTGGACTTCTATTTTTGCTTTCAACAGGCCCAATGTTTCTGTACTTCTCTCTATATGTATTAATTAATTCGGGTTTTCCTTCTTTTCGCCCCATCAATGATGTTATATAGTATATAAAATCCTTGTTTCTAACTTGAACGGATTCCGGTTTAGATCCCTCAATTTTAATTAAAAAGAACCCCTGATTATATAGAGTCCTGAATAATTCCTGTATTGAGACAGGCAGATTATTAGCAACAGATCTAAGGAGATTGCTTTCGTTTACAGTTATTTCAATCATATCACCGATAGTAACTTCATTTTTACTGAGGAGCCTGAGTGTCGCAGAATTATTTACACCATAATTCATTGCATTATATGAATTATCTCGAAATAACCCGTAATAATCTCTATAGAATACCGGCAATGATAGAAAGGCCTCATCAAACAGAGCGGCAGCAATATTTTATTTTTTTTTATTATATTCCAGCTCTGCATTTAACAATTTTATCCTTCCTGTTGATTGACATCTATTGTAGGCCTGCTCTATCAGTTCTATTCTTTCTGAGTCATTGGCAGCAAGTTGGATCATCATTAAAAATAGATATTCCTCATTTCTGTTTTTCTCTTCTATTTTTTCTGTTATTTGTTTCGCCATAGGAATATTATTTTGCAGCAAATAGTACTCTGCTAATAATCCAAAAACTTTTGATTCAAATAAGCGGTTATTCTTTGCCCGTTTCATTAATATCTCAATGTTTGAATAGGCCTCTTTTAATTTATTTGAATCAGAGTTAACTCTAAACTTAATAAACCCTTCTTCAACCAGATGTATTATTGTTTGAGACTCCTCATCCAATTTTGATGCCTCTATATTTTCATTTGTAAGGCACCCGCTCACCATTATAGTTACGATTAATAAATACAGTAACATCAATATTATGTTTCCTGTCCTACTTAACATAAATTTTATTTGATTAGTAAAACCTTTCACATTTCTTCCTTAATTTTAAAACTTCGGCATAGTATAGCAATAAATATATCCATCAAAACTTCCAGAGACTATTTCATAGGAACCGTCTCCATCAATGTCGATAAAATTTGGTAATCCGGATCCTTTTTGAGGAAAGCCCGGAATGGTTCCCCCAAGAATATTATATGCATAAATGTAATTGGATGTCCCATAGATAAAAATATCATCTTTACCATCCCGATCTATATCAAAAACAGTCAGTCTGTTATCCTTAGATAGTAAATCAGTTAGATTTCTCCTTAACATGATATTTCCAGATGTGCTAACAATAAATAATTTCCCATTTCTATCTAATACAGCTATTTCCTTTGAGCCATCACCGTCAAAATCTCCAAATACACCCTGATTATTAAAAACGCCATCTAAGAAAACAGGGAAACCGCTAAAACCGGTTCCGTCTAGCCCAAATAGATATAACTCTCCTGAGTTTGTTACTAAGGAGATTCCATAATTTCTTCCTGATATTTTATCTACGATTGGCCCCTCGCTTGCAATACCATTGATTAGGAATGGCCAATTTTCAGAAATATTACCTGAAAAATCTGTTAGATACACCTCACCTGCAAAACTTTTAGGATAGAAAAGCAGTCTATTGTTAATCTCAATCGGAGGTCTAAATAGAATCCCCTTAAATATAAAGTTGAATTCCTCCAACACTTCATTTTGTACAAAATACATCTTCTTTTCTGTGTGATTAAAAAGTGCATACTTTTTATTACTATACATCTTTGCAGGAATAGATGAAATAAAATCAACTCGTGATGTCTTAATTATATCACCTGTATTATCAATTGGTTCATTTTTTGAATTATTTGGCGGATCATTTACCGGTTCATTTACAAATGCATCTACTGTCAATGTATCTACTTGTTGATCTAAAGCCTCATTTTTATTATACGATATATTGCCTCTGGTATCGATCTCGTACAGATGACCTCTGTCTGTTGAAATAACTATCCGCTTCTTGCCGGTGTACTCATTCACAATTATTTCAGGTTTTCCGGTTATTGTACCGTCGAGCATTATTGGAAAACCTGTATATGGTTGATTATTTATATCGGTAAAATAGAATGAACCATCATCTACTTGATATACGAAATCAGTCATTCTGGGATTCATAATATTCATACAGTATAGATCACCTATTATTCTTTTCTCGGTCTTTCTTGGAAATCCGGGGTATTTTTTTAGCTTCTTCTCAATAATACCATTTGCCGATAATTTTATACGGATCTGAGAATCATTTAGATTTACTGATATTACACCTTTTTCATAGAGTCCTAATATATCCGACAAGAGTCCTGTCCTGGGAATAAATGAGGGGCGTGACAGACTAAGATTATAATAGAAAAACAGATTTGCAAACTCATCTATAGCGGTATTTATTATTTTATAGGACTCCTCACGCTGTAAAAATTGTTTGGCCTCAAACTTTGATACCATGTTATACAAGTTTTCCGGGTCAAGAGAAAAGAAGATAAAATCATCAATAGTAATATAATATGGTTCAACAAAGTCAGGTATAAAATAGTTTATGATCCCCTTTAATAATCCCGGCAGTCTAATGTGATCCATCCTTACATTATTCAGGATATATGATGATTCACCCTCAATAAGAATACTTGAAAATAATTTTTGTTTTGCTCGTTCAAATAAATTTCTATCCTTAATCTTCAAAAAGATAATTGGTTGATTGCCGCCTGCAACATTTATTGAACCGGCCTCATTACCTATCCAATCAAAGAACAATTCATCAATACCGGCATTAAATAATAATCTTGATGAATCATCTGCTCTTTTGATAACTCCAAAGCTATCTCCCTCACTAATAAGTGAAAATGTTTCAATGACACTCTTAAATGATGTAAAATTTGCTCCTGTAACTATGGTAGAATCTTCCGGTAAATATCTGCCGGAACTCTTCCTGTCACCTTTCATATTCAGAAAATCTGAAATCTTAGAATCCTCCGATCTGATATTTGTAAAACAATCGATACCTATCCTTTCATTTGTAAATTTTAAAGAAACTGCAATGTGTTTTCCTATCTCAACTTGATTTAGAATTTTTTTTGTAATATCAAATCGATTTAAAACAGGATTAAGAAGTTCAGATGACTTCATAAACACCTTAATATCTCCATCCTCTAACCTTACTTTTCTTAGATCAATAATGTTTTGATCCATAGATAGATTGTTTCCTGTAGACGCATCAAATGCCTCAATCAAGCCCGCAGTATCAAATGATATAAAAAAAAGATTCCTGTGTAGTGCTGCAAAAAATCTTGACTTACCATCTAGGGTTACTATTTCATAATAATCAAACCTTCCATGTTGATTTTTATTAATAATGACACCATTTACAAACTTATGAAGATGAGGTATTATTGGGGATAGTATATTTGTTAGCGATGACCTACCGCCCAGATCAGTTATTCCAACCGGAGTATAATTATCAGTAAAGAAAAGCGTCATTTTAACTGTCAGAAGTTTCTTAAAAAATGCATTTCTTGACAGTTCTCCTGATCTAAGTTCATTTATTTTTTTTGTAATCCCTTCAAGCCGTTTATCATTTGTTAGGATAAGATCAACTACTTTAAGATTTATTACGCTTTCATAGAGTTTATCAAATGAGTTTATTTCAATATAAAATGGTTTGTCGATAGGGATAAAATTTGTTAGCGTTACGCGATTTATCCTGTAAATAGTATATCCTATTCCCGGCAGAATACTAATAAATAGTAAGGCGAAAAATAAGATTATTATTGTCTTCTTTATTATTTTCATATTTGCGTATATTAAAAATTTTATATTAATTTGTCAAACGATTTAATAGAAATCATTATTATTTGTGTGTTTGTGATACAATAATATGAGAGTATAAAAATATTTTTGCTAAAATAATCGCATACTTCAAAGTTCGGAGGTAATAGCCCTAAGTAAAAAATAATTTGTCTGAAAATCAATCAACTCTTTATAGAACTTGATTCTTTCATTGT
Source organism: uncultured Spirochaetales bacterium (assembly GCA_964471825.1). Taxonomy (GTDB): domain Bacteria; phylum Spirochaetota; class GWE2-31-10; order GWE2-31-10; family CAYYKD01; genus CAYYKD01. The sequence goes on from CAYYKD010000001.1 coordinate 198,450, forward strand.
TTAACTCCATCTGTTTTTTTATATATTCAATTTCATTTCCGCTTCCATTCTCAATCAGAATCAGTTGCTCATTAATACTTGATGCGAGCAATTCAATTTTTGATTTAAAATATTCTGTCTTTGTTTTATTAAGATCCATCTTCAGCCTGGTCTCCGAGATCAGATTAGAGATCTGATCAATAGCGATTTTGTAGGATTGTTCATATTTCTTCTTATCTTCCATCTGCTTTAGCAACTCAAGCATTCGTGTTCCGCCATCTATAAGTCGTGTCTGAAATATAATCGAGATGTTTAGATCCATCTCATTTTTTCCGTACCATCCTTTTTCTATAAATGGAGCTCTTGGACCGGTAATGCTTGCTTTAGTATGAAAAAATATATCCGGAATCCCATATAGTGAAAATATATTTATAAATTTTTTAATTTTTTGTATTTCTGAAACCTTTCGTAACTGTTTGAGTTGAGTATTATTAACTATACTTCTTTCCTTTAGCACCTCAAAGGTTTCGTTTTTATACTCATTTATAATATTATCATCATTGTTCTTTATATCCTCAAATATAAACTCTACCGGAGTATTTTCATCAAGCCCTGTGTCAATTATTATTGTGAGTAGGAGGTTTGAGTATTGATTATTTAACTCGACTGTGCCCAATCGAACCTCCTGATCCGCAATCTTGCTTTGTAGGAATTGCGTCTCTGTAATCACACCATTTTTAAGGTTAATGCTGCTTAACTCTAACAATCTCTTTGCCGCGGTCTGCTGTTCTGATATAATTAACTTTAACTTGTTCAGATAATATAGCGAGTAGTAACATATTGAAAGTTTATTGATCAACTCCACTTGAAATTCCTGTTCTTTTAGTTTGCTTATTGTCGATATATGCCTTTGGATCCTATATCCGTTTAAGATTTTACCCCATGTAACAAGAGGTTGCTGTAATGTAAAGGAATAATCATAATATGTATTCTCCATGCCCTTATAAACTGTGATGTCCTCATTAGGCATAAAAACCCCGCCCTGCTCACCCAATTGACCTTTTCTGATAACAATCGGATCTAGCGGATTAAGTTGGTATGTAAATGTCATATTTGCATCAATTGTAGGAAAGAACTTAGACATTGCCATATATTCGTCATAGATACTTAATTTTGAATCCATTTTAAGTTGTTTTAACTTATTGTTATTATTCCTTGCTGTTTCCAGAAGAGACTGTAAATTTGCAATCCTAAATGCAGATTGCTGATTTTTTAATTCTAAATTGTTTTTATTAACTATATCACTTGTATTATCTGTGCAAAATATACTGCTTGATAGACACAGATAAATTAAAGAAGTAAGGCAAATTTTATAATAAGAGGCCTTATATTTTATCATAATAATCCTTTACAATCAGTATTGCAGATCAACATAGTTATCTGTATCAGAATATAGAACAACATCAAATGAACCAAGTAGATTATTATTATCATAACATTTAATAACTACCGTCTTACTGCTCTGAGAACCGGTATAAGAATCATCTGTCCAGGTAATATTACCGCTTGTAAAATAACCATCCTGAATATTATCACCTGATAACACTCGTGTCTGAGTCTTTACTATTGAGTCAGCTTCTTCAGTAAGCGGGTCGCTTTTATACCATATTTTTACGGTGAGACCATTCTTATAGTTATCTACCCCCTCAGTCACCCTACCGCTTATTGTTTCTGTAAACTTAGTTTTTTTCATGTATACATCATTTATAATGTATGTCAGATCTTTAGTAATCACACCTGTCAGATAGTATTGTTGATCGATGCCATCACCATTAAGATCGCCTGCGTTGAAATTTGAATCGCTACTAACATCTAACTTAAATGTATTTCTTTCAAATTCGAGTGCTATTATAACTGTCCCGCTATTATTAGCACTATCAGGCATCTTTGGAAAAAAGATAGACCGCTCATACTCGCCATTTGCATCACTAACAACAGTGTATGTTCTCGCCTCAGAGAATACTAGAGAATCAATTGAAATGTTGTCTGACACATATTCCCAGCTTGTCGGTACTGATATCCCTACATTAACATTCTGAACACCTTCATTTGTTTGCGGATCAACAACTTTACCTCTAATCAATGCCTTGTTCTTTGCTCTTGTCAGACTTATAGCGGAATTCCTATTTGTAATTCCTGATGTCAAAACTGATAAATTACCGGACAGTTCATATTCCTTATGAAAAATAATTATATATACTTCTCGTCTATCGCCATCTTTTCCATATTCCGGTTCAATATCTTCCCAGAATACCCCATTCAGTTCATAGCTTCCATCGTTATCAGTCTGAGTTTGTGAGTAAAACCTCTTCGCATTTTCAGTGTCAACGGCATTTGTCAAAGCCTTAAGGTCATTTGCATAATTATCCTTGGTTGCATATAACAATACTGTTGCTCCGGCTATCGGATTATCATCCTCTTTATCAATGACTGATCCGGTAAGACTCGCCTGAAATACTACTGAACAATTTAATATTGCAAGGTAAATTACAACTGAAACGAAAAACCATAATCTGTTCATATCACCACTCCTTAAGTGCTGTCTTTGTCTTCTTAATCAAACCAATAAACATATGCAAATTAACCCAATTAACAAATACCAATTAACATATGAAGTTTTTACAAAAATATCTAATTAATCATCATGCAGATGAACTTTATCTGCAATTTTCTTATGCTCAAAAGAGTAGTAGATTGCAGGCACAATAAATAGCGTGATTAATGTTGATGTAATCAACCCACCGGCGACTGCCTGTCCAAGCGGTGCATACATTTCGGCCCCTTCTCCTATACCAACTGCCATTGGAATTATCCCAAGTATCGTAGTAAGCGTAGTCATTAGTATCGGTTTTAGTCTTGATGACCCGCCTTCAATTACTGCATCCATCAAATTTTTACTATATTTAGTTCTCAGCAGATTGGTATAGTCTATCATAACAATTGCATTGTTAACAACCACACCTGCGAGCATTATCACTCCTAGAAATGAAATTATCGAGAAAGATGAACCAAATACCAGCAATGCAATTATTACTCCGATAACTGTAAAAGGAACACTCAACATAACAATTAACGGCTGTGTAAATTTCTCAAATTGAATAACCATTACCATATATACAAGAAAAAGGGATATAAAGAGTGCTAGCAATAATGAACCGAAAGACCCTGCCATCTCTTTTGCCTCTCCTGATATCTCATAATTTACACCAATAGGTTTGTTTATCTGTTCTATTTTAGGCATAACCCTGTTCTGTATTCCTCGCAGGTCATTCTTTTTTAAATACGCAGTAACAATTATTGATTTCTGTTTATTCTTGTGAGGGATAACCGATGGGACAAGCTCCTCTCTAATCTCTGCAATATTTGCAAATGATATAAACTCTCCGGAGCTTGATTTTATAGAGATTCTATTTAAAATGTCTGAGGTCAACGGATCATTTATCAGATCTGAGTTTAAATAGATATCATAGTTTCCATGGTTTGATCTGTAAACTCCGGCCTTCATACCGTTAAAAAGAATTCTCGTCGAAATCGCCGCTTCATATGGGGACACACCAAGAGTTCCAAGATAGTCTAGCAACAAATCAAAAACAAGCTCTCTTCTGTCAAACTTTACATTAATCTCTGTCTTTGCGGTAAGCATATCCTCTTTTAGAATAGACTCTATCATAACAGCTGTTCGATAGACCTCATGGATACTGTTACCAAAGACTTCCATTTTAAACCCGGATCCGCCGGACGCCTGTGCTGCCATGGCACCAAGCCCGCCATTTGATATATTTATTTCCACATCAGGTATCTTTGATGGAATTTCAACTCTAAGCACATCTACTATTTCAAATATTGTTCTTCTTCGCTTTCCTCTATTTTTCAGTCTGACAGTTCCAATCCCCAGATTTGATCCTTTATCAACTATACCGGAACCGTACCCCGCATAGAACACCATGTTTTCTATTTCAGGAATAAATTCGCGAATTACCTTTTGAATCTGCTCTATTTTATCCTTAGTTTGCTCTAACGAATAACCCGTAGGAGTAGTGACGCCTATTTTTATCTCATTCATATCAGTTTCCGGTATAAACTCAAATCCAAGAAGATTAAATGCAAAAAAACTAATCAGGAAAATACACAATGATGCAAAGAAGACAACCGGACGGTTATGTAGAACAAACATTAATTGTTTCTTATAGCCCTCTTCAATATTTATAATAAACCGGTCAATACTGTCTGATATTTTAGATATTATATGATCACTCTTGACAGGCGGATTCTCCTTTAAAAATAGAGATGCAAGAAATGGAATTACAACAATAGAAACAATAAGAGAAGCCGAAAGAGAGATAATTACTGTAAGTGCGATATCGTTTAATAATAAACCTGCAATCCCCGTGGAGAACATAATTGGCACAAATACAGCAACCGAAGTAAGAGTAGAAGCAATTATTGCTCCTGTTACTTCCTGAGTACCCTCACTTGCTGCAATTTTTTTGTCTTTTGTTTTTTCAAATATTTTGTAGATGTTTTCCAGAACAACAATTGATGAGTCTACAATCATCCCGATCCCTACTGTAATGCCTCCAAGCGTCAATATATTTAATGATTTTCCTGAAACAAGAATACCTATAAATGTAAACAGTATGGATAGTGGAATAGATATTGATATAATTAGCGTTGCTCTGATATTTCTAAGAAATAGAAATAGTATAGCAATTGCCAATAACCCCCCAAGTATAGCAGAGTCTCGAACAGAGCTTATAGAAAGTGCAATGTCAAATCCCTGATCTGTAAGGGATTGAAACTTAATTACATTATTAAAATCCTTCTCTATACTTTTTAGCTGAGTTCTGACAGCATCGATTATTTTAATTGTATCTTTGCCATGTTGCTTATAAATATTAATAATCATGATTTTTTCATCATCTTTAAGAGTGTAATTATCAGGCTTCTGTAGATTTAGTGAGATATCTGCAACATCTTGAAGCCTGATATATGTATTATCCTCAAATCCAATAACGAGATTTTTAATCTCCTCCAGTGTCGTGTATTGTCCAAAGGTTCTAAGATTTATATCCTTACCTTGAAATCTTATGTTACCGGCAGGAAATGAAACATTGTTATATTGAAGTTGCCTAAACAGCTCAACAAGACTTATCTTCTTAACCTCAAGTAATGAGGTCTTAATGTTTATCTCAACAATTTGATCCTGTTCACCTGATAGACGGACATTTGCAACACCATCTATACGCTGAATATTTGGCAGGATCTTTTCTTCTACAGTTCTTGATAATGCAGTTAACTCCATGGATGAATTGACAACAACCGTAAAAATTGGCAGATTTTCTGATCCCATTTTATATAATGCAGGAATCCCTTGAATTCCATCCGGCAAATCAGCGGCAACCATGTTAATTTTTTCTCGAATTAATGGAAAAGCCATATCCAGATCAACCGCCCAGTCAAATTCTACCATAATAACCGATGTAGAATTTATCGAATCGGATGTAATAGATTTTATTCCCGATATTGTTGAGATCGAATCCTCCAGAACATTTGTTATCTCTTTTTCAATATCTTCCGGTCCAACCCCCGGATAGGTTGTTATAACTAAGATCTTTGGTAAACTGACATCCGGAATCATCTCCTGCCGTAGTCCTGACAAGGCGATAAAACCAAATAAAATAGATGCAATTAACAAGATAGTAATAATTACAGGATGTTTTATTGAAAAGTCAGCTATTTTCATTAATTCTCCTTACGATCTATCACCTTAACAGGCTGCTGAGGAGTTAAAAAATGTTGTCCATCATATACAAACTCATAATCAGCATACTCCTTGGGAACTTCAAAGTACTTATCGTTGTAAAAATTCACATCATATTCCATCTGATTTGCAACACCATCCTTAACATACCAAAGGTATTTTCTTAAAACTAATGTATCATAGGGGAGAAAATATATATTTTTTTTGCTGTCTAGAACTACACTTATATAACAAAACATTCCGGGCCTCAATCCATTTACTTGTTTTGTAATTTCACAGCTTATCTCAAAACTTTTAGATTTTGGTGAGATGTAGGGTGAAATTGTTTTTATATTTGCACTGATGACTTGATTATTTAATGCTGGAATCGTAACCTTAATGCTGATTTTACCCTCATTTTTCATAAAAAAATAGTAGTATTTCTCAGGAATTCCTGCTTTAACCATCAATTTATCAATATTGCCTATTGTAATAATTGGGATTTGCGGTGCTACAAGATCCCCGACTGAAGCGTGTTTAGACAATACAACACCATCTATCGGTGATTTTACCTGAGTATAGCTAAAATTAATCATTGCAAGATCATATTGGGCCTTATATACATCATATTGAGACTTTGCCTGTTCATAGTTTTGAAGTGAGGTCGCATTTGCGTTATAGAGACTTAATATTCTGTCATAGGTTGTCTTTGAAGACAAAAAAGCTACTTTTGCCTGCTCCAATGATAGTTTGTATGGCTCTTGATCTATCATTGCCAAAATTGCACTGTTTTTCTTAACACTCTCACCAACATCAACATTAATTGCTGTAAGTGTACCGGAAATTCGCGGCAATATTGTAACCATACTTTCTGATTCAATATAGCCGGTAATTCTATAGTCTTTATCAAGGGTTCCGGAATACGGTTTAACAACTTTAACAGGCATAAAAAAGACTTCACTTTTTTTTACCTGCTTTGATTGCTTTATCGTTATTATCATTAGGATTATTGCCATTGTGCATAGGCTTATAATTAATATCTTTTTTACAAATCCGCTTAGCTTTTTAAACCTGCTTATCATATTTTTTGACGATCTGCTTCTCTAATACTCATCTTTATAAATGCATTTATACATACATTTATAAATGATATAAATTAATGATATCGATGCTGATAAATCGTCAACCTCCATTTATATAAAACTATAACAACTGTGTTGACTTATAGCGAACGCAGTCATACCGGCTGTTGAACTAAACCGCAGTCGGTAGTTTATCCCTATTGTTTATGAAATATTATCACATCAAATCATATTTTTCAAGTAAAAGGAAACAATGATGGGATTTTTTAAAAAGAGAGAATGATATTGTAATATTCTCATAAAGGGACAGAGCAGGTAGAAATAAACGAAAACCTCTATAATCGATGCAATAACATTATTTACAGATTTAAACAATATTATTTAGCTAGAATGTTCTAAAAAAATAAATATTTTGAAATCCTTTTAAACAAGAATAAGAAAAAAACAATTGCAAAAGTTAAATCAGTATACACTGATTCTAAATATCAAGTTAATGAAAATTATTTGAAAAAATTTTTTTAAAGCTTTCCATATGACCTGTTTTCAAAAAATGGTAGGATGACAAGTGATAGCTTTGTCAGATCGGGATAATTTTGATCTTGAAGTAAAACGATGATATGAAAATAATTATCTCTAGATTCACCGTATAATATTTGATTTGAAAAGGAGAAATTGATACTTTTCAAATAAGACAATCGATTATTAAAGACTATAAACAAGCTAATTTACTAATTTGCTTTCAAATTATTAAATTAAAGATCCTACAACATAATTTATATAGAAAAATTACGATAATACTGATTATTTCGATAAGATAAAACCGCATTCAAAGTCCATAGAAGATCATCTACCACCAAAAAATTAAATTCATTGCAGTTTCGTTCATTGTCTATGGAGGGACAGGTGCAGCGAAGTCCAGGACGGACGAGAGCTGCCAACTGTTTCTACCCGAAAACTAAAACGGTAGTATCATTTTATAATGTTGCTGTTTTGATCTCTTGCAATCTTTGATCAGCTTTCACCACTACTCCTAAATAATTCCACTGCATTTGTTTTAAACTCTTTGTCATACTTTCTTTTCTTAGACATACTAACTCCTGTTATTATTATAACATTCGAATTAATTAACTGTCCACTATTTATATCAAATATTAAAACCTGAGAAACTTTGCTAATTCTCCCCGATAGCTAACCTTAGTACTTTTAGCAAAGTTTTTGATTGTCATTTTTTGACAATAATCATCGATAATTTCTTGCATATTGAAACTCCTTGTGTTTGTTATACAAAGAGTATTGGTATTTTAAACAATATACATTTGATCGAGAAGCTAAAAAGCCTCCGCCACAGGCGGTTTCAGTTCAACGTCCGCCAGTATGAGATGTTTTTTACTTTGCCGAAAAAACGAGCGAAGCGAAAGCAGGCAAAGAAAAAATATCCCCGA
>CAYYKD010000002.1:0-2779 GCA_964471825.1 uncultured Spirochaetales bacterium
CCTGTTGCAGTGTGTTCCTTCAAGAAGAATTGAGATAGAGACAGATCTTAGTCCGATTGCGGCCTATAGAAATCTCAGGATGAAAAATCCGTCACCATATATGATATATTTGAATTATGGCGACTTTACAATTTTTGGAGCATCGCCTGAAATGATGATAAAGGTCAAAGGGAGCAATATCAAGATCGGACCTATTGCAGGCACTAGACCTAGAGGGAAAAATATGGCTGAGGATCTGGCACTTGAGAATGAGCTGAAAAATGATATTAAGGAGAATGCCGAACACCTTATGCTTGTAGATCTTGCAAGAAATGATATCGGCAAGATATGTAAGCCGGGGCAGGTCTTTGTAACTGAACAGGCATTTGTTGAGCGGTACAGTAAGGTTATGCATCTTGTAAGCTCTGTTGAGGGCGAAATATTGCAGAATAGAAATGCCGAGGATGGGATTATAGCAACATTTCCTGCCGGTACAGTAAGTGGTGCACCAAAGATACAGGCAATTAAAACAATCGACCTTGTAGAGAAACATCGCAGAGGCCCCTATGCCGGACTTGTCGGGTATTTTGAAAGAAACGGTGACTTTGACAGTTGTATAACTATCAGATGTGCCGTAGCCAAGAAAAATCGTATGTGGGTTCAAGCCGGAGCGGGGATTGTCTATGACTCTATTCCTGAGAAGGAGTATGAAGAGACAGACAATAAGGCAAGAGCATTATTGAATGCAATTGGAGTTGAGTGTGAGTGAATTAACAGATGTAACAGATGAAGATGAAATAACAGGTGAAATTACAGATGATATTACAATACCTAAAAACATTCTCGTTGTTGATGATGAGGAGGAGATTCTTAAGTCCTTAAAAAGGCTCTTAGGTAGAGACTACAACATATTCACTGCTTCTTCTGCTGAAGAGGGGTGTCGGCTATTAAGGGATAATGAAATTCCTGTTGTTATATCTGATCAGAGAATGCCTGAGATAACCGGATGTGAGTTCCTAAAGAATGTAAAGGTAAAATATCCCGATGCTATAAGGCTTATAATAACCGGCTATTCAGATATTGACGCAGTCATTAATGCAATAAATGAGGGGAGTGTATTTAGGTATATAACTAAACCATGGAATCCTGATGATTTGAAGATCGCCGTAAAAGAGGGATTTGACAGATACAGATTACTGATCGAGAATCGGGTTCTTCTAGATCGGCTCAAAAACTCAAATGTGTTACTTGAGCAAAAGGTCCGAAATAGAACTAATGAGTTAGAGGCATCAAATATAAAACTCTCTCAGATAAATGATGAAAAAAACAGGTATCTGGGTATCGTAGCTCATGATCTCAGAAATCCTATCGCAGGAATAATCGGGCTGGTTAAGATCCTGAGTGACCATTGGAAAAAAACCAACAAGATTGAAAATCCTGAGTTTTTTGATTTGATTCTTGATGGATGCAGAAAGATGATTGGAATGATTGATGAGATTCTTGATCTTAAGAAAATTGAGTCCGGAAACCTAAACCTGGAGAAATACCTGGCAGATTTTAAGCCATTAATCTTAAAATCAATTCTTCTGAATAAACCATCCGCAATTAATAAGGATATAAAGCTTGATACACGATTTGATCGGGATCAGTACCCAATTAATATTGATATTCCGCGTGTCGAACAGGTTATTAACAATCTGATATCAAATGCTATTAAATACTCACCGGCCGGGTCTGAGGTGATGGTTGAAACAACTCTTCCAAAATCAGAAAATATGGTAGTTGTTAGGGTTGTTGATAATGGGCAGGGAATTCCATCTGATGAGATAGATAAAATATTTAAGGAATTCGGTACAACCAGCAATAAACCTACAGCAGGTGAGAAGAGTACAGGTCTTGGTCTTGCAATATGCAAAAGAATTGTTGACGCTCATAAAGGAAAAATTGAAGTTCAGAGTACACCCGGTAAGGGTTCAGTTTTTACACTTAAACTTCCATTGAATATCTAACTATATATCTAATTTGGAGTAATTGATGTTTTGGGAACAAAAATATGAATTGATGAGTAGAGAGGAGCTAAATTCTTATCAGATTAATCAGCTTAATAAGTCACTTGCATACGCTGGAAATACACCTTTTTATAAGGGGTTGTTTGATAAGATTAAAGTTAATGAGTTTCGCTCTTTAGAAGACATTAGGAAAATTCCATTTACCACAAAGGAAGAGCTTAGAGGAAATTTCCCTTACGGGTTTTTGGCTGTTCATCTTGATGAGGTTGTCAGACTTCATTCATCTTCAGGAACAACCGGAACTCCTACAGTTGTATATCTCAATGCAAATGATCTTGATCTCTGGTCAAGCCTTGTTGCACGAAATATGTATATGGTAGGGGCTAGAAGATCAGATGTATTTCAGAATATGATGGGGTATGGCCTATTTACAGGCGGGATCGGTTTTCATTATGGTGCAGAGAAGATTGGAATGTTGACCATCCCTTCAGGTCCCGGTAATTCTCAGCGGCAGATATGGTTTATGAAACAATTTCAGACCTCGGTAATACATATTCTACCCAGTTATGCATTAAGACTCTATGAGCATATTAAAGAGGCGGGAGTAGATATTCAAAATGAACTCAACCTTCGAATGGCCTATATCGGTGCAGAGCCTCATAGTGAGGAAATCAGAAATAAAATTGAAACTCTATATGGTTTTAAGGCATATAATTCCTATGGTTTATCAGAGATGTGCGGACCGGGAGTTGCATTTGAGTGTGAGTACCAAACAGGGATGCATATCTGGG
>CAYYKD010000002.1:2898-16476 GCA_964471825.1 uncultured Spirochaetales bacterium
AGAGGCTATGCCAATATTTCGATATCGTACACGGGATCTGACAAGAATTATACCCGGTAAATGTAAGTGCGGCAGAGAGCACAGACGGATAGAACGAATTAAGGGGCGAAGTGATGATATGCTGATCATCAATGGAGTTAATCTCTTTCCTATTCAGATAGAGAAGATCCTTATGGAGACACATGAGATTGGAAATAACTATCTTATAGAGGTCATTAAGGAAAATCATATGGATAAGATAGTTATAAATGTTGAAGTAAATAATCAGACATTTAGAGGGACTCTATCTGAAATTGAGCGGCTGCAGAAGGAATTAGCCGGTAAATTAAAAACTGAGCTGCTTGTTAGTCCTATAGTGAAAATTCATGAAGCCGGCAGTCTGCCGGAAAATGAGGGGAAGGCGAAGAGGGTGGTTGACACCAGACCAAAATAGTTGAATTTGAGAGAATAATTTGAGAGAATAATTTGATAGAGTAGTTTAATAGATTAATTGAATTTAGTAGAATTTAATAGGAGGTGCAATATGGCAAAACAGTTATCAATATTTGTTGAAAATAAGCCCGGAAAATTAGAAAAAATAACGGATACCCTTGCTGATGGCGGTTTTAATATTAGAGGAATATCTATGGCAAATGCCGGTGAATTTGGTATAGTTAAGATCATTGTTGACAGACCTGAAGAAGCGTATAGTTATCTTATTTCACATAAGATAACTGTTTCTACAAGGAACATCACAGCCGTTAGAATAGGCGATAGACCGGGGAGTTTACATGATATGTTAACAATACTTTCCGGTAATAATATAAATATTGAGGATTGTTATGGAGTCTCGGTTGCTTACAACAAGAGTGCAGCAATAATACTCGAGATTGAGAAGTGTCCGGAGGCTATAGAGGTGTTAAAATTACATAATATTGATATTCTTACAGATAGGGAGATTTATTCGCTCTAGCAAATAGTGGGTGATAATTTGGAAAAAAAAACAACTTTTTTTGATGTAATATTTTCGTAAAAAGATGTTGACTTTTTATTTTAAATGGCATAATGTTACACAGGTATTAATGTAAATTATATAATATAAGGAGTTTTTATGAGAGTTTCAAAAGTATTGTTAGTTGCAGCATTGAGTTTATTTGTTGCATTCGGTGTGTTTGGTCAGGAAAGAAAAACAATTGAAGTTGTGTTAGGTGAGTCTTATACTGTTGATCTAGACGGTAAAGATAGTGATGTTGACTTTGTATTAACTGCTGATAAAGCAACTTTGTATGATGTTTTCATGGTTGACTCATATAATTCAAAATTTAACGCAGACCTTTCAAAAGGTGTTGATGTTGGTAGAGCACTTTGGTTTCAAGTAAGAAACGGAAGTGACTATGCTGATTCATACAAGGACAGAAGAATCTATAGAGAAAGAGAAAAAGATACAAAAACAGGTACTTGGGGTGGTATAACTCCTGAGAGATCAGGTCCGGTTGCAACTTTCAAACCAGAAAATGAAAAGGTAGTTATCTATCTTGCTCTATATAAAAGCGAAGCTAAATATCATGGATCATATGTTGTAAAGGTTATGAAGTCAGAAAAAAAGAAATAATTAGACCTAAACAAATGAAGGGGTTGTCTAAAGGACGACCTCTTTTTTATTTGATTTAACACATTTTAATTGATTATTTTTCTAATATGTTTTAGATTTCATTGAAATGAATCACTACTTAAGTATAGTAATAGCAACAATTTTAATACCACTCTCAACTGCAGGGCTTTTAAATTATGATAATATATTTCTTCGATTCATATTTATTTTTGTGTTGATTGTATATATTTCTGATATATTGTATATCTATATTATATCCCGCTTGATAATTAAGGGTGAGATACAATTAAGCCCTGATTCATCAGAGGAGATTTTTGCTGACTCATTGTCCAGGATTATGATGCGTGGCAATAGAGGGTTAGTATTAGTTCCGGGGTTTATTTGTTCTGTGTCGTTTGTTATTCAGAGTACGGATTATCTATACAGAAGAAGGGTATTATCAAAGATCGAGACCGGTAGTGAGGGCGAATTCTTTGTTTATTGTCACTTTGATAGATATGGAGTTTATAAAGCATTAAAATCCTATATTCACATAGGGGATTTATTTGGGTTGGTGAGATTTCGTTTTAGTTTACCTGTAAATGGAGAAATAAGAGTTCATCCAAGAATTAAAAGTATATATGAAAGACTCGTGTCAGATGCAGGCGGAGATGAGGTAATCAAGGCCCGTGCTACTGTAAATTCTACAGATTTTTTTGAAAGCAGGAAGTATTATCCCGGTGATGATCCGAGGAGAATTAACTGGAAGCTGTATGCACGGTTTGATGAGTTGTATATTCGAGAGACTGAGAAGATCCCACCGGGATCCGGCGAGGTTTCTATAGTTTTTGCACCGCACTCAACAGTTGTTAGCGAGTATACTGAGACCACCTCCTATTTCCTGGGGTTTGTTAAACAGCTTGTTGCGGATAACCGTCCAGTTTCAGTAGTTATATATTCAGGTCTGACTATGGGTGTCAAGAATTGGACTGAATATAATCAACTATATGAGACTGTTATTAAAGGTTCTTACAAATTTGTTATCGATAAATTTGATGTAAAGGGACCGGCAATAGTGTTTGCCTCGCTTGAGGAGGGGGTCAGGCTATCAAAGGCTATGAAACTTCATGTGAGTTATTACGGTTATATATTTGCCTCAGGTCAGATACCGGAGAGATTAAAATTTACTGAACTTCTGATTATTGATAGAGATGATAGTTTTGTAGGAGAGTCATTGAGATTGATTAAAAGCCAATATAGAATTAGTAAATACTATAAAAGATTTAACGAGTTGGTTTTTCATTTAACAGGGCTGAATTCTATCGATCTAACAGATGATATAAAAACATCAAAATATGGTTTGGTTAGAATAATTCCTGTAGTTGAAACTGTCTTGACGGATCTGGGAGTTTTGAATGAATAACTTAGAAGGTAACAAGATACTTCCAAATAGATTAGGTCTGTTATTGGTAAACCTGATCTATTATTCGGTATCACTATTGTTGTTTATATATTACTTTGATGCAGGTTTCAGTGTCCTTGGTCTAATAGCTATTTGGTGTATAATTATTGTTGATTATCTGTTATCAACTTATAAATTAAGAGTTATACTTAGATGTGTCATACTTGCGGTACTATATTATATTGTCTATCTGGGGATAGAGCTATATTCAAGTATATTTGTTGTTGCTGAATCAGTCCATACAACAGATCTTATTCAATATGGATTTCTAAAAAATACATTTCTACCTGTTATTATAGGAGTTGTTTACCTACTGACAGATTCTGCCAACATAAAGAAAATTTCAGTCTACAAAACAGTATTTTCAATCATAATATTTATTTTTGTAGGTGTATTGCTGTTTAAAATAGATGGAGTGATTACTGATACGATTTTTTCAAACTATGTTTTACTGATTTTTAGTATGATTTTTATGATTTTGGTTATTTTGATCAAACAGATAATAATAATGAGGTCTTTTTTTAGAACCAGATTTGAGAAGAAGGATTTTACTATTCTTGCAGTATTGTTAATACCACTGGTAATAATCATCTCGCTTCTGTTATTAAAAAATATGATTGATGAGCAAAATAAGTCTGCAAATTCCGGGTTATTTGATAGAGGCTTGTTTATGTTTGACTTTTCAAATTTTATTGAATTAAAAGATGAGATCAAACTTAGTGATGAGCGAGTTTTGATAATGGAGCTTTCTGGTGTAGTTGATTCGGAGGAAAACAGGATTAATAAGGGCTGGGATAGACAGATTTATCTTAAGAGATTTTCTTTAGAACAGAATACCGGTAGTGGGTTTAAATCTGCTGAAACCTATAGTGATCCTCTTACCCCGCCAATTCTTGTTTCAGGTTTTGTCTGGGAGATCCCTGATATCCCAGAGTATAGAGATAGACAGGATGTTGAGCAAACTCTGTATCTTTTAAATATTAGCGGTTCAAGTCTTATGGGGTCAGACTTGTTATATAGAATAACACCGCTTAAAGGCTGGAATGATTCGCCTTACAAAAACATCTATAGGTCCAGTTCCAGGGTATATACAGGGGATTATGCGGATCTCTTTTATGATACAATTTCGCAGAGGGGGTTTTTATCCGAGATGCCGGCCGGACGCAGACAAACCCTTCTTGACTTAGGCGGGGGTAAAAACAGAGTGCGGATAACTGAATTAGCTCAAGAAATAACAATGAACTATGATAATATATTTTTAAAGAGTGTTGTAATACAGGAGTATTTGAGGGAAACATATTCTTATTCTTTGAAACCGGGTGTTTCACCTGATGGCGATCAACTCGGGTATTTTTTATTCAGCTCAAAGAAGGGGTATTGTACATACTTTGCATTCGCTATGGTTCAGATGCTTCGTTCTTTAGATATTGCCGCCAGAGTTGCAGTCGGTTTTGCTCCCGATATGAAAAATAGGACTCTAAATTTTTATGAGATTAGAGCACTCGATGCTCATGCCTGGGTTGAGGTCTATTTTGATGAGTATGGCTGGGTAACTTTTGACCCGACAAGTTCAAACATAGCAGATGGTGAGGAGTATGATTTTGCTCTTTCAAATAAGGAGGAGCGAGACGATCTCATTGAAGGAATTCTTAAAAATAAAGAGCTCCTCGAAGAGGTTACAGAAAAGGAGTTACATAATAGAGACAATTTTTTTAAAAGATTTGTACAACAGTTGAAGGTTTCAATAAGAACCCAGATTATTGTACTTGTGATTTTGTTTTTTGGTGTTCTAATAGGATTTGTTATGTACAGGAAGATGCAATATCTTATTTTGATGGTCCTTGCAAGTGATAATAGACGGAGAGTCTTATATCTCTATAAGTATGTTAAGGGCAGATTGTTTGATCTTAATATAACGATTAAAAGAGATGAATCATTGGAGGAATTTGCAGAGCGGGTAAAAAAAGATAAAAATATCAATATTGGTGAAGTAACAACCTTATATCAGAGGGCTTTATTTGATACAGCAGAAATTCAGACATCTAAATACGATGTTAAAAAATTAAAGGTTAGATTCAATATAGAGCTGAAAAAAATCAGACTTCTTAATAGATTTTTTGCGTTTATTAACCCTCTTAGGGTGTTTAATAGAACACTTTTATTGTTCATCGTCCTATCTGTT
The DNA here is from genome assembly GCA_964471825.1 of uncultured Spirochaetales bacterium. Lineage (GTDB taxonomy): Bacteria > Spirochaetota > GWE2-31-10 > GWE2-31-10 > CAYYKD01 > CAYYKD01. Next base: position 8,113 of record CAYYKD010000002.1, read on the forward strand.
GTCTCTTTGTGTATAAACACCGGTTTGTCAGCTGATGAGAATCCTGAGTTACATAGACGAATTAAGCAATTTAAAGATGCTGTGAGTGAGAGTAAATTTGATCTGGCTAGAAAGATAATTGATGAGGCAGAAAAGCAATTTCCTGAGAGTTATTTACCTAACTATGAGAATGGCTTGTTTTTTTATGATAATGAGTTGTATAAAACAGCTGTAGATGAGCTTAATAAGGCAAGAGAAAAAGGTTATAAAGGGTATAGGTTGTACAATACCCTTGCGGCAAGTTATGGAAGCATTGGTGAAGATAGAAAAGCTGTAGAGACCTATGAAGAGGCGTTGGTTGAATTTCCTGACTCTGTTGATCTTATGGATAATGTCGGTTGGATGTACTATAAGGTAAATGAATCCAAAAAAGGGATAGATATTGTTAAAAAGGGGCTTTCGTTTTCTCCTGACTCATCGTCTCTTATGATGACCCTTGCCACTTTGTATTCTGATGATTATGATTATGAATCTGCAAAGTACTACTATCTTAGAGCATATGACCTTTCATATAAAGACTATAAATCAAATAGCTTCAGATCCATTCTATTTTACAACCTATCATTGCTTGAGCAGGCTTTTTTAAACTATGATAACGCTTATAACTATGTGAAGAAGTCTCTTAGCTATGCAGAAAGGAGTTCGGGATATATGCAACTTGCCTATATGCACATAGCTGCTATAGAGCTTGAAGATGCACAGGAGGCTGTAACAAAGGCATCCGGATTTCATCCAAGTACAGGTTTTCCGAGGGAATCCGGTATTGTAATTGAGATATTAAAGGGTAATCTGGATAGTGCAGAAAAAAAGGCCTATGAATTGTTGGGTGACAAGGATTATAGCTGGATGTTCTATTTTGGAACTAGTATTGACCTATTTAAATCAGAGATCTATGAAAAAATTGCAATTATCAATGAATTTAGAGTTCAGTCTGACAAATTCCGGAGACCTGAGAATCCAAAAGAGGCACTGTTAAAACCATTAATGGGGTTATGGTATTACCTAAAACAAAGACTCTACGACTATAGGGCATCAAGACTCCGCTTAAAAATAGCTGCCGAAAAGATCGATGGGGGAAATAGTCTTGATGGTCTAAAGAGTACCTATGACTCTATTAAAAGAACTGCACCACATCAGGCAATCAAGATTCTTAAGAGATTAATTGATACTGAATCTTCACTAATGCCTGAGAGTATTAGGCTTAGAAACATAGAGCTATCGGAGCTTGAAGGGAAGACACTCTTTGGTAAAATATTTCTCCGAAACAGCAGATCAGTAAGGATTAAGGAGGCTCTTGACTCTTGCAATACTAAATGGGAAAAAGAATATATTGTAACAGGTCTCGGTGAATTGTATTTTATAGAGCAAGATGTTAAACTAAAAGAAGAGATTTCATCAAAGATCTATCTGAGTCTCCCTTCATATCTACCAATGAGAGGGATAAAGCTACATGCAGAGATCAGTATTGATAATTCTATCGGAATAACCGTAGGGCAATTAAAGAAGATAAACCTCTATAACTCAATATCATCATCTATCAAGATTCGTTTTTTTGTTGTTGAGAATGATTTGAGAATAGAAATATGGACTGATGACAGGGTAATTAAGAGCTCAAGGATATCTGAGTATAAGAAACTATCAAGATCAAAGCTGCTTAATATGATTTACAGTTCAATTTATCTAATTGAGATGTAAAAGAATATGTTAATGCCTTAAAATAGTCGGCTTGGAGCTTATGTTTTACCTAACTTTTTTTGGACTAAACAGGCCTATCCCGATAAACTGTGCTACAATAATTATCAAACCGCCAATGATTACACGAGCATATATTTGTTCAGAGAAAAAGATTATGGCAATTAGTGAGGCAAACACAGGCTCAAGAAGATAAATGATAGCTGCCTTATTTACATCGATTTTTTTCTGACCAAGAGCCATAAACACATAGGCAACAATGGTTCCCAGTATTACAAGTGCAAGAAAATGATATAGGATAGTTGATTCTATCGCAAATTTAATAAAATCAAGTGTAAATATATTAAGAAATCCCGAACTATCCTGAATAAGGGTAAATGGAAATGACGCAATTGCAGTTAATAGAAAACAATAAAACATGATTGAACCCGGATGGTATTTTTTAGTAAGATCATCAATTAATACAATCTGATACCCAAAAAACAGGGCACATATAATAGTTAGTAGATCACCGACAACAAATTTATCAGGAAGAGAGAGACCAAAAGACAATATATAAACACCGATAAGTGCAACAGAGACCCCGATTTTTATGTTTGTATCAATCCTCTTTTTTCGGATGAAAAATTCAAAAAATGGAACAAACAGAGCGGCAAGCGAAGTGAGAAATCCTGAGTTTGAAGCTGATATTTCGGTTAGACCTATGGTCTGAAGGATTATTGAGACATAGTTTAGAATACCGAGTAATAGAAACTTAATTAAAAAAACTCTGTCCAGATTTTTTATGGTGTCAATATTTGTCTTAAAGAATATAAAGAACATGATTAGGGCAGTGACGGAAAATCTTAAGGTTATTAGTGTTGCAGGTGTAACACTTTTGACTATCTCCTTTGTATAGGAAAATGTACTTCCCCAGAGGAGTGTTGCTATTACGAGAACTAATGGGTATAGATTAACCTTGTTTTTTTTAATTTCGTTTATTCCATGCATATATAATGAAATACATTATCAAGTTTAAAATGTCAAAAGATTTTTTTTGTTTTCTTTTTTTGTTTTCCAAAAAAATCTACATAAATGGGCTCTAAAGAAAAATAAATATTTTTCAAGTTAGCCTCTTGACTTTTCAAAATTGTTTTAGTATTATTCCTATCGTAATAGTAGTGTTTAGTTATAAGGATGGAGATATGAATATTGAAACTAAGATAGTTCAGACAGGCATGAACTCTGACCCCGAAACTGGTTCTATAACAGTGCCGATTTATCAGACAGCAACATTTAAACATATCGCACTGGGCAAGTCAACAGGCTATGATTATTCTAGAACCTCCAATCCTACCCGCGATCAACTTCAGGATTCAATTGCATCACTAGAAAATGGGGATGCAGGCTTTGCTTTTTCAACCGGTATGGCAGCTATCACAGCCGTACTTATGCTTTTTAGATCAGGGGATCACATTATTATATCAGACGACCTCTACGGCGGAACCTATAGAGTTGTTGAGGAGATATTCAAAAATTACAACATATCTGCAAGTTTTATCGATACAGGCAAAACAGATGAAGTATCAAACGCAATAACCGATAATACAAGGGCTATTTTTATTGAGACACCCTCTAACCCCATGATGAAAATAACAGATATCAGAGCCATCTCAAACATAGCAAAGGCAAACGACCTCCTGTTAATTACCGACAACACATTTATGACTCCCTATTTTCAGAGGCCGATTGAACTTGGATCAGATATTGTTATCCACTCAGGCACTAAGTACCTCTCAGGTCATAATGATGTACTTTCAGGTCTTGTTGTTACAAAGACAAGGGAACTCTCAGAAAAGATTGGATTCATACAGAACTCTACCGGTGCTGTACTGTCCCCCTTTGATACATTTTTGACTATTCGAGGACTTAAAACACTCTCAATAAGACTCAATAGGCAGCAGGATAATGCATTGAAGATTGTTGAATTCCTTGAAAGCAACCCGGCTGTGAAGGAAGTATTCTACCCGGGAAGAAATAACACAAAGGATAAAGAAATACATGACAAACAAGCAACAGGCACCGGTGGAATGATCTCTTTTTCAGTAACTGATGTTAAATATATTGAAAAAATATTAAATAATGTTAAACTAATCTCATTTGCCGAGAGTCTTGGCGGAGTGGAGTCACTTATTACATATCCGGCTCTACAGACTCATGCTGCAATACCGGAATATCTAAGACAAAAGCTGGGGGTTGATGAGACATTGCTTAGGCTATCGGTTGGAATAGAATACTGTGATGATCTGATATCAGACCTCGATTGTGCTATAAGGAGCTAGAGATGAATTATGAAACTAAACTTATACATGGTGATATTGAAACACATCTGCCGTACAATGCATTGAGTGTACCGATTGTGCAGAGTTCTACATTTAGTCAGGATGATATAGACAATCCGGGTGAGTATCTTTATTCCAGGTCAGAAAACCCTACCAGACAGCTTCTTGAGAAGTCGTTTGCGTCACTTGAGAATGCACAATTCGGATATGCATTTTCTTCAGGTATGGCCGCCATAACCTCAAGCCTGCTGGCATTTCTCAAAACAGGCGATCATATTATTGCAACAAGAGATATCTACGGTGGCACATATAGATTCTTAACCGAATACCTTCCTAGAATCGGTGTAGAGACAACATTCATCGATATCACTAACCCCGATCTGTTTGAAACATCACTTAAAAAAAACACTAAGATCATATATATTGAAACGCCCTCAAACCCCCTTCTTAAAATAACAGATATTAGAAAGGTTTCACACTTTGCCAAGAAAAACTCACTGGTTTCTATAATTGACAATACTTTTATGTCGCCCTATCTTCAAAGACCGCTCGATCTAGGAATTGACATCTCAGTACACAGTGCAACTAAGTTTATCGGTGGTCACTCAGATGTTGTAGCAGGACTAGTCGCAACTAACAACAGAGAATATGGCAAAAATATCTACTTTATACAGAACGGGTTTGGGTCTATACTTGGGCCACAGGATTCATTTCTTCTCTTACGCGGCATCAAGACCTTAAAGGTACGAATGGACGCACAGACAAATAATGCAATATTGATTGCAGAGGCACTTAATAAACATAGATCAGTCAAGAAGGTCTGGTATCCGGGGTTGGAAGATCATGAGGGCTATACAACTCACAAAGCTCAGTCAGATGGGCCGGGGTGTCTGGTTTCATTTGAACTCTATGGTGTAGAGACCGCTAAGAAACTTATGAATAATGTTAAAGTATGGAAAACTGCTGTAAGCCTCGGCGGTGTAGAGTCAATTCTTTCTTACCCATACAGGATGTCACACTATGCAATCCCCAAAGAGGTCAGAGAGAGCCTCGGTGTACACGACAACCTTTTACGGTTATCGGTTGGTCTTGAAAATACAGAGGATTTATTGGAAGATATAGTATCACATATTTAAAAGAGGCGGTGCTATACCGCACATTTAGATAGACCTCATTCGAGGTTAAAGTCTGTGAGCGATTATATGAAATACTTTTAGTGTTTTTCTCTAAATTGATCGATGAGGTCTAAAAGCTCCTGTCTGGTTGCATTTCCTTTATCCACAGCTTCAAATGGATTGAATCCCATATCTTGAGTTAATTCAAATGCGTCCTCAGTCCTGTAACCTCGAATACAGGATAAAAAAGCGGCTAATATGTGACCTGATCGCCCAATCCCGCCGGCACAGTGTACGACTGTCTTTTTACTTTTATTTATTGAGTCTTGCAGAAATGGTAAGATAATGCCGCCCAGAACTTCAGCTGTTGCCAAATGATAGTCAGGAATGGGGGTTGAAAGAATATTTTCAGATCCAAAACTGTCACGAAGTACTTCAATATAGTCCGCACTGTAATTTTTTAACTGGTCTCTATCCAGAAGGACAACAACTCTTTCGATCCGGTTTGATCTCATATAATCACACCATAAGTTTATATCATCATAGCCTGCCATCTCTTTGCCATACCCCGGACGGCATGCACCAAATAAGAGTTCCTCATCAATAGAAGCAGGCCTAAAATTATATATATTTTTCACGGGTGATCTCCTTGCGGCTTATAATAGTACACTAGTTATAATAGTTCGTATCATGGTTGAAAAAGAGTATTTTTATGGCATTCTTTCTATACACAATGAGAAGATACAGAAAACCAAATATAAAACCCAAAAGATGAGTTATATGTGCAACTTTTCCATTTGAGAAGGCCAGTTGAGAACCAAGCTCAATAACTGTAAACATCAATATGGCGGTCTTTATCTTCATAGGGATTGCGAAGAAAAGATATAACTGTGCAAACGGATAGAATACTGCAAAACCAAGGATAACTGCATATATCGCCCCGGATGCACCTATAAGTATTACCTGACCTTTAAACACCATAAAGAATACAAGTGACAAAATATTTGCAAGTGCACCGCATATCAGATAGAATGAGACAAACTGAAACTTGCCGATGATCTTTTCCAGCGGTTTTCCAAAAATATATAATCCATACATATTCAATAACAGATGGCTGATATCACCATGAATGAACATTGTAGTAATAAACTGCCACTTCGCAAATGTAAAAAAACCGGTCTGCTGATACAACCTAAGCGATAGATGCTCCATTAGAGGTATAAAAAATAGATTTATACCAAGATACTTAGCAAATAGTACAGGTATAAATAGTACAACATTTAAAATTATAATTAACTCAACAGCACCAATTTCTTTTTTTCTTATTATCATAGAGCTAATATTATGAAAATATTACAATATGTCAAGAGAATTTCTGATCTGTCAAGAGAATTTCTGATCTGTTTAGAAATTAGTGTATATTGACAAGATAGAAAATAACTATTATAAATAGGTCTATGGAATACAATACCTATTATATCCACTATCCTGATGGTGATAAACAGGAAATTAAACATCAATTGAAAATTGGTGATCTTGTTGACATTAATGGTTTTATATTTAAAACTGAACAGCTTGACCCTTCAAGGATTGCATACCAGGTAACAGGTCTAAAGAAAATTCAACGGTTTAAAGAGGTTGATTGGCATTTTAAACTTGATCTTATGTATGCCGATGAGGTTAAAGATGAAAAACAATTCAGAAAGCTCATGGAAATGAAAGAGAAAAAAATTAATGATGCCTTTAATAGGATAGTAAAAAATTTTAGTAAAACAGAGAAGGGTAAAAAATGGCACTCGAGATAGAGAAAAAATTTCTAGTAAAGAATAGAGAAAGATCACTTGAACTTCTTAAAGCTGAGTATGGTGAACCGGAAACACAAGTTAAATCAGGATTCTGGTGGTGTTCAAACTATCCTGCGACAACACCGTTTTTGACTGTTACAACCCCCAAGATACAAAAAAACATTGTAGCCGGGATTAAGGATATTGCTGACTTCATGTTAACTCCTGAAGATTTTCAGTATGTAAGGTTAAGGGTGCTTAATAATAATATTTTTATCATAACTTTCAAAACAAAGAGTCTGGTTAAGGGGACAGAGCAAAATATCGAGTTTGAATATGAGGTAACAAAACCGATATTTACAAAGATTCTCGATTATTTAAAAGTTGTAGGTTTTGTCTATTATGCCAATATAAAAAATACGCTCTGCTTCAAAAGTAAAGATTTTTCTATTGAGGTATCCTCGTTTAATGATGTGAAGGATTCATATGCTGAGATTGAGCTTGTTGGTAATAATGAAAATATCCTCCATCTCAGACTCAATAAGTTCCTTACAAAGTTCAAGGAATACCCATTTAAACCTGAAACAAGAAGCTATGCAGAGATCTCTGCAAAAGAAAACCTGCCTCGTCTAAAGACCCTAAAACTTGTTCAGTATTCTCAGGATGCTGTCAAGGAACTTGAAAAAATACTATTAGAGAATAAAAATGATAAATAATTGATACTAAAGGGCACTTCTAAAAAAATAAGTTTTTTTGCTGGAAACGGAGGTTTGATGTGCACAGAATAATCTTTACTATACTATTTTCACTTTTAGTATCATTATTTTTTGTAACATGCACAAACAAGCCAAATAGAAATGCATTAAACTTTCTTGTTATAACTAACGAGTGTTCAAAGATCGATTTACTTTTAATCAAACTTATAGCTGAGGATTTTTGCAAGATTAAGGGATACACACCTGCAATTACAAACAAAGAGTCAACTGATTCTACCGATACGGCCTATTATAAAAACTACGATCTCGTTTTCAATAAAACTAAACTTAATATGCAATCAATATTGTTAGAAAATACTGGTCCATTTCTAGCTGATGGGGTCTATTTCATTATGAATTCAGATTTTTCATATACATTTAAGTATCCGCAGTCATTACAGACTTTAAACACCGGTGCTCTCTACAGGTCAGCCGCACATAGTTATTTGGTATCAAACAAACTGGCAAGTGATGATAAGATCAAATTGTACTATGATCTTATTAACCTGACAGATGCATATAACTCAGGCGATGTTGATATTGCTGTAATAGATCGGAATATGTATTATGAAAATCTTCTAAGATTATCAGGTGAACTTCTTTTTTTTATTGATGAAACAAATAGAGATAAAAATCTGAAATACTTAAGTCAACTTAT
>CAYYKD010000002.1:16486-53512 GCA_964471825.1 uncultured Spirochaetales bacterium
GATGAAACAAATAGATATGGTTATATACACAGTAATAATCGTGCATTATTAAATCAATTTAATGACTATATTGCTGATATCGCTCCATTTGACTCAAAATATTGGTTAGAATACTTTAGAGATAACAAACCATCATTTTTCTATAAAACCTATACTACTGAGAGATTGGAGTATTTTCGAAAAAAGATGATAAGCAATAAAAAAAAACGATAAGGACGAGATCAGAATGCAAAGAATTGTTTTTACTGGTGGTGGTTCCGGCGGTCATACTATGCCTGCAGTAGCTGTTGCCAAAAGACTGAAAGATAGATTTGAAATCTATTATATTGGCTCAAGATCAGGTATAGAATCTGAGATAGTTAAAAGAGAGCTACCGACTATTCCATACAAAAAAATCGCTACCGGCAAACTAAGACGATACTTTTCATTTAAGAATTTTTTTGATTTATTTCGAGTTGCTGTCGGTCTCGTTCAATCATATTTTATACTCCTCTACCTCCGTCCCACTTTGATCTTTAGTACAGGCGGATTTGTCTCTGTGCCCCCTGTTATTGCCGGTAAGTTACTCGGCATAAAGATAGTTATCCATGAACAGACTATTGACGCAGGACTGGCCAATAGGATTGCAGGCAGATTTGCCGATAAAATCCTCCTCACCTTTGAGGAGAGCCTTCGGTATTTTCCACTTAGAAAGTCTAGAGTTACAGGGATCCCATTACGGGATGAGATTTTCTCGGTAACAAGGCAGGAAGCAATAAGCCACTTTAATTTTAAAAATAATGATCCTGTTATCTTTGTTACCGGAGGGGGGCTTGGATGCAGTCTTATGAATAACGCTTTTATAGAAATTCTTCCTGAACTATTAAAACGAACCAACATTATCTATCAGAGCGGCAACTCAAATAATGGTGAGGATTTTAGAAGACTAAACGAATTACGATCAAACCTTTCCATAGAGTTGCAGGGAAAATTCCTACTTTTTAACTTTATAAATGATGATCTAAAATATGCCTATGGTATAGCCGATCTTGCAGTCGCAAGAAGTGGAGCCGGAACTGTTAATGAACTATCTGCATTAAAAATACCGGCAATTTACATCCCACTAGCTATCGCAACCAATAATGAACAACTAAAAAACGCAATGGCTGTTTCAAAAAATGGCGGTGCTGTTATCATCGAGGAATCCTTACTAACAAAAACAGTTTTGAAGGATACTATAGAGAAGATAATTTTTACCGATAAGTTAAATGAAATGAAAGAGAAAATGAGTATCTCATTTAACAATAATGGTCTTGAAGCTGTTATTTATGAAATATTTGATCTGCTGGGAGAGCAAAATGGGAAGAGTTAAATTGGTTGAACAACCTGTCTATCAGTTCTGTTACGATTATACTGTTAAGGTGCGAGATATTAACTATGGCGGTCATCTAAGTAATGATGCACTCGTAGGGATTATACATGAGGCAAGAATTGACCTTCTTCACTCGGTAGGCTGCTCAGAGCTTAACCTTGGCGATGGAGAGACAGGGCTGATTATGGGGGATCTTGCAGTAAACTTTGTTAAAGAGAGTTTTATGCATGATGATCTTATCGTCTATACGCACATTGATGAGATCAAGAACTCAAGTTTTAGGGTTTTCTATAAACTTGTCAGGGGGACAGAGGTGATTGCACTTGCAGAGACCGGTCTCATTGCATTCAATTATAAGGAAAAATCAATCGGTTCAATCCCTGATTTTTTTATTGAACAGGTTAGCAAGGCTGAATCATAATAACTATAGGGGTTTAGAATGGAAATCTTAAAGGCAATTATCATTGCAGTTGTACAGGGGATAACAGAATTTATACCGGTCTCATCATCGGGACACATCATCCTATTGAAGAAGATACTCGGTCTTGAGGTCAATCAAAGTTTTGATATAATTCTCCATATGGGAACTCTGGTGTCTGTAGTCTTTGTCTTTAGGAAAGAACTCATTGAAATGTTTACAGGAGTATTTCATAGCAATATTAACTCAAAACTTTATGGTGTTGATATAAAAAGAAAATCAACTATGAAAATCTGGCTTTTCTATATCATAGCTACTATTCCTGCAGGAATATCAGGGTTGTTGCTAAAAGATTATTTTGACAAAACACCATCTGAGATGAATAGACCATTTTTCATACTTCTATCAACCTGTTTTTGTATAACCGCCATTCTACTGCTAATATCAAGATTTATCCGATATAAAAAAACCGACAATATACTGACGATGGGATATACTCAGGCACTAACAATTGGCCTCTTCCAGGCCATAGGTGTCTTACCCGGTGTTTCAAGATCAGGCTCAACTATCTTTGGTGCAATAGCAAGCGGGATAAACCGGGAGGATGCAGCAAGATTTTCATTTATATTAAGCATACCGATAATACTTGCTTCGTTTTTATTAGACATTGTAAAAGCAATCGGTTCAGGCATCTCTTCAGGAACAAACACAGCTACAATTTCAGAGCTGACTGCAGTTAGCAGTAATATTATTCCTATAAATCTAGTGGGATTCTTTGTTGCATTGATAACCGGTTACTTCTCACTTGTGCTTCTATTAAAGTTAATTAAGACAGGCAAACTCTGGTTCTTTGCCATATATCTGATAATTCCGGCAACAACATCACTGATTATTTCTCTAAGTATGAAGTCTTGATTTTTTTTATTTTTTAAGGGGTTTTATGGATAATTTTAAATTTTCGAGGATTATTATATTTTTTTTACTATCCATAATTTTACTTTTTCTAACATTCAGAATTGACATTGTTTTTTTTGACAACAAGTTATTTGGAATCTCCTCCATGATTATAGATTCATTTTTTTATAATTTACTTGGCAGCTTTATTGTTGTCTACTATGCTCTATTAATAGCCTCTCTAGTCTTTGCTCTGACACCATACCACCTCTTTGACAAGATATTGGTCATAACAGGTTCGCTAATAGCAATATACTTTGCTCCTGCCTTGATTGAATTTTACAATATCAATGGGATCACGGGTGGAACTCATGGCCAAAGTATTAACAGGTTTTTCAAAGAATCGGGATTTGTCATTGAACTGTCTGTATTTTTTATAGCATTTTTTACATCATTTATCTGTATTCTTTACCCCTTCAGAAGGATCATTGCAGGTGGTGTACATGGTTTATTTAATACGGGTGTTGATAAAAATTATAAAGATAAAAATTACACGGAAAATAATTACACGATAAAAAATACACACGATAAAAAACAAAAGAATACTCATGAAAAATACAACCTAAATACAAGTAACCCGGATTCATCATCAAGGTATAGTAACATTATAAAATTTGAAGATACTCTAACCAATGATGATTTATCGAGAGATAGAAAGAGCTCACAGTCTCCTAAAACCCCATGGATAACAAAAGTTGTATATGAAGATAATGATAGAGTTGAGATCCCGTTTTCGTCAAGGGATAGGGTAAGAAAATTTAAACTGAAAGATGAGACCCTTAATACTTCCTATTACGAAGAGGTAAAAACCCTAAGTGACATGCCGCTTTCCGATGAGAGATCAGATATTAACTCAAATCAGATGCCAATTGATAAAGCAAAGCTGGAAGAGTACTTTAGTAAAACTAAGGAACTATGGAGATCTCAAAGAGAGCAGAGTGAAAAGACCGAAAATTTCGATAACATTCCAGGTAGAGGTGAATCAGAGTATCTTATTGAAATTAATCCTAAGGCTATAAATAGTAGTGGTACCGAAAACGAATATAACGAAAACGATTATAACGAAGAAGATGTCGTCGATCAGTTAGAAGATTTTGAGGAGCCATCCTCAGACGCAGAGTTAATAGAAGAAGATTTATCAGATGAAAGCTATATCGATGATGACCTGATAGAAGCAGAATTAATTGAAGAAAATGAATATATTGATCAATACATAGATCAATATAAAGAAGAGTTAGAAGAAGAGTATGAAGATGACACTGATCTCTACCCGGCTCCCATTGCCCCACCTAAAGAAATACTGGAAGCTCAAAAGGGGTATTCATACGAGGAATTTAAGGCTGAGGAGAACGAATCAGCAACAATACTTGAGGCTACCCTTCTAGAATTTGGTATAAAGGCAGAGGTGACTCAGATCATTCATGGGCCGGTTGTAACCCTCTATAAACTAATACCAGCCCCCGGTATAAAATTATCAAGAATCGAAACGCTATCAAATAATCTTGCGTTGAGACTTGCAGCGAAATCAATCCGGATAATCGCCCCGATTCCCGGTGAGAAATGCGTTGGAATTGAAATACCAAATAGAATACGAGAGGTTGTAAGTTTTAAGGAAGTTGTAGATAGTGAGGCGTTTACAAACTCAAAGTACCACATACCTGTTGGACTCGGTAAGGATATTTATGGAAATATTATCCTCATAGATGTCTATAAAATGCCGCATATTCTCGTTGCCGGTGCTACAGGCTCAGGTAAATCAGTCTGTGTAAATGTGTTTATTTCAAGCATATTGTTTTCATGCAGTCCTGATAAAGTAAAACTTCTTCTAATCGATCCGAAGATTGTAGAATTAAAACCCTATAATGATGTGCCGCATCTTTTGACCCCTGTTATCACTGACTCAAAGAAGGCTATAAATGCATTGAAATATCTCGTTATAGAGATGGAAAGAAGATACTCTGTCCTTGATACTCTGGGTGCAAGAGATATAGTTGAGTATAATAAGCTTATTGATAAAAATAAACTCGAAGATGAACGATTACCGTTCATAGTTGCAGTTGTAGATGAGTTTGCCGATCTTATCTCTGTTGCAGGTAAGGAAGTTGAAGGACTCTTTGCCCGTCTTACTGCAAAGGCACGAGCTGTTGGAATACACCTTCTTCTTGCTACACAGAGGCCATCAATAGATGTAATAACAGGTCTTATTAAGGCAAATGTTCCGACACGGATAGCTTTTCAGGTTATCTCTCTGCAGGACTCTAGAATTATACTTGATCAGAAGGGTGCCGAAAAACTTCTCGGGCAGGGGGATATGCTCTATTTAAGCCCTACACAACCATTTACAATAAGACTTCAGGGTGCATTTCTCTCTAAGGAAGAGGTAGATAGGATAACAGAACACTGGAAAAAAGTAGCAAAACCTGATTATATTGATATTGAGGCTGAATTAAATATCTTTGATGATGAAAACGACGACTCAGATGATGATGCCGATCTTAATGATCCGCTATTTAAGGAGGCGATAGATATAGTTTATCGAAGTCAGAAAGCCTCTGCAAGTTACCTGCAAAGAAAACTCGGTATCGGATATAATAGAGCCGCAAGAATGGTTGAAGAGATGGAGCGGATGGGGCTTGTAGGACCGCAAAGAGGTTCAAAACCGAGAGAGATCATATCTAATGAAATCGACCCGTTCTAAAAGTTCGGCTTAATTATAGCCACTGCTAAACACCGTAAAAATTATTTTCATTGAATATCTTTTTAATTGCTTTCCATGATTCAGCCTCATAAAAATTTTGCCTTTTTTCATATTCTTCGTGCTGTTTCACTCTAATAATCGGGTTCTTGATCTTAATTGCTACAAGATCATTGGTAAGATACGCTTTAATATCAGAGTTTAGATCCCCAATCCCTATCCCTTTCTTTGAAATAACCGAAACTGAGGCAATAGACTTGGATTTATACCTCATGAGGTCAAATGTACTTTCGGTATGCCTGGAAATAATTGGGCCATCAGGAAAATTGTTCTTTTTTAACCAGAGTTTAGTCATCTTTGTATGGTTGATTATCCTACCGGTCAGATAGATCAATGTATATTTTTTTGAAAGCTCTGTTAAAACGCTAGATGCATCGGGTAACGACTTGATACTTAGAATATTTCTGGTTATGTATAGAAAGACATTTGTATAGGACAATGTAAAATCTATATCACATATTATATAGGGTTCGTCTGTATGTAGACGGAGAGTTGTTAAAGGTATATACTGAAAATTATTGTTCTTGGTAATAAATATTTTTAGAGTAGTAATTTTATCTTTTATACTGTCAATGCTGGTGTTAAACTTACTACCATCGAGGAAGCCTGAATAAATCAGTTCATTATGATTGTATATATCAACCTTGCCGTCATTCAGCCTTCTATCTATTACATTGAGAATAATATTATGATTTGAATCTGCATTTGAAATAACATCGTTATAGATAACCATTTATTCTATATATTATATTTACCGGCATTTGTAAAGAAAATAATTTCACGCTTGTACAAAAATACTTTTATCAAAAACACTATCTTATTGATTTTTCTTTTTTTACGGCTTCATAGGATGAAATAATCTTACGCATCATATTATCAGCCTCTTTTCGTTCAGCTTCAGGTAGGCTGTGAGTTTTATCAGGGTGATATTTCATACAGAGCTCTCTATATCTCTTTTTGATCTCATCATTTGGTGTGTTTCTATCGACACCTAATATGCTGTAGTGATCGACCCTGTCCTCAGACTTAAATTTGTTTCTACTTTGTTCATATCGACCATATTCTGCTCTATCTTCGTATGTAAACTCTTCTCCAAAGAAAATTGATGGATTAACACCCAAACTTAATGCCACCTCAGACAGAACAGCTCTTTCATTAGCATTGATAAATCCTTTGTTTTTAAAAATACTTATCAAGAATGAGACTATATTTATCTTGGTATAGAATGGTAAACCTCTGTTAAGCTCATACAAAACTGTCATTGCAAGTCTTGCATCAAAATGCGTATTTAGATTACGAAGCTCCATCATCATCCTCGATGCTTCCTGATAACCAAAATTCTTTATCAGTTGATCTTTGATATGATGAATTGTTCCTTTATTATATCCTGTTTTATATAGAATATATGACAGAATGGACGGCATCCCTTTTTTAATTGATAATTCTGTCTGTGTTGTGTCGTCAGCCTCAAAGAACTTTGAACTTGAGTCAAACATATGTCCTACAAATAACCCCATCAATGCACCTATAGGCCCAAATATTAGACCTACAAAAAAACCAATAATTTTTCCCATAAACTGTATTATAATTAAAAATACCCTTTCTATCAAATCAAATTTAATAATTTACATTTTTATTGGGTAGATTAAATTTTTGGCAAATCTTCTATATATTTTATCCCTATAATATACCTGATAATTATAGCTTTAAGTCTGGGGATGGGTAGGATGGTGGGGACACCCTGGTACTGTCTTACCCTGTTTGTCTTATCCTGTTTTAATTATCAATTATACCGCCGCCGATTAATAACTGTTTATGATAAAGTACAAGGTGCTGGCCGGGTGATGATTCTGCATTTCGTTCGATAAATTTTACTCTAATTTTATTATTGTCTATAAATGAGATTTTAGCATCTCGGCCGCTACTGGAGAATCTTGGTCGGGCTGTGTAAATTTTATCACTATCATTTTTGCAGTGTTCTTGCAGATACTCTATCTGCCCTTTAATATCTGATATTATAACCTCATCTCGTTTTAGCTCATCAAAATCTCCTAGTATGACGGTGTTCTCTTTCGGAATCTTATCTATAACAAAGTAAACTCTATTTGCATTGATCAATAGTCCCCGTCTCTGACCAATTGTATAATAGAAGTGGCCTCGATGCTCCCCGAGTATATTACCATCCCTATCCTTGAAAAAACCTTTATCGGTGTAATGTTCGATATTATTTTCAATAAATGATTTATAACCCCCCGGTGCAAAGCAGAGTCCTTGACTATCCTTTCTATCATGAACTGTAAGCATATTATCCATTGCAATTTTTCTAACAGATGTTTTATCTAATACACCAAGTGGCAGGTGGAGAATCTTTAATATATCATCATCTACTCTGTAGAGCATATAGGATTGATCCTTTTTTTTATCTATACTCTTTTTTATAAAATGCCTGTTGTTGTTTACTATGATTGATGCATAATGACCTGTAGTAATGCCTGATCCGTTTAGTTCAAGCATTTTTTTATGCAGAATATAATATTTCACTGATGCATTACAGATGGGGCATGGTGAGGGGGTAGCTTTTGAGTTAATTGTATCTCTGTAGTAGTTTAATATGTTGTCATTGAAGTAGTTACCTGCTTCAATTGTTATCAGATCAATTTTTAGCTCTGAAGCACTCTTTTCAACAAACTTGAGATTTTGTTCGCTCCATCTATTACCAATAATAAATGTAACACCAACTACTTGATATCCTGCCTTTTTCATGAGGAGTGCAGCGACAGTGCTGTCAACACCACCGCTAAGACCTGCAATTATTAATCCCTTATTCATTATCTGTTGGGTGTTTTTTGATGTTTTTATTCTATCATCTTTCTGACAACTTCTCTGATCATTTCTACTTCAAAGGATGGATCATTTTTTTGCTTTAGTTCACGAATATCTTTGATCTTTGGATTGAGAGGTAGGTCATTTTCATTAATTTCAAGCATTTTGTAGAGATCGTTTTTAGATATCCCAAAGGTTGTACAGAGTTCATCAACACTTGTGTTACCTTTGATAGAGCTGGTATCAAGGCCGGGTTTATTAGCATCAATTTCACCGGATTTTATGATATTATCAACAGCCTTTCTTATAGTATCTTCAGTTATTTTCGGCAGAGTCTTTGATATATCTTTAATTTTGATGTTTTCTGCAATTATTGATTGCTCGACACCAATTTCCTTATAAAGTCGGTTTAACTTAATTGAAAAAACCTCAGATATATTTTGTAGGGTCATAAATCCCCGGATGCTGTATGGATCAAGGACACCATCCTTTGTTACAACGCTTGTAATAGTTGGCTCACTTGTACGCCATATTTTTGTAATATTTGCTATGCCGATTATACCAAGATAAATTGAGACACCAACAATCCCGATAACTATCGGCTTGATGAATATCCCGCCTACACGAGCCTTTAGGGTATCCTTTTTAGTAGGGCAGGCAGTGACACATTCCAGGCAACTTAGACACTCGGAACTTTTAACTATGGTGAGTTTTGCAACAGGGATATTTACAGGACATGCCTTACTGCATTTGTCACAGTTGATGCAGGTAGTAGTGTCGCGGTTTATCTTAAAAAATGAAACTTTATTTAATATACCTAGGAAAGCTCCAAGGGGACAGAGGTACTTGCAAAAAAATCTGTCGTAAAAAAAAGATAGTATCAATGAGCCAAATAGAATAATAGTGCCTATAAGAAATTCTCCTATTAACTCTTCAAAACCTGCCGATATGTGAGCAAATGCAGCAAAAGGATCAAAAGGTCGTATTACCATATCAGCCATTCGCCATGTAAAATAGAGTATAACTATAAGTAATGGGTATTTGATAAGCCTAAGCCATCTGTCAACTGCAGTCGGAATAGTAAACCTCTTTTTAAGTAATCCTCGGCCTATCTTACCGAATATCTCCTGTAGGCCGCCGATGGCACAGATCCATCCGCAAAAAAATCTTCCCAGAAGGGCTGACAAAACGATTGTTCCTATTAGAAGGACAAAGTTTGACGGGTAAGTTCTTTTTAGGTACTCTCCCTGAGCAATTAATTTATATACTGTCTCTATTGCTCCGAATGGGCAGAGTGCATCTACCGATGGAGAGCCTGACGGACCGCCGCCCATTTTCTGATGTCTAATAGATGCAACAATTACGACGACAATAAAAAATGATAGCACAATCAGTCTGAATGTTCGAGTCTTGTTAATTCTTAACATAAAAATTACTCCTATAAAAAGTCAACTATTCTATAAAAAAATTAAGTCTTTAAGAAAAAACTATTCAAAATTACTTACAATTAAATATATTTAGGCTCTTGCAAAAATAAATTTTGAATTTTTACATGAACCTTGATTATAATAATATATTTTAGTTATGGTGTAAATAAGAATGTTAAAAAATAATGTTAAAAAATAAAAGTAAAAAAAGAGGTTATAATAATGTTTTTCTATTATAATTATGATTACTACTTGAAATCGCTCTTAGAAAATGATATATACATTAAAAAGTAAGGAGATGAATATTATGAATATATTTGCTGAGTCAGTTGGTGCGGTTGATGTTGCGGTAGATGGAATAACACAAAATGTAACACAGATTGCTCAGGAGACGGCACAGGCGATGAGCGTTGCAGAACTTTTTAAACTTGGCGGCGTTTTTATGTGGCCATTGCTTTTATTCTCTATCATAACAGTAGCTATTGTGGTTGAGAGGATTATTTTTTATGCAATTCACAATCTTAAAGTCCTAGACATGGAAAATGATATAATAAGTAAGATTGAGGTCGGTAAGATAGTAGAGGCGATGACACACTGTGATACATATAAAAAGAACAAACTAGGTGCGGGGGTAATAAGTAAGTGTTTAAAGATGGCCTCCTTGGGTGAACATAGGATGGAAAAGGCTATTGAGGCTGCTGCTGCAGAAAAAATAAAGGATCTTGAAAAGGGATTTAATTTTTTAGTTGCTATCGGGTCGCTTGCACCAATTACAGGTTTTCTAGGGACGGTTTCGGGTATGATTGGAGCTTTTCAGTCTATAGCGAATGCAGCCGATGTAAATGCACAGCTTGTTGCAGGCGGTATATTTGAGGCATTGATTACAACAGCATTTGGGTTGATAATTGCGATTATCGCTATAGCATTCTATAACATATTTTCTCATATTGTTGATAAGTTTGCTGGTGATATAGAGATGTTGGGGAGTGATCTTATTACCTCTGTTATTGTTAATGCGGATTCGGCAGCACAGGATTAATTATGAAAGTTAGAATAAGAAGGCGTAAAGCGATAGATGCAACCGAGTCGGGTGCACTCAGTGATCTTGCATTTCTACTTATCATATTCTTTATAGTAATTGCAGTATTTAATATAAACAAGGGATTTATACTGGGGTTACCCAAAAAAGACTCAACTAAGCTAATAAATATTGAAGAGATAATGAAGGTTCAGTTGACGGCTTCAAATCAACTTGAATACGAGGGAAGAATCCTATCGCTTGATGAGGTAGAAAAAGCTGCCTTAGAGATTGTTAGGCTAAAGCCAAATATGACATTTCTCTTGAAAGTTGATCCTGAGTCAGGATATCAAAATGTAATTGATGTAGTGGATGTAGTTAGAAAGCTTAAGATTGATAACTTTTCATTTTCAATGTCAGAACCGCTCTCAGGGGGCAGATAATGAATATAAAAAAATCCAGAAGAATGCCCATTATTTCTGTTAATTCTATGTCCGATATTGCATTTTTTCTTTTGATATTTATTATGTTGATATCATTAATTAATTATCGTAAGGAGATAAAGATTGAGTACCCTGAGGCAAAATTTCAGGAGACAACACAGGCCGATACAAATTTTGAAGTATGGGTGGATGTATCTGGGAATATTTATCATAAGGGTATGATTATTGACCTTGCGTCGCTGGAAATATTGATAGCGAAGGCTGTAACTGATGATCCTAAGGTGAGAATTCATGTGATTGCTGATAGGGGGACAAAATACAGGCATGTAAGTGATATTATTGAGATTCTAAAACTTATTCAGCACAGATCAGTATCATTTGTAGTAAGGGGGAGTAAATGAAATCCTTCATACTTAAAAATATGCGCTCTATTATTTTTTTAGTAACAATAATAATCCACCTGTTAGTATTTTTTACTTTTAAGATAGTTGTAGATGCCAAACAAAAAAGAGAAGACAACACAATATTTAAGATGGTTGATGTTAGAGAGATGATACCCCCTGACCCGGTAAAAGAGGAGAAGAAGGAGGAGATCATAAAAGATGAGGTGGTTGTCGATGTTCAGGATGCGGTAGTTGAGGATGTGATAATAACTGAGGATAAGGTTATAGAGGAGAGCATAGATTACCTTGATCAGTTTAAGATATCTGATATCCCGGTTATACCTCATAAAGAAATTAACTCAAAGATTATTTATCCGCCGTTGGCAAATAAGCAGGGGATAACCGGAGTAGTTTATCTTGAGTTGTACATTGATCAGAGGGGTGTTGTAAGAGATGTTAAAGTGTTAAAAGACCCCGGGTATGGATTTGCAGAAGCGGCAGTCAATGCATTTAAAGGTGTCATTTGTATTCCTGCGAGACAGAACGGAGTGGCAGTAGCAGTGAAATTCCGGTGTCCGGTAAGATTTGAATTGAAATAGTGACACTAAAAACCTCGTTATTGAAATGTTTAACGAATTTTAGTCAAACTGATCGTTTTTTAACTTGACACAGCTTGACAACTCCTATAATTTTTTGTTCTTTTTTAATATTCTATTCTTTAATCTGGTTAATTTACTGATATAATAACGGATAAGAGTTGAGTTTTTATAGATTGTCCTTGTATTAACATCGTTTAGCCCTCTATTTTTTTCTATAGATAGGAAACTTGATTTGCTATACGCCAGCATTTGTGTCGGATAGACACTTCGATGTCCGGTTAATATAAATGATATTATTGACGATAGGGCAGCCAGAGCCGCGTTGTTTGCTCCAAATAGTTCAATAAATAAAATACTTGATGCGATTGGCGTGTTTGTTGTTCCTGCAAGTACGCTGACGAGTCCTATTGCTGCAAATAGCTGTCTGTCAAGGTTAAATGTTGTTGCAAACAGTATGCCGGCTGTAGAACCTATAAAAAAAATCGGGGTTAAAAGTCCGCCGCTTCCACCGGAGTTAAGCGTTATTACTGTAAACAATATTTTTAATAAAAATGCGTAGAGAACAATATCGCTGTTACCGTCTAATGCACTATCTATAACATTGAGTCCGAGTCCGAGGTATTTATTTGAGAAAACAAGTGCCAGCCCCACAAGTATAAGTCCTCCGATAAATCCTTTTATGTATCCTGATAAATTAATTTTTTTTAAAAATGTCTGATATATCTCAAGAGACTTGATCAATAGAAATCCAACAATACTAAAAAAGATTCCTGCAAGTACTATATATAGTAAGAAGGAACTGGAAAATGAGGGTGTTGATTCAATATGGTAGAATTTATGAGTTATCCCGAAAAACTCGGCGGTCTTATATGAGATGATCCCTGCAATCAGTGATGGAAAAAGTACATCATAGAATATAGTGCCGACAATAAGCACTTCAACTCCAAAAATTGCCCCTGATATCGGAGTGCCAAAAACTGAAGAGAATCCTGCACTTATTCCACAGATAACTACCTTTCTTCTATCCCTCTCACTAAGTCTAAAAAGATCAGCAAACAGTGATGAAATTCCGGCACCAATCTGGCTGGATGGCCCCTCTTTACCGGCAGAACCGCCTGCAGCTATAGAGAGTATTGCTGTGACAAGCGTAACAGGAGCAGTTAAAATATGTAGTTTACCGGCTCTCTTGTGTATCGCTTCAATTACCTTCTCTGTGCCATGCCCCTCTGAGTCTTTTAGTAGAGTTCTCTTTATGAATATACAAAGCACAAATACAAAGGGGATGCTAAAGTAGTAAAAACTGTAGCCATTGCTGAAATCAGTTGATATTTTTAAAAGTTTTAAGAACAAAGCTGTCGCAGCACCTACTATCGTACCGATAATGAGAGCTATTATAAACCACTTTACTACCGACATAAATAGATAAGTCTGTTTTGTAATACTATCTTTTGCGTTTGATAACATAAAGTCATTATAACATTTTTTGACTTTTTTTGATAGATGATTTTTTTTGATAAATGATTTACATTACACAAGAATTGTGATAGATATTTTTACAATAGGTTATCCTAAGATGCTCTATATAGAGTTTTATAAGAGGTTTACATGTCATTTGTTATGAGAGAGTTTGAATCATCGGATTTTGACAGACTCTATGAGTTTGTTCATGCTATGATCGATAGAGTCTATCCCGGATATTATCCTAAAAGTGCCGTTGATTTTTTTCATAGGCATCATTCTATTGAAAATATGCGGGAAGATATTTCCAGAGGTTTGACTTTTATAGTTGAGAATAGTGGAAAGATCATAGGAACCGGTTCTATAGTTGATTATGAGATTAAGAGAATGTTCGTTGATACTTCAGTTCAAAGGCACGGGATAGGCTCAGGGCTTCTTGATGCTCTTGAAAAAGATGCAAGGAGAAGGCGTGTTGAATTGGTAAAACTCTGTTCATCTTTACCCTCATTTCATTTCTATCAGAAGAATGGATATGAGTTTGTGAAATACAAAATTGAACCGGTTTTAAACGATCAGTTTCTCTGTTATTTTATAATGGTCAAGAATATGAGTTGTTGAAGATTCTATTTAGGATGAAGATTCTCTTTAGGTTTAAGTTTCTATTTAGCCTTTTGTATTAGCCTTTTGTAAAATATTGGTTCAAAAAAACCTGAGTTGTTCAGGTTTTTTTGATTTAGCGATAAAATATTAATGACCTCCGCAACTGTGCTCACCGGAATGATCACATTTTGCACCACCTGTTGATAGTTCATTATTGAGATATTTTAAGATAAGTTCGTTGTGTTGTATAACCGGTGCTCCGGAAAAGACCTCAATTTTAAACTGATTAAAAAAGTTTACTGCTCCCTGTCCGATCCCGCCTGTGATGATTTTGTTTACTTTTAGACTGTCGAGCCATTTTGGGATGACACCGGGTTCATGCGGAGGAGGTGTATGTTTAGAACTTGACAACACTTTTTTTCCCTCAATATCGTATATTACAAAGCTTGGGGCATGACCAAAATGTTCCGCTAGCAATTCACCTTCAACAGGGATCGCAATTTTCTCAATATTACTTCTGTTTTGATCGCTTTTTTCAACTTGTCCCGCTTCGCTTGTTTTTTTATTCTGTAATGATATCTTTGCTGATATTTTATCAACAATTGATAGAAACTCCTTCCCGGCCTCTGTTTTACTAAAGAAATAAACAAATGGTTTCCCCGAGTCACCTGATTCTACGATGTCTGTTTCGATAGGAATTGTTCCAAGCACCTCAACATTGAAATCTTTGCCGGCCTTATTTGCTCCTCCCGACTTAAATATATCAACCTTACCCTGACAATGCGGACAGGTAAAACCTGCCATATTTTCAATTATTCCAAGTACCGGAACCTTTAACATATTTGCAAATGTTATAGACTTTCGTGCATCTAAAAATGCAACATCCTGTGGGGTAGAAACAATTACTGCACCTGTAACGCTGCCTATAAGTTGAATAACACTCAAAGGTTCATCGCCTGTTCCTGGAGGACAGTCAACTACCAGGTAGTCAAGGTTAGGCCATTCAATCTCCTCAAGAAATTGTTTGATCACACCCATCTTGGCCGGTCCACGCCAAATAACCGGATCATCCGGATGCTCAAGCATAGAGGCAATTGATATAACATGGAGGTTATTGACTGCCTCAATCGGTACAGGTCTGCCGTTTTTACCGGCCTCAAGCCGTCTCCCTTCGATGCCTGTCATCTTAGCTATAGACGGGCCATGGATATCAACATCCATAAGTCCAACGCTGTGCCCCTCAAGTGCTAACGCATAGGCAAGGTTAACGCTAACCGTACTTTTACCTACACCACCTTTACCGCTTATAACAATTATCTTGTTTTTAATCCGGCTAAGGTTTTGATCCCTCATCATTTTCTGCAATTCTTCATTTTGATTTTGATTGTGCATAAATACCCCTTTGTTAAATTATTATTGTTTTTCCTGTATAATTATAAAAAACTTTTTTTCCTAAAACACTTTTTAAAATCCCATATTTCTCTATGCCTGTGCAATGGCACACACCGATTTTAACCGGATCTATCATTCTAAAATAATCATTAATAAGTGACAGTTGTTCTTCACCACTCTTTTTAAGGTGAAATCCTCCAATTATATGACTAAATGGCAGATTGAAATTGTTTTTTGCTGTATTGCAGATATTAGTAATACCATTATGCGAACAGCCGGATATAATAGATATTTTACTATCATGAACAACCGTAAGAAACAACTCATCATTAAATCTATCCGGTTCAAATTCGTTTTCAGTTTTTATAAACATTCCATCATAGTGCAGATCATCACTCTCTGTTATAACAATATCAGGCATCACAAATAGCCCCGTTGCTATCTCTGTAATTTTATCAATAAAATTTAGCCTTTCTTTGACCAAACCAACTTCAAAAGGGATCCCGATAAAATCAGTTTTGTTAGACCGATACTTTTTGTCAAATGCTTCTTTCTTAATATGGATAATAGCCTGTTTATTATGCCTGATAAACTCAACAATCCCGCCTGTATGATCGTAGTGGCCATGACTTATCACAAGATCGGTTACTGCCCCTATATCAACACCTAGATTCACAGAGTTGTCTATGAAATTACCCGTCTGTCCTGTGTCAAAGAGTATTTTTTTATCACCGGATTCTAAGTACAATGACAACCCATGCTCACCTGTAAGCCCCTGATCATATACAACATTTTCTATTAAGGTAGTTATTTTCACATATACTCCATTTTAATCAAAATGCTTAACAGGGTTATGGCTATGTTTTCTATCTTTAGCAACCAAAGTGGTAACAAATGCGTTAGAATACTTATTAAAAATAATATCATGTCCTACACATAATCCAACAATGATGTTTAACTCTGTATTTTCCTTATTCATTATCTCAGCCTGGGTTATCGGATTACAACTTGCGATAAATTTGGATGGTTTTGCATTTATTCCTATCTCATCTATCCCAATTCCACCGGCCTTACAGCAAACACTAACAATCTTAATATTCTTTTCAGAAAACATTTTTATGAACTGTTTTACTTGACGGCTCATTGATATGCAAAAAGCTATTCCGATAGTTTTAAAACTCATTTGATCTACAAGCGTTACTATCTCCTCAGCACGGCTTCTAAACTCGCCGGAATCATCCTTAGCAAGATTATTTGCCAAGTCCATAATCCTATTAACTGTAACATCTGACCTGTAAATATCAATTGATTCTGCAATTGTCTCTTTCTCATCATTAGTTGGACAGTTTATTGGATAATCTGTAGTGCCTTTAGAGCATGTTTTAACAGTACATATCCCGCATGTATATCTATTTTCCATAAATTACCTTAACTAACTCATCAGATTCAGTTTACCATCTTTGTAGAGTTTAAGCACTTCGATTAACGGTGACCCTTTTGTTTCAATCAGATATGACTTTACATCTGCTGATTTAAAAATCTCTGTAGCCTTTGGTCCTAAACTCGGGGACAGTACAACCTCTACATTCTCATTAACAACAGCAGTTGCCGATTGTATTCCTGCACCTTGAGCAGAGTTTGCATTTGTTTTATTATCATAAAAATAAACCGGTTCAATGCCGTTTTCATCATAGATTGCAAAAAAATCTGCACGGCCAAAATGGTCGTTAACATTTACCTTATCATTTGTCGGTATCGCAATTTTCATTTCTTCACCCCTTTTTTTAATCAATTAAATTTTATCTACTTTATCACTGTTAATATATTATCAAAGATTGCTTTAATATTATCTACAAACTTAGAATTACTAGAATCAATCATCAATTTGTTGTTATTCAATAGTGAATTAACCTCTTCATCATACGGAATAATCCCTGCGAGTATAATCCCTTGGGAATCTAAACTTGTCATAATCTCAGTGTCGATATCTGTATGAATACCTGTCATGTTTTTATCGGCCTTATTTATACCTATCTTGTTTATAACAACAACTACCGGTACTTTTAGTTTTGATGCAGCTTCTATGAGTTTTTCATTATCATTTAAGTCTTCCCGAGACCCATCATATATAATAACTAATAGATTTAATCCGGATATACCGGCCATTAACGGCCGCCCTATGCCCGGAGGACAATCAATAACAATAAACTCTTTATTTAAGGATCCGGCCATTTGACAAACCGTATCTTTAACCTTTTGGATAAGTTTGTCTGAATTATCCTTACCCGGTTTTTGCCTTGCATAGACCATAACAGAATCAAATATCGTCTCAGATATATATAGATCACCGCAGTAATTTTCTTCATTATATATGGCACTTGCCACACATAAATCAACACAGGCCCCGCATCCTTCACACTTATTTAAATCAATTGCAAATTTCCCTGTTCTTTTTATTGCACCAAATCTGCACCCGCTCAAGCATTTGCCGCATCGAACACAGATATCCTGATCTATATAATATTTTAAACCCGAAAAAAAAGGTTCATTTGAATGCATAGTTTTTTCAAGTAACAAGAATGTATCTGTTGCATCAATATTAGTATCTGCAAATATTGAATTATTACAGATATATTTGTAAAATGAAAGTAAAATAGAGGTTTTTCCTATGCCCCTTTTACCGCTTGCAAATCCGATAGATATTTTATTCTGCATCTCTTTTACATTTTCCTTTTCCGGTAACTGCTGCCCATTTTAAGCTATCTGAACATTTCTCAGAATCATCTCTCGTCTTTGTGGTCTCACAGCCATCTTATCTTATATTTAATCCGGGCATAAATTCCTCGTTTCGTTATTTACGATTTTCTGCATATAACACATAAAGAATTATTTACACTTACAGCAGCTGCCGCAACCTATTGTAAAGCATTCATTCAGACTCTTAATATTTATTGAACCGCATTTAGAACAGGCTATCTCTTTTATATCAATACCTGTTTCAGATCTAAAAATATTATCACAATCATTGCACCTATACCTGTCAAAATCCAATTCTACATTACCGCCCTCTATTATAAAACTTTTGCCCTCTGCAAGTGCAAGTGCAATCTTTTTTCTGACACTCTCATAGATTCGGGTAAATGTTGGTCGGGAGATATCCATCTTTACAGCAGCCTCTTCATGTGAAAGGCCTGTGTAATCTGCAAGTTTAAATGCCTCATATTCTTCAAGTGCTATAATTACCGGCTCAACTGAAAAAAGCGATACTCCGAATGGTTTAAACCCCTTGAAAATCGGTATATCTGATAGTCTTCTGCATTTTTTACTACGAGCCAAAATTTAATCCTTTTTTCCATTGTTTTGAGCATATGTTCACATGTAGTATAATGAACAAATGCTCATTTGTCAAGAGTTTTTTTAGAAGAACTTAAAAAAGAACTTAAAGAACTTGATAAAAAAGAACTTGAAAAAACGGTACAGTTATATGATTAAATATATATTTCGGCATGGGTGTAATTCAAAAAGATGGGATGTGCCGAACACAACAAAATTTGATCTTAAATCGGATTTTTTGTTGTCTAATTTATTAAATTAAAGAGAAATTTAAAAAAAACGGCTTAAAAAATTGACAAATATAACAATTGCATATATATTTAAATTGGGTATTTCTGCAATTAAGATATTTAGTCGTCTGAGTGTTTTTATTTGTTAATGAATGGGGTGGTACTATGAAAAAGAAACTATTTTCTGTAATGATGGCGGTTCTTATGTTTACCGGATGTGACCTTCTCGGTAAGTTAACGCTTGACGATTTTTTGGGGGTTTCATCCGACGAGGTAAGTTCGAATGCAGAGTTGCAATTAATTGAATTCAGATACAACAATTTACCGCTTCAGTTAGAACCTGAATTTTCAAATACCAACTATGAATATCAATTAAAGATACCTGATACACTTACGCAGTTAGATTTTATTGCCAGTCCATTATCACCAAAGGCAACCTTTGAATATACAATAAGCGGAGAAACCTCGGACAATTATATCAAGTTTAATTCTGATCAGGTTGTTTCTTTGTCTTATTCTACAACTAATTTTAATAAACTGATCATTAAAGTAATATCCGGAAACACATTAAATGTAAAAATATATAAATTTGAATTGAAAAGAAACATTATTGTACAGTTTGATAGCGGCTCGGCGGATGTTTCTGCAGTTCCTTATTCAATGTCGATAGATAATTCCGGCGATTCACTAGGGGAGCTTCCATCTGAGCCAATCAAGAATGGATATAGTTTTGGCGGATGGTGGACGGAACCGGAGGGGGCAGGTTCGCAGTTTTTTGATGATACCCCGATCTATGGTTCTATGACTCTCTATGCTAGTTGGTTAATTAACGGATACAAAGTTATATATAACGGTAATGGAAGCACTTCCGGTGTTATTGATTCTATTTTGCTTGACTATGGAAGTGAGTTTGAGGTTATATCCAATGAAAACGGGTATGAGAAAATAGGACATCGTTTTGTATGCTGGAATACTAAGCCGGATGGTATGGGAGTAGACTATTATCCCGGCAATCTGATTACTATGAGTTCAAATGACTTTGAACTTTATGCTAAGTGGGAGATAAACTCATACGATATTGTCTATAATGGCAATGGGCAAACATATGGAACTGTACCTGATTCAACTCAGCATCCGTTTGGTTCTATAGTATATGTAGCTGATAACTATGGACAACTTTCAAAGACAAGGTTCATATTTGCCGGCTGGAATACCTCTGCTGATGGCAGCGGAGATAATTATACAGCCGGATCAGGATCATTCATCATGCCGGATAACACCGTAATGCTTTATGCAAGATGGACGGATTTACCTTTATACAATGTCGATTTTATAAGTGATGGTGTTCACATATATACTGCTTCTGTTGTAAATGGTGATCCTCTTGAAAATTTTGTACCAATAAAAGAGAACCATAGTTTTCTAGGTTGGTATAAAGATTCATATTTGATTTATCCATGGGATTTTGCTAATGATAAAGTTTATCAAAATGAGACACTCTACGCAAAATGGGTATCAACAAATAATAAACTGCAAAGCATTGAGTTAAATGCCGGCTTATATTTATCAGAGACATTTAATCCTGATTATATAAATTATACTGTAGAAGCAGATGGTTCATTCACCTATATATCTGTTAATCCGACTGCAGAAGATATAAAATCAGTTATAAGTATACAGATGAACTCAGGCTCTTTTGTTAATACTGCATCCGGGTATTTTCATTCACCATTTATCCTTGATGCTCCAGATGGCGTTAATGCTATAATAATTAGGGTTACTTCGGAGTCCGGTTCAATAAGGGATTATAAGATAACTGTTAATAAGAGTTATTTCGTATCAGTTTCAGCAGGGACAGGCGGAACTGTAACTCCTCTTATAACAAGTGAGAATAGGATGCCGGGAACAGTTATAAATCTATCAGCAGTACCGAACCCCGGTTATAGATTTTTAGAGTGGAATGGCAGTGGTGTGGCAGAAATAAACCAGCCATCAACTACTCTGACTGTAGCAAATCAGGATGTCAGCGTTACTGCATATTTTACACCTGACTTCTATAGTGGCGATGGTTCTGCAACAACCCCGTTTCTGGTGCAGACAGCAGCTCATCTGGATAATGTGAGGTATTTCTCTGATAAACAATTTTTTCAGATTATGAATATCGATCTTGGAGTATCACCATACAATACCGGTACCGGTTGGGTGCCGATAGGAAATAACAGCACTCCTTTTACCGGTGTTTATAACGGAAACAATTATAATATAAGTAAACTAATGATAAGTCGTCCTACTGATGACTTGCAGGGGTTATTTGGTGATATATCTGTTGCCCAGATATTAAATGTAAAACTTCAAAACCCGGTTGTCACCGGTAAAAAAGATGTAGGAGCACTGGTAGGCCGAATAACTAACACTACTACCGGCCTGGATGAGTTTAGTCCTGCAGTAAAAAACTGTCATGCATATAATGTTACAATAAGCGGTGCAGAAAATGTCGGCGGACTTATAGGATCAAATAATTCTACTTCAATGGCTACTAAGGTATCATTAATTAGTAACAGCAGTGTTGTTCAAGGCTCTATCAACGGTACAGGTTCCTACATTGGCGGACTTGTCGGTTACAATTATTTTTATGCAAAGATTTTACAGTGTTTTGCTTATAACTTAACTGTAGATGGAGGTTCATCTGTAGGCGGTTTGGCAGGTTGTTCGGCATACCCTGGGATTGTTGAACAGTCCTACGCCTTTATCACCGTAAGCGGTACTGATAATGTCGGCGGCTTGGTTGGTTTGGCTACACCGGAAGGTAAGATCAGAAATAGTTATGCTGTCGGTACAGTATCGGGATATCAAAATGTTGGTGGGCTTGTAGGTGTCTCTGACCCTAGTAGTGTAGAATCTAGTTATTCAGCATGTTCTGTCTCCGGTAATATATCTGTAGGTGGTTTAATTGGTTCAGGCGGGACATTAACCCCTTCATTTTATGACAAAGATGCATCGGGTAGATCAGATAGCGGTAAGGGTACACCTCTATCAACAAGTATGATGACCAAATCAACTCAGTTTACAGATTTTGATTTTGCTACAATATGGAAAATAGTGGAGGATATTTCCTATCCTCACCTTCAGTGGCAGGGTTCGATTAATAGACCGGATCCTTTATCATTTTCAGTCACCTATAACGGTTTAGGTTCTACATCCGGTAGTGTGCCTGCCGGTACTACAAATTATTTCTATAACAATCCGGTTACAGTTCTTGGCAACACCGGTGGACTTGTAACATCTCTCACACAGGATGGGATAACCCTTGTGTTTAAAGGGTGGAATACTAAGTCAGATGGAATGGGTATCCCTTATAAAGGTGGCGATACATTTAATATGCCGCCTGCGAGTGTAATTCTCTATGCACAGTGGGGTGTCATAGGCGCAGTAGGACCGGGTGGCGGTCTGGTGTTCCATGATAAAGGAAATACAATTAACGGCTGGAGATATCTGGAAGCCGCTCCTACAGATTTAAGTTCTTCTATGTGGGGTAATGCAGATTCTACTATAAACCCCGATGGTTCTATCGGTAAAGGGAAACCGACATCATCAAGATTGTATTCATTGTTTGGTACGGCAAATAGCTATTCTGCCCGTCTGTGTGAAGAGTATAATAATAATGGATTTAGTGACTGGTTCCTACCCTCAATAGAAGAATTAGGTGCTATATTTAATAATTTAAAATCTAAGGGACTTGGAGGTTTTGAAAATAGTTATTATTGGTCATCAACAGATTATGACAGCTCTAAAGCAAAATATAATTATTTTAACGATGGAAGTGTGGGTACTGAAATGAAATCAGCCCAGGCAGCTATTCGTCCTGTAAGAGCATTCCGAGAGTGGTCTAAAGCTACTTATGTGATAATTTATCATGGAAATGGTAGTACGGGCGGTTCGTTACCGTTTGATAATAACTACTATCAAACCGGAGAGCTTCCAACTGCTGCTATGAAAGGGAGTCTGGAGAAATTAGGTGCAATCTTCACAGGTTGGAATACTTTGCAATTCGGTTCGGGAACACCTTATTCCGAGAATCAAACTATAAATATAGGTTCTGAAAATGTAGTCTTGTACGCTCAATGGGACTCAAGTTTTGCCGGTGGTGATGGTACTGCGGGTAATCCTTATTTGATAAGCACATCAACACAACTTAATAATGTTAGAAATCACCTTGATAAACACTTTCGCTTGATTAATAATATAGACTTGATATCGTATGCCACAGGTGATGGATGGATGCCGATAGGAAGTGGCATGGGTCCATTTACAGGATCATTTGATGGGGCTGGGTTCACCATAGATAAGTTAACGATATATCGAACTGGTCAGAATGATGTTGGTCTCTTTGGTTATACTCAAGGGGCATCATTGAAACAGATTAGACTTATTAATGTATCTGTCACAGGTGCAACTCAAACCGGAGCCTTGGTAGGTTATGCGGATATAGGAACTGTTATTAACAATTGTTCAGTAGTTGGTGGATCAATAAATTCAGATGGAATGAGTATTGGTGGGATAGTCGGTTTAATAACCGGTGCAGGCTCAAGTATTAATCAGTCATTTACTCAAGGTATGAGTATAACAACAAGTCTGTATAGTGTTGGCGGATTGGTAGGATATTTACAGAATTCGGCTACTATAGCTAATTCGTATTCTACTTCAACAGTATCTACTTCAAATTTAGGTAAAGCCGGGGGGATAGCAGGTTTTGCAAATAGCGGAACTACTATTGATAAATGTTACGCCGCATCTGTAGTTATTGGAACAGTAGATGTTGGTGGTATAATAGGAGCTGTGTCGGCATGTACCATTACTAACTCATACTATGATATGAATGTGTTTACTCCTACTAATGCGTATGGGGTAGCAAAAAATACCTCCGATATGAAATTGCAAGCAACATTCTCAGGCTTCGTGTTTGATCCAAGTAACTGGATCATAAATAATGGGGATTCTTACCCATATTTGGCTTGGCAGTCAGGTGTTGATATCCCTATGCCTACGGTTATTACCTACAATATCAATGATCCCGGACCTGCAGGCGGAAAGATCTTTTATATCAATCATGATTGGCAGGTAGATGGCTGGACATATCTTGAAGTTGCTCCTCAATCTGCTGAGATGACTGCTTTATGGAGTAACACTTCAGTAAACACAGGTGCTATAGGAACTTCTATTAAGGATGGTAAAAACAACACTATAAATATTCTTGGGATACAATTCGGTGAACCTGACATTGCCGCCGTTAAGTGTGATCTCTTAAACTTTGGTGGTTATAATGACTGGTTTTTGCCGTCTGTTGATCAGCTTACTGAGATAAAAAATATACTTGGACAGTCGGACTTTTTACCGGAGAACTATTGGTCTTCGACAGAGCTTAATCTGGACTCTGCATATTTTGTTAATATGAATTACGGTACCCAGGGAACTTATCAAAAGTCAACCGCTTCGCTAAGGGTGAGACCGGTAAGACAGTTTTAGTTGTGATGGGGGGCTATAAAAATTCAAGTCCCTCTATACTTTTGATTATTTGTACTGTTTCTTCAATAGAGGTTGAGTCAGGAAGATCGTTAAGATAGATTAGTTTTCTTTGTCCATTAACAATTATATGTTTTATGGGGTATTCTTTTAGATGCAGTATCTGTGAGTTGGTTAGACCTGATTCGATCAATGCCTTACCCAGGGGTGTGTGTTCTATCTCAATTTGAGAGCAGTCAGTTAGAAAAACAAAGTCAAGCATATCGTTCATAGCCATAAAATGGTTTCTTGATATATGGTAGATCCTTCTTATAAACTCATTAAGCATTAGAGTTTGTTTGATGTTATCATCAAGTAGGTTGCCGTAATCGGTAGTCTGTATCATGGTTGTAATAGAATTACTTATGTTTTTTAATTCAAATTTATCCCCCTTAGACTTAAGAACAATAACAAATACATTTGCATCCGGGGTGTATTTGCCAATAATTGCAGGGAGGTCGTAGTTTATTACAAAAATATCGTTAATTTTTTTTATAGTTTGTCCATGACTGTATAGGAATTTGTCTGAGGGAACTATAGTGTTAAAGAGTTTTTCTGCACTAAGGTTTAAGGCAAGGATTGCTTCAAATGCACCTACAATTTTGGCTTTATAGAAGCTTTCGTTAAAATGTGCCTCAAACTGTGTTACCATTTCTTTGTATTTTGACATCTCTTCTTTACCGAAGATTGCAAATTTGTACTGACATGAGTTATGTTCAATTATCAATGCATCCCTTATAAATAATGAACCGTTAAGGTTTGCCATGTATATGACATCTGCGTAGGGCATGACACCTTTAAGGATGGCTTTTTCATAATTGACTTGGTTTGATTCCGGTCTAACATAGACAACACCTGCCGGGGTTTCTATATTGTGATGATCAAAATTAATAATAATATCAGGTTTAATTACATCTATTGAATTCATACAGACATATATTATTATTAAAATTAATATTTGTACACTTAATTTTAAAAAATATAGAATTTATTTTTGCATATGCTTCAATCTTTTTTATTTTTTTTAAACTTTCAGTATAGTTTTATAGAATATTGTTGTATAGTTACTTATATTTATTTTGTTTAAAAATCAAGATTATGTTCGTTAACCTTATATAGGTGTTGTCTGTGTTGTTAATAAATTTTTTATTGTGAGTGGTATATGGCAGAGAAGTACAATGATATTCTAAGAAACTGTGTTAAGGACGGAAAGATTTCAGAGAATCACTTGAGGCATATTCCTAAACTGATGAATTGTGAAAGTTGGCAGGATGCAGAATTTTTGGGGCGGGTGAATCATAAATTTGATCATTCAACAATGGATGGCGGTCTTATTAAGTTTGCCGGTAAGATATATTATATTAATAATAAGCAAATCACTGCACTAAATTACTTCTACAAGTGGAATACTCTGAAAGAGATTCAAGTTATTTAAAAATGCTTTTATATTAATAATATTAATAATATGAATTATAGGGATTAAATAAAAGGGATAAAAAAAAGTAAGTTTTAAATGTGTGTTTACTATTGAATTGATTAAGAAAAAATGATACTATTATTCTTGTTTTTTAGTGTTAAAAAAAAGGCTATGGTTTGAAGATCACTCAACATCGATTATTAATATTTTTATTCTTTCTCATAACAGGGATTAGCATTCTTAATTCTAATGATTTTGTTACCGGTGATTTTATTACTAAGGAGATCACTAATAGCGGGCCGATCTGGATTGAGGTTAAGAGTGTCCCCGGTGAGTTATATGATATCTATATTGTTGATGATTATAATAATGATTATTTTGATACAGATTATACAATTGAGGCTATCTGGTTTCAAGTTTTAGATCAAGATATGATTTCTGATATAGATTGTTATTATTCGGAACCATCAGGCAAGGGCGGGTATACACCGGAAGCTCTCGAACCGGCATGTAGTGTTAAGGCAACGGGATCTCGTTTTTACATTAAGGTCGAGGGGTCTAAGTCTCATTATTTGGGAACTTTTGGTTTTAAAGTAGAATCCAAGAATATATCATCAGTTTCAATAAATAATCAAAGTAAAAATCAATCATCGCTTGCTGATAAGAAACAAGAAGTAATAAAAAAATTCCCAGCTAAGCGATTAGAGAAAAATTTTGAGCTTTATAGTATTAATTCAGGTCTACCGGATGCAAATGTATATGATATTCTTATGGATAAAGACGGATACATGTGGTTTGCGACAAAGAATGGTCTTGCATATTACAACGGGTATGAGTTTAAAGTATATAAACATGATCCAACAAATTCAGATTCGTTACCGGACAATTGGACAACCTGTTTGATGGAAGATCATGAGGGTGATATTTGGATAGGCACTGAGTCGGGCGGCGTTTCATATTTTAATAAATATACAAACACATGTAAAACAATTTCGGTATCAGATCAAGCCGGTCTGGGCTTGTCTGATAAGAGCGTATGGGGAATTTTAGAAAAAAAAGATGGAACTATATGGATTTCTACTTTTTCAGGCGGCATTA
Organism: uncultured Spirochaetales bacterium; assembly: GCA_964471825.1. Lineage (GTDB taxonomy): Bacteria > Spirochaetota > GWE2-31-10 > GWE2-31-10 > CAYYKD01 > CAYYKD01. Next base: position 43,745 of record CAYYKD010000002.1, read on the forward strand.
ATGTAATTGATAAGAAGACATTAAAGATAAGTTATTTCTCAAGCAGTACTGTAACTGATCATGGTTTATCAGACAATAATATATGGCCTATGCTTAAAGATTCAAATGGGTATGTCTGGGTAGGTTCTGATGGTGGCGGATTATTTAGATTTGATGATGACTCGGCTAGGTTTCATTCATATAACTCCATGCAAAATGGTAATAGATTTAATATTATTCAATCTATTTTTGAGGGCAGAGATAAAAATATATGGATAGGAACTGCAAAGGGGTTGTTTTTATATAATAACAAAAACAATACATTTAACTTGGTAAAATTATCAGGTAGTGAGATTGGGTATGAGATTGATTATTTAAGTATTCGATCGATCACCGAAGATGCTGATGGTAATCTATGGTTGGGGACAGTTGGGGATGGATTAATTTATTATTCGGTAGGTACAAAAAAGGCCGAACTTATATCGGCAAAAATTGACGGCGGTGTTCTTTCCAGTGAATATGTAAATAAGGTTTATGCTGATAGATCAGGTATAATTTGGATAGCTACAAGAGATGGTTTAAATAAATACTTCAAGAAAAAATTTAATCCAATGAGAATTGATAATAATGAGTATTATGAGATAGTGAATGATATCCGCTCTATTTATAAGGATGATTCCGGAGTATTGTGGGTCGGAACCAGATCAGGACTCTATAGGTATTTAAAAAATACAAATGAATATGAAAGAGTCTTTAGTGAGAGTGTTTATACTGTGATGGTAGATAATGATATCGCTTTGATTGGTACAAATTATGGACTTGTTAAGTTAAATTTAAGTACAAAAAAGATAGAGGCATTTGGAAAAGATTCCGGTTTATCAGATCTGTTTATTACTAAGCTTTTTAAATCAAAAGATGGGACCATCTATATTGGAACTTATTCCGGTCTTGATGTCTTTGATATATCTAAATCTGTTTTTTTTAGTGTAAAAAATATCAATTCTGAAGTAACTGATATTTTTGAAACGACTGATAATACAATTATTGTATCAACTAATGGTTCCGGTTTGTATGAATTTGATAAATCGGGAAGGATCAATAGGCATTATTCGCCTAAGTTTATTTCTGATGGATTTATCAGGTCAATAACTGAAGATGGAGACAAAAATATTTGGCTTGGGTCATATAATAGCGGACTTATTAAGCTGTCTAATAATAGATCAAAGGTAAAGAATTTCCTTGAGTCAGATGGTCTTCCAAATAGCATTGTGATGGGTGTTGCTTATGATAAGACCGGGAATATTTGGGCATCAACAAAGCATGGTCTAGCCAAGCTTTCATTAAAGGATAATATTATATCATCTTTTTATTCTGACGATGGACTTCAAGATAATGAATTTAATAAGGGGGCTTGTTTTTCTGATAACAATGAGCTCTTGTATTTTGGCGGCAAAAATGGTTATAATGAAGTTGTACCCAGACAGTTGATTGATAGTGAGTATTCGGCACCGGTAGTGATCACCGGATATCAAAGATTTGGCAAGAAAGAGCCGATTCCCATTGCTATATTAAAAGATAAACGGCTCTCCCTAACCTATAAAGATAACTACTTTGGTCTTGAGTTTTCGATTCTTGATTTTGTTGAACCGGCTAAGAATAAGTACTCATTTAAGTTGGATGGCGTTCAAAGGGACTGGGTATTTCTTGGTAATCAGAGGGTTGTTAGTTTTAACAATCTCGTGCCGGGTATGTATAATTTAAAAGTAAGGGGTTCTAATCATGAAGGAAAGTGGAGTGAACCGATTACAGTTAAACTAAAGATAAGACCTCCTCTATGGCAAGAGTGGTGGATGATTGTTATATATTTATTGATTCTTTTTAGTATAATTTTTATTATTATTAAATATCAGTCTTATTCACAGTTGAAGGAGATCAAGAGGCAACAGGTTTTGGTTGAGAGTTTAAAAAAGATAGACAAAATGAAAGACGAATTCTTAGCTAATACATCACATGAGCTTAGAACTCCACTTAATGGTATTATTGGGATTGCAGACTCGCTTCTTGATGGAGCTGTAGGTCCACTAAATGACGATCAGAAGATAAACCTTGCAATGATCTCTTCGAGCAGCAGAAGATTATTCAATCTGGTAAACGGGATTCTTGATTTTGCTAAATTAAAGAACAGTGATGTAGAGATTAATAGAAAACCGGTTGATATGCAGCAGGCTGTTGAGGTAGTCTTATCGATATCGAAACATCTAATAAAAGGCAAAGAGCTTAAACTAATCAATGAGATTTCGGATAGAACACCTTTTGCATATTGCGATGAGGATAGAGTTCAGCAGATTTTGCATAATTTGATAGGTAATGCAATAAAATTTACTGAAAAAGGGCTCATCAGGATATATTCAGAAGTTTTACAGGATTTTTTAAAGATAAGTATTGAGGACACCGGGGTTGGTATACCGAGTGACAAGTTCGACGATATATTTAAATCATTTGAACAGGTAGATTCCTCTATTTCACGAGTCTACGGCGGCACAGGTCTTGGTTTAAGTATAACAAAAGATTTAGTAAAACTACACGGCGGTGAGATCGGTGTTAAATCGGAGGTTGGTCACGGATCAACTTTTACATTTACGCTTCCTATATGCACTAAAAAAATCATTGAAGATTTTAAAAATGATGCATTAAAGATCGATCAACCTGATTTACAGATCACTAACGAAAGGATAATAAATGCAGAGGGGTTTGTAGATGATTTTAAATCAGTTGTATTAAAGTCTAATTTTAAAGAACAGAACGGAAGTGTTAGGATCCTCGTCGTGGATGATGAACCTATAAATGTTCAAGTTCTATTAAATCAATTATCAGGCACCATGGATTACTCACTTTTTTCTGCATTAAATGGTGAAGACGCTTTAAAGATGATTATGGAAGGAGATATCGGGTTTGATTTGGTTATTCTCGATGTTATGATGCCCCGTATTTCGGGTTATGAGGTTTGTAAGAGGATAAGAGAGAAATTTACCTTATTTGATTTGCCGGTTCTTATGCTGACAGCAAAGAATCTTCCGGCCGATGCAGTTGCCGGGTTTGAGGCCGGTGCAAATGATTATCTTGCAAAACCATTTGATAAGATAGAACTTGTTTCACGGGTAAATACACTTTTGACCTTGAGGCATGCAGTTAACAATGCAATTGGTAGTGCAAAAAAACTTGAGACAGAGAAACAGCAAAGATTATTCGCAGAAACGATTAGTGATCTTACTAGGGTTCTGACATCGACTCTTGATATCAAAGAAGTTATGGAACGGTTCCTTGATAGTCTAAAAAGTGTTGTAGATTTTGATCGAGGTATAATATTTCTTGAGAATGACTCAAAACTTGAAGTTGGTGCGGTAAAAGCCTGGTATAATGATTTAGAAGTTGACAGCAACTTTATTAAATTTATAGAATCAGAAATAATTAATGGCATGATACTTATTAACGCAAAGGGTGAATTAACTGATAAAATATCTACAGATTATGAATCTATACTTGGTATCCCGATATTAATAAGGGACTCTGTAATTGGAGTAATAGTTCTTCAGGCTAAAAAGAGTCTTGCATTTGGGGATAATGAATTGGGAATGGCATTTAGTTTTGCCGGTCAAGCAGGGATAGCTTTTGAAAATGCGAGACTCTTTGGTGAGGTCAAGAGGCTTGCTACAATTGACGGACTAACAGGTCTCTATAATAGAAGGTATTTTTTTGAATTAGCAGAGCGGGAATTTCAGAGATCAAAGAGGTATGGTCGTCCATTGTCTGTTATTATGATGGACATTGATCATTTTAGTAAATTTAATAATAGCTATGGGCATGCTATTGGAGACATTGTAATTAGATTAGTTTCGGATAAGTGTATGGCTATAGTTCGGGAAACTGATGTAATAGGTAGGTATGGTGGTGAAGAGTTTGTCATTATGTTGCCTGAGACGGATCTGTCGGTAGCGGTAAGTGTCGCTGAGAGACTTCAGCAAGGTGTAGAGGCTCAGAAGTGCCCAACAAATGAATATGGAGAACTCTCTGTTACAATCAGTCTGGGGGTTGCTATGATAAAAGATAGCTCAGACGATCTGTCAAGTTTATTACAGGTTGCTGATGCAGCTCTCTATGATGCAAAGAAATCGGGTCGAAATTGTGTTAAGATTCGTTAAATTAATATATGGAGAAAATTTATGTGCGGTATAGTTGGTTATGTTGGATCGAAAAATTGTGTTCCTGTTTTGGTAGAGGGCTTAAAGAGGCTCGAATATCGTGGTTATGACTCTGCAGGGATTGCAATTGTAAAAGATCACTCATTGGTTACTCATAAGAAAAAAGGTAAGATAGTTATGCTTGAGTCTATTTTACCACAGAATGAAAAGTCTAATATTGGTATCGCTCATACCAGATGGGCTACTCATGGAATACCCGATGACATTAATGCCCATCCGCATGTTGGATTTCATAACAAGGTTGCTATTGTTCATAATGGTATCATTGAAAACTATGCACAATTAAAAACTAAACTACAAGCAGATGGTGTAGTATTTAAATCACAGACAGATAGTGAAGTGATATGTAATCTAATTGAGAAATATTATAAGGACGATTTTGAAGAGGCGTTTGTTAAGGCCGTTTTTCAGCTCGAAGGAACTTATGGGATTGTTGCAGTTTGTTCAGATTTCCCTGAGAAGTTACTGGTTGCAAGAAAAGGGAGTCCTCTATGTCTCGGGCTTGGTGATGGAGAGGTTTTTATCGGTAGTGATGTAAGTGCTTTTTTGGCCTATACAAAGCAGGTTGTATATTTAAATGACTATGAAATAGCTTCTATAGATAAGAGTGGATTTGTCGTAAAAGATTTTAGATTAACAGAGATTACAAAGAAGATTAATACTATAGATTGGGATATAAATCAGATAGAAAAAGGGGAATTCGATCATTTTATGCTCAAGGAGATATTTGAACAACCTGAGAGTATGACAAGAGCTTTTGCAGGAAGAATACAAAGTAAACAAGGAACAGTTAGAATCGGCGGATTAAATATGACGCCGTATGAATTACTCCATATAGATACAATAAAAATTATTGGATGCGGTACAAGTTATCATGCCGGTCTTGTCGGTTCATATGCAATCGAGGAGTTGTCAAGACTGAGTTGTATTGTTGAGATTGCCAGTGAAGCCAGATATAGAAATCCTATTGTAAAACAAGGCAATTTATATTTTGTTATAAGTCAATCAGGTGAGACTGCAGACACACTCTGTGCGATGAAAGAGATTCAGAGGAAGGGTGGGCGAGTATTGGGTATTTGTAATGTGGTAGGAAGTACCATACCTAGAGAATCGAATGGAGGAATGTATGTTCATTCAGGGCCGGAGATTTCGGTTGCATCTACAAAAGCGTTTACATCACAGTTGACAGCTCTATATCTATTTGCAATTATGACAGGAAGAATGCGGGATTTGGGTTATACCAGCGCTGTTAAATTACTAACGGAACTTGAAAATATCCCGCAAAAGATTAATTGGATTTTAAAGAATTCATCAAAGATCGAAAAAATTGCACTTAAGTACGAAAGTTCTGATAATTTTCTATTTCTTGGTAGAGGGATAAGCTATCCTGTAGCTCTGGAAGGAGCATTGAAGTTAAAAGAGATAAGTTATAAACATGCTGAAGGGATTGCGTCAGGGGAGATTAAACATGGACCAATAGCTCTAATTGATAAAGAAACGCCAATTATTTTTATTGCACCTGAAGACGGTGTTTATGATAAAACACTTTCAAATATGCAGGAGGTCAAGGCTAGAGGTGGTAAAATTATTTCGATTTGTTATGAAGGGGATACTAAGGTTCGGGAGTTTTCCGATGATATAATTGAGATTCCAAGAACTGATGATCTTTTTTCACCATTGTTAACTATTATTCCTCTTCAGCTCTTTGCCTACTATATGGCTAAGGGACTCGGATGTGATATCGATCAGCCCAGAAATCTGGCTAAATCAGTTACCGTGGAATAGATATGGGGCTAAATAGTATATTATTTACAGTTCACGGCAAGGTTCAAGGGGTCGGCTTTCGTTGGTCGACTAAGAGTTTTGCCGATAAATTAGGAATTAAAGGGTATGTTAAGAATAGATCTGATGGTACTGTCGAGGTGTTGGCTATCGGTTCAGATATTCAGATAAATGAAATAAGTGAGTTCTTGTCAAAGGGGACGCCATTTTCAAGAGTGGAGTATGTTGAAGAGTCACAAGTTGAGGTTTCGGAGAATTGTTATAATAGATTTGTTATAGAGTAATAGATTTATCAGTTTGCCTGGCATAAAACTGGATTATTGCAAGATAAACAAGAGAATGGAGCAGTATGTCAAACGATCCACTACATGGGATAACATTAGAATTTATGTTAAATAAGTTGGTTGAATTTTACGGATGGGAAGATATGTCACATATAATAAGAATAAACTGTTTCAGCAATGACCCGTCAATTAAGTCAAGTTTAAAGTTTTTACGAAAGACTCCCTGGGCAAGAGAAAAGATTGAGAGTCTTTATTTAAAAACAAAGTTTGATTTTAAAAATGAAATTTAGTAGAGTTAACATCGGTGTTGATTTTTTTATTTTTCTGGCTCTGTAGTTATTATATAAGGATGGTCATTTATGAAAAAAGCATTTGTTCTAATTTTTATGGCATTAAACCTATTGTACGCTAGTGATGTTAATATTCTCGAGGGACTTTTTGGCACACATTTACTAGATCCGGGTGGAAAACAAATAGCTGTAAGTTCACTAAAGGATAAAAAAATTGCAATATATTTTTCTGCTAAGTGGTGTCCTCCATGCAGGGCTTTTACTCCGGAATTGGTAAAGTTCTATAATAAATTAAAGAAAGATAAAAAGCCTTTTGAGTTAGTTTTTGTCTCAAGTGATAGGGATGAAAAGCAGATGTCTGATTATATAAAGTCCTATAAAATGCCCTGGTTAACAGTTTCATATAGTTCTAATTTTAGACAAAAATTACAAAAACAATTCGGTGTATCAGGGATTCCATATCTTGTCATTATTAACTCATCCGGAAAAATCCTGTCAAATACCGGAAGGTCAGATGTTTCATCAAGAGGTATTAAGGCGTTTGATGAATGGTAGTTTCAAACTTGCGATATGCAATCATACTGTGAGTTATAAGGAAGGGGATAGTGCAGAATAAACTAGACGCAGATATTCTTACTCAGAGAACTATACCGAAAGAAATTGATGTAAGAGGTGATTATTTTAGAGATCAGACAGCGATAATTCATTCATTACCATTTAGGCGGATGAAAAAGAAAACTCAGGTCTTTTTTGCACCAAAGAACGATCATATATGCACAAGAATCGAACATGTCCTTCATGTAAATACTGTTGCTACAACAATTTGTAAGGGGCTTGGTCTGGATACTGAGTTAGCACAGGCGATAGCTTTGGGGCATGATTTGGGACACCCCCCTTTTGGTCATGTTGGTGAACGATCGTTAAATACACTTTTACAGAAGTTAGATCACTATTTTATTCATGAAATCAATTCCTATAAAGTTGTAAACTATATTGCAAATTCAGGAAAAGGTCTTAACCTTACCTATGCTGTAAAAGATGGAATTATTTCACATTGTGGAGAGAAGTTTGAGCAGTCAATATGTCCTGATTTTAAGGTTAAGGAATTTTCTAATATTAATAATAGAAATATCTACCCATCAACATATGAGGGGTGTGTTGTAAGAGTGTCAGATAAAATATCATATCTGGGACGAGACATTGAAGATGCTATTAGGTTAAAAATTATAACCAAGTCGAATTTTTCCAAAGAAATATTGGATATTTTACAGGTTGATTTCGATACCTTAAAAAATTCAATTAATAGTCTAATAATTGATAAATTAGTAAAAGATACAATAGATTACTCAAAGAATAATGGTAGAATTGGCTTTAATACTGACGCTTTTAACCTAATGTTACTTATTAAGAACTTTAATTATAAATATATCTATCTCTCAGAGAAACTTATTACATATTCATATTATGTTGATAAAATAATAAATATTATTTTTAGTGAACTTTATCAACTGTTTGATAGTTTTGGTTTTGAAACAGAACGATACACAAATCATTTTGTTAAACCATATAGAGATTTTGGAAACTTTCTATCAGGTTATGAGAATTATTATAGATCAAATAATATTCATAATAGTGAAATAATTGCTGATTACATTTCAGGTATGACAGATGATTATGCGTTTAGCTTCTGTGAAAAAGTAATTTTTCCAAAAAAGATTTTTTAACATTTAACTTCGTATTTTTATTCAAAAATAATATTGATATATTTCATCTTGTCATTAATTCAAAAAAGTGGTAAATTTAAAATATATTATTAGATACTAATAATATTCGTGATTTCGGGAGGCTTTATATGGACACAGTATCTTTAAGAAACACATTAATATCATACAAAAACTATGGTAATCTTAGTAAAAATACTGTTAATGAAATTCAGGACACATTATTAAATAAAACAAAAGCGTCTGATTTTGAAAAACTAATTGAGAAAGTTGAAAAAGAGATTCATAAGTAATATTTAAAATTTGACTTTAGGTATTATTTGTATTAAATTAATATTGGATATGTATTAGGGGTGGGGTAATTAAGGGGGTGCTGTATGCAAACGACTTCAATTACTAACTATAGTACAGAAAATAGAGTAACATTACCGGAGTTACCAGAAAAAACTCCAAGAATGCCGGAAGAATCCTTATTAGATAATGAAAGCTTTTATAATAAGTTATCTGAAAAGGAAAGTGAAAACCTAATAATCAACGAGAATACTTATATCGGAGCCTCGGTAAATATAGTTATCTAGTGAGGCTCTTGCAAAAATCCCTTAAGTTTTTTGCTTGATCTTTTTTTTGTTAAAGAACACGATGATCTTTATGTCGAATTGCACACGATGTGCAAAATTCGACTAAACATGCGTCAAATTGCGACAAAATATAAACACGATGTTTGGTATGCCGGCGTGTTCAGGACGAACCAAAAGCCGGCGCATACTCAAATAAAGTGATTATTCTGCGTTTTTTTTGCCACAATTTTCCTTGTTTTCCCAAAAAATATGCTACGCAAAAATTCAAAATTTATTTTTGCAAGAGCCTCTAGTGAGTAAATTTTTTTCTAAATTTGAACTAAGTATTTTGTCATGCACTTGGTAGTGTAATTGTAAATCTACTACCTTTATTTATTGTACTTTCTGCACTGATTTTACCATTGTTTCGTTCAATGAATTCCTTGCATAGAAGAAGTCCCAGGCCTGATCCGTGTTCGTTTTCGGTACCTTTAGATGTGATAGAAGAGCCGGCATAAAATAATTTTGACAGGTTTTCCTCTGAGATTCCTAAGCCGTTATCATCTACAGTTATAAGTGCTAAATCATTTTTCTGCTCAGCATTTAATATAACCCTACCTCCTCTGTGTGTAAATTTTATTGCATTGTTGATAAGATTGATTAGTACAGTTTCAATCATATTTTTATCTGCCTTGATATAGATATTGTCACTTAGGTCACAATTCAGTTTAATATTTTTCTGAATAGCATTGTTATTTGTTATCAATATTGCATTTTCAATTATTTTTTTTACATTAATCTTTTCTGTAGATATTGATATGTTTCCATTCTGTGCATTTGCCCATTTTAAAAGATTAATTAAAAGCTCATATGTTTGAACCGCAGTATCCTTTATA
>CAYYKD010000002.1:53522-63638 GCA_964471825.1 uncultured Spirochaetales bacterium
TATTTAATGTTAGTTCCGATCTGCTCCTTATCGTTTAATTCATAACTCAAAAATAATATATCAGAGAATCCGATTATGGAATGAAATGCATTTTTTAAATCATGTGCAATAATTGACAGAAATTTATCCTTAGTTGTGTTTAACTCTTTTAGTATTGCTTCATTGTTTTTTATATCTGTTATGTCACTGATAGTTCCTATTACACCAATAATATTATTTTCACCGTCATACAAAGGTATGCTCCGATCGACAGCCCATCCGGAATTGCCTGTTTCCGGAATATAAAATTGAAATGTAATTGGATCAGGTGTTTTACCCTCTAAGGCTTCATGAAGAGTTTTTATTACCCCTTTCTCATCAAGAAAGTTAAAAATATCACTTGGGTATTTTCCAATAATATTTGTTGATTTAATTCCTGTAAATTTTTCCATAAATGGATTCCAGACTTTAATCTTTAAATTAATATCGTAGACTACAATTCCTTCCTTTACGCTATCAATAATACTTGCATTAAATGTGTTTTGGTTTTGTAACTCAAGTTCAACTTGTTTCTTTGCTGTGATATCGTGAAATGATATTACAATGTGTTCATTATCGTTAAAATTTAGAGGTGATATACTAAAACTAACCCACATAATATTTTCTAGAGATGACTTGTCTTTTTTTATAATTGACTCTCTGTTTGTGATACCTTGTTTTGTGCTAAATACTTCTTTGATAGAATTAAAAAAGGAGCAGTTGATACATTCATCACTATTTCCACAACCGGCATCGTTTAGTAATCTATTGGTACAGCCGAAAAAATCACCACATAGTTTGTAAACTACGCTGTCGATTTCCTTCTTAAATATTTTTAGTGCAAAGTTATTTGCAAGTATAATTTTATATTCTCTATTAACTACAAACATACCGACAGGAGAGTTAGAAAGAATTGACATTAGATTATTCTTCTGAACTTGCAGGTCCTCTTGTATCTGTTTGCGTTCTTGTATTTCCTCTGATAAGATTTTATTAGTTATAATTAATTCGTGAGTCTTTTCTTCAACCATTTTTTCAAGCGAATTATTAAGTTCGATTATTTTAAGCTCGTTAGTTTTTTTTTGTGATATTTCGGTAAACTCAACTGCAATTGTATTCTCTTTTATTTTAAAGACTCTTACCGAAAAATACCCTTTGATAACTTTATCACTATATTGTATTTCAAAATCTTGAACCGGAAGTTCTGATTTGGCGATTTTTTTATACATATCAGGTAAGTGGGTTTTTTGTAATTCAGGAAAAGCTTCAGTTATTTCCTTGCCAACTAAATTTTTATGTTCTATCCCGATCAGTTTATCTGCGATCTTATTTGCTGCAGTAAAAATTAATTTTTCGCCATGTAGAATATAGAAATAAAAACCAGATGGTGAGTGGTCTACAATGCTTTGAAATAGCTCATCTCTACTAATGTTTGATGTCATACTCATACTTATACTCATAATAAATATACTAATATAATCAATAAAAAATGCAAGTCATTTTTATTTTATTTTTTGTTTGTTGAATAAGATTGTGTAAATAAGATTGGTGTCGGGGGGGGATTTTAGAAGTTGAATTTAATGTCTGCTCCGAACACAACTTCTTTAGTACCAAGCTGTGGAATAAAAAACTCAAGTCCCTTAACACCGATCTCAAATTCAATCGGTCCAAAGTGTAATCCTATTCCAACAGAAAGCGATGGTATATTTGATCTTGTGTTATAGCTGAACGCGATCCTCATCGGTGCTGCGAACCAATCATAGCTAGGCTTAAATTCTAAGCCGATAGCAACATTCACAGTAACAGGTTCCATGTAGAGTAGTCGATGAAAATCACCTACAGACACATCGAGAGCGATTAACATAAGCTCAGGGTTTTTAAATGGTGTAAATCCAATCCCCGCTCTAAATGCTGTTGCGGGCATTAGTCCTACTGATACATTAGTTTTAGTTCCGGAAAATATACCTGTCATCTGAGTAGGCATTTCAGTAATAGGTGCATCGATATTTATTTTTGAAGATTGGGCTTCCGGCAAAGCCATAAATCCTAAATCTGTTATAGCAAAACCTACTTTAAAAAACTTTTTTATTTGAATTAAAAACCCCAGATCAACTCCAAGACCGAATCCTCCATTAGCATTGTATCCATTAAGAACTCCTGTATATGATCCCAGTCCTGTCAAAGGTCCACCGGCTATGATTGTCCCTTTCATAGAGACTCCGGGCATCATTACACCATTTCCAGTGTCAATAGCATGAAGTTTTCCTTCTTGAATGTTAAATTGAGCATATAATAATGGAATATATGCATGCAGGCTCATTCCTATGAATACAGCTTCAACAGGTAATTCCTTTTCGATAAATGAAGCTCGGGTGCTAAGGCTAACATTTAAATCTACATATGACATTAGAATTGAGTTCATTTTAAATGTACTCGGTGTTCTTATGTCTAACTCTTTTAGTAGAATATTATAGAAATTTTTATCAATTATATTCATTGAGTATGTTTTTGAATATAATGAGACGCCGATAGCAAATTTTTTATATTTGAAGTATGACATGAAATTAAGCATAGAAATATCAAATCCAAAGTCAGTACCGTGCGTAGGGATCTTTGATAAGAATGAGTCGACAAATGTACTCTGTGAAATGTTTATATTACTTCCGGTTTGTGTTAGTGCCTTTAGAATGTCATCGGTTGATGTAAAATTCATATAGACTCTTAGACCAAAAGAACCAAAAATATTAAGCCCTGATTTCCGGTTTGTTGAGAATAGTCCGGCCGGATTATAGATTAGGGATTCAAATCCATCATCAACTGATCCATTTGCACCATTCCATGCCACACTTTCTGCTGTAGTTATAAAGGCCATACCTTTCAATGAGGAAGGTAATGTTATTATAAGAAATATTAAAAATATTGTTTTATTCATAAAGGTTCCTTTTATCACAATAAATCCTCAAATGAAAGAGATGCTCCACCGGTAATACTTAAACCTATTTCAATGCTATCATTACCCGATATAAATAGTATATTACTTGCAGGCAATAGTTTTACAGTTAGCTCCATATTTACAGAACCGACGGATAATATATCATAAGTTGTTGCTATGGTTGTAGTAGAGTTAGTATAATCTGATGCATAACCAAAGTCAGGTGAAGGACCTATCAGATTTCGATATGAAATTGTACCTCGTGGAACTAATGCTGTTGAACTGTTATTTTTATCTACTAAGATCAGATCACTGGTAAGATCACTTGCTGTAAATGATGGTACCAGTGCCATATCAACAGGTAGCTTACTTTTAAAGTCAAAAATTAAGCCAAAAGGTTTGAGTTTAGTTATAAATGCAGATAACATACTTAGCGGTAGGTTTTGAGAAGGGACTGTAAATACATCGATTGTGTTATCGATAGTGCATGCTATCTCAAAAGAGTTGCCGATAGCAAATTTTGCGTTAAGATTAATAACATATCCTTCAACATCATCAAACGGGTAAACTGCCCATGCGTCTTCAGTATTGTCTTTAAGTGCTACTTCAAAAGTTTCTATATTGATATTATCATAGTCTGCTGTCAGATCCCCTCCAAAGCTGAAATAATAGTCATTAGAAGGGTTTGGAAAGTTTGTTGAGACAAAAATTAGTTCATTATTTAATACATCTCTTACCGGATTTGTGAAAATGACAGTTTGACCGTCAATAACAACTCTTGTTACTGCAATCTGTTTTGGACTCATAGGTAGTTTTACTGTTGGAGAATTTAGTTTAGCTAGTGACATTCTTAAATAAATCTTCGTATCAGTTGATCTGAATCCTTTTACGGAGATGTCATCAGTACCATCAGAATCAAGATCTGTTGGGAATCCATTTACAGGGATTGCACCAAAACTGCTGCCCATTTCATCAGTTAAATCTTCCGGCTGCGGCCAAAACTGAAAAGATTTATTTTCCCCGATTATTACATTTATATCTGATATTGTAACATTTCCAATTGTATCTTCAAGATTTTGAGATATTTTCATTACGGGGACAGTTATTTTATTATCCCAGCTTGGCGGCTTGACACCTTTTCCAACGACATCAATATAACTTAATAGAGAACATGAAGATATAATTGTTATTATCACAGTAAAAATAAACAATCCGTATATTAGCCCTTTTTTCATTATTAACCTCAATATATATTATATCAGCAAATTCTTAATTAACAACCAAAATAGAAAAAAATCACACTTTAAGATTTTTCATGATTTCTTTAAATTCAGAACCCGGTTTAAAATAAGGAATTGCGTGTTTTTTCATTTTTACTGTTTCGTTTGTACGCGGATTTCTAGCTATTTTTTCAGCTCTAACTTTGTGTTTAAAAGTACCAAATCCTCTAAGCTCTATGCTTTCACCTTTACCGGTATACTCCTTGATAATTTCAAAAAATGTATTAATAATTAGAGCTATTTCCTGGTTTTCAATATTATACTCAATCAGATCTTCACGGATTATCTTCTCTCGTATTTCGCTTACTAAATCTGCCTTTGTCATTCCTGCTCCTTCATTTAACTGATATTCAATTATTTCATCGGTTTTTTTTTATATAAAAAAAAGGAATAATAAAAATATTCCGGTATTATTTGATTAATAACCAAATAATAACCCGAATTTCGATTTTAAGTGTTCACGATTATTCGCGAACTAAAGTGAGGTAAATTGGCTTGTTAACCCGGTTTTATTAAAATAAAATAGTTTAAATTAGTGAAATATTAAGTTTATTGCTTTTAAAGTTGTAATTCGAATTTCGGGTTAATAAGTATTGAATTTTAGTTTTAAATTGTTTAGTATGCTAATATATGAGTGAAAATTTTTATATAGGGATATTAAATGGCGGCAGAAGTATAAGAATGGGTAATCCAAAAAGCATGATAATTCATGATGGGCTAACTTTTGCAGAGATTATAATCAATGAGTGTTTAAAAGTAACTGAGATGTCATTTTTTATTGGAAATAGTCAGCTTCCAAGCAAACTTGAAGATAGAAGAATACCTGATAGTTATTCTATAGGTCCAATTGGCGGATTTAGAAGTGCATATAATTTCTATTCCGGTAATTGGGTAATTTTAGCAGTTGACATGCCATTAATAGATGTATTGTTAATCAGTGGGTTAATAGAGGTTTCATTGATTTCCGGATATTGTATTCCATTTAATAAAAGACTTTCATTTTTTGAGCCGCTATGTGCAGGGTATTCTGGCGAAGTTATGAAACTTATTGCCTCCTCAGGCAAAAGTTCTATTCAGAGCATAATTAAGGAACATAATCTGGAAGGAGACGGTAGTTTCTTTGAAAAACATAGAAATAAAATCATCAGTTTTAATACTGAGTCAGAGTTGAGATATCTAAAGTGATTTAATGATGAATCTTCTTGCTCTTGATGTAAATTCTTTTCTAATTGAAATAATTGTTGTTTTTAGTTCATCTGTTAGAGCAGTCGCTTCTTGCTGACTTTTTGCATCTTTAATTTTTGATGCATACATTAGATTTATTGATTTCTCTTTTTCAGAGTATCTTTCAAGCAAATTCCATAGGAGATTTTCTGATGTTTTATCTAATTTACTATAGATTCTTATCCATAATTTTTCATAGAAATCTTTATCTTCAATAATAAATTTTTCTGCAAGAAATACACCCTCTTTAGTAGTTTGTAAAGAATCATAACCTATCATCATTTCCAAAATATTTTCTACAACATCAATTCTATCATTTTTTACTGAAACAGTATTTTTAGATTTTAATTGAGGGTCATCAGGGATGTTTTGTGTCAAAAGCGATAGATTCTTAATTAAGCTAAGTTTAGTGATATACAGATCTTCTGAAGTTGACTTCTTGTAATAAATGACTTTTTCTGTTAATTTGATCAGATTTACCCTATCCATCGAGCCGTCATTTTTTATCAATAATATTAGTGAGTATGAATCCCCTGAAGGGTAGTTTGTCTTGATTATATATTCAATATTGGAGATATTGACATCATAGATTTTATCGTCAGTTAATAGTGATACCTTTTTTAAGTCTAGATATATTAGAGAACCTTTTAAAATTGTGCCATCCTTAAGCACAATATTTTCTGAAAAAAGAAAATTAGTCATAAGAATGAATGTTAAAATAGAAGTAAGTTTTATGATAAACATTCTTTTACAAAAATTATGGTTTTTGTAATGAGATCGTTCAATAATTAATTTTAACATATTTCGGATAATATTACTCATCATTATTTTTACCGCGATAAAACAGTAAAAATAAACCAAATAGTATTATCATTATTGGAATGAGCAGGAAAACAAAATCTCTAAATTCAAAGTTGAAAATATTTAAAGAAAAAAGCTGTAGAACAATACTCATTATAAGAATAAATATACCGGGTATTATTGTTGCCGGATTTTTACTTGATGATATACAATAATAGATAATTAAACTCAGTGCAGGAGAGATGCCAAGTAGCGGCCAAAACATGTTTAGACTTATTGATTTCTTGAATACCAGTAATAACAATAGAAGTAGTGATGTTCCAATCAATGTTATTCCCGGAATAACCAACTTCTTTGATTTTTTTAAAACTATAGTTCTTATCATCAATTCAATGCCGGGAAGCATAATTAACCCGATTACTACATAGATCATTGTATGTCTTAGCAAGAATTTTAAAAGAAATAATGTCCCGATAAGAATTATATAAATCCCAATTAATTTTTGACGGAATCCTTTAGGGATAGTTAAATTTTCTTCCATAATAATCTCCTGATATTTAATATTCTACTTTGATGCCCCTATATAGAATTTATCATATATAAAGGAAGCAATAACATTGCAACTGCAGGGTTTATTCTTGTTGAACTATTTGATTCAATAGGATCGCTTATTCTTCTTGGCGTATCCGGGGACTCCGTTCCTATAACCATTTTTAAACTTAGAATTGCAGTTTTAATCATTCCATCATCCGGTTCTCTTGTTGTAAATAGTTGTACAAGTAAGCCCGGTAGTATGAATAGTTTAACAATAGGATTCTTACTAAGCTTGCCGGAGAGTTTTAGCAACTCGTAACTAATCGATGAGACTATCGGCATACCAACAAGTATATGAGACAATATAATAACAATTTTTTGTAAAAGACTGCCGAGTTGATTGTGTTTGGCTTTTTTGAAAATGCCTCTAGCCCTCATATCATCTGATTTTTCTAAATTGTTGTTAAAAATGTAAAAATTCCCTGTGGATTCTTTTGTATAGATTGATTGAACAAAGGTAATATCATCATTAGATTTAATTTTTTTAAAAAAGTTGTTCTCATATTCATATGTTGATACCTTGGCAGGGATTGGCTGCAGATTGAGATACCAGTCCTGACTATTAAAATACAAATTAAAGAATGGAAAAATAATAACAGTTATAATAAAAACAATAAAAATAAAAGAAGTTCCACATCTCGGATGAAGTCTGGAATATTTTTTTACATTTTCAGTTGTAAGTTCGGCTCCATTTTCATATGTACTGATTGATTTATGTTCTGCTCCATGATAACCGAATAACCTTCTTGCTTCCTTAAAAAAAGAAATCAGAGAAAGGTATATAAAGAAGAATACAAGTCTAATTACACCGGCAACAAGGTTGTAACCTAACGGGTTGCTATAGTCATCTAGTGATAAAAATTGTGTAAGATAATATGGCAAGCCTACAAAAATTAACATCCCAAACAGAAATGCTGTAACAAAAGTTAGAACGGTTGATAATGTGGAATTCGATGAAGAATTCTCTTCTGGGAAAGCAATGTCAGCAGACTTGTTTAAAATCTTCATCCCTATTATCATGCTTTCAAAAAAACCTGAAATTCCTCTTATAAATGGAAGACCTAGTACTTTTACTCTCTTCCCAAGTGAAACATAGTCAGTTTTTTCCTTATAAAATTCACCATCCGGCTTTTGAACAGTAAATGCATAGTTTGATGGTGCTCTCATCATCACACCCTCAATTAAAGCCTGACCACCATAAGCAAGGTTTTTTTCTTTTACTTCGTTTTTATTTTTATTATCATTGTTCACATCATTTATTTTTTTATTCATCAATACTCCCATAAAATTTTATTATATTTGTGTTAATTTAATCGTTTTTTTTATTTTTAACAAGATAATTTTGGATTAATTACATTTTATTTCAATATTTACTCTAAGTATAACAAGTTCTATAGATCAAGAAATCATTGATGATTAGTACATTACCTATTTATACATCTATACATTTTATACTAACTGTGTATAAAAAAATATACACTTTGGTGTGTGTGATATTGGTTTTTACTAAGTGTAAAATACTTAAGTTTAATAACTACTTGATATTCATAATTATAAAAATCTGCTTTACAAATGGAATAATGTTTGCTATAATTTAGATATTGCGGATAATAAGGAGGATTTTTATGAAAGCAATGAAAAAGATATTGATGGTATTGTTAATTGTTTCTGTGTCATTTACAGCGTTTGGTAAGTCTGATAAAAACTGGCTTCAGAAAGAGCTTGGTTTTAATATAGGCTTTGGTGGTTTTGCAAACACAACTAATCTCATGGGTCTTATTGAAAGCGGAAGAATGGCGACAGCAATGAATGAAGGTAAAGAATATGACTTCCCGGGACTTAGTGATGAGCAAAAAACAGCATTTAACAATATGAGTAAAGCGATGGGGCAAGCTATGATAGTAGCTAATATATTAGCTTCTATGGAGTATGCTCTAAAGGTTAGAATTACAGCAAATATATTTATTGCTGATATTGATGTGACTTTTCTACCCCTAGATGGAAGTTACAATGGTAGGTTTGATATCTCATTAACAACAAGTGCAGGTATAAGAGCTCCATTTTTCTTAATGCCATATATTACGATAGGTGCAAACTTTCTTTTCAGTATATATCCTGAAGACTATAAGTCAATTGAGACATGGAAAGCATCATGGGGAGCTGCAGGAAGGTTTGTTTTTAGACCGGGTATCGTTGGTAGAGCAGGACTTGATATTAAACTTGGTAAGTTTGCAATTGGTGCATATTATCAATATACAGTTAAAGATTTTGAAGAATTTGGAACATTTTTTACATCGCTTTTAAATGATGCATATAGTGGTGACACAGCTAAAGCAGTTGGAGCAATCATGGGGTACCAAAGTAGATTTGGTGTTTCTCTGTTATTTTACTTATTCTAAACATATCTAGAATTATTGAACTGCTCTATAAAAGGGGCAGTTAAAATAGAACTGCTCTATAAAAGGGGCAGTTTTTTTTGTACTTATCGTTTTTTATATTAATTGTTTTTTATTATTAATTATTTGATTTAATCAATAATATTGTTTAATATCCTTTCTATTAAATGTTTTTGTTATTAAGTTAAATATATCAATTAGATTAATTCTTTTTTGAAGTGGGCTATAGGAAGTGAGTTATGGGATGTAGGTTATGGGTAAAATAAAAATTGTATCTATGCTATCGGTTGTTATTAGTATTATCAATCTAATAATTAATATAGCAATGGCAAATAATTTTTTTCGATCTATCTTAAACGCGATTGTTACAGGTATATTATCTTTTGGGGTAATATATGCAGTAGTCTTTTTGCTTACTGATGTATTCAAGATTGATTTTTCTATTGAGGATAATGCTCAAAGTCAAGCAGATGGTGAGAGTCAAGTTGACATGACCGTTGGCGACGATGATTTCATTGGGGACGATGCATCAGATCATACTACTAATGATTCCGGCGGAGATGATGCCGTTTTTGTAGGGGATAACAGTGAGTCGGATGAATCTGAAGAGGCATTTAGAGCAGATGATGGAGTTAGCGGTTCACCCTACAGTGGTGGTGATGGCGGAGATGAGAGTTTATCCACAACAGAGTGGGAAGGAGATAGTAAAGCTTCAAATCCTAATGTGGAAAAAACAATCTCCTCAATGCTTGGGTTTGATGCTTCTCCTGAAGAGATGGCAAGGGCTATTAAGACTAAATTAAAGCGTGAAGGTTAATGGAGCATATAAATGATATCTGATGAGATGATAAGTACACTTGTACTAAAGAGC
>CAYYKD010000002.1:63675-68890 GCA_964471825.1 uncultured Spirochaetales bacterium
ATAAAGATATTTATGTTATTAGGGTGAAATTTGTTGCACAGTCAAAGAAAATTTTCGGTTCGTTTATTCTGAAGTATAATTCGAAGTCCGGTGCAGTTGATAGTTATGATATAGCTGTAAAATTAGATGATAGGAGAGCTATAGAGTTTGATCTGAATAAAAAGTGGTCTGACTATACCGATAATCTAAGAGAGTTTGTTTCTGTATTTGGAAATGATCTGGATATTGAGGGTAAGCTCGGGTTTATGTTTGGTAATGAGAATTTTTGCAGACAGCTAAAAGGTAAATTTCCAAAGAGGGAGTATGAAGGCTCAGGAGAATTGGAGGATTTTTTTACAAATTCACTTGCGGGATTGCTGCAGGATATAGATATTGTAATAAAAGTTGCAATGGATAGAACTGATGTGTTTGAGATAAATAAGGGACGACACTTTGATCTTGAGGAAATAGATCATAATTCATCACCGAATTCTGCCAGTTATGATTCGAAAATGGATGTGAAAAATCATCAGGCATCAATGTTGCTGATTAAGTCGGATCTGGAATTAAATCCGGTTGATGGAAAGCCTATTTCTACTTTGAAAAAGGGTGATCTGTTGAGGTGTACTATTATTGAGAATTCTGATGTTGCAAATCATGTAAAAGATCTTTTGATTAGCAGGATGACCAAAGAAGAGTTGGGCGAGTTCAATGTAAGAGAGCAGAAGTTTACAGTTGAGTTTGATGAGACTGTTAACACAGACCAAGGCAAACTTGTAAAGTTTAAATTTGGTCCGGGTATTATCGGGTACTCATTTTTTGGAGAGGATGTTAAGGTTAAAGTATTACAACAGGAGTCTCCTAGAGATAGTTTGCCTAGATTGAAGAAGGCCGGATTATTCGAGAATCTATTTGTTGAATATTTCTGGGTTCTTGGCGGTGTACTTATATTTGTAATAATAATTATTTTATTTATATTAACAAAATAATTGTTGTGATTATAAAAAAAATTGTTTATTATGTAAAATCGTATAACCACTTGGGAAATTAGTTTTTTTGCAAGAGGATTTGTAAATATAGTGTTTACGGCTGTTACAAAACCATGCTTTGTGGGGTTTGATAATGCGGTAATTATTGGGAGGGCATTTTGCTAAGGGACAAGTTTTCTGAAATTAATGAAGATGAGTTATGGGTTAGATATAAAGAAGCCAAAGATCCTGAGATTAGGGAGCATTTTATTAAACAATATGCACCGCTGGTTAAGTATGTTGCCGGAAAAGTCTCAATGGGTAAACCCGGAAACATAGAATTTGATGACCTGGTTGGGTTTGGTGTTTTTGGGCTTATTGATTCAATCGAAAAATATGACCCGGCTAAGAATGTTAAGTTTAAAACATATGCAGTAACCCGTATTCGTGGGGCAATATATGATGAATTGAGATCGATAGATTGGGTACCAAGATCTATAAGACAAAAAGCAAAAGAAGTCGAGTTGGCTATTAATAAAATTGAGTCTGAAACCGGCCGTGTTGCTGAGGATCAGGAAGTAGCTGATGAGTTAAAAATTGATTTAAGAGAGTTCTACACAACGCTTACAAAGATATCCGGTACAACTATGTTATCATTAAGTGATCCGTGGTACTCAGGTGACGATAATGACAAGATAACTGTTCTTGATACAATTGAGAGTTCTGATGAGTATGGACCTGCGAAGAGTGTTGAAAGGGAAGAGATAAAAAATTTAATTATCAGTGCAATTAATGAATTGCCGGATAAGGAAAAAAAAGTACTTGTATTGTACTACTATGAGGATCTGACACTGAAAGAGATCGGTGAGGTTCTCGATGTAACAGAGTCTCGGGTAAGTCAGTTACATACAAAGGCAATAATAAGATTAAAGGCAAAATTATCTGAAATAAAAGAGGGGATCGCATAAGCGGATACTCTATGAAATTATTAAGGGAAGCTTTAAAAAAATTACTAGAAGAAGAGAAGCATGACACCGGGGTACAAATTGAAGCTCTAAGCTTAGAAGAGGCTTTGCAGAAGGCCTGTGATGATCTTGGAACGGATTTAAGCGGTGTTGAGTATGAGATAGAGGAGTTTGGTTCAAAGGGATTCTTTGGGCTGGGCAGTAAAAAATTTAAGGTAAAAGTATTTAAAGCCAAAAGTCAATTTGACCTTCTTGATGAGGCGTTTGGCGGTGGAGTAAGTTCTGTTGCCGGTGAACTATCTGAGTTTGATGATGTAGTTATGGAAGAAAGAATTGTAGATAAAGATGGTGAATCTTTTGTTAAAGTGACAAATAGGGGTGCTTTATTAAAAGTAACAAGTCCAATCGGCAGTGGAACTAGAGTATCTGAGAGTGATGCTCTTGAATTGATAAAATCTAGAGGAATAACTAATTTTGATCCGAAAACAGTTAAATCTGTGGTGAAACAGGCAACCGGTGAGTATGTTAGAATTGGTTCAATGCAGATAAATGTTGTTAACGATTCAACAGCCAGTGTTCAAATAACAAGTGATGAAACAAAATCCTATATAATAATTACTCCACCGAAACCGGGTGGATTTGATATTGATCTCGAAGAATTACGAACTATTCTCCAAAATAATGGGGTAACAGTTGGCATTAAAGAGGATGTATTATCAAAACTATTTGATTATCCAATCTATAATGAACCGGTATTAGTTGCATTATTTCAGAAACCTAAAGATGGCAGAGATGCTGTAATTACTTATAATTTTCAGACTGATCGTGAACATATTGAGCTTAAAGAGGTTGATGGAAAGATTGACTTTAAAGAGCTTAATCTTGTTCAGAATGTTGTTGCCGGACAGATTCTTGCTACAAAAGAACCCCCTGCAATTGGTGAGGCCGGCAGAACTGTAACTAATAAGATAATCCCGGCACGATTGGGAAAAGATATTCCGCTTACTCCGGGTAAAAACACAAAACTATCAGAGGATAAACTTCAAATAATATCAGAGATAAATGGTCAGGTTTTAATGCAGGCCGGAAAAGTAACTGTCGAGCCGGTATTCACTGTACCGGGAGATGTTAATCTTAAAACAGGTAATATTCTTTTCTTAGGTAATGTTATTATTAAGGGTAATGTTGAGGATGGTTTTAGTGTTAAGGCTGCCGGAAATATTGAGATTGCAGGTGCTGTAGGTAGATCTGTTCTAGATGCTGAGGGTGACATAGTTGTAAGTGGCGGTATTCAGGGGAAAGGGGATTCTCATATTAGAACCGGTAAAAGTCTCTATGCAAAGTTTGTTGAGAGTGCAAATATTGACGCTATGGATGGTGTCTATGTTCAGGATGGTATTTTACATTCATATATTGATGCTGTAAATGAGATTGTATGTATTGGTAAGCGAGGGGCAATAGTTGGAGGGCATATTCGTGCAGGGAAGCTTGTGAAGACAAAGACTCTTGGAAGTGTTGCCAGTCCTGAGACAATAATAGAAACAGGTATTGATCCAAAGAAGAGGCAGCGGATGAAAGAGGTTGAAACAATGCGCGACAAGACATATAAAGAACTTGAGCCATTGAAAACAAATCTTGCAACCCTTGAAAATCAGAAAAAAGTTATGAAAAAGCTCTCGGATGAAAAAGAAGAACAGATGAAAAATCTAGCTATCGAAGGAAAGAAGCTGAAACAGATCATTTCGCAGTGTGAGGAAGAAATTGAGGAGTTGAATAAATATTTTAATGACCTAAAGAGTCAAGGTCGAATAGTTGCATCCAAAATAGCATATCCCGGCGTAAAATTATACATTAAGAACTCATATCTACTCCTAAAAACAGAGTATAAAAAGAACTCATTTATATTACAAAATAATGAAGTATTTGCCGTTGCCTGTACTGAGGACGATAAAAAATAGCACATTCACTTTTTTACCGGAATTTGCCGATTATATAGTCAGATATTCAAAAAACTAATTTTTTTAGTGAGGCTCTTGCAAAATTAAATTATGAATTTTTGATGTATATCGACATGATTATCGGATGTTCATTGGATAAAGGAGTTGCTATGTCAGTTAACCCTCTTGACCTTCAAACGGTATTTTCTCACATAAATCAAGTTGGAAAACAACACGCACTTGAAAAAGAGAATCAGATGATTAGACAGGATGGATTAAATCATAGTTTGAGTGAGAAGTCAAAACAGGACGCCGAGGATATCCCGATAACTAAAGATGTTTCTGAAGGTGCAGGAAAGATAAAAGATAAGGATAACATAAACAAACGAAAAAAACGAGGTAATAAGAAAGATGGGGATGATCCGGATGATGCAGAGGATTCTGATGAAGATGGATTGTCGGATGAAGTTGTTAGGGACCCATTAATCGGGACTAAAATTGACATAATAGGTTAAATTGATATTTGTATCATGACTAGGGGGGGGAATGATAATAGGTTTTATATTATTTGTTGTGAATGTAACAGGTCTGATCCTGGGTTTGTGGTATCTTAAAAGGCGTCTGGAATCAAAAGCGGTTAATCGAGAGATTTTTGACAAAGTTAAAAAAGAGATCAATTCCATAATGGTGTCATTAAATCAGGCAACCTATGATAACATTACAATTATTGATGAAAAAATACAATCCTTAAAAAATACAACAGAAAGTGCGGATATAAAAATAATTGAATTGAAAGAGAAGTTTAATGATATGTCAAAGTTAATCGACCTTAAAAAAAAGGAGATCGATGTGGCTTTTTCAGATTTTATACCGGATAGTACATATAATCCAAAAAAAATCGTAAAACAAAGTACAAAAACAGCCGAAATAATAAATGAGCCGAATCTGTTTAAAAAAGTTGTCTTTGATGGTGAAACAATACCGGAAAAGAAAATCTCTATTGTTGAGAAGGTAAATAATTTATATCAGAGCGGCTATGGAGTAGAGGAAATAAAAAAGATGACTGGTTTAAGCTCGGGGGAGCTTGAGTTATTGATTAATATTAACAGTATGAGGGGTTAGTATGAGTAGAATAATCGGCATAGATCTTGGTACAACAAATTCGGCAGTTGCATTTATGGAAAACGGGCAGCCCAAAATAATACCGAACTCGCTTGGATTCAGAGTGACACCCTCGATTATAGCATTTAGTGAAAAGGGTAAAATCCTGATAGGCGATATGGCTAAGAATCAATCTGTAACTAATGCTGATCGTACAATTCATAATATAAAAAGAGATATGGGGTCTGATACTGTTTATCGGATA
>CAYYKD010000002.1:68900-130884 GCA_964471825.1 uncultured Spirochaetales bacterium
TAAACCTCAGTATTTAATGAGTCAGATACTTCAGAAATTAAAAGAAGATTCTGAGAGGTTTCTAGGGGAAAAGGTTACAGAGGCAGTGATAACAGTTCCGGCCTATTTTAGCGATGCTCAGAGACAAGCGACAGTAGATGCAGGGAAGATTGCCGGTCTGAAGGTCTCGCGAATAATAAATGAGCCTACGGCAGCAGCGTTAGCATACGGACTTCATAAGGATATGACCCATAATATTCTGGTCTATGACCTTGGAGGCGGGACATTTGATGTGTCGATCTTAGAGTTGGATGGCGGGATATTTGAGGTGAAGTCAACCAGGGGTAATAATATTCTTGGTGGAATTGATTTTGATAAAAGACTTGTGGATATCGTAGTTAAACAATTTAATACGGCAACCGGGATAGATCTGACCTCCGATTCATTAGCTATGCAGAAACTTATTGAGGCCTGTGAGAAAGCAAAGATGGTTCTGTCATCTGAGAATGAGACAGAGATAAATATACCATTTATTAGTGCGGATGAAAAGGGGCCGAAACATTTGCGTTTTGATCTCAGTCGAAAAGAGTTTGAGGGATTGATTGATGATCTAATAGAGGAAACGGTAAATCTTTCATTATTTGCATTGGAAGATGCCGGTCTTGTTGTAAGTGATATAGATAAAATAATTCTTGTCGGCGGATCAACAAGGATTCCGCTTGTAGAAAAAAAATTGACCTCTAAGTTTGGTTTTAAGATTTATAGAGGGACAGACCCAGAGGAGGCGGTAGCTCTTGGTGCTGCTATTGAGACAGGGATTATTAAAGGTGATCTATCCGGTATAGTTCTTCTTGATGTAACGCCATTGAGTCTGGGGATTGAGATTGAGGGTGGCATTTTTGCTCCTGTCATTAAAAGAAATTCACCTATACCTAATCATGTAAAAAAGATATTTACAACTGTTGCAGATAATCAGGATGAGGTGGAGGTCGTTGTTCTACAGGGTGAGAGTAAGAGTGCGTCAGATAATATATTGCTGGGAAAATTTATTCTTTCCGGTATCAGGAAGGCTCCAAAGGGAACACCAAGAATTGAGGTTCTCTTTGATATAGATGTAGACTCTATAGTTCATGTGTCTGCAAGGGATATGGATACAGGTCTGAGTCAAACAATTGTTATTAACTCCAAAATAGGACTTACAAAGCAGGAGCTTGAACTTCTAATTGGTGAGTCTAGAACCGGCTCAAGAAACGAAAATAGTGAGTTGAGATTTATCGGGTTAAAAAATGAAGCTAAGGGGATAATATATAGAATTGAGTCATTGTCCGGTGAGTTAAAAGTTGATGCGGATTTCTTAAAAGAGATTGACGGCGTTGTACTGGAGATTAATAGGGCTATTGATGATAAAAGTATTGAGATATTAGAGAGGTTGAATCCGATTTTAATTGATTTTCATGAAGAGCTTGTAAATCTTCAAAAAGAAGAGACTTTTTGTGTGGCAAACAGTTTAAAGTAGTTTTATAAAAGGGCAACTAAGATGGCAGATATAGGTAAGAATAATGAGAATTACTATGATATTCTGAATATTCCAAGAGATGCAAACAATGCAGAGATAAAATCTGCCTATAAATTTCTTGTGTCTAAGTTTCATCCTGATCTTAATAAGGATGCAAATGCCTCGGATAGATTTAAAAAAATTGTTCGGGCCTATACCGTATTAAAAGATAGTGATCTTCGACCTCAGTATGATAGGGCAATAGGTAACGGATTGTTCTTTGTTCCAAAGATTAAGCTTGGTGAGTTGATAAAGGGTATAACGAGATCCAGAGATTCAATATTAACCTTTGTTAAAATTTTTTTTAAGAATGTTGCCGGAAAAACTGTGCTGAGATCATTAAAAGAGTATAATGATGTTTCGGGTATGGAATTTGATACTGTTTCAATACCAGAGGAATTGATAAGTATGTCCTTTAATGAACTCTCGCAACGATTGGTTTATTCATCGAATGTCTTTGTTAAGGCTAATGCATTATTAGCATTAGGTATGAAAGGGGAACGGCAGAGTTTTTCTGTGATATCACAGCATGTATTTTCAGAAAATCCTATGATATGTAAATCAGCAGTCTGGGCACTATCAAAACTTAGGATGAGAACTGCAACTGAGGTATTGAAGAAGTTGTATATAACAACACAGGATAGCGATTTGAAGATAACTATTGTCAAGTCAATATTTAGGTTAGAGCCGTCAGATAGTTATGAACTCTACAGTATGCTTGTAAAGTCAATAAATGATACTGATGAGTCTGTAAGGGTTGCGGCATTAAATATACTCAACGAGACCGGTAAGAAGGTTGTGTATTCTGATATTAAGGATGTTTTTGGTACAGGGATGTCTGATTTTGGTCAGGGTGTGTTAAATAGGCTTATTGCACAAAATAGAATAATTAATTATTACGGGAGATAATGATGGCAAAAGACAATATTATAAGTACTACAGAGAATCAATTAATCTTATTTAGTCTGGGGAAAGGGTATTATGCAATTCCTATAGAAAATGTATTTGAGATTAAGAAAATACAGGAGATAACTGTAGTCCCAAAGTCACCAAAATATATTGAAGGGGTTATTAACCTTAGAGGAAATGTAGTTCCAATAATAAATCTTAGAAAAAGATTTGGAATGGAGCTTGTTGAATTTTCAAAGAAGAATAAGATAATTATTGTTGAAGTAGGTAAAAGGCAATTTGGATTGATCGTTGATGCAGTTGCTGAGGTTATTGTCTTAAATAATGATCAGGTAGAGTCGACTCTTCCTACCTCCTCCGGTCTAAAGGCAGAGTTTATTAAGGGGATCGGCAAACTTGTTGATAAACTTATTATTATTCTTGATATAACAAGAATTCTACAAAGTAATGAAGAGATCAGAATAGAGGCGTAGTCTTTTCATATATAATTTTTGCAAGAGACACTAATATTTAGGATTAGAAATAGGTTAAATAGAGGGGTATATGAACAATGTTACAGGAAACTTATCTCCGCTTGTTTTTAAGTTTGAAGAGATTATGAAGGAACCTTCAAGATTAACAATGCAGCAATTTGAGAGACTTTCTAAGTTGATCTATGATATATCCGGAATTTGCCTAAAGGAGAACAAACTGACACTTCTTTCTAATAGGCTTAGAAAGAGGTTGGAAGTGTTATCATTTGA
This sequence comes from uncultured Spirochaetales bacterium, assembly GCA_964471825.1. Classification (GTDB taxonomy): domain Bacteria; phylum Spirochaetota; class GWE2-31-10; order GWE2-31-10; family CAYYKD01; genus CAYYKD01. Next base: position 72,087 of record CAYYKD010000002.1, read on the forward strand.
AGATTTTAATGAGTATTTTGCCTATCTGTTTTCCGGTGGCGGATATTCTAGTGAAATCGACCAGATAATTAATGCAATATCTACTAATGAAACATATTTTTATAGAACAGATGCACAGTTTAGGGTCATGATTGATGTTGTAATGCCGAAACTTATGGAAAAGGGAACAAGCATATCAATACTAAGTGCAGGTTGTTCTACAGGTGAGGAACCATATACAATTGCTATGATGCTTAATGAAAAGGGTTGGTTAAAAAATGGTATTGTTTCGATAAAAGGCGTCGATATTAATAGTGAAGTTATTGACCTTGCCGGTAGGGGGATCTATGATGAAAAAAGCATAAGGCTCCTACCGGATGAATATAAAGAAAAATATTTTATACCTACTGATAATAAGAAGTATAAGTTGTGCGATGATATTAAATCGAGGGTGAGTTTTGAAAGGCTAAATTTAAAGAATGGAACTATTGACGGGAAATATACAATAGTTTTTTGCAGGAATGTGATGATATATTTCGATAGAGATGATCAGGTCGCTCTAATAAATAGGATCTATAATTCTATGGAATCAGGTGGTTACTTTTTTATCGGACATTCTGAATCCTTGTACTTTTTGTCTAATGTTTTTAAATATGATATGATCTACGGAACGCCTGTTTACTTCAAAGAGTGAATGGGGAAATTGAATAGAGGGAGATTTGTATGGCTTTTATTGATGAGAAAAGAATACAGGAAGCGTTTTTAGAAGAGGTTGTAGAACTTCTTGAGCATCTTAATGAGAAATTACTCGAACTTGAGGATGATCCGTCCAGCAAGGAAACGATAAATGAAATTTTTAGATATTCCCACTCAATAAAAAGTGAGGCTGCCTTGGTGGGTTATATGAATATGTCATCCATAGCTCATAAAATGGAGGATATATTTGAAAAAGTAAGAAGGGATATTCTTTTAGTTGATAAGGAGATAATGGACGCCCTTTTTATGGCGTATGATAGAATAATGGATATAATAGGTACTATTCAGGCGGGTGGAGATGACAAACAGATAGATATTGATGATGTTATTGCTGCATTAAATGGGGTAATTAAGAGGATAGATCCGAGTGCCGGAGATGTCAAAGTAAAGAGTAAACCCGTGGCAGAAGATACGCGAGATGAATCTGTTGTTGATAGTATATCCGGTAAGATAGGTGATCTATCAGGTGTCAGTTTCAGCGATATGGAAAAAAACCAGATAGAGGAAGAGCTTGAAGCCGGTACGAGATTCTATAAGGTTATGGTAAAACTGGATCCTGAGTGTGATATGAAATATCCAAGGGCCTATCTTGTTTACAATAATTTTGATAATATGGGGACTGTAGTTAAGTCTGTGCCTGATATAAAGACAGAGACTGAGGATGATAGATTTATTAAGCTCGATATGTATATTTTTACTGAGCGGACATTAGACGATCTAAGGATTGCAGCGGATGTAGATCAGGTCTCAAAAGTTGAGGTGCTTGAGATCGGCAAAAATGCAATCCTCTCCCTGCTTGGAATGGATGATATGATCTCTCAGGATGACCTGCTTAGCGAAGATGATGTAAAAAGTGCAGAGCTTATTGAGGAACAATGGGCTAGAGAGTACGCTGATTCACTTAACAGGGTTGGTATTCAGGAAAGTGATGCTACAAAAACCGGCTCAGAACAGCAGACAACCGAAACAAAAGATCTAAAACAAGAAAAAACTGATAAATCAGATAAGTCAGATAAGGATCTTTCAAAAGGGGATGCTCTTCAAAAACAAACAATAAGAGTTGATATAGAGAGGCTGGATAACCTATGGAATCTGGTTGGAGAGCTGATTATTACACGATCCAGGTATCTTCAGATAATTGATAAGATCAATGACTTTGAGACAGTACAGGCAATAAAGTCAGAGATTGAGGATGCAACAAATGTGCTTGATCGGATAACTGATCAAATGCAGGTTGGTATGATGCAGGCGAGAATGGTTCCGATAGGTAATGTTTTCTCTAAGTTTCCACGGATGGTAAGAGATCTTGCAAATCAGATTCACAAGAACATTGAGCTTGAGATTGCAGGGGAGTCAACAGAGATAGATCGGACAGTTATTGAGCATATTGCAGAACCATTAACCCATTTAATAAGAAATTCTATCGATCATGGTATTGAGTTCCCGGAAGATAGAGAGAAGAACGGAAAATCCCGTGTAGGAAAGGTAATTCTCAAGGCCTATCAGGAAGGTTCAAGTATCTATATTGAACTCTCAGATGATGGTAAGGGGATAAGCGTAGAAAAGATTAAGGAAAAGGCATTGCAGAATGGCCTCTATACACAGCAGCAGATTTCATCATTAAGTTATACAGATATATTAAATATTGTTTTTCAGCCGGGTTTTACAACTAAGGATAATATATCCGATCTTTCGGGACGGGGTGTAGGTATGGATGTTGTAAAAACTAAGATAGAGAAACTTAGGGGACGGGTTGAAATTCAGACTACAGTTGGTGTAGGAACTAAATTTTTAATTACTCTTCCATTAACACTTACAATTGTTGAGGCATTACTTGTAAATGTAGAGAGAAATATCTTTGCGATACCAATTTCTGCTGTTGAAGAAACTATAATGATAAAGCGAAGTATGATTAAATTTTTTGATGAGTATCAGATCTATGATTATAGAAATGAGACCCTTGCACTAATATTTCTATCTGAATTGGTGGGACTTGATATCGTTAAACCTGAGACCCCTGATGATGAGTTGTATATAGTTGTAGTATCATTTGAGGGCCGAAAAGTGGGTCTGGTTGTTGAGCATCTTATAGGAGAACAAGATATAGTTATTAAATCTCTTGATGAGGTCTTAAGAAATAATGATGGTATCGCAGGTGCATCTGTACTTGGGGACGGAGGTATAGCTCTAATCCTCGATACATCAGCACTGGTTAAAGCTGCCATCAGGGAGTGGAATAAGATAAAGTTAAATGTTGATTTCTATGGGGAAGGTGTGGAGAAGGTGGGGCTTGATATACTATATGATAATCTCAATAAAGAGGCCGTGTCTACAAATTAGAAAGAGTTGTCATAGTTAACAAGGCAATTTTAAATGATGTATTTTTAATATCTATGTTTTTTGGAAATCATGTATCTGATGTCTTCTTCTATAAACAAAGTATAATATACTAAGAGCCATAAGAATTGCTGCCGGAATTAAGGTCGAGTGAATATTTAATAACTGAAAGAATATATAACCTAAATAAACTCCAAAGAGAAAACCTAGCAGTAATGTTGTTAGTATAACAAGTGAGGTGACATTAATTGGTCTTCTACATATATAATTCCCAATTGTTGACCCGATATCTGTTACGATACCTGTAAAGTGGGTTGTTCTTACGACAGCATTACTAAATGTTGTTACCATTGCATTTTGTAGACCACACGCACCTGCCAGAATAAAAAAAGAGGTCTTTTGATAATTAAGGACTAAAAATATATATGCAACAAGGATTGCTATAGACTCAGTTAACAGTGCAACTCCGTATCTTCTTCCCAATATTAGAGTTTTATTTCCAATAATTATACCGCTAATTATTGAACCAAAGAAGAAAGAAAGAATCGCTATTAAAAAATAACTGCCTAGAGCAAATTGCCCCTTTGCAAATAATAAGTTTGCTCTAAAGAGGAACCCTGACATAAAACTTACACCTATATCTGCGCCCTCTAACGCAATAATAGAATTAATCATACCTGCAATTGCCGGTAAGATAAATATACCTACTTTGACCCAACGGGGAACTTTATGTATCATAACTACCTCCAAATCAACTTCAAAATAAAGTATAGTTTTGCGAGATTTTATTTTTACTAGTTTATTTCTATAAAAAGTTTATTGCAAAAAAATTTATAATTGTCAATATGGTGGATACTGGATACTGATATTTTTAAAAAATTATTTATATTTGAGTCCCTTTTTAAGTTTTGTGAGATTGTCCTGCATTATCGTTATAAATGAAAGGTTTTTATTAAACTCATCTCTTGAAAGGTTGTGAGCTCCATGAAGTAATTCCAGTGTAACACCTGTTGAATCCGATATCATTCTTGCAACCTTTGGGTCGATCAATTCTTCATAGTATAAAACCTCAATATTATTATTTTTGATATTTTCGACTAACTCAATAATTCTTTGCGGTGAAGGCTCTGCGTTAGGTGTAAATCCCTCGTATGGAGAGATGTGGGTTAAACCATACCTTCTTACAAGATAACCAAAGGCAAAATGTCCGCCATACATAATAGTCTTTAACTCGCATCTGGTTAAGGTCTCTTTATATTCATTGTCAAGGGCCAATAGTTTTTTATTGTACTGTTTTGCATTGCTAAGATAGAATTCTTTATTCGGAGGATCAATCCTACTTAATTCGTCTGCAATTAGATTAACTATATTTTGGTTGATTTCAAAGTCTAGCCATATATGAGGATCATTCTCGTGATGATGATGTTCTGATGTGTGGATTTCTTTATTATTCGGCATATTTTCATGATCATTGTTATGTTTTTTTTCATGAACTTTATTGTAATCTTTATGATTTTTATTTTGATCATTACTATTTTCTTTATGCTCAATCATTTCAACTACTTGACCGGCTTCAAGGATAACCAGATTTTTGTTAGTAATTGAATCTGCTATATCGTGTGCCCAGGGTTCCATATCTTCGCCGATATAGATAAACAGTGAGCTTTCATTTATCTTTACAATATCTTTAGGGGTAGGTTCAAATGAGTGGGATTCTGCTCCGGGTGGAATAATAATCGAAACAATAACCTTATCCTTACCAACTTCCCTAACAAAGTCATAGAGTGGAAAAAGTGTTGTAATAACCTCGACTTTATCAGATTCAGTTTCTTTTTTGCATCCCGATATTATAAGTGCAAAAAAAATTATTGAGACTGTATAAATAATTATTTTTTTCATAAAACATCTCCTATTTTAATATAACAACTCTTTAATATAACAACTTATTAGAGTAATATGTTAAATTATTTAATTTTTGATATAAAGTCAAGATAATTATATTATGAATATAGAGGGCGGAGGGTTTTGCATGAAACTCATTTATAATTTTTACTTTTTTACTTTTTTTGATGACTTAATTATAATTTTATTTTAGTATTGCGGTTATGAATATATTGAAGAGCTTGTTATATATATTTTTATTATTAGTGTTTTTTTTTAGTTTTGGCTGTAGGTCTGACTACTTAGAACTTTCGGATAATGACAGTTGCAACATCGAGGGAGAGTGGGAGATTTATCCGTCAATATTTCTATATTCAGATAAGGTTGATCAATCAGAACTTAGGAAGCTTTTTTTCAGATTTCCATTTAATCCGGCAAGCTCCGCTAATAATTATGACTTTTATAATGATGCAGATCATGCTAAATCAAAGAAATCCGGTGATGGCTTTGGATATGGAACAATACGAAAATTGGTGGAGGTTGATCTTACATCTGATACGGTATATCTAAGGATACCTGAGATCCCCTCCAGTTATAATTTATGGATTAACGGTGTTTTTCGAGATAGTGTTGGAATCCCGGGTAAATCAAAGGCTGATACTAAACCGGGTTACAGGATAGATTTTTATGAATTAAAAAATGGGAGAGACTTTACCGGCAATCAAGTTGAAATTGGCATAGAATATGCAAATTTTACCAATAGAATGGCAACAGTCAGCCATAATTTAACCATTCATTCAAAGAGAGGGTTTGAAAGAACATTTTTCATTAACAATTTTGTTATCCTCCTCGTAAATGGAGTTCTACTATTTCTATTTATCTACTACGGACTTCTCTTTTTTATGAATCGAGTTTATTTGCAGAATCTATATTTTTCCCTGTTTGCTCTATCACTTTTGTTAAGACAGATAATTCTTGGGCAGGAGATAACCTCCGTTATATTTTATGGAATAAGCTGGCACCTGAAGTATACAGTCTGGTACATTCTGATTATCGTTCAGCTCTGGCTCTACAATCAATTTATTGCAACCTTGTTTAAATATGAAGCCTCAAAACTTATATCAAGGCTGTTGAGTGTAATATGTGTTGTCTATTCTATTTTTTGTGTATTCTCACAGCCTGAGGTTTTTACGGCTACTATTATATTTCCGCAGATGACCGCCCTCATGTTTGGTCTCTATGTTCATGTAGTCATTGTTAGGGCCATTATAAATAAAAGAAAAGGGGCGATTCTTGTTATCGTTGGTAACTTTGTTATGTTTCTTGCTGTAATAAATGATGTCCTGTATAGTCACGGTATCTTGCAGACAGGACGACTACTCACTATTGGTGCATTAGTGTTTATAATTGCACAGGCAAACCTTCTGGCGGTTGTGTATACTGATAATGTTCGAAAAATTGCAATGGTTACAGATCGACTTTCGCTTATAAATACAATCTACGGGTACTTTGTGCCGGCAGGATTAACATCATTGTTTAATAAAGAAAAAACAGGGGATGTTAAAGCGGGGGATTTTGTTACTAAGAAAATGTGTGTATTTATTCTAGATATCAGAGATTTTACCAGCCTATCTGAAACGATGTCAGCAAAAGAGTGTTTTGATTTTATCAATGGTTTTTTATCAGAGTTTGTTCCTGTTATTAAGCAATGTAGGGGCCTTATTACAGGGTTTGCAGGTGATCAGATTAATGGGTTGTTTGAAAAAAGTTCAGATGGAGTTGAGGCCTCTATCAAGATAGGCAGGTTATTGGCCCGTTACAATAAGGATCGTTTAAGTCAGGGGTTGGTTCAGATCAATATTGGAATAGGTCTATGTACCGGTGAGGTCGTACTTGGGATAAGCGGTAATCAAAATAGGATACAACTGACAGCAGTCTCAGGAGAGGTCCAGAAAGCAATCCTTCTTGAATCTCTGACTAAATACACAGGCTCTATGATAATTGCTGATAAGTCGGTTCTCGATGATAGTGAGGACTCAATAAAACTCTCATCCAGGCGGATAGGAAGGTACTCGGTTTCTCAAGGTGTCCAAAGTGATGCCTATGAGATGATCTTTAGTTTTATGCCAAAGTCGACTCTAAGACGGCTTGAAACAAAATATCTATTTGAAAGAGCACTAAACGATCTTGAATCGGGCAGAATAGAGTCCGCAGGGGTGGAGTTTAGCTCATTACTTCAAGAAAACCCCAATGATGAGTTAATCAAATGGTATCTTAGAGTTAAGAATTCTATAGTAAAATCTGAAAATATCTCAGTCAGTTTGGATGGTCTATATGAAGCATAATTTTGTCGGATCATTTAATAAAGATGATCATAATAAAAACGATAACAACCAAGATGATCTAAATAAAAATGAGTTTAGTTTCTATGGGTTAAAATCTAATGGGATAATAGTAAAATCACTAATTATTGCAGCGATCTATATCTCATTGATAGTTGTTTTGTCTGTGTTATCAAGTGTAAGCTCGGGATTTCAGGGCATAGTTTCAGTTAGAGATGGGGTTTCATATGTTAACTATAATCTGCTAATGGAAAATGGGAGTGTCGCAATAAATAATAATTGGGAGTTCTACTATAGACGATTGATCTCACCTGAGGAGTTTGCCGTTATAGATAATCTAGTTTTAAATGAGTTAGCCTCTGATAAGCTAGTCTTAGATAAAATGAGTCCGTTGATTGTTAAGACACCTGCTTCATGGACCTCATATAGTGATAATCAAACTAGATATTCGGGTGACGGCTATGCTACTTACCGTCAGAGAATAATTATTGATACTGACACTAGACTGATAGTCAGATTTAGAAAGATCGGAACTTCGTGCAGAGTCTGGATAAATGGGTTAGAGAGAATAACAGGCGGGGTTGTTGGAACTGACATTAATACTACAATACCGGGGTACAACCGTACATTTGCAATTGTTGAGCCTAAGGATGGACAGCTTGATATTGTGGTACAGGCGGCCAATTTTCACCATAGATCAGGTGGGATTAGGGAGTCTATAGAGATAGGCACTATCCCGTTGATGCGCAGGAATATATATATCATCAACACTATTGAGATTCTATCACTTGGAATGCTTTTTATCATATTTGTATATCATCTCATGCTCTTTGTAGCGTACCGTGAAAGGGTAGAATACCTGTTTTTTTCACTCTTTTGCCTGTCAATATCGATAAGATTTTTTATTGATTCATCTGAGGTTCTGTTTTATATATCAAGGATAGTCGATTGGCGATCGTTGGTAATTCTTGACTATCTCACAGTGGTAACCAGCCCATATCTATACTTTATGTTCCTTGCTTCGATCTATCCTCTAAGATTCTCTAAAATTGAGAAGATGATCGTTACATATGATGTCTTTGTTTTTTCATTGTTTGTACTATTTACTCCTGTGAAGGTATTTACCGGTGCAAATGAGCTTCTATATGGTCATTTTGTATGTGTCGGGATCTATATGGTGGTAAAAATTGTCTATGCAGTTATCAAGAAGGAAAAGGATGCGATCTATATTCTTACTGCAGTCTCTATACTCTTTGGTGCATCGATCTACGACCTTCTTTCTTCAATTGATCTTTATAGCGGTAATTACTATTTTCATATTGGGATGATGTTTTTTCTTTCTATTCAGTCTGTTGTTCTTGCGGGTAGGGTGAATAGCAATCTAGAAAGAAGTCATCAGCTGCAGAGGGAGTATGAGGTTACAAATAGAAACTATGAAAGGTTTGTTCCTGCTGAGTTTATCTCAAAGTTAGGTAAGAAAGATATTGTAGAGTTGAAACAGGGAGATTTTATAATTGATGATATTACTATTGCATTTATCGGACTGACTAGGGGGCGAGAAGAGTATAACAGATTAACAGATGTCGATAGAATTAGATTTTTAAATAAAATGATAGATATTATCAATAGCTCTCTGGAAAACAACGGCGGTTTTATAGATAAGTTGACTGTTACCGATATAATGGTTATCTTTCCTGACAATCCTCAAAATGCATATCGGGTCTGTAGAAGGATTATGGAGGAGACCGAACGATATTTTAATGAGTCTGAGTATAATATCCGACTTGGAATCGGGATTCACACAGGTGAGGCGGTTCTGGGTATTATTGGTGAACAGGAGCGAATGGAGAGTACGGTTATATCTGATGCGGTAAATCTTGCAAGTAGAATAAAGAATCTAAATAGTTATTTTGATACCGGAATGTTAGTAACTAATTCTACCTACGCCGGTTTATCAGATGAGGTTTTCTATAACTCAAGATTTCTCGGGCGGGTCAAGGTCAAGGGAAAGAATGAATCAGTAAATATATTTGAGGTGTTTACTGATAATAAGCCTGACACCATCATTAAGATTAACACAAAAGACTATTTTGAGAGTGGACTTTTTGCCTATCACAAAAAAGATATGCAGACTGCAAAGAGGGTGTTTTCGGAGATATATTCCTCAAATCCATCTGATAAGCTATGTAGTTATTACCTTGAGAGGTCGTGTTTCTTTATAGATAATCCACAGATGCTTGATGAAGAGCTGTTTGAAGTAATTAAGAAAAAATAGATATGTTTAGAGGGATTTTATGAATAATGCAATTGTAACCGGAGCATCTTCCGGTATAGGTAAGGATATAGCTTTATATCTTATAAAAAATGGATTCAATGTACTGGGACTTTCAAGAAGTGATCCTAAGATAGATGACCCTAATTTTAAACATCATAGAATAGACCTCTCAAAAACATCTGATATATCAAAAAATCTAAAGCCAATAATTAATAACCTTGAATCAATTGATCTTCTTGTTCACTCGGCAGGATTTGGTCTGTTTGGGCATCATGAAACCTTAAATATTGAAAAGGTTCAAGAGATGATTGATGTTAATCTATCGTCACCGATAAAAATCACCTCATTATGTTTACGAAAGATAAAAATGTGTAAGGGAACAGTCATTTTTATCTCCTCTATAACTGCAAGAATTTCTGCATCAATGGGGAGTGCCTATGCGGCGACTAAGGCAGGTATATCAAGTTTTGCTTCAAACCTATTTGAGGAAAATCGTAAATATGGTGTTAAAATTTCAAATATTCTACCTGATATAACAGATACCCCATTCTATAACTCCTTGAATTTTAAACCTTCCTCTGATAATCAGTCTTTTATTACGACTGAATGTATAGTAAATGCAGTTGAAATGATTCTAAAATCACGAGTTGAGACTGTTATAACTGAAGTTGTCTTACGACCGCAAAGGGTAATCATAGATTTTAAACGATGATATGACCTTATTAAGTAAACTGTATTAATAAGTGTCTTATAAAAAACTTATTCATTATTTGACAAACCGTAAAACTTGTTATATTCTTTAATTATCATATAAGTTTAATTTTTCAGTTTGAGTATTTATTGAAATTCATATCGAAGTGGATTTAATAATGCAGATAGGTTTACTTATCTGTTTTAATTTATTGATGTCTTTTTATTATCGATAGTTTTTTAATAATAGTTTTTTAATAATTGATATTTTAACTTATTACCTTATGGAGGTCTCTATGAACATTGGAAGAGAGTCAAAGATAAAATTGATGTTTTTTTTTGTAATATCTGAGCTTATTGTTTTAGTATTTATGGATTTTATTCTCTATCCTGTACTTGGGTTGGAGTTTAACATGATTATTAGTGGTTCCAGAAACACATTTATTATACAGATGTCTATTCTAATTATTTTTTCGATTATTTTATTGAGACTTATAAGACCGTTTGATAAGCTGAATAGTGATTCAATATCAGAGGATGAGAGAGCCAGGATATTATCTGTAGAGAAAAAAATTATGGGAATTATTGTAATTCTTAACTCGGCAGGCTATATAGTCGGGCCGATTCTCGGTGGAATGGCAAGAATGTATCTTGTTGACGGATTTCTAAGGAATGCCACAGTGAGACTAATGATTTCCTCTTTCTTCCTGGGTCCCGCTGTTGGAATAGTTCAGATCATATATACCTCAACACTATTTCATCGAATAAAATCAAAATTAAATATTATTGAATTCACAATTGATAGATATAGCTTAACCCTAAGGAAAAAAACTGTCCTTATTTTAGCAGTGTTTATTGCATTTATCAGTGTGTCATCTCTTTTAATTGTATATACTGCTATAGAGAGAGCATCAGGTTTGAGTAATATATTTCTTGTTGTTAAGGATGGTGTTCTACCTGAATATGCCTCTGATACAGATAGACTCATTAAATTATCTATTGCTTCTAATGATCCCATGATTGTTGAGCTAGCCGGTCGCGTGGAGAAGCAGAGGAATGATATGGGTATTTATCAAAAAATTATAGCTCTAATGGCTGTTCTAATTTTTTTATTTGTATTTATAGGTATATTCTTGTTTGCCTCAAACCTCTCGGAACTAATGCAGAGTCTTGTGAGGGGGATTAAGAATATTATTTCTGCCGAAAATAAGGGTAGCAGATTTGTTGTAAAAACAGATGCTGCTGAGATTGGAGAAATCCAGGTACTTATAAATAATCTTATAGTATCATTAAATAATAAATTCTTGAAGATCTATAGCAGTGCCAATGAGATAATTGAATTGACAGGAAATGAGAAAGAGCATATAGAAGAACTACTCGGCTCTACAGAGGATATCTATAAGAATGTAGGGGAACTCTCAGTAAGTCTTGATAAACAGGTTGCCAATACAAGGGAGACCTCGGTTGTTCTTCGGGACACGGTGAAGAGTATCAATGGAAATCTGTTAATGATCTCAGAGCAGTCAGCGATGGTCGAACAGATGAGTGCATCATTGACTGAGATGATAGCTTCGCTTAATTCTGTAACCAATTCTATAGAGAATGCTGCCGGATTGATAAGTAAACTTTCTGAGGCATCATTCTATGGCATGGAACAGATTGATGAAATGAAAGAAACAATAAGTGATATCTCCAGAGTCGGTGAGGTTATTGGTGGAATAGCAGGGACAATTGAGCAGATAAATGACAAGACCTCGATTCTTGCCCTGAATGCTGCAATTGAGGCTGCTCATGCAGGGGAGAGAGGAAAGGGCTTTGCGGTAGTTGCAGATGAGGTCAGGAAACTTGCTGAGAGTACCGGGGGACAGACAAAAGAAATAACTGAACATCTAAAGAGTTTGCGATTAACAATAGATAAGACAGTCTCAAATTCTGTATCTGTCAGCGATGCTATTGAGAAAATAAGGGAGGGCGTTGAGGTCACTAATACTCTGATTGTTGAACTTGATAATGCCTCCAGAGAACAGATGATAAATTCTAATGAGAATATGAAGGCTGTAACCAGGCTTGTTGAAAATACAGGTGTTCTTCTTAAGAATATTGAGGATCAGAAGCAGCAGAATGAGTTTCTTGGTAGAATTGCACTCTCTAATGAGGCATCAGCTGATGAGATTAGTGTAATTAAGGATAGGCAGGTAAAATATTTTAGTGAGCTAAAGAGTCATTTTGAGAGTTTCTATGGGTATTTTACGAAGGTAAGCGGCAAACTTCGAGAACTTGAGACTAATTTTGATGATATTGATTTTAGGGATGAACAAAGATAATTAAGAAATGATAAAGAAATTAAAGATGATTTTGATAGCATAAAGGATTTTTCAACTTAGATAGATGAGGAGTAGAGTTATGGATTTTTCAAATATTAGACCAATTTCACTAAGCACGGATTCTGAGGTCGGAGTACTTGTCAGTCATGGTTTTACAAGCACACCCGAGTCGATGCGTCCCCTCTGCGAGGCTCTGCATAAAGCAGGCTACAATGTAGAATGTCCGATTCTATCAGGACATGCAACAAACTGGAAAGATCCGGGTAACTATAAGTACACTGATTGGCTTAACGATCTTGAAAAAGCTCTTGATAAATTAAGGGGACGGAGTAAGATTGTGTTTCTTGCCGGCCTTTCTATGGGGGGGGCTCTTTTACTTCTCTTGGTTCAGAAGTATCCGGATCTATTTAAGGGGATAGTACTTATAAATAATTCTGCTGTCTTTGATGACATAAAGATTAAATTATTACCCATAATTAAATATTTTGTCAGGTCAGCACCACCTGTTGCATCTGATATAAAGAAAGAAGGGGAAAGAGAGATTGCCTATGATAAACTGATAACAAGCTCTGTGGTTCAACTAGTAAAACTAAATAAGATTATGGTCAGAAATCTTAATAAGGTTGAGATTCCTGTGTTGATATTCAAGTCAAGAGAGGATCATGTTGTTCCTTCAAGATCAGCACTTACTGTTTATGAGGGTGTGAAGTCTGAGGATAGAGAGCTAGTCTGGCTTGATAATTCATACCATGTGGCTACTCAAGATAATGATAGTGAGTTTATGTTTAGCAGAATAATCGATTTCATTAAGAAAAGAATCGGAGACTAATTATGGAGTATCGTGAAGCTGCGTATAATTTCTTTAAAGGTTCCGAAGATCTGAGGTTTTTCTTTGCTCCGGGAAGAGTAAATCTTATTGGTGAGCATATTGATTATAATGGAGGGCCGGTTTTACCCTGTGCACTCTCTATCGGCATATATGCTGCTGTGAGAGATCGGGGGGATAATATAGTATCGCTTAACTCAGATTCTCAAAAGTTATCAATAGAATTTAATTTAGATGATAGTATAGAATATCGAGAGGAAGATGGCTGGACTAACTATCCAAAAGGGGTAATCTCTGCATTGATTGATGCAGGCTATAGATTGAAGGGGGGAGACCTGTATTTCTATTCTACATTGCCTTCAAGTTCCGGTCTATCAAGTTCAGCCGCTTTAGAATTACTAACTGCCTATGCAATACTTATGGCAAGTGGTTATAGAGATGAAGAAATTGATAGAGTGAAACTTGCAATTCTTTGCATGACTGTTGAGAATAAGTTTGTTGGGGTGGACTGTGGTATAATGGATCAGTTCGCAGTAGCAATGGGGAAAAAGGATCATGCTGTATTGCTAAACTGTGATTCTCTTAATTATAGGATGATACCGGTTAACCTTGGGGAATATTCGGTAGTTATTATGAATACCGGAAAAAAGAGATCACTTGCTAACTCACAATTTAATCAAAGAGTTGAGGAGTGTAGAAGGGCACTGGCTATACTTAGAGACAGACTTGACATTAAGAATCTTTCTGAAATAGATTCACTTGACAGTCTTGAGATTCTAAGAGATGATATTTTAATCAGACGAGTAAGGCATATTGTAACAGAGACTAAAAGAGTTCTAAGAAGTTGTGAATTGCTAGAAAATAATAAACTTATTGAGTTTGGTCAGATTTTGACCCAGTCTCATATTTCATTAAAGTACGATTTTGAGGCAAGCTGTTACGAACTTGATGTAATAACAGATGAGGCTATGAAGATAGATGGAACGCTTGGAGCTAGGATGACAGGTGCCGGTTGGGGTGGGTGTGCCTTAGCTATAACTAAGACTAGTCAGGTGGCAAGTCTTGTAAAAAAAGTTTCCAAGGTTTATAAGGGGTTAACGGATATAAAACCATCATTCTATACAGGTGCGATTGAAAGTGGGGTAAGGGAGATCAAAGATGCGTAGAATTGGACTTAAACTGTGGTCAACCAATGAAAATTATCTAAGTCACGCAACTCGTCTCTTTGAGGATGGTTACTGTGATTATATTGAACTCTATATTAAACCTGCTTCCGGATATCTGGATATATGGGAGAGGATTAAAGTACCATTTATAATCCATGCTCCTCATTTTGGTGATGGAGTAAATTTGTCATTGCCTGAAAATATTGAATACAATATGCATTGCTATGAACTGGCTGCAAAATATGCTGATAGGCTGGATTCCAAAACAATAATTTTTCACCCTGGAGTTGGAGGTAATATTAAGGAGACCGTGAGGCAGCTTCAAGTGATATCTGATAAAAGGATAGTAATAGAAAACAAGCCACAGTATGGACTTAAAATGGAAAATTGTGTTGGCCATTCCTATGAAGAAATCGATTATCTACTAAAAAACACAGGTCTACGATTTTGTCTGGATATTGGCCATGCAATATGTTCTGCTAATAGTAAGAGAGTTGATTATTTGGAGTTTATTTCTAAAATGATTTTGTTAGGCCCATCAATTTATCATCTTACAGACGGGGATATTAAGTCTGAATTGGATAGACATGATCACTATGGTGAGGGGACATACCCGCTAGATGATATACTTAGATTGATGCCCTCTGATTGTATTATAACAAACGAAGCCAAGAAGGACTCAGATTTAACTTTAGATTGTTTTATAAAAGATGTAGAGTTTCTTAGGAAGTTAAAATCCTTTTGAATACATCTCTAAATATCTTATTTGTTTTTAACATTTTTTCATCGGTATTAATAAGACTCAGCAGTTCATTTTTATCTTCAGAATTATCTGTTATTAATATTGTTTCTTTTAGTTCATTAAGAATAAATTTTCTATAGAATCTATTGTATTTAAAAAATGTGTTTTTAAGGATAAAGTGAATCAAGAGGCTAATAATAAGCAATAAAAATAGACCTGTTTTATATGGACATGATGAATAAAATGCAAAAGGGTTATTGCGCATCATAAAAGATATCCATACAAAGGGTAAATAGTAGATAAAGATTCCATAAAGATACCGTTTTTCAAATCCTGCTCTGTATATGTTGAATTTACCTTCTATATTTAGTATCACTTCCCTTATTAGATCTCTATCCATTTTAAACCTCACAAGATATATACAATGAAAACTTCTCAAAGTCAATTGTTTTGATAAATAGTTATGACTAATTATCATTTTCAATTTTTTAGTTCATAATAATAAATGTGAATAAAGATTGTAAAATAATCATTTTTTTTTAATATTTTTATTAGTAATATAAATGAAAAAAATAAATTTTCGTTTTAGTATATGAGTAGAGAGGCTCTTGCAAAAATAAATTTTGAATTTTTGCGAAGCATATTTTTTTGGAAAACAAGGAAAGTTGTGGCAAAAAAACACAGAATAATCACTTTATTTGAGTATTTTTTGCCGTAATTTGACGCATGTTTAACAAATAAAAGATCAAGCAAAAAACTGAAGGGATTTTTGCAAGAGCCTCTAGAGTTTAATTATTAAGCTTAAAGTCCGTGAAGTTCCGATGAGTAACTAAATTGAGTAACTAAATTGAATTGACTTAGCTTAATATAAGTATTATATTTTTACTGTTTCATTGTATAAAATGAACTAGAATTCATAAAGGTGGAGATTTGCAAGAGGCGTATTTTTATTTAAAACAATATTTTGGTTATGATTCATTTAGGCCTGGGCAAAAAGAAATTATTGAATCTATACTTAAAAGCAGGGATACACTTGGTATAATGCCTACAGGTGGGGGTAAGAGCATCTGTTTTCAGATACCTGCTCTATGTATGGAGGGGTTAGCAATAGTTATTTCACCTCTCATCTCTCTTATGAAGGATCAGACTGACGGACTAAAACTTATTAATTACCCTGCAGAGTTGATGAACTCGACAGTATCTCAGGAGAGGCAGCGAGAGATTATGAGTGAAGTTGAGGCTGGGCATATAAAACTTCTTTATCTGACACCCGAGAGATTTAGAAGCAGATTTTTCATGGAATGGTTGAGGGATCAAAAGATTGATCTTTTTATAGTTGATGAGGCTCACTGTATCTCTGAATGGGGACACGATTTCAGGCCTGAGTATAGAAAAATGTCGGCAATAATTAAGGAGTTAAATAACCCGCCCATTCTTGCTGTTACGGCAACTGCAACAGGTGAAGTTCGTGATGATATTGTTAAATCTCTAAATATGAATGATCCATTTGTTCTTGTAACAGGATTTAATAGAACAAACCTTGTCTATGGCGTGCAAAATCATAAGACAAAATTAAGTAAAAATCGATCGTTGATATCATTTGTGAATAAGGTTAATCCGCCCGGTATAATCTATACAAGTACAGTAAATGATGCTGAAACTGTATTTAATGTGCTTTCATCCAATACAGAAAAGAAGGTGGGGATCTATCACGGAAGTTTGAGTCCCGATAAACGAAAAAAAACTCAGGAGGATTTTCTGAGTGATAAGATATCTGTATTAATTGCTACAAATGCCTTTGGGATGGGAGTAAATAAACCGGATGTAAGGTTTGTTGTCCATTATTCAATTCCCGGTACACTCGAGGGGTTTTATCAGGAAACGGGGAGAGCCGGACGAGATGGCGATCTGAGTTTCTGTCTATTGATGAATTCCTATGGTGATGAGAAAATTCAGGATTTTTTTATTCGCAGCAAAAATCTGGGTGTAGAGTTCCTTGAAAAAGTTTTAGACGAGATAGTTAAACTTTCAAAAAAAGGTGATGTCTATTCAGATGACTGTGATAATATTTTAAAGGAAGAGAAGGGGGGGAGATTTAAAATCCCCGGAGCGATCAAGCAGTTGATTCATCTTGGATTACTTGATACTGAATATATGCCTGAGGAGAGGTATGAAGTAATTGTAAAGAAGTATAAGATGAAAAATGAGGAGCTGTATAACTTTAAACAACTATTTACCGAGGGGGATCTCAAGATAAATAATGAAATTTCCATCTCTGTTTCAAGAGCTATCAAGCGAACCGGTACGACTGCCGTTGAGGTTGAGTATCTGCTCAATAGACTTGAAAAATGGGATGTGATTTCATATAGGAAGGTTAGGAAGGGGCAGCGATTAATTGTTAAACACAAAAAAATCAGCAATGAATTAAAGAAGGAATATAGTACAAATCTTATCAAAAGAATGGCGATCGATGAGAAGAAACTTGAAGCAGTTCTTGAGTATACGCGACTATCACAATGCAGAAGAGTCTATCTATTAAACTATTTTGGTGAGAAATTCACAGAGTCAAATTGTGGAAAGTGTGATATCTGTAGAGGAACCTATAAACCATCTGAGGATTTTAATATAAATGAAACAAATAAGATGATAATGAAATTCTTTATTGTAAATAATAATCAGATTGGGTTGAAGAAGGGGGTAGCTATACTAAAGGGTTTATATGAGTTGGAGCCAAAGTTAAAGGAGTTTTATGGTTATGGTCTATTGAGACATCAAGCTGAGAGCTATATTAGAGAGGAGATTGACTCACTTGTTGCATGTGGTTATCTAGAGTACAAAAAGGGGCAGTATAAGGTCATCAAGGTAACACAAGAGGGGCAAAATTTAATTTCCAATCTGAGCATAACATGAGCTCATATTTGTAAATTCCATCTTTAGCTATTGCATTTTTTTAAAAAAAATAATAAATGATACACTATGTAAATAATAATCAGATTTTATTAATACTTATGGAGATATTCTATGAAAAAATTAGTACTTATTTTAATTGTCAATATTCTTGCAGCCTTCTCTGTCTATCCTTTTTTTGGTCTGTTTCAACCGGATGCAGTTAAAAATGACGGACTCTATGCAGTTTTTCATACAACTCATGGCAAGATCTATTGTGAATTGTATTTTGAAAAGACTCCTGTTACTGTTGCCAATTTTGTTGGTCTGGCAGAGGGCAGTATTGAGTTTGCTGATCCTCAGACCGGTAGAAAGTCTAAGAAGAAGTTCTATGATGGACTTACTTTTCATCGGATTATTAAGGGGTTTGTTATACAGGGCGGTTGCCCGCTTGGAAATGGTACTGGTGGACCGGGATATAAGTTCCCTGATGAATTTGACAGCTCCCTGCAACATAGTGGTGCCGGTTTTCTTTCAATGGCAAATTCGGGACCAAATACAAATGGATCGCAATTTTTTATAACGCTGGGTGCAACACCACATTTGAACAATAAGCATTCAATATTTGGTAAGGTTATTTCAGGCCATGATGTTATGGAGAAAATTGCTGAAGTTAAAACTGATAATACATATAACAAGCCATATAAGGATGTCTATATAAATAAAGTTGAAATAATAAGGAAGGGGAAAAAAGCGGTCGATTTTGATGCATTAAAAGAGTTCGAAAAGAAGGACCAGCTTATAGCAAAGCAGAATGAGTTAAATAAGAAAAGATTGAACGATCTGCTTATAGGTCTCGGTGTATCATCATCACAGTTAACAAAGACTCAGTCCGGTCTTGAGTATTTCATAATGAAGAGTGGAAAAGGCAAGACACCAAATAAGGGTGATGTTGTATCGGCTCACTACTCTGGGTATCTTGTCGATGGAACAGTCTTTGATAGTTCCTATTCAAGAAATGTACCGATAGAATTTCCGGCCGGAGTTAATAGAGTTATTGCCGGCTGGGATGAGACTCTTTTAACTATGAAAGAGGGCGAGAAGAGACTTGTCGTAATACCGTACTATCTTGCCTATGGAGTTGATGGAAGACCACCTCACATACCTGCAATGGCAACTCTGGTATTTGAGGTTGAATTGTTGAAAGTTAAATAGTCAAAGGTAAATAGTTGATGAAAAAAATTCCTGCATTGTTATTTATTATATTAATGTTTCTCTCATGTCAGGACAGAAAGGACAATAAATGGCTTATTGATCTGCCTGAGAGTAGGATTAACTTAAAAAGTGAGATGTGGGGAGTAACGCTCTATAGTTCTCTAAAACTAAGAGAGGAAAAGGGGCGGGATTCAGGTGTGATAACATACCTAAAGAATGGTGTGATCCTTAAGATTCTTATAAAAGATATGCAGATTAGTGAGTTTGAAAATATGTTGGATTATTGGTATTTCGTTGATTATAGAGGGGAGAAGGGATGGCTCTTTGGATCCTATATTTTATTGTATAATACACTTGAAGAAGCCGAAAAAGCTTGTAGGGAGAGGTTCTATGAATAGCAAAGATAAAAAGAAATCGGATGGTAAAAAGAAACAGTCAAATCAGATCATTCGTACGGTTTGGTTTGCAGTAATAGTGATTCTCTCTGCATATTTTATTCAGACAACTATTGCATTGGCGGTAAATTTATTAAAACTATAATTTTTCTATGAGGCTCGACTCACCCCCTGTATTAAAATAGCCCGTTTATTTTATTTATTAATATTATTACATCATTACATCATCAATTATTCCTAATCATCTTCGATGATTTCTTGTTCATCCAAAATTTACAAATTTGGTATTATAAAACATTTTAGTTGCATATCTGTTTGCAATGTTGAGTATACTTCAGATTATAAAAAAAATTAATTAATATTTCACAAACTGTAAATGATATGAATAAATTTTAGTTATTATATATTGAATAATAGAAAAAAAATTTTAAATAGAAAAAAAAATATGAAAATGTTAAAAAAATATATCTATAAGACACAGCTTTCAAACCCATTATTATTGATCTATGCGATTATTTCCCTTTTTATTGTGATTGGTAGGTATCAACTATATATTGCATACAGTTTATGTGTAATAGTATCCATTCTTTTTTATCTTTTATCAATATTATCTGGAAAGAGATTCTTTTCATTTATTGCTTTTACTATTTTAATCTTTGGGGTGTCTATATTGATTAATATCCACTTAAAAAATATTAGATATCAGGATTTTAAAAAAAATAATCTTTTTTCAGAAAAATTCCTATGCAAATCAGTCGGATTTAGCACAGGATCAGATGGAAAGTACAATACTGAGGTTTTAATATTAGCTATTAAAAAAAGTAGTAAGAGTGATTATAAGAAGTTGTCTTTTCCGTTTAAAGTATTAGTTAAGACAAAGGCACCATTGGTTAACTATAGTAATTATATAGTTAACGGTAAAATATCTATTCCAAAAGATAGGAGTTATAGGAACCATCTATTAAATAAGAATATCTATGGAGTCATATATAGGCCAAAGGTTTCAAATACACTCTATGGTTGTAATACGATTTTCAGTACACCTTCGCACTTAATAAATAGTTTTAGATTGCTTCTATATAACTATATAGAAGAGCATTTCTCGGTTAGAAGTGCCGGGTTTATTATTTCAATACTTCTTGGTGACCGTTCACAGCTAGATAAATCAGACTTTAATAATTTTAGAGAGACCGGTCTTGCACATATTTTAGCGATTAGCGGTCTTCACTTTGGATTTCTTTCATCAATTATTTGTAGTTTTTTTTCTATCTTTTTTAGCAAGAAGATATCATTATTCATTTCTACTATTGTCATGACTCTATATTTCACATTACTTGTTCCATCGGCGTCATGTTTAAGAGCTTTATTGGCTCTTATAGTTAATCTAATATTTAGAATAATTGGGGTTAAGATTAGCTCTCTTAGTGTTCTGATTATATGCGGTCTTACAATGCTAGCAATTAATCCATTCTATCTATTTGATATCTCGTATCAATTTTCATATATTGCAGTATTCTCGATTATTCTTCTTGGAAATTATCGTGAGAATATCAAGGCATATGACAATTTTGATCAAAAATTCGGTTTACAAAAAATATGGCAAAAATTTATCGAAAAAGTAAGCGGGGCATGTACTACCTCCGTGGCAGCATCTACAGGAATGATCCCGTTACAGTTGAGTATTTTTGGAACACTACAGCCTTTATCAATAATTAACTCGATTATTTTTGTACCGCTATTTGAGATAGTTTTTATTCAGATTATTTGTACGATATTTATAACTATGATCTTAAGAGGACTTGATATCTGTAGAATACCGCTTGGGTTATTAGATACAAGTATAGGAGTATTTCTAATCATGGTTGATAAGATGAATCTATTTAAGCCGTTAGTTTATGATAAATTAAATATTATTTTTGTGTTTTTTAGCCTTATACTATCTGATTTCATCATCAGTTTATTTAATTACTTGCTTCATAATAAAAAGAATAAAATAGGTGTATAATTAATCAGACATTTTTTATAGTGATGTTTAATTTTTAACTGATATTTAAGATTCATAAAGTAAATTCCGTTAATATGGCTATTGGTTATATGTGAAGTTCAGCTAGATTATATGCTCTGTTGACATATATGATACTAAATAAAAGGGATTGAAAAATCTTTATGGAAATTGTAATGATTACAATGGTATCTGTAATAATTTTATGAATTGATATTTTGAGTGTTGGCATTTTAATTGCTATATGTTATTATGTGATTTATATTATGTAAAATATCTAATGTTAAATGTATGTTATTAAGTTATGTAAAAAGATGTTTTAGAAAACTATTTTAGAGGGTATTACTCTAGATAAGGAGAAGGTTATGAGCAACATAAAAAAGAGAATAAATACTATAAGAGCCCTTGAAGATCTGCTTCTTAAGGAGGCCGTTGAGGAATATCAGAGATCAAAGAAATTTCCTATATCTGCTAATGAAAGAGCAGTTATAGAATCCAATTGGCACAAACATTCATCCTTTTTTACAAGGATGTGGTTGAACTATATGGATGATAGCAAACTTGAACTACTTCTTATAAAGAAGATGCAGGAACGAAAAGATGGTGATACCGCAATGAAATTTATTTCAAGTTATTAATAGAATTATATTTTTATTTGTTTAATTACTGCCTTAACGGGCAGTTTTTTTTTGTAAAGAAAGATTTTTTGATTAGTAAAGGTTAAGATAATGCTTGAATGAAATCCTTAATTGTAATAATTTAAATCTCAGGAAGTCATTAAAAAAAATGAAAACAATGATACTATATTTTACATTACTATTTTGTCTAAGCGGTTGTTCTCTCCCTGACTATATTTCAGCATATAGGACAAGTAATACAACTATAGATTTTCTTAAATCAAATGAATGGGGGAGTCTCTATGAGATAACATCAATTGATTACAGAAATAAAATTGGCATATCCAGATTTTCATCTCTAGAGAGATGGGTTAATAAGGAACTCGGAGCATATATATCAAAGAAACAACATTTTTTCTATTCGGAGTCTTTTTTTTTACCTTTTAGACCACAAAAAATAACTTCGGTCTATCTGTGTGAGTTCGAAAATGCAGATGGTGAGATATCAATAGAACTTGTTAAAGAAAATGAAGTATATAAAATTACAAATATTAACTTTACAAAAATCGCAAAATATTAGATAAGTCTAATAATTTAGTCTCTAGTGGATACGAATATGAAAAAAGATACTAATCTCTCAAAGTTGCCCTATGCGTTGCTTCCGATATTATTTTGGTCATCTCATGCTGTATTTATCAAGTTTAGTGTTAATCTCAATAATATTGGCGTGTTTGAGATGAATATCTATCGAACAATACCAATTGTTATTTTGGGGCTTATCGTTGCAGGCAAGAACTCATTTAAAATTAGTCACCCCAGGGATCTTATACCGGGCGTGTTTCTTGCTATTAATTTTTATACATTTAACTATGCACTTAAATTTATAGATGCCTATCTGCTAATTATTATAGAATCCAGTTGTTTCATTTTCAGTATCATCTATGATAGGCTGGCAAAACAGAATACTAAGTTTTCATGGGCAGCTCTGCTTCTGTTTGTGTTTGGCTCAGCGATTTTACTTATTGAGGCATTTATCAGGCAGGATAAAGTGATGATAATTGGTGTCCTGGTTGCTCTTATTGTGTCTATGACTTTTGGTCTCTACAATTCAACTCTTTATTTGATTGAGAATAGACCTAATAAACTTCTTCTAATGATGGCTCCTATACTGTTAACGAGTATTCCATTTGTATTTCCAGAGGTATCAGTCAAGCCCTTTAAAGTTGAAATAGTTCTATTGACCATGCTAATATCCGGTATATTTCAGACTCTGTTTCCTTATCTGCTATGGTCAAAGGCGACCAAATATTTTTCAGGCATAAAGTTATCAGAATTTTTACTCCTATCTATACCGGGTACATTTATTGTTGAGTATTTTACATTAAAGATTTCACCGAGCAAATTCCAGATAGCTGCTTCATTAATTTTAATTCTTGCTACAGTCTTTAACATAATATTTATTGCGAGAAATAGTAAAAACGATGGTTTAGAGCCATTAGCAGAAAACCGTGCTATAGACACCCGATAAAGT
Source organism: uncultured Spirochaetales bacterium (assembly GCA_964471825.1). Lineage (GTDB taxonomy): Bacteria > Spirochaetota > GWE2-31-10 > GWE2-31-10 > CAYYKD01 > CAYYKD01. The sequence continues at coordinate 96,051 of CAYYKD010000002.1, forward strand.
TTAGTATTATTGAGATGAGGTCATTTTCAGCCTTCTGTGCGATCTCAATTACTTTGTTATGATCAAGTCGTTGTGTTGTAACACCTGAAGTATAATTTGATATGCAGCTTATACCTACAGTTTTGATGCCGCAGTGGTTTGAAACAATACACTCAGGCACAGTAGACATTCCAACAACATCACCACCAATCTGTCTGAAGAAGTTGACCTCTGATGGCGTCTCAAAACTTGGTCCTGAAACTCCTACATACACACCCTCTTTGAGCGGGATGGGAGAGAATTGTTTTAATGTTTTAATAAGAGCCAGGTCGTATGGTTCTGACATATCAACAAATTTGGGACCATGTTCACTTATGTTTTTACCAATTAGAGGGTTTGTTCCCATCATATTGATATGATCTGTTAATACTATTAGTTCACCTGGCTTTAGTTCCTTCTTAAGTGAGCCTGCTGAGTTAGTTATAACGAGGTATTTTACACCTAGCTCCTTCATAATTCTAACCGGCATTACAACTTTGCTCATCGGAAAGCCCTCGTAGTAATGAATTCGTCCAACAAAACATAAAACTTTTTTATCGGCGATCTCTGAGAATATTAGTTTGCCTTCATGACTCTTAACTGATGGCACCGGGAAGTCGGGAATATCACTATATGGGATCTCTATACCCTTAATAGATTTTGCAAATCCACCAAGTCCTGTTCCGAGTATAATTGCAATATCAGCGGTATCTGTCTTAATTTTAGAGCGGATAAAGTCTGCAGATCTTTTAATTACTTCAAGTTCAGTCATATCGTCTTCCTTTGTTAACTATCATCAATAGAATTAATTCATACAATTTTGTATACACCTTTTCCATAACTGTATAATATAATAAAATTTAATTAATTGCTAATTCATTTTTATAATTTATTTTTTATTGATTGTCATTCTTTAAAACAAATTTCGACTTTAACTTTAAAACCAGTATCAAAAGTATAATCCCTATAATCGATGCAATACCGATTAGTGAAAATATTTCATTAAGTTTAGAATTTGATAGCGTGTTGTTGTTTATCAAATTGCCTAATAATACATGAAGAATTGTTACAGGGATTATCCCAATTGCAGAGTAAAAGAGATAGCTTGAGGTCTTCAATGAAGAAAGTCCATAGGTTATATTTTGAATGTTATATGGAAAAATAAACAATAGCCTGAAAAAAAGAACAGCAAAACCTTTATATTTGGCAATGTATTGTTCAAGTAAAAGCATTGTCCGGTTAGCTCCAAACCTTTTTTTAAATTCATCTCTAAATATGAACCTCGTTGACAGAAAAGAAGTTAACAGTCCTAGTGTCATTCCAATCCAAGCAATTAAGAAGCCGTATTTGATTCCATAGAGATAGCCTGCTAAAAAATTAAAAAAAAGTGTCGGCATCATAGCGACATTAAAAATTGTATAGAATGTAATTATTATAATTGGAGCAAGAAGTCCAAAATCCAGGATAATATTTTTGACTTGAGTGATATTATCATAGTTGAAAAACCTGTTAAGCCTAAAAGAAAAGAATACAATTATTACAGAAGTTATGATAGTTAATAATAATAATCTAATAATGTTTTTTGGTAGAAATATCCACATATTACCCCTCCATTCTAAAAATTTTTTATCGTAAATCCACCTGTTTCTTATGTTATTATTTGAGCAATTTAAACTAAATTTTTAGCATTATACTTCATTATAGTCAAGATTAATAATTTGCACATAATAATTTGCACCCAACTATGCAACTCTGCGATCATCAGATTTTTTTTCATTTTTTCCTTGCATAAATTAGTGAGTTATTTTATATATTTTTAGTGATGTTTTGAATAATTATAGGGGGCAGTCCATTAAGTCGAGAAATTTTTATTTGTACCGGTTAATTGCCGGCGTAAAACGAGTAAAAATCGTTTATAAACCGACTTAGTGGACAGCCTCATATAGGTATAGGAATAGGTTTGAGCTTCTAAAAACCTTAATACATAAGGTTTTTAGAAGTGTCCTATAATTTTGTTGATAAATCTGAGGTCTATTTGTGAAAATCTGGTATTTTGTTTTAATATCTACACTATATGTAGTTTCTGTTTTTAGTAATGATAGTCAGAGAAGATATATAGAGGTTGCCTTCTATGAGTATGGATATCTCTACAATATGGGGGTTGGGATCGATCGTGATATTATTACAGAGGTTTCAAAAAGGACCGGATATTTTTTTGAACCGGTAGTGTTAGCTCGTGCAAGGATATGGAGTGATCTAAAAAACGGGAAACTTGATATGAGTGTCTCCGGCATACAGAATGAAGAACGGGATACTTTTGCATGGTTTGTACATTATATGATTATTAAAAATTATGCTGTACTAAGGAAGGCGGATATTAAAAATATTAAGAATGCTGAAGATTTTATAGTACAGGGGCATCTTCTATTCGGTGCAGTAACAGCTTTTAAGCACGGCCTCATGCAGGACAGATGGCTCGATATTCTTAGAACTCAAAATAGGGTAGAGTATTCGCAATCAGCAGACGCGATTTTTAAAAAAATAAGGGATGGGCGGGTAAATGCGGTTTTTTCACAGCCTCCTGTATATAATAAATATTTAAAAGATTTAATGATGGAAAATATTGTTGTCATACAGGACTGGACTCCGGAAGAGAACGGTATTAAACATGGGCTAATTCTTTCTAAAAAAGTATTCACAGAATCAGATGCAGTTTTTTTTAGAAAGATAATTTCTGATATGAAAAATGATGGAACTTTAAGAAGGATCTATTTAAGGTATCTGCCTGAAAATATCGTAAAAAAGATGTTGGACTTTTAAACCTTTAAAGTTAATAATAAATTTGATTAAATAATAGAGTAGGGATAGTTTTGTAATATGATATTAACGAATGATAGTAAAGAAAAAGTAAGTGATAGAATAAAACCGCTCTCATTAATCCTTCTCGTTAGACTTTTTTCAACATATTTTATAGTGGGGATAGTTTTTGCATTTTTACAGTTATCTATAGAATATGTTAAATTAAAAGAGGATATTAGGGAGACACTAAAAGGACTAACCAGAACATTCTCTCCTGCAATAAGTTCTGCTATATGGGATTATCAGATCCATCACATTGATGCAATAGTTAAGGGGATATCCTCTAATCCATTGGTTGCATCTGTTATAATATCTGATAATGAGGGTACGATTCTTTCTGAATGGAAGAGTAGTGACATTGATATAATATCTGAAGATCTAACTGTCAGATTTAACTTGATCAGATTTACAGGGAGCGGAGATGAGCGGGTGCTTGGTGAGTTAGTTATGTCATCAAGCAGTAAGTTTATTAGACGGAATATTCTAAGGATATTACTAAGTGGATTAACTTTGTGGTTTACCCTATTTTTTGTATTGATAGTTATTCTATGGATTAATACTAATAATCTCATAGTTATGCCGCTCTCTACATTTTCGTCTCAGGTTAGAGAGTTAATAAATGGGGATCTTGATAGAGAGATCAATATAAAGGACCTGAGAATTTATGAGATCTATAAACTTGCAGATTTTTTTAATCAACTTATGCATAGGGTATCAGATTCACGAAATCAGATAGCAGTTTATGCAAATGAACTTGAAAGGATGGTAGATGAACGAACTAAAGAGTTGTATGAGGCAAAGGAGAGGGCAGAGAGGGCAAGTCGTGCAAAGTCCGAGTTTCTTGCTAATATGAGTCATGAGATAAGAACCCCATTAAATGGAATAATTGGATTTACTGGTTTGTTGCTAAAAACAGAAATTGACAGAGAGCAGGCAGACTTTGTAAAAAATATTAATACCTCAGGGCAGACTCTTCTTGGTATAATAAATAATATCCTTGATTTATCAAAGATTGAAGCAGGAAAGATGGAGCTTGAGGTAATTAAGACAGATATATATAAGATGATAGAGCAGTGTGCGGATATTGTGAGATTTCAGATTGAAAATAAGGGACTTGAATTGATCCTTACATTTGCAAATGATATGCCGAGGTATGGATTTTTTGATCCGTTGAGGTTACGACAGATTTTGATAAATCTTCTCAATAACAGTATAAAGTTTACAGAGTCTGGTGAGGTGGAGCTTAAAGTACATTTTACTGATCATGGATCAGGCTGGGGTAAATATACATTCTCGGTTAGAGATACAGGTATTGGTATAAGTGAGTCTCAGAAATCTAAACTCTTTTCAGCCTTTACACAGGGGGATAACTCAACTACAAGGCGTTACGGAGGGACGGGGCTTGGGCTTACAATATCAAGTCTATTGGCAGAAATGATGCATAGTAAGATTAGTATTAAAAGTGTGCTGGGTAATGGTAGTGTCTTTTATTTTTCGATAGAGACAGAATATGAACATGACATAAATGGTGAAAAAGGAGTAATTGATAATGTTGATAGGTTAGATGATAATGATTTTAAGAATACTGTAAAGAGTGAACCTATCATATTGATTGCTGAAGATGTTAGTATAAATATGCTATTAATTACATCACTTATCTATGATATAATTCAAAAACCGGTTATTATTGATGCATTAAATGGTGAGCAGGCAGTAGAGAAGTTTAAAAGAGCCAGACCGGATATTGTACTCATGGATATTCATATGCCTGAGCTGGATGGACTTAATGCCACCAGACAGATTCGAGTCTATGAGGAAAAGCATGGATTTCATACTCCTATAATTGCCTTGACAGCAGGTGCATTTGACAAAGAGAAGGAGAGCTGTTTTGAAGCCGGTATGGATGATTTTTTGACCAAACCTATTGATATTTCCGAGTTAAAGAGGGTTCTAAAGAAATACCTTGGAAAATAGTGTGAATTGCAAGTGTCGGGTTTTAAGTGTCTCTGAAAGCATGACAGTGTCGGCTTTTAAGCGTCTCTGTATGCATGACTAGAGTTTGTAGTATTTAGATTCAAACAGTGTTCTGAGCTTTTCGAGTTTGTCCGTTTCTCCCTGAGTTGTGTAGAGTGTAAAGAGGCGATTGAATGCTTGGTATACCATATAGACATCGGTTGGATAGGCATAGTGGATTTTTATAAGATCGGTTATCGCCTCTTCGATCATTCCGGTTTCGATTTTAGAGAGCCCTTCATAGTACAACAATTCACTTGACAGGTTGATTCTTGCATTCTGAGGTATAGAAGAAAAAAGGTTTAATACCGCATTATACTCCTTAGATTCATAGTGTATTCTAACCAGCTGTGTTAATGCTTCCAGAATGTTTTTGTCCGTTAATTGCTTTTCTCTTATAAAGTCTTCTAGTGTTTTCTTGTATTGCCTGATATCAGTTGAATAGAGATTAAAATAATTATCAAGAAGACTGTACTTTTTTATTTGCTCATTTATTAACGGGCTATTTAGATATTCAAAATCTCTCTCTCTATGAACCGCCAAGACAAATTTACTATCGAAAATCTCACTCTGAATTGAACCTTTAGCTTTTATCAATATGTCAATGGCTTTTTTATAGTTGTCTGAATAGGTATAGGTATCAATGATTGATATGATCTGAGAAGCAGAGAGGTCATTCAAAGGGTAATCTGATATCAAGTCAGCATATTTGACTGCATTATTAAAGTCATTTATTCTTTTATAGGCATCATGTTTAATATAAACTATTTCACGAGTTAAACTATTTCTAAAGACTTCATCTGCTCTTTTAGTGTCCTTAAATTTGAGGAAAAATCTAAAAAATTCACCATTGATCTGTGTGTTATCTAATAATTGAATGTTTTTTTTGTGCTTATCGAAATTTTTGATGATTTCATTGTTGTTTTCAATAGCGATTGTCGTTTTTAAGAATAGACTAAGGTTTTCGGTGTAGAATGGTTCATATATAGTTCTGTATTCTTCAATATTTGCAGAGGTCATAGCCGCAGCACTTTCAAGGTCATTAGTTTTAAAAAATGCAAATGCCAGATAGTATTTTTCTGTTAATGACCGGGTTTTTTTTGATTTAATAAATGAAATAATATCTGTATATCTGTCTGTTCTAAGAAAACAGAGTGATATTTTTTCAGTGATATTGTTTAGCTCACCATATTTAGCATAGTATTCCTGATACAGCTTTAATGCCTTTTCAAAGTCCTTAATATTAAAATGTGCGTTTCCGGACTGAAGGAGAACAAAACTTTTTCTTTCATCACTTACATCTTGTCTGAGGTAGACCTCAAAATTTCTTATGGCAGAACCGTATTCCCATAGATAGAAATAGAGTTCACCCTTTTCTGCAAAGGATTCATAGTAGAGTTTGTCTTTTTTATTCATCTTCTCAATTTCTGCAAGGTAGTTTATCGCCTCACTATATTTTTTTTTGCTCTTCAGGATCATGGCAATAATGTAGTTTACTGAGTCCGATCTCTCAGACCCGGAAAATAACTTAGACCACTCAGTCAAAAATATCAGTGATGAATCGTAGTTTTTTCTGTTATATAATGTTTCTCCGGTTTTATAGTAGAGGTAGTTTTTCAATTCAGGTTCGTAGTCTGAAAATCTATTAGAATACTTTGAAAGTTCAATTATTGTGCTTGGATTTGCAGTCTTGTCAGCAGATATAAATGCACATAGGAATGCCTGTGTATCCAGAGTTTTTAGATTAGCCTGTTTAAAGTACTTTAATGCCGATTTGTAGTCTGATATTTTATAGTATAGTTCACCCAGTCGTTTGAAATACTTCTTATCACCTGACTCTTTTAGGATCTTAATTGCATCATTGTATTTTGAGTCAGCAATTAGGGTGTCTGTAATAAACTCTGTCATCTCTCTCTGTGCCTTTTTTACGCCGAGAGAGGCATATAGAAGTTCTCTTGCATCTTGAAATTTTCCTGTATTATAGAGACTGTATGCAGCATATTTAATTGACTCATGGTCATTTTTTTTGGTAATATTGTTTACTTCACTGGTGATTTTATCGAATTGAGCAAGATTGTATAGAGCTCTTATTCGATTTCGTTCAAGAATGATCTGTTCCTCATTTTTAAAGAGATTTTCTTTTAAAATTTCGTTAATATAGCGAAGGAGCTTCTCATCATCCTTGATATTGGCCAGATTGTTGTGAAGCATTTTAAGAATTGGCACTCTAAATAACCTGTAATTTTTGTGCTTCAGATATTCCAGAGAGGCACTTTCTGCAAGTTCAAGCTGATTTAGTTTGTATTTGTTTGTTATTGAATAGTATGAGATAACCTCAGTTTGATTTTCATCAAATACTATTTTGCCTGATTGACTTAGTAATAATTCTGATTCATCAGCTAAACCGACCATTGAGGTAAGTACAATTAAATTGTAGTATAGGTCACTCTCATATTCAAACTTTTTTATCTCAGTTAGTGGTTTGAGGGTTACAATTGCATCTCTAAGTTTCCCTGTTTTAATAAGTGCGAGTCCTGAAAAGTAGATAGCGTTCTTATTAAATTTGGATTTAGGATAGTTCAGAATAAATCGGTTAAACGAATTAAGTGCAGAGTCGTAGAATCCATCGTCAAATAGTTTAAGAGCTATGCGATAATCCTCAAAATCCCCCGCGTAAAGAGTAAATGAACCCATAAGTAGAAGTAAAGTAATAACTGTCTTTTTGATAAAATTTACTCTGGTTTTCACGATTCCTCTTTATTAATAAAGCATTTATTTAGTTCTCTCTACTTTATTATTATATTTACAAAGACTCTAATTTATGATACTTGTTATCATAAATTATGTATAAAGTGAACTTTATTTACAAAAATGAAAGAATTTATTGGGGATGAATATGGATAAAAACTCAAGGATATTTATTGCAGGGCATAGAGGGTTGGTCGGATCTGCTATAGTGAGGGAACTACAAAGAAATGGTTATAATAACTTAATAACCAGAACACGAACTGAGCTGGATCTAAAAGATAGCTATAGAGTTAAAGAATTCTTTGAGACACAGCGGCCTGATTTTGTATTTCTATCGGCGGCTAAGGTTGGTGGTATTATGGCTAATTCCACAAAAAAAGGCGAGTTTATCTATGAAAACTTGATGATTCAGTCAAATGTAATTCATAATTCATATTTAACAGGAGTTAAGAAACTTCTGTTTCTCGGCAGTTCATGTATATACCCCAAACTTGCAATGCAACCTTTAAAAGAGGAGTATCTGCTGTCAGGGTATCTTGAGCCGACAAATGATGCCTATGCGATAGCTAAGATAGCCGGTCTAATTATGTGTAAAAGCTATAATGAGCAATACGGCACAGATTTTATCTCTGCTATGCCGACAAACCTATATGGAACTAATGATAACTTTGATCCTATTGGATCCCATGTTCTGCCTGCCTTAGTCAGGAAGTTTCATGAAGCCAAGATTAACAAATCAGATTTTGTAACAATCTGGGGGACAGGTACCCCCATGCGTGAGTTTCTCTTTGTTGACGACCTAGCCGAGGCACTTATATTCTTAATGAATAATTACAGGTCAAATGAGACGATTAATGTTGGAACAGGTGTTGATGTTACAATAAGAGAGCTGGCTGAGACAGTTTCAAAGGTCGTCGGCTATGGGGGTAAACTTGAGTTTGACACCACCAAGCCTGATGGCACACCGAGGAAGCTTCTTGATGTATCAAAAATAAACAATCTTGGTTGGAAATCTCGAACTTCACTTGTAGATGGTATAAAAATAAGCTATGATTGGTTTAAGAGTAATTATTAAGACTCTTTTTATGTCGCCTGTATTAATTTAATTTTTAGTAATTTAGTATTTAATAATTAAAAGGAAGAAAGTAATTGAAAAAATCAATAGTTAGAAAAACCTTTATCCTCTATTTACTTTTCGGGATTTTTATGGGGGTGGTTTTCCCCGGTTATGCCTGGTTTTTCGTTAATTTCAAGTCCAGTTTTCATTTTGTCTTTTTTATAATTGGGTGTGTGGGGGCAGGAATAACAGTTGGTGCTGTCAGCTTTTTTATTATGAAGAAAAGTATACTAAGGATCATTAAGGGGATCTCTAATTCGATCAACCTGCTTGAGCGGGGGGATGTTGAGTTGGTTGATGTATTAAAGATCGAGTCAGATGATGAAATCGGGAGTCTTGTTGATTCATTTAACAAGATCGTGACAGAATATAAAGATATAATTGTAAAAAACAGATCCGTATTATCCGAGGTCAGAACTATTAGTGATTATCTGGATGAACATATCAACCATGTTAAAGACTCTGCTGATAACATTACTGCCTTTATTGGAAATGTTAACCAGTTGATATGGTATCTTAGTTCTGAGATAGAGATATCTGATACAAATTGGGATACACAGAACAAATCAACCTTGATTGCTGTAACCCATGTTGTAGAGTTGTTTACACAGATTGATCTCTTGACCAAGTCTTTACTAAATCAGACTGGTTTTATTACTAATATTTCTGAGGATATAAAAAGCATTAGTGAAAAAATCTCAGGAAGTAGCTCCGGTTCACTTGCAGCAAAGAGCAATGAATTGATCGATCATATCAAGGGGACAATTCATCAGTATAGCAGTGATCTAAACTCTATTGAGAGTTCAATAATGACAATAACTGAGATATCTCAAAAGACGAACCTTCTGGCAATAAACGCTTCAATAGAAGCAGCTCGTGCCGGTGTGCATGGAGAGGGATTTAGTGTTGTTGCAACAGAGATTAAGAAGCTTGCAGGAAATGTTCAGAAGATGTCATCTTCTATCCTTGCTGTAATAAAAAAAGTAAAATCTGATTTTGATGGTTCAAATCATAAACTTGATCAGACAATCAAGGATTTTGAGCAAAACTATATTACTCTAAAAGGGTCAGGTGAGAACATAATTCTAAGTGTTCAGGATATATCAAAACTCTATGATGAGGTGCGGGAGAACCACAAATTTCTGGCAAATACCCTTTCTGGGTTAAGAAAAAATATAGTTCTCCTTAGAGACGCCTCACAGACTTCTAAGAATTCAATAGAGGTAATAAAATCTAACTCCACAAGCGTTACGGATAATATGAATCAGATTCAATCAGATGTTAACTTGATATCAAATACAATATCTGATGTAGCGTCAGTTGCAATAGATCTTACTGAGAAACTAAAAGAGATAAATTAGTCTCTCGATAATTTTTTTTTACTCTGTTTTTTTTCTCTGTATAGATTTACCTTTGTATAGGTTTAACTCTGTATAAATTTCTATAAACTATTTTAAAACAAACTACCTCTTGTTGTCAGCTGCCATTTTCCATCTACTGTTTCAACAATAACCCATTTTGATACCCCTGTTCCATCTTTGTACCAGATAACAGAGGTTACTTCAACAGCATTTTCCATGTCCTCAGCAGGCACATGAGAAAGATCAACAGATATTATTGTCTTGTCTTTAGAGATGTAATTGATATACTCAGTATATTCCTGCATCTGCATCTTTGAGGGGCCGACCGGATTGTTTTTAAAGAGGTTTAATGACTCTTCATACTTACCTTCATTGATTAGTGTAAAAAAAGTTCCTAGAACCCACTCAGGCGAATCCTCTTTATGACCGCTTGCAAATCCGCTTTTCTCATCAACACATCCGGCTAGCAAAAGTGTTACAAGCCAAGATAAAATTACTAATTTCTTTTTCATCGTTACTCCTCATGTTATACATTAAAAAATATTAATTTAAGTAAATATATCATTCTTATTTTGAATGTCAATTTAATTATTGAATTCTTTTATAAGTACCCTATAATTAGTGCGATTTGTTTTTTTGCAATAGCGAATTAATTATCAAACCATTTACAGAATCATTGAAAAATATTAAAATTAATTTGTTAGAGCGTAATCTTAGGGGACAACCTATGTTGACAAACTATGTTGACAAATATCGTGTTGTTGATAGGATTATTTAATTCATTATAAGACAGACATAGGGTGTCCCCTAAGATTTACTATGATTCCTAAGATTATAATCAGGGGCAATTACATATTTATTTAATTTCTATTTTATTTCTTTGATAATTCAAGTTTTATTGTTAGATTAAATTAAACATTTTGAGAATTAATGGGAGGTGTATTATGAAAACTATTTATGTGATTTTACTGGTTATAATGAATTTTTTAGTATTTTCAAATGAATTATCTAAAAATAATTTATCTCTAAATAATTTATCTACGATAGATACGAGATTTATCCCAAGATGGATTAAGTCATATTCGGTTAAAAGAGATATAATTGATGGAGTTACTGATGAGGCGGATCGCGGAAAGATCCTTGATTACTATATTGATGATGGTATTAATTACAACTGGATATTGAAACCCTCAAAAGACAATAAGGCTGATCTAATTATCCTATATAATCTTCTTCTTAAATATCCGACAACCAGAGCTATATTGACATTAGAAAAAGAAAAAACACTCTATGAAAATCAGAATCCGGTTTTTTTACAGAAGGGCGGGATGCTCTTTGGAGGAGATCACTCTTTCTATTTTAGAACAGATGATGAGTGGACCGGATTCTCTACAGTATTTTTGGGATATAGATTTGGCGTTAACGAATTTTTTAATATTGGATTTGAGGGTGGGGTAGGATTGCCGCAGATATACCTTGTTAATCTTATACTTCATTTTAAACTATTTGAAACTGATAATAAAGTTTTTTTTCTTGGATTACGGGCTAGAATTGGTTATAATTATCAAAATACTGAGCAGTTTATGTTCGTCGGAGATATGGGATATATGGGATTAGGCGTTGATTATTATAATATTAAAGACAGACATGGTTTTTACTTTGCTACAGATCTGACTGCAGCCGTACGATTTGGCAGGTATAAATCTCAGGCATTCTATTACACCATCTTCCCTAAGGTTGATTTTGATCTTAGAACAGGCAAGGCTAAGGTTTTATTTAGCCCTGTGATGGCAGGTTATGAGGTAAGATGGGGAATAAAGATGGAATGGAGTTTTGCTGTTGAAACAGGTTATGCATTCCCGATCCCATGGGGGAGTATTCCTGACGGCGAGTGGATAAATTTTCCATCTCTTGCTAATGTGAGTGTAAATTATAGATTTGGCGGACCAAGTGATAGGTTTTATTCTAAGTCTAATCAGAAAAAGATCTATGATAAAGCCCAGGCAGATACCTGGTAAATCGGACAAATTGTTGAGCTTGTTTTTCTGCAGTAAGCTCATTTTTTATTACAGGAAACTTTTAAAGCAGGTCTTTAGAATTTTCCTTAAATAGGCTCTAAATCGATATTTTTTACGGGGAACTACTTATGAAGAGAATTGGTGAATTATTTATTGAAAACAAGGTTATTACAAGTGAAGATTTACAGCATGCTTTGTCAATACAGAAATCATTAGGTGTGCATAAACCACTTGGGGAAATTCTGGTTGATCTGGAACTGATAACCTATGATAAATTGATTAGGTACATTGAGATTCAGCTTGAAGCACTAGGTGAAACTATATAGGAGTTTTCTGTTTTCATAGATTTGATTTATATTTTTCATATAGAATAATACCTGCAGATACAGATACATTTAATGAGTCAATTTCTCCGTTAGTAGGAATAGAGAGTATAATGTCACAATTTTTTTTTACCAGGTCTCTCATCCCTTTTCCCTCATTGCCCATTATTATTGCCGACCGCGGAGCAAACTTTTCCTTATGAACCGGCACTCCCCCCATATCAGTACCATAAATCCAGAAACCTGATTGTTTTAGCTTATCAATAACTCTGATAAGATTTGTTATGCTGTAAATATTAAGATGTCCTGCTGCACCGGAAGATCTTTTAATTACAGTTGAGTTTACAGGTGCAGAATTATCCTTAGGCAGTATTATGTGTTTTACACCAAACAGGAGTGCAGATCTTAGAATTGCTCCAAGATTACCGACATCATTAATAGAGTCTAGGATAAGGAAAACCTCCTGTTCTGAGAGATTTGAATCACAAAAATCAAAGAGTTCTTTCTCTGATTTTAGGTCGATCGCTTCTCCGCTTGTTAGTATGGCAATTCCCTGATGATTAAGTCCCTTCAAGTGTTTTTCAAAAAACAAGTTATCCTTATAGAGTACCCGTATATCGTTGTCAGTTGCTTTCTTGATTATTTCAAAATAGTTTTCTCTATGACTACTTAAAATATATAAGATAGAGCATTTGCTTTGTTTTAGATATTCTCTAACGGCATTTTTGCCAAATATAAGGTTATTAGCTTCAATTTCATGATCATTTTCATTTAAGTTAGAACCTTTCAATTTTATTAACCTTTCCGTCAAAATTTGTGTCCTTTTCAATTCTTATTACTCTTCGTTTTTCATCTGTGTAGTGCCATTCGTCAGGTTTACCGTCAAAATTGTTATCTTTAACTATAGTTGGTTTATCAGTTTTTACCAATGCCCATTTACTGTCATAGTTAAATACAACCCACATATCAATTTTACCGTCATGATTTGTATCAAGCTCATATCTAAGTGGAATCTTACCCTCGGATGTGTTATTATCCCATTTATTACCCGGGCCGCCGTTTGCAGGATCAATAAATGTATAATAGTAAAACTCATTCATTTTACCGTCATTATTTGTGTCAACAGATTCTTTAATGTTTTTGCCGTTATCATTAATCTCTTCCATGTTTTCAAAGATGCCGTCATAGTTGTTGTCGTATTTTTCCATGTAGATTATATCGTTAAACTTATAGATGTAATAGTCAGGTTTACCATCTGTATTTCTGTCTACCCCGATCTCAGTTCTGACACTGCGTCCCTCAAGGGTATTTTTGATGAATAGGTCTTTGATCCCGTCATTATTAGAATCAAACTCTTCGCTTCGTATGTAGTAGATTATATTTTTATCTGAAACAAAAAACCAGCTTTCATCAGCTTTTCCATTTTTGTTTAAATCAAGGGTTTTCCATTCGCTATATAGCTGTGGAGTAATCCATCTATTTATCCTTCCATCACCATTTGTATCTAACTCCATTGAGTAGATGTTGATACCTAAAAATATCAGAATAATCAGAAAAAAGTATTTAAAACAGCTCATAAGTCATCCTTTGTTAAATTTAAAATAATATAACCAATAATACAGGTTTATTCAATACATAGTTTCGACATTTTACAAATAATTAAAAGTTAAATCATACATCTTTTTAAAGATTATTGAATAAAAACTCGAAAATGAAGAGGTTAAAGGAAATATTAATGCCCGGTAATACCAATTTAGACTCACAAAACAACTTTGATCCATTAATTAAAGAGCTTTCAGATACAGAGAGAAGAAAGTTACTGGAAAAAATCTCTACAAGGCTTGATAGTAAAGTGTTGAATGAAAACTATGAGGAATCGGTTAAGTCTGAAACAACGGCATTTTCTAAACAAGATGGATATCTTGAAAATCGCCTTAACTCGTTAGGTTTTATAGATAGAATAATAATCTGGTTTAAGTCACTATTTAGCGGACGAAATGAAAAAATAATAGTTCTGGATATTGAGCTGTCGCATTTAAAAAGAAAGATCAATTCAGTGAACTCCGGTATAGTTGATTTTGAAAATGGAGTTTTGACACATAGATTCGCACAGGTGTTTTTACCATTAATTAGTCAACTGTCTGATAATTTATCAAGATTTGAAAGATTCATGCTTGACCCTGTTTACTACTATGGTTTTTTATCCTATGCATTTGAAAAGAGGTTTGATGAAAAACAGAAAAATGATCTTGAAGACTTGACTCCTACAACGATTGCATTCTCTGAAAATAAGGAGAGCTATATTGAGGATCAAGTGTTTTACAGTGAGTTGGAGAGAAGACAGAAAAAGTTTTTTTTAGGATTAAATAGCTCTGCTTTTACTGTTATTTCTGAACAGATAAATCTGTTTGACCGTTTCTTACTACTATTAAAAACTGATTTTAAACCATTCTTTGTAGAGTTTAAGATAATCAATAATACTGATGTAATTAATGTTTCTAACTTTGGAGAATTTAAAAAGCTCGTTGGGGTACTTGAGAGATTTACTTCAATATTAAATAGTTTTCCTGAGTCGATCAGTCAGGTTGATTATATAAAATATCTACCGGAATATAGCAAAGAGAATCCAATTATCATGGTTAATGACAGTATCGATATCTTTACTGAATATGATCTTAAGGTTGTTGAGGAGATAATAAGTTCTATGAGTCAGATTGGGAAACAGATCCCATTTACTGATATATTTAAATACTTCAAAAAAAATCTATTCTACACTCCTAAGACGATAAATATTAAGTATGATTTTACCTCATCATACAAAGACTATAAGAAAAATGTTACGGATTTTCTTTGGAAAAAGTTCTATGCTGATTTTAAAAAAGAACTATACTATAAAATGGTTGATAAGGTTTTGCCGGGCTATAGATTTTCATGCTTAAGGTATTTTAACGGGTCTCTTAGAAATATGCTTGATCCGGAATTAAAACCTTTATTGTTGAATACAGCACATCTAAATCTAGGGTATAAATTTCATGAGGAAATCTATACGAAGTTTATGGAACCACTTGTACACAGACTTTTAATTGATGGATCGTTCTACGATAATAACGAAAGAGAGAAACTTTCTACGGTATATTATAAATTAAAGGAGATTAGTAAGAAGATTAAGGAGTTTGATGAACTCATGAGTGAATCCGGTGAGCTTGGTAAAAAGTTTCGATTATACCAGAGAAGGGCAAGTGCAGATGAATATTACCGGCAATCATTGAAAAATTCAATTATTGAGATAAACGGTAAATCAAATGAGATTGTTGATGAACTAATTCAAAGTTATGATGATGTAAATAGATTTATTGTTCAGTTTGAGGTTCCTATTCCGGGAAAAGGGTTTCCTATTACTAATTTAGATGACATAAAACCCTTAAGCGGTCTTCATGTGTATTTATCTATTGAAAAAGCATTGAAATATTTTGAAAATTTTTATAGTATTTATAGAATATCAGAAACAATACAATAACGGATTGAATAACGGATAAATTATGGATAAAAAATCGAGTCTTGATTTAATTATTAAAGATCTTGCTGTAGAAGAAAAGAAAGATCTCCTTAATAAAATTCAAAAACCCGACAAACAGTCTCAAGAAAGTAGTGATGATGTTAATGAGAAATTAACTCCTGCACAGAAACGAGATAATCAACTAAAGATTGCCCGAAAAGAGTATGAAAAGTATGGTTGGCTTAGTAAGATGATAATCAAGATGATATCGATTATTAAGGGCAAGAGGACCGAAGAGATCGTTCTTGAAAATATTATTTTAAATATAAAAAAAGAGATTATTTCAAGGTATGGTAATATTGTTGATTTTGAAAAGAATGCATTTACAAATGAGTTTGTAAAAGAAATAATTCCGCTTGCTAAGTCAGGGATTGAACTCTCTCAGCTATTTTCACGATATATACCTGATAATATAAATAGCTTTGTAGCCTATCTATTTGAGAACGGTTTAAGTGAGCAGAAGCGGAAAATGCTAGCCCAGACAGATCCGGAAAATCTCGGATATAATCGGGACTATTTTGACAAGATGAAATTTTCCAAAGAGAAGGATAAGAGATTTAAGGATTATTTTAATATAATTGAGCGATCAGATTATTTTGAATTGAGCAGTCAGATAGATAAATTTGAGATCCTTCAAAAACTGATTTCATTTGATTTTAGATCATTTTTAAAGCTTTTCTATGTTCTAGATCCTGATGATAAGATAAGTTCGTCAAATTTTGCAGAGTATTATAAGATAGATAAAGATCTTGAAAGGCTTTTTAGAATAATCTATAATATTACTTTTAAATTCTCTGATATAGACTTCATTCTAAATTATGCAGAATATGTTAAGCTTACCGCTGATAATACCGGAAAAACATTGATACCAACTCAGGATGAGATAAGGTCAATCGGTAATATATTTAATGCTCTTGAAAACCTCTTAAGAAAATTACCTCTCTTAATGATATTCCGTTTTTTTAAAGAGGACATTCAATATACTCCAAATAAGATTAATTCACCTTACAATTTCCTATTGAATTATAAGAGCTTTAAGAAAGATCAAAATAATAAGATATGGGATGCATATTATAAAAAAATGAAGGAAAAGTACCTTAGCGATCTCATAGAAGAGTTACTCGGTTTCTATGAATTTACAACATTATCGCATTTTTCTACAGTACTCAAGGCTCAACTTGAGAAGTATTCAACAGTAAAAGTTGGAAATGTTTATTATTTAAATCTGACCATGGAATTTATTAATAGAATATATAAGAAAAAGATAGAGCCTATTATTAACTCACTTCTTGTTAATGGAAATTTTAAGAACGAGGGGTCAAAGGTTTCCCTATCTAATGCATATTTTGAGCTTGATAATGTTCAAAAAAATATAATGGAGTATGATGAATCATTCTCTGAGAATAACGGACAGGGTAAAAAACTTATGACTTTCATAAAGTTGGTGGGTACTGATTCGAAGTATGTTAAGACTCTACAAAATAAGGTCTTGGAGATAAATACTAAAACACTGGAGTTGGTAAAGAGTGTTTCTACACCACTTAAAAATATGTATGAGATTCTTCTTCGGATTCTTGATCAGAATAATCCGGTTATGTGTCCGGTAAGCAATGTAGACTCCATTAGATTTTCAGGGTATCTTGCTAATCCAATAAAGGCGATCGAGGATAGTGTTAAATATTTTACACTCTATTATAATATTCTTGAAAACTTTGATGAAGGAAAGAAGTAACAATTTTTTGAATAATCAATAGAGGTTCTTGCATAAATAAATTTTGAATTTTTGCAAGAGGCTCAATAAAATACTCAATAAAATATCAATAAAATATCGGTTTAGCACAGTTAATATGTCGCCCTTCATTAATCATTTTAAGTAGATTCTCGATGTTCTCGAATGTTCCATAGTATGAGGTTTTCCAGTTCTCTGCGAATTCTGCTGATTCACCTGTGTGATCGATAAGAATTGGGGTTACAGAATGGTGGAGGGCACTATCGATATCATTTTTTGTATCACCAAATAAGAAGATATTTTCCGGAGGAAATTTTTTCTTGAGTAATAGTTCAGACGATGAGATTGCATCCACAACAAGCTCGTGTCGTTCATCTGCCTGTTCCCCAAATCCGCCTGAGCAGAAGTAAACATTTAGATTGAAGAAAGCAAGTTTTATCATAGCTCCTTCGTAAATATTTCCTGTAACTAATGCAACATTGGATTTTTCATGTAAAATTTTAATAGTATTATGTGAATTTGGAAATATTTTAAAAGCATTTTCTGCAGAGCTGTATTCTCTAAGCGTATTTAAATAATTGTTTTTAAATTTACTCCAAAGTTCATTTTCATTTTTTAGATTTAAATGTTCATTATTTAAGTATCTATTATATAGAACTTTAAAAAATTTACGATCAATGCCACCCTTAAAAGATAGTGATCTATCAACCTTAACATCAAGTGTTTGTTCAAAGGCGTCAAGATAAGCTTTTTTACCTGTTCCTGTCGAGTCCATTATAGTTCCGTCTATATCAAATAAAAACAAGAGATCTCTCATACTCAGTCCTACAATAATATAAAAAAAAGGTTAATTAAAATCAAATTTTATAATATAATAACAAAGATTGCAATTAAATTTTACTTAATATTTAATATGAGAAAAATATTTGCAACTTGATTCTTAAGTATAAGGATAAAGAATGGGAAAGCCTGATTTTATAAAACATGAAGTTTACAAATTAAAGATTATTGATAAAGATAATAATGAGCTTTACTCGGGCCAGGTTAATAAAAAAGCATGGGAGAAGAGCATTGAAACCGGTAAATTGTGGGAACTTACTGAAAATGGTAGGGTGATTGAGAAAGAGATAGATGAGTATGATGGTGTAGGAAAAAAAATATCAATTGAAAATGGGCAAATTATTATTAAACTAACTATGGCGCGTGCTAATATAAGTAATGAAGTAGAAAGCAATCCAAATATGCTTACAAATCTTGAGGATTTAATAAAGAAAAGAAAATATGAAATGCCTGATAACTCATATACAACACATCTATTTAAAAATGGTGCTGACAAGATTTTAAAGAAGATGGGTGAGGAAACTATAGAGGTCATACTTGCGAAGAATAATAGAGTTGAGACAATTAAAGAGTGTGCTGATCTCGTATACCATTTACTTGTTTATCTCGTAAATCAAGGAATAGAGTTTAAAGAGGTTCTAGATGAACTTAAAGAGAGACACTAATGAGTTACACAACTAATAAATATTATATACCTGATATAGTTGAACATAAATTTATACCGATTAAAATATCAGTTGATATTAGCGAAATACCTGAACATAAGAAAAAGATAATCAAGGTTTTAATTGAAGCTGCTAAGCTGGTTGAAGAGCTGTATCTTTTTCAAAAGAATCCGGAAATACATCCTATTATTAACGAGTTTATCACTAGAGGTGAAAATTCGGTTGTTTCATTTATTAAGATTATGGGTGGAATCAAAGATCATTTTAATGAAGATGCGATGTTTATTGATGGATCTACTGATTATAAGTATGGGTCATTCTACCCCTCGGACATCACAATGGATGAGTGGGATAATTTTTATAAATTAAACAGTGACAAAAGTGATTTACTGACCTCACCTCATACAGTCTTGATAAGATCCGGTAGCTCTTTAGAGATTGTTGATTATTCTGTCTATTATAAAGAATATCTTACAAAGATTTCTAAGCTTCTATCGGATGCTTCAGAGTTAGCTGATAACTATTCTTTAAAGTCTTATCTTTCATCACAGGCAGCCTCATTTTTAAATAACGACTTTGATGATGCCGATATAAGATGGTTACAATTAGATGGCAATACCATAGAGCCTTTGATTGGAGCACATGAATATTATGATGATAAATTTCTAGGCTATAAGGCAAGTTTTACTGCATTTGTTTCAATAAGAAGGGATGCGGAACATCAGAAGATGCTAATAATCAGAAAACATATTGATTTATTGCAAAATACACTACCTATTCCTGATCACTATAAGAAGTTTAAAAGAGGTTCAATCTCGCAAATTGCCATTTGTGATCTGATCTATTCTGCCGGAGATGGTAGGGTGCCGATTCATACTGCAGCATTTAATTTGCCAAATTCTCAAAAGATCCGATCTGAGTTTGGGTCAAAGAAGGTACTTCTCTATAATATTATGGAACATAAATTTAGATCTATATTATTATTGATTGGCGAGAGGGTTCTTTCTAATAATGATTTTGATCGTTTGACCTATAGTGCGTATTTCAATCTGATTTTATTGCATGAGATAAGCCATGAATTAGGAGTTGGATTTGTAAAGGATGAGGATGGTGAACTTCATGAGATAAGTTTTTATTTAAAGGATCTATATACTATTATAGAAGAAGCAAAAGCTGATGTAATGAGTATCTATGGACTTGTCTTTTTTATAAAACAGGGTTTGATTATAGATTGCTCATTCACAGATGCAGTAACTACTTATATTACAGGGATTGTAAGGTCATTAAGGTTTGGAGATGATAATGCACACTCTAAGGCAAATTTAATTCAATGGAATATCCTTATTAAAGATGGTGTTATTCTTCTTGATAGTGATACCGGTAGGTTGACATTTAATCTTCATCGCTTTGAGAAGTCTATTGAGAAACTATTAGTTAAAATATTAACCCTTCAAGGCGAGGGTAATTACGATGTTACAGAAAAATTTATTAAACAGAATAGTGGTAATGATACACTTCTTGATTGTTTCATTAAAGATATTGAGGATGTTCCGGTTGATATTATACCATATTTTGACAATGCCGGTGAAACATCTCCATTTGAATAGGGGTGGATTCTTCAGTCAGGCTTGTTAGTAATATTTTATAAATATTACTTGTTATTTATCTCAAACTGTTTTATATTTAACATATTCAATGTATGATAGGAGTGGATTATGGATGATAAACTTAAAGAGTCCTTAGATAAGGCAGTTAATAGTGGAAAAAATGCAGCTGAGAATATAAAAAACATATCAAAGATCGTTACAAAACAGATGGCTGAACAATCAAAGGCACAGGGCGATGATCTTAGAAAGTCATCTGCAGTAGTATTTAAGGATATTGTAAACTCATTAGGAGAGTTAGGTAAAGGCTCAGTAGATTATATTAAGGCAGTCGGACATGGGATTCATGAAGGTCTAAAAGAGTCTGGGGCTGAGGATAACAATCTTCTTAAATCTACAGGTGATACAATTATTGAAGGATTGAAAGGTCTAGGTGAAGCCGGATTATTTGTAACAAAAGAGACTGTAAAAAGTGTCTCAGGAAGTATCAAAAACATATTTAACAATAAAAAAGACTCTTAGTAGAAACTTAAAATTGTAACAGAGAGAAAAATGGATCCATCTATTGAGCAAATAGACCCAAAAAGAAAAGCTGATTTTTTGAGTAACTATAAGAGAATTGAAGATTTTTTTGTCCTAAAATCCAGACATTTGGAAAAATACAAGAATCTATCTATAGAAGAGATATTAAACGATGCACCAAAGCATTATTCGTGGATTAGAGTAGTTGAACAGGTAAATTGTTTTATATTTAATGATAAGAATTGGCTTATAACATTTGTAAAGAAGAACAATATACAATTTGATCTTGATGCTTATAGGTTGTGGAAGTCCGGTAAAAACTATTATAAAGAAACATATGATGCAACAAAATCACCGACTAAATGGATAGTTAGTATACAGGATACATTATTTGAAATAGTTAAGTCACTTCAGATATTACTTATGATGGAGTTGCACATCAATGAAGAGGATTATAAACAATTCTTGCGTAGAAATCCTGTAATCGAATATGAGGTAAGGGCAAACTATAAGATCAAGTCACCTCCATCTGAAAATATCAATGAGTTTTTTAAGCTTCTTGATAAATTACTTGAATTAAGCATGAAGTATGATTTTAACACCTCATTGTTATGCGATACATTTGTTTGTATGCAGGCATATCGTGAAATTGATAATTCTAAAATTTTTGATCTCTTAGTTAAGAAAGAGTTCTATATAAAGTACCACGCGAAATACCTTAAGATGACTCAGGATAAGAGAAATCTAATTCCACATGAAAATGATCTTCTTCTAGCTGCCGATGAGTTTTGTGTTCTATATACCGACCTACAGGTAGCTTATACACAATACAAATCAAGACTTATTGAAAAATATAATAAAGTAAAAAAATAGATTATGCAGGATTATTAGAAGTAATGAGAGCTAGATTAATAAATAAAAAGAGGAGCTATTAACTCCTCTCCTTTTCGAATATATTTCAAAAATAATTTTAGTAAGATCTTCTGTTGTCGTCTCTAGAAAAGCCGCCTCTTCCACCGCCGCCACCGTTTCGGTTGTTACTAAAAGTTCTTCCGCCACCTCTGTTGCCTTCTTCGATAGGCTTAGCGATATTAACTTTTAATTTTCTACCATCAACATCAGCTTCATGAAGTTCTTGAATTGCTTTGTTAGCATCTTCTTCGTTCTCCATTTCAACGAAACCAAAACCTCTCGATCTTTTTGTTTCCCTGTCAATAATAACTCTTGTTGACAAAACTTCCCCATACGGGCTAAAAACTTCTCGCAATGACTCTTCATTGTGTTGGTAAGGAAGGTTCCCTACATAAATGTTCACAGACATAAATACTCCTAAGAAAAATAATGCAAATCGGACTTGTTTCCAATTAACAAATATACAATAGTATATTTTTATGAAGAAATCAATATAAATTTATAAATATCTTTAAATATTTTTATAAATTTATAAAAAAAGCCAAATCTATATAGATTTTAAAGAATCTGTAGTTAAGGTTTGAACATTATTTGATTCTAAAACCTTACATGCACCATTAACATCATTAGTTTTTGCTGCCACGAATGCTTTATTACCCTTTTTCTCCACGAATGCATATATATATTCAATATTAATGTTATTATTTGAAAGAATTTTTAGTACCTTGCCGATTCCTCCGGGTGTGTCATCTACTTCAAAACCAACAACTTCAGTTTCCTGGGCGACGATTTGATTTTCTTTTAGCACCTTTACACACTGATCCGGATTATTAACTATAATGCGAAGAATTCCGAATTCACCTGTTTCAGCAAGGGACAAGGCTCTAATGTTGATGTTATTTTTTTCTAGTATGTCCGTAACTAGTGATAATCTCCCCTGTTTGTTCTCTATGAATATAGAAATTTGTTTAATTGACATATAATCCCCCTTTTTTCATAATTCTATTTTAGATCTCTCTTATCAATTATTCTTTTTGCTTTTCCTTCACTTCTCTGTATTGTTTTTGGTTCAACGAGCTTAACCTTAGTATGAATATTTAAAGTACCGTAGAGTTTGGTTTCAATTTGTTTCTCTGTTTCCTCAAGTACCTTAATTTCATCGGAAAATAGTCTGTCATTCATCTCAACTTGTACTTCCAGATAATCAAGATGACCTTTTTTGTCGACAACAAGTTGATAATGAGGCTCGATACCTTCAAACTTTAATAGCACCTCTTCGATCTGTGATGGAAATACATTAACACCTCTAATTATCAGCATATCA
Source organism: uncultured Spirochaetales bacterium (assembly GCA_964471825.1). Lineage (GTDB taxonomy): Bacteria > Spirochaetota > GWE2-31-10 > GWE2-31-10 > CAYYKD01 > CAYYKD01. Next base: position 119,660 of record CAYYKD010000002.1, read on the forward strand.
TCAGATCTGCCAAGAAGTCTGTGCATTCTAACTAATGTTCTTCCACACTCGCATTTAGATCGATCAAGATAGGTAATATCGCGTGTACGATATCTTAGAATTGGCGTTCCTTCTTTTGTTAAAGTAGTAATAACCAGTTCACCCTTACTTCCCTCAGGAAGAACCTCTTCTGTTTCAGGGTCGATAATTTCAGGATAAAAATGATCCTCAAAGAAGTGGAGCATATTTTGTTCTTCACATTCTGCTGCAACTCCGGGGCCAATTATCTCTGTTAATCCGTATATATCATAGGCCTTAATACCAAGATTAGCTTCGATCTCTTTTCTCATAGTCTCAGACCACGGTTCAGCTCCAAAAAACCCGGCTTTGAGGCTACTTTTTCGTATATCAAACCCTTGGTCTTTTGCTATCTCAGCAAGGTATAATGAGTAAGATGGAGTACAGGTTATTGCTGTCGGTTTAAAATCTTTCATAATCTCTAACTGTCTTGCTGTGTTGCCTGCTGATATTGGGATTATACATGCACCTATTCTTCTAGTCCCATAGTGTACGCCAAGCCCGCCTGTAAATAATCCATAGCCGTATCCATTTTGTACAATGTCATTTTCTGTTACTCCACCCATGGATAGAGTTCTAGCCATTACTTCAGACCAGATATCAATGTCTTTTTGGGTGTATGCATCAACTACCGGTTTACCTGTAGTTCCGCTTGAGGTGTGAATTTCAACAAATTTATTGTGGCTTACGGCGGCAAGACCCAGAGGATACACATCTCTAAGTTCATATTTTGTTGTTAAAGGGAGTTTTGAAATGTCATCAATACTCTTGATGTCAGATGGTTTGATGTTTTTTTTGTCCATTTTATCTTTGTAGAATGGTACGGTTGCATATAAATTTTCAACAAGCTTAACAAGGTTGGAACCTTGAATTTTTCGCATCTCTGAAGGGTCCATTGTTTCATTTTTACTATCCCAGATCATTATCCGCTCCTACTCAATAATTAAAATATCATCTATATTTATTTTTTTAAAGAAACCTTGTTCAGATAATAAAACTTCTGAAATATTTTCATCAAGTTTAATTATTGTAGCATATCCTTTTATATCTTCTTTGTTATATATAAATCTCGATCTTTTGAATTCAATCGGATAATTTTTATTTTGAATAACCAGAAGACGGTCTTTTAATTTGAGGTTGTTATATCTGCCGGCATTAATTATTGCTCTATTGTTTGATATTTTTACAATCTTACTTCTGAAGGGGATAAATTTAGCAAATTCAGCAGCCAGGTTCTTGGCACTTAAGACAACTCTATTGTTTCCTTGTCTCATAGCAGAGTGTTCAACAATCTGTTCAAAATTGACCCTGTTGTATAACTTTATTTTTAAATTAACAGAATTATCATTCTCTGTTGCAAAAAAATCAATATAAAATGGGCATGAGTTTTCGGATGCAATAATTGCTTTTTCCTGTCGGGTGTATTCTTTTTCATCGAATAACTCTACAATAAAACCGGGATAATCAATAGAGGCAGTCTTAAATATTGACGCTGCGTAACTCTCAAATCTAAAGTGTCTGTTATTTATATCATAGTTTATAAATAGAGGTATAGTGTAGATAGTATTAGGTGTTCTGTATTGGTTTAATCCCCAACTGTCCCCAAGCTTGTATGATATTCGAGTGGATTCAACTTCTATTTTGTCTTTAATATTTTTATCATTAGTATATTGACTTGCTATCTTTAATTCATTGATATATCTTTCGGGATATTTTTTTGATAAATAGTAATTAGCTAATTCGATTCGAGGTATAACGCCTGATGGATTAATCCTTAATGATTCTTTAAGATAGTAAAGATACAGATCGAAGTTTGCACTTTTTTTGTTCGACATTGCAAAATCATAGTAATATTCTCCTCTGTCAAGTATACTTCTATTAGTAATTTGTAGATTATCAATAATCAGTATGTCGTACAATCGGGCAACGATTTCATTATCACTTCTTAGGTTTAGGCTTTTTTTTAGAGCCTCTATAGCTTTTTGGAAATTTCCCTGCATATTGTAACATATTCCGATATGATAGAAAATTAAGTAATCTGATTCTTTATTGAGAAGACCTCTAAAAATATTTAGTGATTCATCAGGCCTGTTGAGAACAAGGAGAACCTTAGCATACATAGTGTTGTATATGTCCCTTTTAGATATTTTTAAAGCTGTCTGAATCATTTCAAGGGATTTGTGATAGTTCTTTGTCTTGTAGAGAAATATTGCATAATCATAGAATGCGTCTGAGTTTAAAGAGTTGAATTTAATGTTATACTCATAATATTCATTTGCTTTTTTTTGATCAATTTTTTCGAAATACTTAGCCAAGAGCATATTTGCTTTATAATTCTTAAGGTCTCCGCTTAAGACTTCATCAATTGTTCTTTTGGCAAGGTGCGACTTACCTGATGAAAGATATATATCTGCAAGTCCATTTCGAGCTGAGTTATTTAGCGGGTCATACTGAAGAATTTCACGATACTTTGACTCTGCATCTGTGAACCTCCCTAGTTTTGACTCTATATCAGCTGTAAAAAGAAGAGTTTCATAATTATTTTTTGCAAGTTTCAAGGCACGATTTATGTATATGAAGGCATAGTTATATTCCCCGTTTAAATAATATATTTCTGCAAGAAGTTTTATCGGCTCCTCGAAGTTCGGGTTAATATTTAGAGATTCTTTCAGTGATATTATAGCATTATTGTATTCTTCAAGAAAATAGTACTTCCTTGCTTCATTATACCAGTCAATAGCACTTTTTGAATATAAACAGGTTAGTGAAAATAAAATCAGAATTAATAAAAATGTTCCCCTGTATTGCCGCATAGTTTTCCTTTATATCTTGAGGCTCCCCAAAAAAAATCCCTTCAGTTTTTCATCGCTCCCTTTATGATTTTAATGGTAGCGATACGAGTGCTTGATCTTTTATTTGTAAAACGAAAGTCAAATCGTGGTAAAATATAAACAGGATGTCGTCGGTCAACCAAATGCGTTAAGGATGACATTGCATTTGCCTTGTTTGTCCTGGACATCGGACGAACATAAGCCGGTGCATACTCAAAATTAAGAAATAATGCTGCTTTTTTTTTACACACTTTCACAGATTTACCATAAAAAATACTTCACAAAAATTGAAATTTATTTTTGAAAGAGCCTCCTATAGTTCTATAGTTCTAATTATTATTAGTGTCGATTTCCAACTTAATTGCCTTAATATTTCTTCCTGTTATTGACTCTATAGTAAAGTTTAGATTGTTATAACTTACCTTTTCTCCCTTTAAAGGGATTTTACCAAAGAGCATAAACATTAAACCGCCTAGAGTGTCAATCTCTTCTACTGTCAGATTTGTTGCAAGCTGATCATTCATTTCTTCTATGGTTAATCTTGGATTGATAATAAATGTGTTTTCTGAGACAGTAATAATATCATCAATTTCATTATCAAATTCATCTTGAATATCCCCTATGATTTTTTCTACAATGTCCTCTAGAGTAATAATTCCTGACATACCGCCATATTCATCGACGACAATTGCCATGTGGCTTTTTCTCTCTCTGAGCTCAATTAAAAGTGTACTTATATACTTCGTCTCAGGTACAAAAAATGCAGGTCTGAACTCATTCTGAAGTATAAAACCGTTTGGTGCAGACAACGACTTTAGTAGATCTTTTGTGTGCAAAATCCCGATAATATTATCAATCTTTTCATCATACACGGGGAGTCTTGAAAATATTTTTGCTGATAGCATATTTAGGATATCTTCAAGTTTTGAGTCCTTAGAAATACTGGTAACATCTACCCTGGGAACCATTATCTCTTTAACTGTAAACTCTTTTAAGTCAACAATATTTTTGATCATTTTTATATCATTGTGATCAAGTAAACCCCTTTTTTCAAGATCTCTAATCGACCTGTGAAGAGGATTTTCTTTATTTCGTAATTTTTTAATCTTCTGTAATATTCTATTCAATCTCAACTCCGGTTAGTTTTTTGTAAATTCCATTCTCCATGATTGCCATCTCTCCGCTGTTTTCTTCATCATGATCATAACCTAAAAGATGAAGTGTTCCGTGAAGAGATAGAAAAAAAATCTCATCTTGCAGTGATATTTTTCTTTCATTTGATTGCTCTAATGCTTTATCGACTGATATGATGATATCACCTAAAAAACCGTTTTTTACTGCAAATTCAAATTCATTATTTGAGCTTTCCAGTTGATCAAAAGATAACACATCAGTAGGTTTGTCGATCCCACGATATTGTTGATTTAAATTCATTATAGTATCGTTGCTGCAAAAAAAAAGCGATAGTGATACACCTTTTTGTTTAAGCTCTTTTAAAACTTTTTTTATCCAACTTACAACTTTTTGCTTACTTATTATAGTATTGTATGAAATGTCTTCAAAGTCAATTAAAATTTCAGTTCTTTTGAATATTTGTTTCATTTTCTTCCCTATTTTTGTTTTGAGTTTGCTCTGGATATTCGATTCGGGAATGATACATCCCTATCAGTACCCTTAGAAAAACTTTTTTTATCTTTGTAAGATCTTTGAGAGTCAGACCTGATTCATCAAGATGCCCCTCTAGAAATTTTTCATCAAATATTCTGTCTAATAACTTTTCTATCTTTACCGCTGAAAATGATTTTAAAGATCTGCAGGTTGCCTCTACCTGGTCCGCCAGAAAAACTATTGCAGACTCCGGAAACTGGGGGTTTTTACCATTATATCTAAAAAATTCGCTACTTATATCCTCTTTTTCCGGTTCATTATTTTTTATTGCCATATCATAGAAGTATTTAATTATGGTATTACCGTGGTGCTGACTGATAATATCAATTACCTCTTTAGGTAGTTTGTTATTTAATGCTTTTTCTGTACCTGCTTTAAGATGTCCCTTAATGATTGAAACAGAAATTGAAGGTTTTACAAGGTCATGCTTGTTGTGATCGCTCTGATTCTCGATAAAATAATCGGGATTATCAACCTTTCCAATATCATGATAGTACCCCCCGACCCTGGCAAGGACTGCATTTGCTCCAATTTCTCGTGCAGCAGCCTCAGCAAGGTTACCTACTACAATTGAGTGATGGTAGGTTCCAATGGCTCCTGTAAATAGTGTCTGCATTAAAGGTGAAGACATATCAGAAAGCTCCTGTAGTCTGAAAATTGTTGGTGAATTTAACAACAGTTCTCCCAGAGCTATTATACCGATAGCAAGGAGTGATGAAAATAAACCATTAAATGATGCAAATACAAGTAGTGTAAAAATATCAATTAACGGGAAATTTGAGTTGAGAAATATAAATAATGTAATGAGAATATTTATTATTGATAGTTTTAATCCTGCAAGTAATAAGTCAGCACGCCCCTTAACACTTGAGATTGTAAAAACCGAACTAACCCCTGACGCAAATATAAATATAAATCCATATTCGTTGTAGTCTGAGATAACAAAAAACATCATTGCAAGAATTATTGAAAAGTAACTCGATAATGATTTTGAAAAGAGAAAGGCCAGGGTAAATGTAAATGCAGATATTGGTAGGTATAAACCATAATAAGCACCTGATTTATCAAAACCAAGGTATGCCGGCAACGACATAAAAAAAACATAAACTACAAGCAGAATACTTATAAAGGCAGTATTTCTTACTCTAGAAAAAAATGCAGGATCAAAGTGAATTATGTAAAAATATGAAAAAATCATGATTGCAAGTGTAAAGAGAGTTAATGAGAGGGCCTTTTTTACATTAAAATGCCCCCCTGCCACTGACATTACGGCTTTTACTTTTGATTCATTGTCTATAGTAATTAATTCGCCCTTTTTTAAGACCGGATCGCCCTTTTTGATAGTTTTATAGATAGGCTCGGCATTGTTTATTGCTTCCCTAAGCAATTGATCGGATAACTCCTTATCATAATGCAGATTAGGCTTTAATAATTCTTTTAGTGTGTTTTTTAGTACATGTTTTTCATTTGACTTCATGCCGTTTAGGTCTGAGACGATTTTGTTGTATAATTCATCCAGCACCTGATGTTTTATATTTAGATTATAAAGAGATAAAACCTCATCTTTTATTGTATTGTTTTCTGTTTTTCGAATGAAAACACCTGAGGCTTCAAGGATCTCAATTTTACTTTCACTTATTTCTATAAGACCTTTTTCAAGATAACCTGAGTATTCATCGATAATTTTTTCAGAGAGATTGTTATTTTCAAGAATCTGTTTTAGAAGGTTAAATTCCTGATTTCCTATGGAATAAACAAGGTCAGAATATTTTGCATTAAAGACTTCGTAGTTCTCAGATAACACAATGTTATTAAATAAGTATGAAAGATGTTTGATGTTATTTTTAGAATCTGATGTCCTTAGAATGTATGCGGGGCTTAGAGTTATCTTTAGAAGTTCAATATTTCTTTGAGTTGCATCTTTGTCAATATATCTTATTGTAGTTCGAGCAATAAGGTCATAATTAAGTGTTTCGCCAATCTGAGGCAAACTTTTTTTACTTACAGGATGATAAATAATAAGTGCGTCAATAATTAAAAATAAAAGTGATGCAATTGTTATTTTTTGAATTATTTTTAGTGAGAATTTTTTTAGTGAGAGTTTTTGTACAGAGAGTTTATTTACTGTAATTTTTTTTAAGATAAAATTAGACTTTTTCATATTGCTCATATGCACAGACGATTTTTTTTACTAGAGGGTGTCTGACAACATCTTTTTCTTCGAATTCCAGGAAACCAATTTCGGGGATTCTGTTAAGTATTCTAATAGCCTCAACAAGCCCGCTCTTTTTTTTGTGTGGCAGGTCAATCTGTGTAATGTCACCGGTTATAAAAAGTTTAGAGTTTTCGCCAAGCCTAGTCAGAAACATTTTCATCTGATTGTGAAGAGAATTTTGTGCCTCATCAAGAATAACTATAGCATCATTAAATGTTCTTCCACGCATATAGGCAAGCGGTGCGATCTCAATTAGTCCTTGACTGGATAATTTTGCATAGGTCTCTGTATCTATCAGCGAGTTAATTGAGTCAAAGAGTGGAACGAGATAAGGGTTAATTTTTTGTATGAAGTCTCCGGGAAGAAAACCAAGGCTCTCTCCAGCCTCAACAACAGGGCGTGTTAGTATTAGTTTTTTTATGTTTTTATCAAGAAGTTGCTTTATGGCATAGGCTATTGCTATAAATGTTTTGCCTGTGCCGGCAGGACCATATGAAAAAACAATATCTTTTTTTTCTAGCATTCTTATATAGAGTCCCTGATTAACAGTTTTAGGATTAATGACTTTTTTTGCTTTATTAATCTCGATATTAGAATTCATAACTGACTTTAGATCTATGCCCGTATCATTATCAAGCTCTTTGTAGACTATTTCGATAAGACTGCTGTATACAGTTCCATTATTTTCAGCTATCGATATGAGGCTGTGGATAAGTCTATTTATTTTACCACTCGGGTCATCATCAAAATGGATCTCATTTCCGGTCGAGAAAATTTCAAAGCCTGAAATAGTGTTTATCTTTCGAAGGTTTTTGTCATTTATTCCGCAAATCCTGATGAGTATATCTGAGTTGTCGATAATTATTGAATTCTTAGTCATATAGAATGCGGATTATAATTTAAAAGAGAAAAAAAGTCAAAATAAATTTACTTTGTTGAAAAGTATCGTAATTAAATCTGCAACTAAAAAAATTGGGTTTATTGAACTGGGTATTTTTGCATGAGTCTTAATCACTACAAATTAACATCAAATATAGCTTTACAATAGCCGCTATAGTTTTAACTACTTTAACACAATATTAACAACTCCTTTATCGTCAATTAATATTTTTTATATATTTTGCGTCAACACCAATAAGGTGAAATAAAAAGGAGAGTAAAAATGAAAAAAATCAGTATTTTAGTTTTAATGATTGTTGGGTTGACAGTAGCCTTATCAGCTCAAACTGACGACAAAAAAAAGGCATCACCTGTAAAGGTAGGTCTTTCTTATTCTGCACAGTATCACTATGACACACTTGGTGATAATGCAGGTAAAAACAGAGGGGAAGCTGATCAATATATCAGAAATGAAGCTACAGCTGACTTTGGTTTTGATATTTTTAAAAATGACAGCATTAAGTTAACCGGTAAGGCTTATATCAAGGACAGATTTGATATCAAGTTTGGTACAACTACAGTTGTTACTGATGTTGTAGCAGTTCCTGCTAAAACTGCAAAAATAGCAACAGTTATACCAAGAAACAGACTTTACTTGGGTTACACTTGGGGTTTGGACATTGTTAAGATGATCCAAATCGGCTTAGAGCATGAGTTTAGACTTGAGAATGACTTAACTAAAACCGGTGCTGTGTTAAGAATATCTCCGGCAGTATTGTCTATATCAAGTAAAGCAAAAGAACTTCAAGGGTTCTCTTTTAGTGTTAAACAACTTGCTGGTATTCATTTAAATCTTTCTCCTGCATCAAGAGTCGGTAAAGATAAAAAACATCCAAATATAGAGGTGTTTGAAGCGGTAGAACTTGAAGGTACTTATCAGGTTGCATTTGAATTCTTACATTTTATACCGGACAACAAAGACATTAAAGGTTCTTTCTATGTCAAAGATTATCTTAATATACTATTACACTCTGCTGATGTTAAGACACAAAGCTACATCAAGTATAATGATATTACTGTTGGTCTAGAGTTTGACTTCTTTAAAGTTAAACCAAGAGTTGCACTTTTAGTAAGCCCGCTTGCAAAGGTTGCTGAAACTAAATCACAATATGCTGTTGATTCGGGATATGCTGCTCAAAAAGCACTTAAGGGATCTTCAGAGGCGTTTGTTGGTTTTGAAACAGGTGTATCTTTCTCAAAAGAATGGTTCTCAATTGGTGTAACTTACCAAGGAAGATCAAAAGTATACAACAAAGATACAGATGGAAAAGAGACATTTTATGATGATTTCTTTACTGGTCTAGAAGGACAAACTTTAGCTGAAGCTCAATTGAAAGCATGGCAATCACATGTTGAAGTTGTTGTTGGTTTCAAGTTATAATTCGTCCAATCAATTTGTTTAGTTGATTTAATAAAAACTAATTTAAAGGGGCTGTTCTAGATAGACGGCCTCTTTATTTTATTAATTGGTGTTTAAATGGTTTAACAGATTATTAACATTATTCTAATACTAAAAATAGAAATAAAAACTATAAACTTATTGATAATTTAAAAATAGGCGGTGATAAAATGAATAAAATTAAAGTTGATATGCATGTCCACTCTTCGTTTTCTGAAAGACCTTCAGAGTGGATATTAAAAACTATCGGCACAAAGGAATCATATACAGATCCGGAAGAGGTCTATAGAAAGGCAAAAGCTCAAGGTATGACCTTTGTGACAATCACCGATCATAATAAGATTGATGGTGTCAGGCTGTTGAAACAAAAATATCCTGATGAAGTTTTTATGGGCGTTGAGTTAACTTCCTATTTTCCTGAAGATGGTTGTAAAGTACACATTCTTGTCTACAATTTCACTGAAGAGCAGTTTACTGTCCTAGATGAGATCAGACATGATATATATGAGCTTAGAGATTACATCTCATTGAATAATCTTCCTTACTCAGTTGCACATGCCTCATACTCTGTCAATGGCAAATTGAAAATGGAGCACCTTGAGAAGTTGATCTTATTGTTTGATGTTTTTGAGGGGATTAATGGCGGTAGAAACCACTTCAACAATAATATCTGGGAGACCTCATTAAAGGGTTTAACACAGGAAAAGATTGAGGCACTATCTAAACTATATAAAATAAAACCGATAAGTGATACTCCTTGGGTTAAGAGTTTTACAGGCGGTTCAGATGATCATGCAAATATTTTTATAGCTAAAACCTATACTGTGTGTGAGGGCAGTACCATTGATGATCTGATGGATCAGTTGAGAAGCAAAAAAACCTCATCTGAAGGGCGACATAACGAGTACTACAGTCTTGCACTCTGTATCTATAAGATAGCCTATGATTTTATGATAAATGAGAATAAAGGGTTTTCAAATGAATTTCTTGATAATATCAAGAAGATAGTATTCACTAAGACTTCATGGCATAAAAAATTCTTTCTTGAAAAAATTAAAAAAAAGTATAGAAAGAGAAATGAAAAGACAAAGGAGATTCTTATAGATATTTTTGAGAATACTATTAAGAATGAAAATCTATCAATGGAAGCTAAGGTTGATGCGATTTACGATAGTCTAAGTACCCTTCTTGATGATTATTTTAGATCTTTGATTGAGACTGTTTTTAAGGATCTCAAGAAAGTTGACATTATGAATATAATGCAGAAAGTATCGGGAACCATGCTTGGGTTATTCCTAACAATGCCATTTATAAGTACTCTGCAGCATATGTTTCAGGATAGGCAATTGTTATTGGATTTTAAGCATAAATATTCTGGAGAGCCGGAAAATACAAACAAAAATATTGCCTGGTTTACTGATACAATTTCTGATCTAAACGGGGTCTCTGTTACTCTTAAAAAGATAGGCTGGATAACCTCTGAGAGCGGCAAGAATGTGTCTATTATATCTGCACTTTGCTCGGGTAAGCCAATTGACGAAGATCTTCCGCCGAATTTTGTGTCACTGCCTTCAATTTTTGAACATACACCAAAAGTCTATGAGAGCTATACGGCTGTTATTCCTTCGATTTTAAAGTCTATAAAATTAATATATGAACTTTCACCTGATAAAATCATCCTATCAACACCGGGACCGGTGGGTCTTGTAGGGTTATTGATCGGTAAAATATTAAACCTCAAAACAACCTCTATATATCATACCGATTTTACTGAAGAGTTGGAAAAGATAATCGGGGATGGTTCACCGTCATTTTTTATCGAAGCCTATATGCGATGGTTTTATAATAAAACTGATTCTATCCTTGTTCCTACTAATGCATATATTTATCTGCTTGAAAAAAGAGGGTTTGACAAAGATAAAATGAAGTTGTTTAAGAGGGGACTGGACCTAAGCCAATATCAGAAACAGATTAGCGATAAAAAGTTTCTTAAAGATGAGTTTGGCATTAAAGATGGAATTACCCTTCTATATACCGGTAGAATATCTAAAGACAAGAATCTTGATTCACTTGTAGAGTCATTTACTGAGATATTGAAATCAACAAATGTCAATCT
>CAYYKD010000002.1:130894-139122 GCA_964471825.1 uncultured Spirochaetales bacterium
GTAGGTGACGGTCCATATATGAAAGAGTTAAAGGAAAAATGTAAGGATATAAAAGAGATTAAGTTTGCAGGCTATGTAAAGCAGAAAAATATGCCTAGGATATATTGTTCAGTTGATCTTTTTGTCTTCCCCAGTACAACCGACACATTTGGGATGTCTGTCCTTGAATCTCAGGCCTGTGGTATTCCTGCTATCGTCTCTGATAAAGGGGGACCGAAGGAGATCATTAAGAATAATGAAACAGGATTGGTCTTTAGTTCTGAAAGTTACAGTGATCTGACAAATAAGATATTCTATATGATAAATCTGTTAAAAAACGATCGGCCTACATTTAATAAGATGAAAGAAAACGCTGTGGCTCGTGTTAATGAAAAATATGACTGGAGAAAGATAATCGATAATATGCTTGAATCTTTATAGGAAAATATGAATATCAATGAACAAGGCCTTAAACAGCTTAATGAAAAGTGGAAAAAAGTTATAGAACAGGTAGTCTACGCCTATCAACCAATTGTAAACTGTTATACAGGGGTTATATTTGGTGTAGAGGCGTTATTACGAAATATTGACAAAACTCCTTTTGATTCGATCAATCAGTTGTTTGATGACGCCTATAGAGAGGGCGTACTCTATTTTGTTGATATAGAGTTGCGAAAAAAAGCTATAGAAGGGTTTACAAAGATATCAATTCATCAATCTATCAAGCTTTTTTACAACTATGACCCCAGAATACTTGAAATGAAAGACTATAAATCCGGTATTACTGAGGAGATACTACAGACTAATAACCTCAGTCAAGATTCTATCTGTTTTGAAATTAATGAAAAATATCAGATAAGCTGTATTGATACTTTGAAGAATTTTGTTCAATCTGCAAAAAATCGAGGTATACAGATTGCACTTGATGATTTTGGTTCAGGATTTGCCGGTTTTGAATTATTTTATCATTCAGAGCCTAATATTATTAAATTTGATAGATTTCTAATACAGGACATCCATAACGATATAAAAAAGAGAACATTTTGTTCGTATATAGTCAATCTGTGTAAGATACTAGGAATAATAACTTTAGCCGAGGGGATTGAAACAGATAAAGAGGCGTACTGTTGCCAGGAATTAAACTTTGATCTTGTTCAGGGGTTCTATATTGGAAAACCTGTAATTGATACTGAATTGATAGTCTATCTATATGAAACAATCAAATGTTTGAATAAAAGAAAAAAAGAGAGTACAGAGGTCTCGATAACGCATATTGAGAATGAAATTTTAACTCTTGATACAGTTTCTGTAAACGATGATATGATTAGTGTGTTGGATAAATTTAAAAAAAATATACAAAACCATTTTTTTCCTGTTGTCGATAGTAGTGGTTATCCGTTAGGTATAATACATGAGAGCCGTCTAAAGAAGTATCTGCTGATACCATTTGGCAGAGAGTTGTTAATCAATAAGTCTATCTCAAATAATATTATCCAGTTTATAGATAAATGCCCAATAATTGATCTTTTAACACCGCAAGACAAGATTATAGAGATATTTGTAAATAATATAGAATCCGAAGGGGTTATAATCACGAAAAACCTTACATACTATGGATTTTTGGATGCAAAATCTCTTCTAAGTATAATTAATGAAGCAAATCTTACCTATGCTAGGGAAACTAATCCCCTGACTAAACTACCGGGTAACCAACTTATCCATAAGAAACTCACCTCTATTGATCCGAAAAAAAATGATACAGTTATTATTTATTTTGATTTTGATAATTTTAAGCCGTTTAATGATAAGTATGGCTTTAGGCAGGGGGACAGAGCTATTCTGTTATTCTCTGAGCTGTTAAACAAGCATTTTTCACATAAGAATACATTTGTCGGACATATCGGCGGAGATGATTTTATAGCTATTATATCAGGTGAAAAAGTTGCATTAAAAGATGCTATCTCTAAGGTAAAACTTATAAACGAAAAATTTAGTGATGATTTAAGCTCATTCTATTCATCAGAGGATAGAAAAAGAGGTTATTATACATCAGTTAACAGAAATGGTGAAATACAGAACTTTGAGTTTTTGACTGTAAGTGCAGCTGTAATATCAGTGTTAAATGGAGACTATGAATTTAGTCCTGATTTTATATCCTCTAAACTTACCAATCTTAAGAAAAAAGCAAAAGCTTCAAAAAGTAGAATTGCCTGCAAAGAAATGTCATATCAAAAAAGCAGTAAAAATCTATCCTTTACAAAAATAAATATCAGGTAATGAGGTGAGTGAGAAAAAAATAATTACTGAAACTTGAAATTGATCTCAGTTATTACATTATAAGGTGAGGTGGTATTCTGCAGGTAGTTTATGATTCTACGATTATTTTAGAGATCATATTCTAATTTTCTTAAATGTAATATTCAGATTGACAAATTGATTTAAAACGGATAATCTCAAAGTATATGATATGCATAATTTATATTCGGGCGTTTATAAATGGATGAACAAAACAATCTTGAGGGGATTTTTAATAATTTCTTAGAGGTTATTAATAAATTTGAATCTTATTCCCTAATTACACACTACAATCCGGATCCGGATGCTATTGGCGGTGTCTTTGCACTTAGTTATCTGTTAACCAAGAAGTTTAACAAAAAGTGTGCCATCTATTACTCAGGTGTTGTTGGTAGAGCCGAGAATAAGACTATGCTAAATGTCCTTGATATCGATATTTTAAAAGTTGAAACCCTCGATATTCTTAATGATACTAAGATAATGTTGCTTGATTCACAGCCGGGAAGTGGTAATAACCCATTAGATAAGAAGCATATTCCATACTTCTGTTTTGATCATCACCCATTAAGGGAGGATACAGCCCATGTGAAGTTTGCAGATATAAGGCTTGATTTTGGATCTACCTGTTCAATTATTTATAGTTATTTTAAAGCATTTCAGGTAAAACCCTCTGTGAATGTTGCTACAGCTCTCTATTATGGAATTCAATCCGATGTAATAGGAGAGGGGCGGACAACTACTAAAAGAGATATCGAATACCTTGATGAGTTGGCTCAGTATATAAACAGAGAAAAATTATATCAGATAGAGAATCCGAAACTTCCCTATGATTACTATACCCATATTTTTAAAGGGGTTAGTAACGGTGTTGTTTATGATGACTTCCTTATTACAAGTCTTGGTGAAATTGAGAATCCCGATTATATCGGTGAGGTTGCAGATTTTTTAATTAGATTTGAGAAGGTCTTTCTTGTATTGGTTCTTGGCGTTCATAAGGATATTGTAAGATTGTCATTTAGATCGCAAAGAAAGAAGTACGATGCAGGTGAGTTGATAAAGAAAATTGTTGGAACAAATGGTACGGGCGGCGGTCATGTGTCAAATTCCGGCGGGCAGATAATTTTAACCGAAAAAGATGATGCCGCCAAGGTCTCTAAGAAGATAATTACCAAGTCATTATCACTAATAAAAAATAAGATTATCTCAGGTATTCCGTTTCTATCTCTAAAAGATTATTAAGAGTTTATTGAGTCACTTAAACCAAAAAAATAGAAAATTTAATAAATATAACTTAAAAGATGTTGAAAAAAAATTAAAATAAATGATACAATAAATGATACAAAAGTAGTTACAAAACAAGGGAGCTTGATATGGTTAAAAATTTTGTACTGGATACCAATGTTATTTTGCATGATTCTTCATGTATCTACCACTTTCAGAATAATAATATAATAATACCGATTGTTGTTCTTGAAGAGATTGATAACTTTAAGAAAGGAAGTGATATTAAAAACTTTCATGCAAGAGAGTTTACAAGGATTATTGACTCTATAATGACTAAGAAGATCTTTAGCGAAGGCTCTCCTCTCGGTGAGGGCTTAGGAAAGATTAGAGTTATTGCTGGAAATGATGATAATGAGGTTATTCACAAGTATTTTACTAATTTTACCCCTGATCATAGGATACTTGCACTGGCATACAATCTAACCAATAAGGATAATCTTAAAAATGTTATAGTAGTTTCAAAGGACATAAATCTTCGTGTTAAAGCCAAAGCAATTGGTCTAACTGCTGAGGATTATGAAACAAATACAATTAAAAATATTGATGAGCTTTATACGGGAATGAGAACAATAGATGATGTAGACTCACAGGTTATTGATAATCTCTATCATCCGCCCTTTGAAGTCTCTATTGATCAGATACCGGGGTATTCTTCACTCTATCCAAACGAGTTTCTGATACTTAAGTCAAGTAAGAATTCGGTTATTGCAAAAACAAGTTCATCGATGGATAAAATCATAAAGGTAGAGAAAAAGTTTCCCTATGGCATTAAACCAAGAAATTCTGAACAGACTTTTGCTATAGAGGCACTCTTGGATAACTCCATACCTGTAGTAACCCTATCAGGTAAGGCAGGAACAGGAAAGACTCTTCTTGCACTTGCTAGTGCCATTGAGGTAAGAAAGGATTATAAGCAGATTTTCCTTGCAAGGCCGATCATCCCGCTTGGAAATAAGGATATTGGATATCTGCCTGGTAATATTTCATCAAAACTAGATCCCTACATGCAGCCTCTGTGGGATAATCTAAATGTTATAAAGAATCAGTTCAAGGAAAATGAAGAAAACTTTACTAAGATAACAGGGCTTACTGAGAATAACAAATTGGTAATAGAACCTCTTGCCTATATAAGAGGCCGTTCACTTGAGCGGATCTATTTTATTGTTGATGAGGCACAAAACTTAACTCCACATGAGATTAAAACAATTATAACAAGAATCGGTGCAGGGGCAAAGGTTGTATTTACCGGTGATCCATACCAGATAGATACACCATATCTTGACAGTAAGTCAAACGGCCTTACCTATTTAATCGATAGGTTTAAGGGGCAAAAGCTTTATGCTCATGTAACCATGACTAAAGGGGAACGGTCAGAGCTTGCAGAGGTTGCAGCAAACATTCTCTAGGATATTACAACAGTATTTTTCAAGGATAGATAATGAATGATTATACTAACAAGTCAATTGTAATTATCGGAGCTGGATTACTTCAAGTTCCTGCAATAAAGATAGCTAATGAATTAGGACTGAAAACTATAGTAACTGATTATAACGAAGCTGCAGCGGGGATGAAGCTTGCTGATATTCCGGTAGTAATATCTACCCGTGATATTGATGGCACCGTTAGAGTGATGAGAGAGATCAATAAAAAAGTAAAAATTGATGGCGTTATAACCGTTGGTACTGATGCATCAAGAACTGTCTCAGCAGTTGCAAATGCTCTGGGGTTGACAGGGATTAAGTTTGAGGATGCTATAGCTGCAACAAACAAGGTAAAGATGCGAGAACGATTTAAGGAGTTCGCCGTACCTATACCGGCATTTAGGAAGTGTTGGAGTATTGAGGAGCTCTATGACTCTGTCAAGGAGATAGGTTTTCCTCTTGTTATTAAACCGACTGAAAACATGGGTGCAAGAGGTGTGATGAAGATAAGCGATGAGTCTTCATTGGATTTTGCTTTTAGGAATGCAAAAGAGGCAAGCCCAACAGGTGAATTGATCGTTGAGGAATACATGTTGGGACCGGAGCTTTCTATTGACGCACTCGTTTATAGAGGTGATATTTTTGTTACAGGGATTGCTGATCGGATAATTGAAAGGGAGCCGTTTTTTATTGAACTTGGTCATGTTATGCCTTCGGCACTGGATCAGTCTCAGATTGATGATGCTGTAAATGTATTTAAGGCTGGGATAAAGGCACTTGGGATCGAAAATGGAGCTGCAAAGGGTGATATTAAGGTTACAAATAACGGTGCGAGAGTTGGTGAGATCGCTGCAAGGTTATCAGGCGGTTTTATGTCTGCCTATACTTATCCATATCACTCAGGTGTAAATCTTATTAGAAATGCTATCGACATCTGTCTTGGTATGCCGCCCACAAATCTGGTTCCCACGAGGAACTTTGTGTCGATTGAAAAGGCTATTGTTCCTGCTTCAGGGGTAATAAGGGAATTTAAAGGTTTTAAAGAGGCCCTTCAGATCCCCGGCGTTATGAATATCTTTATTCACAAAGAGATCGGTGACGAGGTAACACAGCCAAGGAGTAATGTTGAAAAAACAGGTAATGTGATAATAGTTAAAGAAACAAGAGAGGAAGCATGGTCTACCTTAAAGCTTGTTGAGTCAATGATTGAGGTCGTTGTTGATCAGGTCAACCCACTATCATGGGAAGAGATAAAACATAAGGCTAGGGAGAGATTTAACAGAGCCTGTTTTGTCTGTAAGGTGTGTAACGGTGTTGAATGTAGGGGGCTTGTTCCAGGATTTGGCGGTATTGGAAATGGCAATGCGTTTATTAGAAATGTTAAGGATATCAACAATATAACAATAATTACCCGTACAATTCATAGTGTAAAAAATCCGGATACTTCAACAGCAATTCTTGGAGTCGACCTAGATATTCCGCTTTTTGCGGCACCTATGACCGGTTGTGATATAAACATGGGTGGGGAAATCAGTGAGATAGAATATGACAGGATATTGATGGAAGGTTGCAGAGACTCAGGGGTTTTAGCATTTACGGGGGATGGTGCACAGCCGACTCTATATAAGGCCGGACTTGAGG
This sequence comes from uncultured Spirochaetales bacterium, assembly GCA_964471825.1. GTDB lineage: Bacteria > Spirochaetota > GWE2-31-10 > GWE2-31-10 > CAYYKD01 > CAYYKD01. The sequence continues at coordinate 137,515 of CAYYKD010000002.1, forward strand.
CTATCCATTCAGTAGGTGGAATGGGCGGGGTGATATTTAAACCTCGAGCTGTTCAAAGTGATATAGTTAAACGGTTTAAAGATGCGGATAAAGTTGGTGCTAAGCTTGTTGGGATTGATATTGATGGTGCGGCCTTTTTAACCATGGCCTTAATGAATCAAGCTGTCGAGCCAAAAAGTGTTGAAGAATTATTTGAATTAAAGGCAGTAACCCGTGCAAAGTTTATTGTAAAAGGGGTTCTCTCGGTTGAGGACGCACTTTGTGCAATTGAGGCTGGAGCTGACGGCATTGTTGTTTCAAATCATGGCGGCAGGATAACCGATAATCACCCCTCATCAGTGTCTGTTCTTCCCGATATAGTAAAAGTTGCAAAAGGTAAGACTGTTATTATTTTTGATGGCGGCATTAGAACAGGTGAGGACATCTTTAAGGTTATTGCAATGGGGGCTGATGCTGTAATGATTGGTAGACCGTTTGGTACTGCTGTACTAGGCGGTGGCGTAGATGGGGTGAAGCAGCTTATAGGTAACTATAAATTAGAATTGTCAAAGATAATGAAGTTGACGGGTTGTAGAACCATAAAGGATATTAAGTCGGGCATGGTTCGTTATAATTTTAATTAAAGAGATTTGGAGGGAAAAATGTCAGTCGAAAACAGAGAGCCGGTAATTAGTCAATTTAAAAGTTTTGTTACTAGGATTGTATTAAATAACCCGGAAAGGGGTAATGTTGTTAATAATGCAAATCTTGAATTGCTGTATAAATTTGTCAAAGAGGCCAATGAGAACCCTGATTGTAGGGTGATCGTAATTGAGGGAAAAGATGGCGTGTTCTGTAGAGGGATGGACTTTCAAAATCTTATCAAGAATGCTGATAATGGAGTTAAAGCAGAGTGGTCAGAACCCTACATTAGAGCAGTTATGGAGATAAGAAATTCATCTAAGCCTGTTATAGCTGCAATTGATGGTGATGTCTTAGCAGGCGGGATGGGGATAGCACTTGCCTGTGATATTGTTATAGCTACCGGCAGATCAAATTTTGGTCTATCCGAGGTGATTTTTGGAATTATACCGGCCTATGTTTTCCCGTTTTTGTTAGAAAGGGTAAATTTTAAAAAATCAAGGTTTATGGTTTTATCATCAAGAAAATTTTCTGCCATAGAATCTAAGGACCTTGGTGTTGTAGATGAGGTTTGTGAGGATGAACTTCTAGAAAAGAAGCTAAAGGAATATCTAAAGAGACTTCTATCCAGTTCTCCTGATGCACTTGCACTTGTTAAGCGGTATTCTGACGATATATTTCATATGAAAATTGAGGACGCATCACGGGTTGCACAGGAAACATTAACTGGGCTTCTTAATGTAAAAAAGAATATTGATGCTATAAAATCATTTCTTGAGGGTGAGTCTCTTGAGTGGGTTGTAAAGTATCGACCTTAACTCATTGTTATGGGCAATTCTAAAAACCTCATTTGGGGGTTGATGGTTTTTTTTTACATATACTTCGTAGTTGAACGAAATTACCGACACATAGAAGAGGAATGAATAATTGATTAATAAACTTGTAATAAGGGAATATCAAAATAGTGATCTTATTCAGGTTTTGGAT
>CAYYKD010000003.1:0-53179 GCA_964471825.1 uncultured Spirochaetales bacterium
CCTATAAATTCTCAAGTATCAATTGAGCGTGGTTTTCAGGTTTTACCTTTGTGAATATTTTTTTTTTCAGACCATTTCCATCTATAATAAATGTTGTTCGATTTATCCCAAAGTATTTTTTTCCATACATTGACTTTTCTCCCCAGACTCCATAATCAGAGGAAATCCTATGATCTGTGTCGCAAAGCAATGTGAAGTCGAGATTAAATTTTTCTTTAAATTTCTTATGTGCTTTTCCGTCATCCGGACTAACACCGATAACAATGGCCTTCCGGCTTAAAAGTGCCTCAGCGTTGTCTCTAAAACTGCAAGCCTGTGTTGTGCAGCCGGGTGTATTGTCCTTTGGATAAAAATACAGTACAACTGTTTTACCTCTGTATTCTGACAGTTTGTGTGTTTTCCCCATTTCATCTACTGCAGAAAAATCCGGTGCAATTTCCCCTTCGTTTAACATACTTCCACCTCCATTAAAATGTTCTTAGTATGATAGTCATTTTATTTCTAAAAGGCAAATAATTTTTTTGACTTATCTTACAATATACGGAAGAACTTTAGTTTCGGTCTTTAAATTCGCTCTTTAAACAGAAAAAGAGATAAAACATAAACTTAAATAATTCTTTTTGACAAAGCTAAAAGTTTTGTATATAAATTAATTCTATGAAACAAAAAATACCATCCTATTTTATTTTACGGATTTTATTTACTTCTATAATTATATTCGGAATGATGTCCGCCTCCGTGAGTACATTTATTTTTCTAAAAAAAGCACCGGATCAATTACTCTCATGGACACTCAGCGACATAAATCAACAAGATCTAAAAGATTTAAAAGATACTTTTGATGAGCATGCGAAGTCACATAAAGATGGAAAAAAAATCGATGATCAGATAAAAAAAAAGATTGACTCAATCATAAAAAACCAATCTGACAATTTTGATATTTCAAAAAACGATAAAAAATTAAACGATCTTGTTTTTAAATTAGCTTTCGCGGGTTTTATCCTGTATTATTTATTTAATCTGCCTTTTAAGTTATTTCTATCATATAAGCGAAAAAATAAGAAAACACCTCTTTTTATTGAAAAATTCTGTAGGACATTCTTGTTAAAAACGCCAATTATCAATTTGTTGATATTCATGTCAATTTTTATTGTAACCCATTTAGTAACTCTTATAGGGATGAATATTTTAAATTATCCTGAATTTTTGATGAAATTGACTAGATTTTCATTGTTATTAACATTTACTATCTGTATTCTGTCAGGTTTACTGATATTTTTCTGGCAGAAAAACCGTGTCCAACAAAAGTATATTGAGCATTTTTATTCAAAGGACGAATTAAAAAAAAGACTCGATGTGAATAGGTTTTCTTCATTAAAATATAAAATAGTAATCTCAACATTTATGACAACTCTTCTTCCTATCACTGTAGTTATTTTCTATGTCTTTTTTAGTTTTACATTTATCGAGAACTATTCACTACTCAAATCAGACGAAATTAACTTGCTCTTCGGGAGTTTTGCAAAACTAACCAATAAATTTTATAGCGATTATTCAATCATAGACTTTTTTAAAAATATGCAGCTGGACCCCAAAATCCCGCTTGTTTTTTATATCAATACATTTGATTCATACCAAATGATCATCGGAATAATATCAGGACTGATTATAACTATTTTTTATGTATCTCTTTTTGTAAGATGGACAACAATGGGGATAGTTTGCTCAATCAACGATGTATTGGATAATATGAAAGAGATCAGCACCGGTAATTTTAATAATTTTTCTATTGTAAGAACAAACGATGAGGTGGGGCAGCTTGTTGAAGGCGTCAATACAATGATTGTTGGCCTTCAAGAAAGGGAAAACCTGAAAAATTTATTCGGCCGTTACCTTGCAAAGGAGATCTCAGAGGAGATTCTTAAGGGTAATGTTAATCTTGGTGGGGATTTGTATAATGCAACGGTCATGTTCACAGATATTCGCAATTTTACAGGGATTGCACAAAACATATCGCCTGAAGAGGTTGTTTTGTTTTTAAATAGTTATTTAAACCACATGATCGAAGTTATATTAAAACATAATGGGATAATTGACAAGTTTATCGGCGACGGCATACTTGCAATATTTGGAGTACCTGTAAGAACTGAGAATCACGCTCAGAATGCTGTTCTTGCATCTCTTGCAATGCGTGAGGCACTTGCGAGATTTAATTCTGAAAGATTAGCGGAAGGTAAATTTCCCGTTGAAATCGGTATCGGTCTTCATTCGGGCTCAGTAATTGCCGGCAATATAGGTAATGATAAAAAAATGGAATTTACAGTTATCGGCGATACTGTAAATCTTGCCTCAAGAATTGAAAAAATGACCAAAGATCTTCAGAAAGGGATTCTAATTAGTGAAACGACTTATTCACTTTTAAATAAGGAATGGCTTGAAACAATTAATAGTAAAGAACATCAGAATATTTCAATCAGGGGCAAGACTGATTCAATGATTCTATATTCATTTGAATAGCGTTGTCGTTAATTTTTGGTTTAAAACTGATGTCTACATATAATAAAACAAGGAGAGACTGCTATGAACTTAAAAAACTTATCGGAAACTATTAAGAAATCTATGGAAGGCATAACCGAAAAAGAAATGTTTACCCGCATGGAAAAACATTACAAAACTCTACATCTGATAAATGAAAATGGTCAATGGTATGACTCTGAATTTCAAAAATATTCTTCAATACTTTTACCAAGTGATATGACAAATTCAAAGATTAATCTATTAATTGACCATGTTGAAAAAATACTCCTTCAAAATAATTACTTAACTTTTTTTATTGATTCAATTACACAATCGCAGTTTAGTACACTTAAAAAGAAGTTTGATGAAGAAGGTGCAGTTATAATTCCTGATATTGTTGCATATTCACTAGTTTTAGAAAATCTAACAAGAGCAATTGTTGATAATCATGTTCTTCTTGATTCTATTTACAGTAACTTTAAAAAAGCTCGAAAAGCTTCCAATTCGTTCAAACTATTGCCTCTTTTTCATAAAATCAAGCTTATATCAGTCGAAAAACCTATTGAACATTATATAAAATACCATACAACAAAATTTATACCTCCAAAATCCGGAGGGATGGGAGTTGCAATCAATATTTGGGAAGCCACATGGACAGACTGGAAATCAAAAAACAAAGACAACGCAAAAGCCGGTAAAGTTCTTGCTCAGAATAAAGCAGGGGCATTAAAAAAAGACCCGCTAACAGGTGCCGGCCCGAGCAGGTGGTCTGACGACGGAAAAATACCACTAAGGTGTTTTCCATTTGGTCTTGAATGGACAGACTTGTACCAGACATGGAATATGGCATTTGTTACAAGGTTTCAAGATTTTCCATATATATTGCCAAAACTGTTAATTCCAATTGTTGCAGATTACAAAAACACCCCAAATGAATACATCTACAAAAGAGCAATTGCATTATATATTTATTTAAACTTTGCCAGTTTTAGTATGGCCGATCAAAAATCAATGAATGTAGAACCAATTAATTGGTTTGATAAAGAACTTAACAAATATTGGGGAAACTGCAATGCAAAATCAGCTGACGATTATTTAAAAAAATTGTCAGATGTAAAAGTTTAATTATAAGTGTATTTCTTGCAAAATTAGTAATTAAATGATATAAATATTATTCGTTAATTGCGGGCTTTCTTTATACGAATCGTTTAAAGAGAATACTTTTAATTCTAACTATCTCATAGAAGAGCCTTGTGAACACACAAATATAGGTATGGAGCTTACATATAATGTTTTTAAAAAAGCTGGTTTTAAATGGATTTAAGACATTTTGTGACATCTCAGAGGTCAACTTTGTTAAAGGTGTTTCAGCAATTGTCGGCCCGAACGGATGCGGCAAATCCAATGTTGTAGACTCTATCAAATGGGTAATCGGAGAACAAAAGAGTAGTTCACTTAGAGCATCCAGTATGACGGATGTTATTTTTAAAGGTACCGAGCATAAACGGGCATTAAGCCGTGCAGAGGTAAAACTTGTATTATCTAACGACAACAATATATTACCTATAGACTACGATGAGGTTGAAGTTTCTCGAGTTATCTACGCTACAGGTGAGTCTGACTACTTTATCAACAAGGAAAAGGTTAGACTTAAGGATGTTCAGCATCTATTTTTTGATACTGGTGTTGGTAAGTCTGCCTATAGTGTTATGGAGCAGGGCAAGATAGACATGATACTCTCGACAAAACCTGAGGACAGACGATACATTATCGAGGAAGCTGCAGGTATTACCAAATACAAGGTAAAAAGAAATGAGGCAATGAGTAATCTCAGGCAAGCCGATGAAAATATTCTTAGAATTAATGATATTATCAAGGAAGTAAAAAGTCAATACGAGCATACAAAGAATCAGGCTGAAAAGGCAAGACGCTTTAAACAACTTCGAGAGAGAGAACTTGCTCTTGAGATAGAACTCAACCTCACAAAGATTATTAAGAATAAAGAACTCTGTGCAGAGCAGGAAGCAAAGATTAAGACCATTAAGGATCAATTAATCGATATAACTAATGAGCTTGAGGAATCAGAGACCGGGATTGAAGATCATATGAATGAGCTGTCTCGTCTTGAAAGCCAAAAGATTTCAAATCAACGGGACACATTTACTGTTGAGGGAGATGTAAAGGTCTTAGCATCGAAGATCGCCTCTCTCAAGGACCAGTTTAACCAGTACGAGATGAATAATAAGGGTGATGTAGAAAGATTAAAGTCTGCTGAAAAAAAACTAGCCGAGATTAATAGCGAACTTGAGTTTATCGATGAAGATAAGGATGAAATAGAAGAAAAAATCATCGGCCTTATGAGAGATAATGACTTCTATACAAACACCATAACCCGCCTTGAGGAAGAGATATCCGAACTTAATGACAGGCTCTTAGAGCTAAATGTATTGATAGAAAAAAACAATAATGATCTTGAAAAAAATCGTGACGATCACAAACACATTATTGATAGACTGATAATTCAGATTGATAAATCCCTTAACGCGATAGATGTTAACTCAGATGAGATAACCGGTTTTAAACTCTCAATTGATGAGAATATTAAGTTTGTACTTGATATGCTTCCTAAGAAACGAAAGTTTATAGATGATATTTTGCAGATAGGCAATATTACAGGCAATTCAAGTGAACTTATGAAACGACTTGAGGAATTAAAAAATGATCTTCAAACAATCGAATCAAAAGTTGGAGGACTGGACAGCACCGTAAAAAAATATATATCTACTTCAGAGATTTTCCTTAACGACATCTTTAATCCTGATGGATTTCTACAGCAGAAGAGATCGGTAGAACAATCAATTACTTTATTGTCATCATCTATCAAAAAATGTATTGAAGAGATTGCACTTATAAAGGAAGATATTTCTAAGAAAAAGAGCAAAAAGGAAGATTATAGGGAGATGCTTTCAGAACTTAAGATCAATCTTTCAACCCTTAAAGAAAAACGAAACTCAATTGATAAGGATATTACAAGACTTATAAGCCTTAAAACTAACTATGAGAGCTCAAAGGAAGATCTCGAACAGAAGATCATCCACAATGAAAACCGAATGAATGACTTTGTGCTACAGATAGAGCAGACGGTTGATAAGATCAATCAAATGAGCATAGATCAGAAACGTCTCGATGAAGAATCCAAGCGGATTGAGAATCTTATAGTTGCAGAGAATACCAAGGTATCACTTAAACAGAGAAAAATTAAAGAACTTAACGCTAAACTGATCTCTAAAAAAGAATCTCTTGAGCAGCTAAATATAAAATATGCAGAGTTCAGTACAACACTTGAAAATATATACTCTGTATTCTATGATAACTACTCGATTGACATAAAGGAGTATGAGAATAAACCTGAACTTATAAGCGGCCGGGATTACGAACTTATCAGACGCGATCTATCAGAGGTTAAACAGGAAATCAGCTCATTGGGTAGTGTTAATCTTATGGCTCTTGAGGAGTACAAGATACTTGAGGATAGATACAACCTGCTTAAAGAGCAGCTTGACGATCTGGAGAAGGCAAAAAAAGACATCTTTAAGATGATTGAAGAAATCAACAGGGTATCAGAGGAGCTGTTTAAGGCAACATTTGAGAAGATTAAGGAAAATTTCCATAAACTCTTTAAGAAACTATTTGATGGCGGTAACGCTGATATTATGCTGACAGAGGCAGAAAACATTCTGGAATCAGGGATTGAAATAATCGCACAACCACCCGGTCAGAAAAATCAAAATATATCACTTCTTTCCGGTGGTCAGAGAACAATGACAGCAATAGCCTTGATGTTCTCTACATTTCAGGTTAAACCATCTCCATTCTGTATCCTTGACGAGATAGATGCCGCTCTTGATGAGGAAAATGTAGGACGATTTATAAATCTCGTAAAAGACTTTAAACATTCAACACAGTTTGTTATGATAACTCACAATAAAAAAACAATTGCCTCTGCTGATATAATGATAGGGGTAACTCAGGAAGTTAAAGGGGTGTCAAAGATTGTCTCAGCAAGAATCGCCGAACAAGAAGTCGTTTAGACCGGCATTTTTAGACAATATTATTCATTTCATTGATAATAAACATCGCGAGATTATGATCATAATTGGTATACTTGGTGTTGCGATAATTTTATTCTCTGTTACTGTAGCACTTGTAAGACTATCGCTGTCTTCAGGAAACGGTAAAGAAGATATAAAATTTAAAAAATCAATTCAAACAAAAGACTCAATGTATCAAAAAGCCGAGGGTGATGAGTTCTTTGTGGTTGATCTTCTCGAATACCCGGTTCTTGATGAGTTTAGCCTTACGAATGAGTGGCTGGAGCTGGACCCTGTGAAAAGCTCAACTCCTCCTGACCTTTCCTACTTGACAAAGAGTATTGAGACTATTCATGAAAAAATTATTTCAGACACTTTTCTGTTTGAATTTGAAAAGAGGGCAAAATGAACAGATATGTTAGAATATTTCTATCTATTGTCATACCTTCTATTATCATGCTTTCTATTATAACACTCTCTCTCTCTTCATGCCTGTCAGTTAATAATTCACAAAAAAACACACAGGTTAACAAAATAGTTGTTGAAAATATCGACAACACCGATCCTTCAGACGATTCTGCTTTGACTCCTAAACTCGCAATTGATAACAGTTTTATAAACAATAAAAGAAATAACCTTAATGAAATAATAAGCAGTGACTACGATGATCTTATAAAGACTGTTAACTCAAATAAAAACACTTCTATTAAAAAGGCACATCTGGAACAATTTACAGATCAAGTTGTTAAGCAGATAGACTCAAGCTCTGATGTTGAGTTTAAAACAGCAATGTCTGCTAAGAGAAAGGACTTTGGGGTCATTAAAGAATTTGTACCGGAAAAAAATATTGAATCTATAAAGAAACCAGAGGCAAACTTAAAGAACTTACTTATAATAAATGGGATTGAGCCAATTATTAAAAAAGAGCTTAATAGTATAACACAGGAAGTTGATGGGTATTTAGTGCAGAACACTATAAAGATTAACGACTTCACAAGAACAGTAGTCAAGGAAGATAATTTAGAATCGCTTACAGTGGATGAGAAGGGTGAGATAAGTATAGTTCTTGATAATTCCGGATGGATTGTAAGGGGGGTCGAACCTCAGTTACTCACCCTTCTTGAGAGAATCGTCAAAACTGCAACGACTGTTTTTCGATTCCGAGCAGATAAACCGGGGCATACACAGGTTAGACTTCTTCACTACGACATTGAGTCAGACACTATTACCAGAAAAAGCTACTCAATTTTTGTTAAACCAATTCAACACTCAGAGATAGTTAGTGAATCATTCTCTACTTCTTCATCTGAAAAGAACTCATCCGGTAATTTATCAAATATATCTTCCGGTAGCGAGAAAAAAAATGATATAAAAAATGAAAAAAAAAATAATACTCCAAAAAAAGAAAACAAGGGTGATCATAGGCTTAAATTTGCTGACTCACTATTTGATCAGAAGCGTTACAGAGAAGCTGAGTTACGATATAGCGAGATAATTAAAGACGGAGGAGCAAATCCTGAAGTTTCATATAAAATGGGGGTAATCAATGATTACAAGAAAAATCTTAATGAGTCAGTAAAATTTTATAGAGAAGCTCTTGTTGAAAAGAACAGTATTTATTACTATGAGTCATTGATAAACCTGGTAACCTCGTTGAAGGAATTAAAAAAATTTAGTGAGGCAATCGAGGCTCTATATGAATACGGTTTTTCACAGTCACTTTCAAGCTCAATTGCCGAACGGCTTTATCTTCAATTAGCTGATGTTTATTTCAATATGGGTGAGTATAAATCGGCCTCTGATGAATACAGGCGGTTTATTGCAACATTCACCGATTCTATATCTATAGACAAGGCATTGTTTTATCTTGCATATTCACTGGAAAAGATAGAAAAGAACCCGGAGATCCGGGAAGCAATCCGAGTCTATCAAAAAATTATTAAAGACTATCCTGAATCAGATTATCGTAGGCATGCTAATAATCGATTGTTGTATCTGAATAGGCACTTTATTAACCTCAATTAAATTCAATCCTGTGAGGCTCTTGCAAAAATAATCTTTTTTACAAAAGCCTCATGAGAACCTCATGAATAAAAACTAAAGGGAATAATGCAAGAGCATCTGTAGATCAGATAACTTTTGGGTATTCCACTATGGCAATTGATATGATTTTACACTATCGAGGATAAGGTTCGTATCAGATAGATGTTTTATGGTTATGTTTTTTTTAGACTTATTGTTGATTCTATAGCCTTTTGAGTTTTTTGTGTAGTTTTGGGTAAATACGCTTAGAAAGCGATAGAAAAAAATTGGATTTTTATCTTTATATTTAACAGTGTAGTTTCCTATTAATCTATGATTTAACTGGCACAGTTTGCCTGTGATCACATTATGAAATCTTTTTGCATATTTTATATCAATAATGCAGTCGGCATTTTTTTCATCGACAGATTTATATATAAATTTCCATATGCCGTTTTCACATGAGATGATTTTATAATAATCGATCTCATGTAAATTAAATAACAATATCTTATGATTAGATTCGATCGTATTAGTTAGCCCTGTGTGATTTTTGTTCGGTTCATCATTATTCATCTCACGAAATGTGTCATAGAAAGATTTTTCAATAATATCTCTGTAGATTGTTATTTTATTAGCATGTAAAAGCATATTAAACCTCCCGTGAATTAAGGAGATTTTAACACTATCCGGGCAAATTGCAATAGGTCTAAGGGCCTACTTTTATAGGTCTTTAGACCTATTAATCGGATTAAAATAAATTAAATTTTCTTTACATATATGATTTTGTTATCATTATAGTCATAGAAATTTGTTATCTCTGCAGATTTGTCATATCTGCATTTTTCATAGAATGCCCTGGTTGATTGGTACTGCTCTTTTGATGAGGTCTCAACAAAGATCTGTTTTCCTCCATCTATCCTTATTAAGTTCTCTGTTGCATTCAACAATTCCCTGCCGATACCACGACCTTGATATTGATCAGATACAGCTATCCAATAAAGATCGTAACTAATCTTAGTGCATGGTATTAATCCGTAGCATGAGTAACCAACAGTCTCATTATTGCAGTCAGCAAAGATAAAATTATACCCGCTTTTTTTACCTTTGTGAAGATACTCCTCAATAAGCTCGACTGCCACCTCAATCTCATCGTTGTCAAAATATCCGGTAGAGACAACTATATTTCTAATATTTTCAATGTCCTCTCTATGAACATCATACCTTAAAGTTACAGCATTACTATTATCTTTCAAAACTACCTCCCGCTAACTTAGAGTTTATTATTCTGTTTTATTCTGTTTTAAAATTTTGTTTTATTAATAGTCTCATTAATTATTATATTGACCATCTTATCATATGATAGACCTAATTCTTTACAGGCCGCAAAAAATCCGCCATCAGGCGAGAGGCACGGGTTAGCGTTTATCTCGAGCAGGTAGACTTTTCCATCGGTAGAATACCGGTAATCAAACCTAACGAAGCTTGATATGTTAAATTTATCTATCAGTAAGTCAGATGCAGAATTAATTCTTGATTTGATATGGCAATTTGGATCCTCGAAGTCAAAGCATCTAACAGTTGAGTGATACTCGTGTGAGTATTCATCCCACTTTGCTTTATAGTCAATAATATTGGGAGTGTCAGATTGGTAATTTTTAAACACCATCTCAGCAAATGGCAGGGTCATACCGCCAATAACGCCAACATTGAATTCTCGGCCACATATAAATTCTTCTGCAAAAAACTCGACCCCATATTGCTCCCTTTTATTCTTCAAGATGTTAAGGATGGCACTTTTCGTAGTCATAGTCATAACCGAATCACTATCAATCCCAAAAGAACCGTGCATAGATACAGGTTTTATAATTACTTTACTTAGACGATCTATTTCTTCAGACTCATCTTGCTCAGATATATAGCCGGGGACAGAGATCAACAAGCTTGAAATGTTTTTAAAGAGGTGTTTAGTTTTAATCTTATCATTGGTCTTGGTAAAGAAGTCGCTGCCTGCACCTGTAAACATTACCCCGATTTTTTCAAGCATAAGGGGGACGAGAGAAATATATCTTTCGTCCTCAACCAGATTAAAAACGATGTAGGGCTTTGTAGATTTGATTTTTTTAGCCGTAGTTGAAATGCTTTCATAAAACAATATTTCAGTTATGTATCCTAGATTTTTTAGCGAGGATTCTATAGCCTTAACCTGGACAAGCGTGTCTAGTTCGTCCTCTCTGGGATTTTCAGAGATTGCATCAGTAAGGATCAATATTTTTTTCATAGAACAGACTTCAATCGTGAGGTTTCATTAATTTCAGATCGTTTCATTACAGAATCAATTATCCGCCCTATAAGATCATTATAATCACGCCCGAGTTTTGACCACAAAATTGGAAGGTCCGAGTGTGTCGGATGAATACCTGCAAGTGGATTAACCTCTATAAATGAGAGTTTTCCATCCTCATCCATCATAAAATCTAATCGGCCGGCATCTCTACACTCAAGCAGATTCCATATACCTAACGAGAGTTCACCGAGTTTGCTGTTCAACTTATCGTCAACGAGAAGTCTATATTCAACCAGCTCTTCACACCGTTCTTTATTAATATAGGAATATGCGTTTTTTTCAGCAGATTCATTTAGTATAATCTCAAGTGCTCCCAGATACTCTGCATCTTTTCCTGTCCCAAGTACACCTGTTGTAAACTCCCTGCCCGTACAGAATCTCTCTGCTAGAACAGGCTGCTTGTACTTCTTGAGAAGTGTTGTTGCTACTGCGGTTAGTTCATCCTGTGAGTTGACCTTTGAGTTTTCCGATACACCCTTACTTGTCCCCTCTGCTACAGGCTTCAGGAATACCGGAAATTTCAATTTAACACAGGCAATCTCATCAACATTATTAATCAAATAAAAATCAGGCGTCCTAAAACCGGCATTTTTTACTACAACTTTTGTAAGGTCTTTTTTTAAAGAGAGTGCCATTATCAGCGGATCTGAGAATGTATAGGGTATATTGTAGGCATCAAGTAATGCAGGAACCTGTGCCTCTCTTGAATATTTTCCATGTAATCCCTCGCAGATATTAAATACCATATCCCACTTTTTTCCGGAGTTTAATGCAGCAACCAGTTGTTTAATATTTCCAATTCTTTCGGGAATGTGACCATTTGCTCTAACAGCCTCCTCCAGTGCTTCAATTGTTGACTCTCGATCAAATTCGGCAGTCTCCTCTTCGCTGTATCCTTCTTTAAGATAGTGATCTCTTAAATCATATGTTAGTCCGATTTTCATTATATATATTACCTTCCTTTAGTTCTTTGTAAAATTGAGCTCTCCATTGATCTGCCATAGTTTTATCAACTCCAAGATTTTCTCTAAGCCACCTATCATCATTAATAACTATTCCTGAAGGGCATTTGTAAGGGTCCAATTCTAAAATTTTTTCTTCATTATAGTAGAATGGATAGATTCGACATATAACCGGTCTCATCTCCAATTCGAGTTTACAGCCGGCATCTCCTAAGAATACACAGTTTCCATGTTGATTTTTTTTCATTAGCTGCATTTTTCTATCAGAGTCAAGCGTGTAACTATCCCAGTTTGGATCCTCATCCTGACCATAATCATAGTCGGCAGGAAATCTCCTCTCATAGAATCCACCGATTTTAACTGCTATTTTTTCAGTTATTTCTAATGGGGCAATTCGTTTGATATCATTGTCAGTTAATATTATATCGCTACCCTGGCAGCAGGTTTTCTGCAGAGATGCACAGTTTGAACATATACTCACAACTTACTCCTTATATATCTATCTGTCATAGTATTTATATGTATTGTTTTCATAGTTCCGTAAAATAATGTTACCATTCTCGTCGTTAGGAAGACGATAGTTCGGGATAACCGGAATCTTGCCTCCCCCACCGGGTGCGTCTATAACAAAATGTGGTACAGCATATCCGCTTGTCCATCCCCTAAGACTCTCAATTATTTCAACACCCTTACTCACAGGTGTTTTAAAGTGTGCAGAGCCAATAATGGGGTCGCATTGATATAGATAATAGGGCCTTACTCTAATTGTTAATAACTTATGATACAATTCCTTTAGAATCTCCGGACTATCATTAATATCTTTAAGCAATACAGTCTGTGAACCAAGCGGAAAACCATTGTCAGCCAAAATTGAACAGGCTTCCCTCACTTCATCCGTAATTTCGTCAGGATGAGTAAAGTGAATACTAAAATAAACAGGATTGTATTTTTTAATCATCTTTGCAAGTTTCTTAGTTATTCTCATTGGCATAACAACAGGGACCTTTGTTCCAATCCTAATCATCTCTACATGTGGTATTGATTTTAAATTAGATAGAATATACTCAAGAGAAACACTAGGTAAGGTTAGCGGGTCTCCACCTGAAATAACGACATCTCTAACTTCCGGATGGTTTCTTATATATTCGAAGGCGGCATCCCATCTTGAGACTTGTTTTTTTGAAAAATGTTTATTGGAGACAATTCTAGACCTAGTACAGTATCTGCAATTAACGGAACAAAAATTTGTTGCAAGCAGTAATACTCTATCCGGATATCTATGAACTATGCAGTGTTCAGATCTATCGTGATCTTCATTTAACGGGTCTATTGATTCTCCTTCAGAGACGATCAATTCACTTGAAGAAGGGATTACAGTTTTTCGGATTTTTTCTGAGTTGTACGCGATAGATGCATAGTAGGGTGTTATTCTGAATGGCAGTCTTTGTTCGACAAGATTGCTAAACTCCGGAGAGTTATAAAAGATACGATTAAGGATGCTATAGTCTGTAATAGAATTTTTAATCTGCCAGTGCCAATTATTCCATGATTCACTAGATAATCCCGGAAAGAATTTATCAATGAATTCAGAAATTTTCTGTGTTACAGGGAAACGATTAAGACAGTCGTCTTTATTGAAGTTTCTGTAACTGTCTAATAGAAGATTAATTCTACTACCGGAAGGCTCAGGATCATCTTGTTGAACCTCCGGCGATTGTATTAATGAGGCGGCATCACCTGACTCAATTTGTTCCATTTTAGAACTCCTTTTTATTTAATGCTAATTATTATAATATTAAATATGAAATAGCAATATAAAATAATTTAATAATTAATTAACAAAAAATTTGTACAAGATTTCTTTAATATTTATAAAAAATAATTGATAAAATGAATTATTATTGATATATTCTTTTTGAAACATTAAATTTTGAGACATTAAATAACGATAATACTTTAAAGGATAAAAATATTGTTTTTTTTATTTACTTTTATTCTAAATGTTATATAATGATTTTGTAAAAGGATAATGTGATGTTAAGCACAATGAGAATTAAGCTTTTATTTTTACTTGCTACGGCTATGATAATAGTTTTTTTCGTGTTTTGTAAGAGTGTGGATAATACACCTGAAGAGGTGGTTAATATAAGTTCGTCAAGTTCATCGCAGTCTAGTGTTATTGTGATTGATATTAAAGAGCCTGAGGACTTATTACGCAGTAAGATTAAAACAGTGTTTGACTCTATTGAGAATATGATACTTGCAGGAAGCTATAATGAATGGTATGATTCATTGTCTGAGAAGTATAAGTCATATCTGAATAATAAATCAGAGATGACAAGACTATCTGAAACAGCCGGTTTTTTATATAATAATAAAATAACTCTTACTAGTGCAAAGGACTATTTTGAGCATGTAGTTGTTAAGTCAAGAGCCGGAAAAAAGATGGAATTTGAGGGTTATGAGATTATCAATCAGAATACCCTCAAGGTAATGTGTAAACTTGGTAATATACCCGGGTTTTCCTATACTTTTGTGTTGGAAAAAGGTGGATGGCGGGTTGATATTTAATATATTTGAGGAAAAAATTATGTCAAAAAATGTATTGTTATTATTGGTATTTTCTTTTTTTACAGTAATGATGGGTTTTAGTAATGAGACTCCGGAACAAAAACTTTTGCGTGAAGCAAAGAGAGAAGAAAGAGAAAGAGCTATAAACATTTACTTTTATCAATCAAGATCGGGCGGTCGGGAAGAAAAGCTTGATGCTCTTGATAAAATTTTGAATGAATGGGGAAAACTTTTATATACTCAGGAAGACAAGCGACTTGTAGATTTGGCAATTTATCTTGCTGAAGAGGGAACAGTAAGAAGAGAGTACAGAGATAATATGCTTATTAACAACTACCCTGAGGTAAGAAAGAAAGCATGTATGGTATTAGGAAAATTAGGTGGAGATGGTGCAAGGGATGCACTGGTTAATATTTTAATTACTGATGAAGATCCTGAAGTAAGGGTAGAAGCATGTAACCAGTTGGCAGCTGTTGGAGATAACTCCAGGGCAGAAGTTCTAAGAACATTGGTATACATATATAGATCAACTTATAGACCTGAGCCGAGACTTGTTTTAGCATTGATTAATGCCGTAAAGAATGTTGCAAGAAACAGTGTGTCAGGTTATGTAGATGCAGTATATGTTTTGACAGAAATACAAATGTCAAACTATAATAATCACATAAGAAATGCCGCTAAAGATGCAATAGATTATTTAAAAGCACCGCCGGAAAAAAAATAATAAGATACGATTTTAACTATAATATATAAAAGCCTCAGCCTACAGTTAAACAGGTTTAATTGTAGGTTGAGGCTTTTTTAATAAATATGCGGTATTTGAGAACCTCGATAAGTTTAACTAGTTCTTTAAACTCTCGGTTGCTTTTTTTAGTGATAATTGTAAGTCGCTTTTGGATGCCTTAGTTGATTTTGTATCTGAATTTTTAGTAGATTTTTTAGTGGAGCTTTTGGTAGAACTTTTGTTTGAACTTTTGGAAGAACTACTTTGTTGTTGTTTTTCTGTTTTAGCCATCTCATCGTCTGTTTTGATAACAGGTTTATCTGTAACTTCCTCGATCACCTTGACAAAATAACTTCCTGCTATTGCAATATCAGCGTGTCCCTTCAAAGCCTTAATCTGTTCGGAGGATCTAATTCCAAAACCAACTGCAATAGGGAGTTTACATATACTTTTAATCTTTTGAATTCTTTCGATAGATTGTTCTGTAATATTAGTTATCGCCCCTGTTGTACCCTCTCGTAAAATAGTATATATAAAACCTGTTCCCCTGGAGGACAACTTTTTTAATCTCTGATCTGTTGTGGTTGGTGCACATATCATAATATTTTTAATATCGTTGTCTCTGCAATATTTATTAAGGTTTTCGTCGCTCTCTACAGGGATGTCTGGTATTATGACGCCTGCTCCACCATTATTCTTTACATCCTCGATAAATTTCTGAACACCATATTTATATACGATATTTCCGTAGGTCATAATAAGTACAGGTATTTCACAGGAAGATGTAATCTTTCTAAGAAGAGCAAACCCGTCCTTTACCTTAAAACCTGATGCCAAGGCTTTATAGCAGGCACCCTCGATAGTCGGACCGTCTGCAGTAGGGTCTGAAAATGGGATTTGAATTTCCATAAAATCGATCCCACCCTCTACTATACCCATCGCGGCCTGATATGAAGACTCAATATCCGGGAATCCTGCAATTATATGTCCCATTAAACCTATTCTGCCTTCGTTCCTGATCTGCTCAAGTTTACTATCTATTTTGTTCATCTCTTTTTACCTCCTCCTTTAAAAAAGAAAACCATTTATCACCGGAGGCATATGGAGCTGTTATAAATATATCCTTGTCACCACGACCTGATACATTTACGACTATAATTTTGTCTCTGCTAAGAGTTGGTGCAAGTTTTATCGCCTCAGCAAGTGCGTGAGAGGATTCCATTGCAGGTACTATACCTTCATGTTTTGCAAAAAACTTAAAGGCCTCAATAACCTCATCATCCATTGCCTTTGTAAATTGAATTCTGCCTGTTCCTGCTAAATGTGCAAGCTCCGGGCCGATTCCTGCATAATCTAAACCGGCCGAGATAGAGTGTGTTTCAATAAGTTGTCCATCCTCATCCTGTAAAAAAAGGGATTTATACCCCTGGACAATCCCGGTTGAACCGGGGCCTGTGATTCTTGCTGCATTTTGTCCGGGCAAAGGTCCTTTGCCACCGGCCTCAACTCCAATTAGGTTAACTTTTTTATTGTTAATGAATTCAGAAAAAACTCCAATTGAGTTTGAGCCGCCTCCAACACAGGCAATTATGTAATCAGGATTTCTACCTTTTTGTTTATTGATTTGTTTTTTTACTTCCTTACCGATTACTGACTGAAACTCCTTAACCATAATAGGGTACGGGGAAGGACCGAGGGCACTACCGAGCAAATAATGCGTGTCAGCTACTCTATTTGTCCATTCTCTTAGTGCTGCGTTTACTGCATCTTTTAGAGTCTTTGTTCCGGTCTCAACAGAGGTAACTTTTGCACCAAATAACTCCATCCACATAACATTTGGTCTCTGTCTTGCTATATCAACAGAACCCATAAAAACCTCACATTCCAGGCCGAGTCTTGCACAGGCACTAGCTGTTGCAAGACCATGTTGACCTGCTCCTGTTTCTGCAATTATTCTTTTTTTACCCATCTTTTTAGCAAGCAATGCCTGTCCAATTGCGTTATTGATCTTATGTGCTCCTGTATTTGCAAGTCCCTCGAGTTTGAGGTAAATTTTTGCACCACCCAGAGCATCAGATGAATTTTTTGCATAGATCAACGGAGTTGGTCTACCGACAAAATTTTTTAGTAAATATTTCAATTCCTGAAGGAATGATTTATCATTAATATAAAAATTAAATGCCTCATCTAGTTGATCAAGGTTAGGTTTTAGGATTTCAGCAACAAATCTGCCGCCAAACTCACCGAAGAAGCCGTTCTTGTAGTATTCTGTTTTCAAATTAACCACCTTTTAGAGACTTGTAAAATATAATTATAGCATTCTCTGATTATTGGAAGAAGATATTAAATATCAAAGTTCTATATTGTATAATTTATTTAATTTTGTCAAGAGTAACAAATTTGATAGAGAGCTGATTCTGTCTGTCCGCATAACTCTTGAGTACGCCCGGCAACTGTTTAGTCTGAATATGCCCTATTCCGACTGCATATCCATTGATGCGGGCTTTCTTGATTAACCTTTCCATAGAAGATTTGATTGCGTCAGTTGTTTTGATGTTATCCAGGAACTCATCCCTCCGATAGTACTTTAAGCCGAGCATATTGGATATATTTAAGGGGAGCGATGTGCCGGTTGTGTAAGAATCAAGCCAGAATATACCCTTACTACTAATTGTCTCTAGAATTATTGACATTATTCTTGTATCATTGATTAGTTTTGAACCCATGTGGTTATTCGCACCGATAACATCCGGATAGAGCGAGAGAAACCTATTAATCTTATCTTTGATTTCTATATCAGTCATATCGGAAATTAATGCATTAGATTCTACGAATTTCCTACCCTTTAGTGGCTCCATAGGAATATGGAGTATTACATCATTGCCTGTTTTTTTAATCCGTTGATAATAATAATCAGCGTAAGGTGTTTCAGGAATAACTGCATAGGTCAATGGTATATCGAGTGAAAGAAATGCGTCATATGTATCATGTTTATAACCGACATCATCAATTACAATTATCAGCATTGAAACTCTTGTATGTTCTTTTTCCATCTTTTTGATTTTTGTTGAGTTGATCACAGCGTGACTTACAAGAGTGGGATTGTTAATATTTGATTTAGTTTTACGGCTTGTTTGAACAATAGTCTTCTCGTGTGATCGTATCTTTGGATTAATCTTAGAGTCCATGCTCTTATTATCAGACTTGAGATTACCTGTCTTAGTTGGTTGAATGTCTTTTTTATAAGTATCTTTGTTTAAAGTGTTATTGGTAGATTCAAGGGTTTCTATATTATGGGGTATTTCGTTATAGTTTAATCCATTATAGTTTATTCCGTTATAAGTTAATCCGTTTCCACTTTTGGATTCTTCATGAGATTTGTTCTGCTGAGAACCTTCGAGATCAGTACCGGCAGGATTACTTGTATAGTTAATATTAGCAATTCTGTTATTTATAGAATTTCTATATATCAAGCCGGTTATTAATATGGCCATGAAAATTAAAACAACAGAGGAGAGAACTGATGCCAGTACTCTCCCCGTGTAGTCGGTTTTTTTTGTTCGTTTCCTTTTGAGAGGAGTTCTATTCTTCGATTTTTTTAAATGAGTCATCTTTTACTATAGTTCCATCATCGACAATTATATTTGCATCCTTGTTAGTTGCTGTAGTCTCCATTTCCTCAGGTAAACCAAGATATACTACGCCAAGGATATTTCCGGTTTCATCCATAAGCGGGTCATATACAGCAACATACCATCTATTAACAACAAAGGCACGACCGAAGTATTTTTTTCCGCTCATTACCTGCTGATATACAGCACTTGAAGAGTCAATAGAAGTTCCAACTGCTCTTGAGTTGTCGAAATTACGAACAGTTGTAGATACTCTGACAAGCAAATCATCAACCGGTTGAAACAATGTTACCGAGGTATTTGTCTTTTTTGATATATTATCAACTAGATCTGGATTACCTGTAATAAGGGTAGTTCCAATTTGTAATTCAGGCACATCAAAATTTCCAATCCGAGCTTTCTTTCCAGATGGAAGAATCGCAAAACCATAACTGCTTATCAGTTTATTTGCCTCGGTGAGCTTGCTATCAAGAATCTTTTCAATGTGAACCTGGTTTTCTTTGATTTTATCTGTTCTAACATCGAACTGTCCAACAAACTTCTGAAGTTCAATTGTTTGATCTACGAAGTCATCCATTGCACTAGAAACGCTCTCACTTTGTGTCAGATTGGCCTGTGCTATCTCAGATATGTGATTAACAGCTCTTAATATCTCTGATGAGCTGAATTTAACCTTGTGAACTTCTTCTGTGATTGTCTTAACAAGCCCTGTGATAAGCTCATTTGAAATCGCAATATCTTTTAGAATCTTAGTTGTTTCCTTAGAATAGTTTACACCCTCTTTAATAATCTTATTGTTATTATTGATTAGTTCATTTATCCGGTTAGCAGCCTGTGTCGACTTCTCAGCAAGCTTTCGTACTTCACCGGCAACTATATTAAAACCCTTTCCGGCTTCACCGGCTCTCGCTGATTCTATCGAGGCGTTTAGTGATAGGAGGTTTGTCTGTTCGGCAATATCGTTTATCATCTCAATGATCTCTGTGATTTCAACAGAACTGGCTTCAATTTTATTCATCTCCAGTTCAAGTTTTTTCATAGACTCCATACCGATCTTACCTTTTTCAAGTGCCTGAACAGTATAGTTATTGGCTTTAGCAGATTCATTAGAGATGGTCTCAACCATTGAATTCAGTTTTTCAAAACTAGATACTGTTTCTTCAACAGTAACAGCCTGTGCATTAGCAGACTCGGCAACTATATTAGAGGAGATAAACAGTGTTCGTAGATTTTTATTCATTACAATAATTGCGATATATACCTTTTGAATTAAAATCTTGAGTGTCTCAACTGTGTCTGTGAATGCAAATGCAAGGTCATTAAACTCATCATTTCTCTTACCAATGTCAAACTTAAATGTAAGGTCTTTCTGTTTAATTTTTTCTGTATTACTGATCATTGTCATAATAGGATTGATAATCATTCTTGATACCATCTCTCCAAGACCAAAACCTAATAACAGACATGCAAATACTAATGAATAGACAATTAAAAAGGAGGATCTCTTTTGTGAATTACTTTCATTCACACTATAACTGGCAACAATAACAGCCACAACATCACCTTCTATGATCACAGGTGAGAGATAATTCATATATGTTATTTTACTGTTAGCTCTTCTATAAAATTTATTAGGAATTAATGTCTTCTTTGTGTTGAACACTCTTTTTATAGTCCCATCTCTGTCCGGATTGACGCTCATAAATCGCGAGTTCATAACTTCTCCCATTATTTCGGAGTTGCCGGTACTAATGAAGGTTTGAATAATATTATTTTCATCTTTTATATATATATTTACTTCGATAATCTTGGTTGATTTTTGAACAAATTTTGCAGCATACCAAACATCCTGATACCGTTTATTGCTGATAGATTTTGTATTAAATAGTAGAGTCTGATCAACCATACTTATCGCTGAGTTTACACCTGTTACACAGTTCCGCATAATATTTCTGTCTTTTTCATCTACAAGTTTTTGATATCTTATAGTAGCACTTGTACCGGCCAAAAGTCCAAGACTTGTCAAACTAAGAATAAATGTAAGATAGATCTTAAATTTTATTGTTACTCGTATATTTTTTTTAGAAATATTTGTATTATCATTGAAGGTTTCATTTTCACTAGTCTTGTTTCTGCTATTGTCTTTATTGTCTTTATTGTCTTTATTCTCTTTATTTGTTTTCATGTTTTTCCCATAGTTATCAAGATCGTATTAACGGAATGACTAAACCGTTTCTCAATATATATTATTGGTTTTTTTTGTAAAAACTTAACTTGATATTGTAGATATTCGATTAAACTACTTAAAAAAAGTAGAAATTATATCAGTCTGCACAAAATACATATAGATAATTGTCGGAATAAAAACGCTTAATAATGGGTTGTTTTTCCAAATGTGCAAAACAAATACCAATAAAATACAAAATAGTTCTGGGATGCCGAATGGCAATACAAACCAACTTACATCTTTTATTGAGTAGAATATTAAAATAACCATTATCATCGGCGGTATGTATTTTTCGAGATACTTGATAAACGGACCCGGTTCTTTTTTACTAAAAAAGAGGAATGGAAATAGTCTGGTAAAATATGTAGCTATTGCAATCAGCAGTATTGATATAAAGACATTCTTTAGTGACATCATTTCAATATTACCCTCTTAAATGAGATCAATATGATTATAGATAGAATAATAGAGATAATCAGCATATTCTGTGGCCCGATTAAGATTAATGAGACAAGGCTTGAAAAAATCGCTATTACAAATGGCAACTTGTTATCGCAGTTCTTATATTGTTCGATCATGAGAACAACAAATAGAGCGGTTAGAGCAAATTCGACCCCTTTTGTGTTAAATTTAAAGATATTTACTAATAATGCACCAATTGTACCACCAAGGATCCACCATAGATGATCAAGAAGTGTTATATAAAAGTAGAATCTTCGGCTATCAGCACCTTGTGGCGGTTTAACTGTTGTCAATAATGAGTAAGTTTCATCGGATAGGCCGTATATCAGATAAAACTTTGCAATGCCGGTGTGTCTGAATTTGCTGAATAATGAAAAACCATATACCATATGTCTTGAATTTACTAAGAGTGTTACGGTGATGATATCGATAAACTGTGCATTAGAGGCAAATAGTGATACTGCGAGATACTGTCCGGCACCTGCATAGATTAGGGTACTCATGAGCGGAGCAAGCAACCAATGGTATCCGGCTGATACCAGCATAAATCCAAATGCCATCCCAATAGCCATGTACCCAAGAAATACCGGAAATGTTGTGATTAGTGCGGACTTAAATGTTTCAGTATGCGAAAGGTGTTTTTGTAGTAGCTTGTTTTGTAACAACTGATTTTGTTGTAACAGGTTCTTTTGTGACAGGTTCTTCATAGAACTCTCATATATACTGACTTAAGATATCGAGTCTCAAAACAGGGTACAACAAATGGATGATCCAGTGGTTGAAGACCGGTATGGAAGATCTGAACAGATTTTCCTGAGGCATTAGCACTATATTTAATTATATCCATAAACCTCTCCTGAGATATTCTTCCTGAACAGCTGTTTGATACGAGGATGCCCCCTCTTTGTAGTTTAGACAGAGCAAGTGAATTTAATGAAATATAGGTTTTTGCTGCACGGTCAACACTTTCTGAGCCTACCGCATATTTTGGAGGATCAACTATAATGAGATCATAGTCTCCCTGTGAAATCTGCTGCAAAAACTTTATGCTGTCAGATTTTAAAAATTGTGCATTTTGAAATTTATTTAGCTTTAAATTTTGTTCTGCGAGATGTAATGCCGGTGCTGATGAGTCTACAAAATCAACTGAGGATGCGTCGCCCTTTAGAGCATTCAGACCAAATCCACCGGAATAGCAAAATAGATCAAGAACCTTTTTTTTATCTGACAGGCCGGATACAATCAGTCTATTTTCCCTCTGATCACAATAAAACCCTGTTTTTTGTCCTGCCTCAAGATCAACTGTATATAACAATCCATTCTCAACGACCGTTATCTTACTGTTAGAACCGCATACCCGTCTCTGTTCAACAATATAGCCTTCAAGTTTAGCAAAACTATCATCAGATTTTATTATCAGATCTGTAATTCCTTCTAACTTCATCAGGTGGTCTGCAATCTCATTTTGAAACAGAGAAAGTGCATATGAATTAAACTGTACTACCAACGCTCCTGCAAATCTATCAATAACAAGACCTGATAGAGCATCACCCTCGCTGTTAAACAGTCGAATTGCTCCGGTTTCAATTTTATCTTTATATATAGATTTTCTAAAATTTATAGCTACATCGATTTTATTGAGGATAAATTCTATAGTAACCGGTGACTCTTTCAAACGAGAATAGAGCCTTACAGCTATGCTGCTCTTTGAATTGTATAGACCATAGCCGATAAAGGCACCATCAGATGATAAAATATTTACCTGATCGCCATCTTTCGGCTCGCCGACTATTTTCTCTATTGCCCCTGAAAAAACCCAGGGATGCCCATATCTAAATGGAGTATCCTTCTTTTTTTTTATGAAAATCTCTGAAAAATTTGTCATCTTCGCTCCGTGATAAACTAGTAGATAAATCTTGATTTTTGCAAGAACCTCACTCTACAATTAAAAACTATTTTCGACTAGGTCTTAAATCTATTTACGGCATCCAGCAGTTGATTTACAGAATCCGTATTCTTTCCTGATTGATTGTTTATATTATTTATAGATATATTTATCTCTCTGGCTCCGGCAGAGATCTCTATCATCGCATTGTTTATCATATCAGCGGTATTGCTAAGGCCGATCATCATCTCCTTCAAGACATTGTTAGATTGAATCATCTCTTTAGAATCGCCTGATATCTTTTCGGTTAGCGTGTTTACAGCTTTAACAGAGTCATCAATCTCTGAACACTTACTATACTGAACTTCGACACCATCTCTTATCTCTGTAAAAAGATCCCTTATATTATAAACTACGCCTGAAATAGAATCAAATCTAACACCTGCCTCACTCATAGACTCATTAACAGAGTGAATAGAGTCTTTAAGATTTTGCAGTGTTGAGGTAATTCGTTTGCTTTCAGAATTTGTACTCTCAGAGAGTTTTCTAATCTCACCTGCAACAACTGCAAACCCCCGCCCCGCCTCTCCGGCATGAGCGGCTTCAATAGAGGCGTTCATAGCCAGCAGGTTAGTCTGTGAAGAGATCCCCTGTATAACCTTAACTGCATCAATTAGTGCATCTGAATCAACAGTGATTGTTTTAATAAGTTCGGATACTTTGAATATGCTCTTCTTTCCAAGCTCTGTAGATTGATTCATATCAATTATAAGGTTATTGCTACCCATGACGGTCTCTCGCTCATCCTTAACGCTTTTGATTAACACTTCAATTGAGTTTGAGACCCTTTTAACAATTTCGTATTGTTTAACCAACATTGAGTTAAACGCTTCAATCTTAGCAGAAAATTCCGAGTATTTACTTCCGGTTTCATCGGCAACTGACTTTTGTTGTCTGGTTTGATTTTGTGAGTTTGAGATATTTGCTGTGATCTCAGTCATAGAGGAGCTGGTTTCAACGGTATTTACCACAAACACTTCGGATGCCCTCTGCAAAGAACCGGTTTCTCTTTTTATATCTGTAATCATAGTTTTGATCTTCACCAGGGTTTTATCAAAATAGTTACTTAAAACAGCAAGTTCATCTCCGCTGTTATCTTCAAGAGACTTTGTTAAATCGCCATCCCCCTCCGAGAGATCCCTGGATATATTGGATAACCTTAATACCCTTTTGGAAAACGATCTTAATGTTAGAAATGATATTATGATAGAGATGATTAGAAGTAGGAGGCTAATTGAAACCGTAACAGATATAGTTGAAGCAGTTTGATTTCTAAGCGTTCCAGCCTTCTCTTGAATCTGCTCTTCAATAAAATCGGTGTACTCGCCTGTTCCAACTATCCAATCAAACGGCTTAAAATATAGCGAATAGCCCCGCTTGGGTAACGCCTCTTCCTTGCCAAGCCTTGGAAACCAGTAATCTGTAAACCCCCCGTCATCCTGCATTCCGTTTTTAATTATATTCTGTACGAGAAGCTGCCCCTTTGCATCCTTAAGGTTAAATCTATTAGTACCCTCAACTTTTTTGTTACCATAGAGAACAACATTATCACCCTTACTGGTATCAGCCCAAAAATAGAGGTCTTTTTTTGCTCCAAATCTAAGATCTCTCAACAAATCCGCACCGAGCTTCTTTGACTCGTTGAGTGTTATCTCGCCGTCTGTGTGTCTCTTATAAATCCTTTCAAGCATAGTTACAGCGACTATGACATTGTTTTTTATCATCTCATCATATTTCTCACTAATAGTTGTTTCCATTTCAACAAGACTTTGTTCATTTAACTTCACGATGTGATAGATATAGAATATATTTGATAGAAATAGCGAAAAACATATAAATAGAAAAGATAATATAATTTTACCTTTAAAAGTTTTTATCACAGCAGACTCCTTAGGAAATAATGTGAAGAATATTATAAATAAAAAAATGCTTTTTGTTTAGTAAAATTTATTAATATTAAAGTATAATATTAAAGTATCTTCATAAATTAAAATTTTAAAGAGGGTTTGTAATTAGTTACAGTTAGTTACAATAAGTAAAAATAAGTAACAGCTTTATATATCAAGTAACAGCGTCTATAATGATAAAAACTGAGGCCCTTTCAAAACTCGATATTTTTTACTAGATCAAGGAGTGATGAGTCTAAAGCCCGGAGTTTACTTTGCGTAAATGAGGACTTTAGGCGAAGAACGACAAAGAGATAGAAAATAAAGAGCGAGTTTTGAAAGAGCCTCAACTAAAAAAACTATTGCCCTCACCATAGGTCAAGCAATAGTTTTATTGTTAAGTCACGCTATTAAAAAATAATACTATAATATTTTACTATAATATTTCATTACAATACTTCTTTGTTGTTCATTTGATTCCTAATATCTAATAGTACCTTGAAAATATAATTTTTCGTTAAAGATAAATGGTTGAGTAAAAGTCCTGGAATATCCGGATGAACCTTTGTTTACTACTTTTATAGTGTCATCTTTATCTATCATATAGAAATCATCCATAACTTTTTCGCCATCTCCCTGAAAATACAATCTATCACTATATACTATTGTGTGAAGAATATTCGATTTATACTTACTGGTTCCAACATTTACAACATTAAAACTACTCCCGTCAAATGTATATATTCCGGGTTTACTTACAGATTCCGAATTCTCATTTGATATTGCATAGCCTGACATGTAGATCTTGTTGTTAAATACTACAGGGGAATCGAAAAAATCCATAGATATACCGGCATCTTTTGTATGCTCAACTAAATTTTCACCATCATAACTAAAAAGTGCCGGATAATCAGTAAGGCTATAACCGATAAAATAGAGCTCATCGTTGTATATAACAGGAACTTCAAACCCGCTTCTATAATCAGAATCAACCGTATTCAATTTTGTCACTTCACCATCAAGACCAAGCGCATAGATGTAGAAATGACTATCGCTATCCTCACCCTTAAAATAGAGAATACCCTTAGAAATTATCGGATTTCTAAAATAATTAAATTGACCTGACTCTGTTGTATCGACAAGTGTAACTGCTGTGCCGTCTATTTGATAGAGCTTGTAGCGGACAACTTCCCCTTCAACACTAAACGCCTCAAAGTACAACTTACCATTAAATTCAGTGCCGTTAATAAGACCATGGATATTCTCATACACCTTAATTACTGTTGTTCCATCAAACCTGTAAAGAGAATGCGTTGACTCTGAATTTATTCCGATAAAATATAAATAATCATTGTGGACAACCGGACCTTCAAACTTCGAATGATAGTCTGAGTCATTAACATATACTGCATTAAAGATTTCGTCATCATGACATTCAAACCATCGTGAATAAAAATTACTTTTTTTACTATCTGTTCCACAAAAGTAAAGCTTATCTTTATAAACAATTGCTGACCAAAAATAATTTTGATAATCTGAAGTCCCCTTGTTTAAATTTTTAATCGAATTTCCATCAAACTTATATATAATGTGTTTATCTGCATTTTCATCAGCTGATATCTTATCACCGCTAAAAAACAACTCATCATTGTAGACTATCGCATTATAGAAACGAGATGAATAATTACTTGAACCCCTTGAGACATTTCTAATTGTACCATCATATTCATAGATACTATCTTGATTTCCATTGGTTTGTTCATATGCACAATTACTGACAACCAATATAGAAATCGTAAACATAACCGTAATAATGGTTTTAAATAAATTCATAGTAGACCTCCTAACTTTAATTTCTTTTACCTATAGATATTGTATAACCCGTATATATAACCGGACCTCTTGTTAATACCAATGAAGCACCGAGACTTACTTCATTTCGTAATACTGTATTAACTAACATTGAGTCCCAACCCCATGAAAATCCAAAAGTAAAATATCCGAATTCTGACATCCTGGCCGAATCAGGATAAGTATAGACAATATAATCATCTTTTATAAAAAAGTTTTCTCTAACTGTTAGAATAGCGGTTTGAAGTTTAAAATAAGGACCAAAATAAAAGACCGTTTTATCTGACAATCGATAATCACCTATTACCTTAATACTTGTTGAAAATCCCGCGGTAAAGAGAGAGTTATATCCTAAAAATTTTGTATCGAGTCCAATACCTGTTACAAGGGATAGTCTGTTCTTCTCTACATCGTAGAGTTTAAACTTAAATGCCCCCTCATATTCCAGTACTATTTCATGTCCCCTTTCAGTCAAAAGATGAGTTCCGGTAAGTAGAGTCATGATATACAATAGACTGATGTTACTTTGGTATTCAACATGATCACTAATCCCTGACCTAATAAGAGTAGCGGGTTGAATCATCAAAAATCCTACCCCGTAAGTCCCGCCCATACTAAAATTCAGGTTGCCGTTTACTTCAGATTGATTTTTTTTTAAAGTATCCGCCGACTGGTTTAAGCCTGTTGTTCTACAGCCGATCAATACTGCTCCGATTAAAACCACTAAGACAAATGATCTTTTTTTCATATAATCTCCTTTATCAATACAAAACTTATACAATAAATCAAACTAAGTATCAACAGATAGTTTTGACGAATGGTCGACATTGATTGTCGAGTTATGTTACAGAGCCTCTACTGTTTAGTTATTATAGTTGTTAAGTTAAGAACTTGTTAATGGATAGATTGCTAACCCTGAATATTTATCTCTTTATTGATATATTCTTTTAAAACAGATTTATTATGATTGAATGAGTAATATTTATCAATAAAATCGTTGATTTTACCCCTCTGCTGAGGTGATAGGTTATAGATGCTGTTAAGGAAGTCGAGGGATTTATCATTATGTCCTGCATTCAAAAGGAAGACAATTATCTCTAATGTAAATTCCTCAATTGTGCTGAATTTATGAGCGTATTTATTTAACAGTTTTAAAGATTCCATGCTCATTGATAGAGCAATCATGTTTGCTGCTAAAAGGTGGAAGAACTCAGGTGATTTATATTGAAGGATAGATTCCTCACAGATACTCTTTGACAGAAAGAATTTTCCGGTATAAAAAGCTATCAGGCCTTTTTGAAATGTTAATTTTTTTTCAACGAAGTCTCTATTAAAACCATAAACCTCAAGGTAGATCTCCCAACCTGTTTGATTGAGTCTAAACGCCTCTTCAAACTCAGAAAGGTCAATAAGACAATCTATTTTACACAACAATGCATCAATATCCATTGTTGCTTCGAATAATTTACCGTAGAAAAATGAAGCAAGATTTACTTTGCCTATTTCTTTAAGTCTATTTGAGAGATAAAGTATTCGGTCTCTGGATGAAAGGGATTCAAAAAATTTAATTGGGATGTTGCATTCTGTTGCCATTTTAAGCAGGTTATACCTATTCTGGTAGAATTCATATATTTTATCAATCTCATTTGTTTCAGAAATTGTTTGCATTAAATATCTCCATTTATAAAATTAACTAAAAAGGTAACTCACTTTGCAACGGAATTAGTCGATCTGACTTTCTAAAATAAAATTCCTCTCGAAAATTATTTAAGATTAGTAGTACAATCTCTTTTTTCCGGCCAAGACATTCCATATCAGTATTATCTTTTTTCTTGGTTTGTTTTAAAGCAGAGGGATCATTTTTAGTCCTTGTGCTTTTTGTTTCTTTGTTGTAAGTATCGTTATTGAGGGTTTTAATTCTTAATATTTTTTCAATATAATTAAAAAAAATACCTGTTATATGAATAATCTCTTTATCTAAAAAGAAACCTGAGTTGTCGTTTTTGATATTTACAAGAAACGATAGGATTAGATATATAACGAATAGTTCATATCCTAAATTTGGATCTCTGGATAGAGCGGATGCCCTGTCTATGACCCTTCTGTAGTATTTAACCGTTTGAGGCGTTAGGTTAGAGTGATAAGTGTATGAAATTAGCTCTAAATTTGCTATCAGGTTTTTTTCTTTGTCAAGTTCGTATAATTCAAGCGGGATAATATTTTTTAGATATTTTTCCATAACTAATCTCCATATCCCCTTCCCGATTAGATTATACTATTTTAATTGTATTTTACTATTAAAATTTAAATTTTATATTTTAGGTATATAGTTTAAAAATAGGTTGATTAAAAAAAAATATATTGTTATATTATTTTCTATATGAAAATAACTAATGTAAATAACAAAAATCAAAACTATAATTTGTTTATTCTTCATAGAAGACCACTGACATATTATTATATATATTTTATTCTATTATCTCTTGTTTTGCTGACCAGCTCGTGTTTATCTATTAATTATGATCATATAACAGAAAAATTTAGAGATTATGAACGGGTGGATTTCAACAGAATTAATACGATTAACATAATTACAAATGATAAGACGCTTTTTAATATAACTAAAGATTATATTTTAAAGTTTTATCGATATAGAGGACTCTATAAAGCACCGGAAATAAAAATGCAGGAGCAAACTCAGGATAGCGGAGATCAATCATTAAACATATACATGAAAAATTTTGACTATAATATAACAACCGGTTGGAAAGAAGTCCCAAGAGAGAACGATATAGATGGAAAAAAAATTATTGTCCATCATAATAATGTTGAGTACTGGAAGACCATTTCTATTAGTTATAAAATTGTAATCTTTAAATATACTGATGTTGATCAATACTATGACCTAACTGGTGATATAAATGATAAAATAACGGATGATTGGGCATTTACAAGAACTTACTATACTGACAATGTTGAGAAAATGTCAGACTTTGGGATTCCCAGTGCAGAAGATATAGCAAACCTTGGATTAAAAGATATACTTGAACGAGAATTGATGGAGTCTGCTATAGGCAAAATATTTAATGACTTCTTTTCAGAGCGGCTATTTCTAACAAATAGGGAAATTCATCGATTTAAACTAGGATTTAACTTTGATTTCCTCGAGGCACATAGGAAGTTAAAATCAAATGACCTAACCTCAGCTTTAATAATATGGGAAAGCTTATTTTCGGATATAGATATGCCATTATACGCAAGAGGTGTTGCAGCTTATAATATAGCGGTAGTTCACACAATCAATAAAGAATATGCAGATGCATCTAAGTATTTTAAACTTTCTGACCAACTAATGGAAGAAGGAATGTATGAGATAAGAAAATTTTAGAATCTGCATATTTTGACTCGTATAACTTTTATGGGAGTATTTTCCCTTGAACCGATACAATTTCTACCTTGAGAAGGGTTTGAATCACATAAAAAACAATCAATATAGTTTGGCACTAAAAATATTTAATGAGTGTATCTCACTCTATCCGCAAAAGATGAAGCCATATTTTTATGCCGGCAGGATTTATTATAAACAAAAAAAATATTCAGAGAGTAGTAATTTTTTTGATTCTGCACTTATGATTGACCCTAATAATAATGCTCTTAATTTTTTTTCAGGGAAAAATCATCTTATACTAAAACGGTATGCGAAGGCAGAATCTTGTTTAATTAAATCATCTGAGAGTATATCAGAGTCTAATCTATATCTGGGAATGTTATATATCAAAATCAATGAATACGCAAAATCACTTGATAGATTAGAAATTATTAGGCTGCAATTTTGTGATGACTATAGGTATATAACAGTCCTATCTACTGCCTATTTTAAAACAGCTAATCAACTATTTGAAACAAATAATCTTAGAGATGCACAAAGATGTTTGTTGAATTCAATTTCTATAAACAAGGAGTTCTATCCATCCTATTATCTGCTAGGAACAATCTACGGACTAAGCAGGGAATATAAAAAAGCGATTGGATGTTACAGAGTGTTGGCAGACAGATATCCGGATAACGCAACCTTTAATCTAACGCTGGCGTTTCTTTATAATACAGTTGGAGACTTTTTAAACCTGGAAAAAGTAGTTAAGAATATTCGACTAACAAATAATTTTAACAAACAGGATTACCATTATTTTTTTAGACTTCTCGGGTTGAATCTTTTCAATAATAAAAAGTATAGTCAGGCAATCCCCTATTTCTTAAAACTCTATAGTATTAAGCAGTATGACAATACTATACTCTATAGTCTTGCAAGGTGTAGATTCTATACCGGTGAATATCGCAAGGCGATTAATATATACAATATAATGATAATAGAAAGAAAATGTAAAGATGTAATGATAATCAATTCATATCTATTGACACTTATCTATTTGAAAAGAATTGAAGAGTGTAGAACAAAGTCAAGTGAGTTCATATCTAGAGGACTCTATAATAATAAGACACTGCTCTATTATTTTTATTCTTCTGTCTTCTCAGGCTCGGATTTTAATTTTGAGTCTACCTATAAAGTTCTTGTAAAAAAATTTAATAAGAATTCAATGTTTGTTGATGCAAGTGCAAGATACCTGATTAACACAGGTAAGATTAACCGTGCAGTTGACATCTATTATAAACTCTATAAATACAGAAATGAAGATCCATATATTCTATCTGAAATCATAGAACTGTTTTTGCTTCGTGCTTTAAATAATCAAGCGTTATACTATATGGATATCCTCTATAAACAGGATATTACTAATATTGACACCGTTAATTATTATGCATACCATCTTATCAGAAACAGCAATTATAAAAAGGCCTATGAGATTCTTAGAAATCGTGCTAAGTCAAATTATCAATCGGCATACCTCCTACATCGGCTCTTTGAAAGTATGGGACAGCACAAAAAATCATTCACGGCCATTTATATTGCATATAGATTAAACCCGATCTATCTTCCAATACAGTATGCCCTGTTTAGAAAACTCTACCGGAAAGCTGACTATAATAATGCAAATAAGTTAATTAGGCTTATTAAAATATCTAACAGCTCTTTTAATAGGGTCAACCTATATCAAACCCTTATATCTATAAGAGAAAACCGGTTTGATGAGGCATTAGTGGCACTAGAGATCTATTTTAAAAAACAAAAAGTGGTCTCTCCGTATATTAAATTTATAGCAGCTATAATTCAACTTAAAGTCGGAAACAGAAAGACTGCAGAGAAGATAGTAAGAATGTTAATAGAGAGGTATGGAGAACAAGCTCCATACCTTATATTTCTATGTGTTCTGTACCGAAAAAACTACGAAATAGAAAAATTAAAAGTTGTTGAGAAAAAACTTCTAAATCTAAAAAAATCTCCATCCTACCAAGAATATGAAAACAAATTTCTATCTATCGAAAATAAACAAACTGCAGAAAGAAACGATCTTGGAGTCAGACTCAGATTTATTTTTTAAAAAGACCAATTAACCATTTAAGTAATCTTAAAAATATATTTGGTTTAAGTAATCTCTCTCTTGTCTTATAGGCTGCCTTTAGCTCATCATGGGTAAAATCTTTGCGCATAAGATTCTCATCAATCTCAATTTCGATTAATGAAAGTTTGTCTTTGTGTTCTACCATTTTAGCTTCGATAACTTTCCAACCTAGAGACTGTGCAGCAAGCAGACGCCTGTAGCCGGCTATCAATCGAAAATCAGATGATATAACAATTGGTTGCAGTAGACCATATTTATCGATTGATTTTGCTAATGATCGAATATCGCCGTTATTCTTGCGAATTCGTTTGTTTTCATTTGTCTTTATCCGATTGATATCAACCTTCATTACTGTACCTCATACTGTACCTCATACTATAAAAAAAATATATCACTAAATACAGATGCCCTTAAGTTTTAGCATATCTTACTACAGGTGTTCTTGCTGCTTTAACATCATCCGGTCTCTTTATCGGAGTGCTGACCGGAGCATTTCTAAGTAGCTCAGGGTTACTCTTTGCCTCTTGTGCAATCTTTATCATAACCTCTGCAAAAGCATCCAGAGTATTTTTTGACTCAGTTTCTGTCGGTTCAATCATTAAACAATCATGTACAATTAATGGAAAACTCATAGTTGGTGCATGGTAGCCATAATCTAGAATCCTCTTTGCAAAATCAACCACCGTTAATCCATACTCTTTGCACTCTTTTGACAACGAGATAACGAATTCATGCATAACATGATCTTCGCCTGCAAGCTCAAAATGATTTTTTAGTTTACAAGCCAGATAATTAGCGTTTAAAAGTGCATAGTAGCCGGTTTTTCTTAGTCCCTCTCCACCAAGTGAAACTATATAGGTATAGGCCTTCAATATTACAGAAAAATTTGCATAGAATGCTCTAATCTGACCAATTGTTTTTGATGCAAAACCTTTAAATGAATATTTTTTTCCGTCAAATTCAACTATCTTGTTAGGAATAAAATCCGCAAGATGTTTCTTAACACCTACAGGTCCTGAACCGGGGCCACCACCGCCATGCGGAGTAGAAAATGTTTTATGCAGGTTAAGATGTACAACATCAAAACCTGTATCTCCCGGTCTTGATATGCCGAGAATTGCATTTAAATTTGCCCCATCGTAGTAAAGTTGAATATCGTGTGCCTTACATATCTTGGATATCTCGCCTATCTGCTTTTCATATTGTCCTAGAGTATTGGGATTAGTTAACATAAATGCAGCAACTTGATCATTTACCTTAGACCGTAGATCATCAAGACAGACAAATCCGCTTTCGTCAGACTTTACAGTAACTGTCTTGAAGCCTGCCATAGAAGCACTTGCCGGATTAGTTCCATGTGCGGCGTCAGGCACAAGTACAATTGACCTATTATCTTTTTTGTCCTTAAAATATGCTCTAATTATGTATAGTCCGGCTAGCTCTCCATGTGCACCTGCACAGGGAGAGAGTGCCATATCATCCATTCCTGTAATCTCAAGCAGTGATTGTTTGCATTTATATAAAACCTCAAGTGAACCTTGAGCCCTATCTGTATCAGAATAAGGATGAATATTAGTAAATTCATTTAAATTTGCAATTCTTTCGTTTATTTTAGGGTTGTATTTCATTGTACAACTTCCAAGTGGATAAAACCCAGTATCAACCCCAAAGTTTAAATTTGAAAGACCTATGTAGTGTCTGACAACTTCATTCTCTGAAATATCAGGTATACCGCCGAGGTCTTTTCTAAGCATTCCTGCCGGGATCCCTTTTAAAATATTTTCAGGTGAGTTTATCAATTCTATTGAATGTGAAGAAAGTGTATCATTGCATTTTTCAAATATCATGTTATTGTCTTTTATCATAATGCCTCCAGAACTTTAACGAAACCGTCAATATCTTCAATTGTATTCATTTCCGTTGCACAAACAAGGTAATACCCGCTGAATGAACATTCTGTATAGTCAGATTCCTCATCACAGAGCGGCTTAAATGAGAGAATTCCATTCTGCTCAAGTGTTTTTTTAATATCTTTATAGTGTACCTCAGTTTTTACTACAAATTCATTAAATGACAACTGTTCATCAAAGACGCTGAACTTTCTAAGAGTTTTAATTTTATCCTTTAAATATCTTGTGTTCTCGATATTTTTGAGACCGACAGATTTTAGTCCTGATCTACCCATTACTGAGATGTACATTGCAGCCCTTAAGGCACACCAGCCATGATTAGAACATATATTTGACGAAGCAAGCTCTCTTCTAATGTGTTGTTCTCTGGCAGTCAAAGTTAAAATATAGGCAGGTTTGCCATCCTTGTCATCAGTCTGACCCGCTATTCTTCCGGGCATTTTTCTCATTAAGTCACTCTTGCAGGCTAGAAATCCGAGATAAGGGCCACCGAAAGATAGTGGTATTCCAAAACTCTGAGCTTCACCACAAACAATATCGACACCTAACTCTGAAGGTTTCTTAAAAATTGTTAGAGACAATGCCTCAGTGATTGTCTGTATTAAAAATCTCTTATCGCTGTGAATTGACTCCGCTATTCCGTCTATATCATAAATAGTGCCAAAGTAGTTAGGACTACCGACTACAAAACAGGCATATCCTGAGTTCCAATGTGTCTTAAAATATTCTTTTTCAAATTTGAACGGATTATTCTTAAAAATCTCGATCTCTACTGAGACCGGTTCAAGATAGGTTCGTAAGACCTTTAAGTATTCAGGATGAATAAACTTATCGACCAGCACTTTCCTTTGTCGCGTTGTAGTTACTGCCATCATCACAGCCTCAGCCAACGCCGATGCACCATCATACATTGAGGCATTAGAGACATCCATCCCTGTCAATTCTGTAATATAACTTTGATACTCAAAGATAGCCCTTAATGTACCCTGTGAAATCTCCGGTTGATAAGGTGTGTATGCGGTGTAAAATTCCTGTCTCGAAGATAGTTCATCTACCGCAGCAGGAATATAATGATTATATGCACCTGCACCAAGAAATATAGATGAATACGGCCTGTTTTTACCGGCAGTATGCTTTAGTGTTCTAAATGTTTCCAACTCGCTTTTGCCGGTGTCAAGATTTAGCTTTTTAATTTTGACCTTTTCCGGAATATCGCTGCATAGCTCTGAAATTGTCGTCTTACCGATAAACTTTAACATCTCATCTGTGTCTTTTTGTGAATGCGGATAATAACTCAAGATACCCCTCTCTTTAGATCACCATCAATAATACTTAAAAAGTATCTTAAGTATTTCTAAGTAGTGTTCTTTATATTATTTACTTCTTTTATAAAATGGAATCGCTGTAATAACAATCGGTTCCTTCTTATTTCTAACCATAATAAATAGATCCTTATAGCCCGCAAAGTCCTTTTTAATAAACCCGATCCCGATGTTCTTTTTTACTGTCGGTGCAAATGTACCGGAAGTAACAACACCTACTTCTCTGTCATCAGCGGTTACAAGTTTCATTCCTGTTCTTGCAATAGCTCTACCGGGAATTTCGAAACCTATCATAGATTCTTCATAATTGTCCTTGTCCTTTAGTAATTGTTTTTTTCCGATGAAGTCGTCAGGTTTATTTAACTTTACGCTCCAGGCAATCATCGACTGCAAAGGGGAGTGAGCATCATCTAACTCCTGTCCATATAAAGGTAAACCAGACTCCATTCTTAGTGTGTCTCTTGATCCAAGTCCGCATGGAATAGCGTTAAACTCTTTGCCTGTCTCAAGAAGTTCTTTGAATAGTGCAACTGCTTTTGAAGAGTCTACACATATTTCAAAACCATCCTCACCTGTATAACCCGACCTTGTTATGATTATATCAGTGTTTTGATATTTAGAGGTTTTTAGAGTTAAGAACTTCATATCATTTGTACTAATACTAAATATTTTTTCAATAAGTTTAAATGCATTTGGACCCTGCACGGCAATTATTCCAAAACTGTCTGATAGATTTTCAATTTTAACTGATGAATTAGAGTTTTGTTTAATCCACTCATAATCTTTTTCGATATTTGAGGAATTGACAACTACATGATAGCGTGTATCACTAATGCAGCCTACCATCAGGTCATCTACTACAGTTCCATTATCATAAAGAAGTGTACTGTATATAACTTTACCTGGAACTATCCTAGAATAGTCATTTGCAAGTAACCTATTAAAATAGTCCAATCCATGTTGTCGATCTTTAAATGTAAACTCAATATTTCCCATATGCGAAACATCAAAGATACCAATATTAGTCCTTACGGCATGGTGTTCCTCCTGTATTGAGCTATATAGGACAGGAAGTAATACTCCATGAAAATCAACAATGTTACCTTTTAATTCCTTGTGGACTTCATAAAGTGGAGTTTTCTTAGGGGTTGACATAAATTATTCCTTATTTGTAGTGTTATCTGATGACTCTATATTATTATTATTACTATTATTACTCTCCGAATCTATCATTGTCGAATCTAAGATGGTTGAATCTAAGATTGTTGAATTATTCATTGCTTCATAAACAGGTTCTTTTTTAGGTTCAATTTTTTCAGACTTATTTAATTGATTTGAATCAATTATTTTAACATCATCAACAAGATCATCAAGAAGGGAGTGGTCTACATCAATTTTAAAGTCTCCCAAAAATTCTTTCTTTTTATCCTTATCAAACCCCATGTCATATTTATTTTGCAATATATCAAGTGCCTTATTATCAATAAAAGACCTTGACCCACAAACATTACATTCTGACTTAGGATATGCACCTTTTATGAAATATTCAACATATAGATCATCCTCGCTACATGATGGCGATGGGAGAAGGCCTGAGTGTCTGCAGACCTTAGCGGTATAGGCGGTATCCGGTTTTGTGAATTTCTTTTCAGGTTTTCCCAGGTGATATTGTCTCATCCATTCCAGCCATGTCCTGCCATGCACTGCTGTTCCATGTTGATCAAATCCAAGACTCAGACCATATTTATCAAATCCCATCCAAACACCGGCGGTAACATCAGGTGAAAATCCGAGAAGCCAGGCATCTCCCCAATTCTGTGTAGTCCCGGTCTTCGCTGCAAGATCAGTGTTCGGAAATTTACGCCCCTCATTTATCATAGCCATTCTTTGTCCGGTTAGAAATCCATCTTTTCCATATACGGTGTCTCTTAACATAGATGACATAACAAAAGCGTTTTCTTCTGTTATTATCTGAAGTTTCTTTTTATTTTCTCGATAAAATTTCTGAAGATCTTTCCATGGTTCATATATAACTTTACCGTCTCTATCTTCTATATTTAATATAAATGATGGAATTCTTCTTTGACCTGCATTAGCAAAAGAATGAAAAGCTCTGACCATCTCAATAGGTGCTACACTCGGCGTACCCAGAACTGTACTTATCTCTCTGGGGAGCCTGGAGTCAATCTGACTTTGTGAATTAATGCCTAGAAGTAGTGCGGATCTGTCAAGTGCAGATTTGTACTTATCATTCTTACCAACAGCATCAAAGATCTTAATCGCAGGTATATTTAAGCTGAGTGTCAACGCTCTCCTCATCGATACATTACCATAATACATTCCATAATAGTTATATGGTCTATACCACACATCAGGGTCATCCGAGCCAAGATCAAAGATGGTAGGGCCATCCTCAATTACAGTTGCCGGAGTAAATAAACCGGAATCCAACGCATAAGAATATATCAATGGTTTAAATGATGAACCCGGCTGTCTTCTACTCTGCATTGCATAGTTAAACCTGTTTGATGGAGTAAACTTGCGCCCGCCGATCATCGTTACAACTTGTCCTGTTTCGTTATCCATTGCAATGAATGCTCCCTGTACTAAGGGAAGCAGGTTTGTAGCACTGTCAGTTTTGGCAAACATAACATCTGAAACTGTTCTAATCATACCAAGGTCTAGAATCTGAGAGATAACATTTAGAGGAGCATTAATGTCTTTTTGATATATAGTAAGCCCCTTGTCTCTAATTCGACCCGTACTTTGCTGAATATTTTCAAGAGAAAAAAGAACACCGAGAAGTGAAACGGTATCTATATACTGATTCTGTAGAATATTATAGTTTTTGACCTGTTCTGCTTCAAATATCGCCTGTTGTCGTTCTATAGCTGCAATAAGAAGTTGTTCGGCTAACAAATTCATTTTAAGATCTAAGGTTGAATGAATTACCAGACCATCTCTATAGAGATCTATATTTGGCAATTCTTTACCGATCTCATTTGCTACCCAGTCACTAAAATATGGGGCTAGATCACTCCTGTTGTAGAAAGCACCTTGATCGGAGTGAGGCACTGAATTCCATACCAACCAAAACTCAACAAGCTCAGAGTCAGCTTCTTTTTGATCAATAATGCCTGCTTGAGCCATCCGTTTAAGAACATGTGTCTGTTTAGTTTTGTGATTCCTTGGAAATCTTATTGGTGAATAGAAGGTCGGGTTTGAAATAACTGTAATTAGTGAGGCAGACTCGCCCGGTGTCAGTTCATCTACTTTTTTGTTATGGTAAAATGAGGAGGCTGCCTGAACTCCGTTTGTTCCATAACCGAATGGAATGTGATTAATATATAATGAAAGAATCTCATTCTTCGTGTATTTTTTTTCCAACTGCAGAGCTATAAAAAGCTCCTTTAGTTTCCTTGCTATGCTTTTTTCGTTTGTTAGAAATATAGATCTTGCAAGTTGCTGTGTTAAAGTAGACGCACCGCTTACAGGTTTGCCGAGCATATTATTAACAGCTGCCCTGATAATAGCGAATATGT
The DNA here is from genome assembly GCA_964471825.1 of uncultured Spirochaetales bacterium. Taxonomy (GTDB): domain Bacteria; phylum Spirochaetota; class GWE2-31-10; order GWE2-31-10; family CAYYKD01; genus CAYYKD01. The sequence continues at coordinate 39,531 of CAYYKD010000003.1, forward strand.
TAAATCCTCTATGAGAATAGAAACTGGCATCCTCATACGCTATTAGACCTCTAAGAAAGTGATCAGGGACCTTATCAAGAGAGACAATATCTCTTTTTTCATCAGAAAAAAACTCGGTTATCACAAGACCGTTTCGATCTTTTAAAACACTCGGAAGTGCAGGCCTTTGATTTTCAAGCATACTCTCTATCTTGCTTAACTCATTTATTCCACTTAGGGTAATACCAAGACCCACAGCCAGAAGAAAGGTTATAGACAAAAAAACAATACTTTTAATAACGGTACTTCTAATTATATCACTACTCATAAACGCTCTTTAATTATAATTTGCAATTCTATTGATACAAAACAAATATTTACAAAACAAATATTTACAAAATTAATACTTACATAATCAAAAATGGTTGTAAGAATTTTCCGTCCGATGAAATGTCATTGAATAACCATATAATGCAGGGAAATATGCCAACATCTTAAGTATAATATCATTATTTCTGATTATGTCAAGATTGATAATCAGTTAAACTGTAGGTTATTTTTTCTTAGCTACACTTCTTCCCCATATTTCATCCATCTTTTCATAGACTTCACTCTGATTTCTTTTACCTGTCATATACTCTGCAATAATTGATTTTGAAGACTCAAAAACGCTTACCGGCCACTTATTAAAAGTCCATGGCATAGTCATATCATTATTAATATATGAATATAGATCGCTATATATTTTATCTTTATTATCTATAGGGGTATTCTTAAATGGCGGTATTATTGTAGATTCTTTCATTATAATTATCTGAGCCTCATTAGAAGATAGAAACTCAAGAAATGCTGCTGCGATTTTTGTCTTCTTTAATTTTGCATTAACTGCTAGAACTGTTTCTACATCCATAAACAGTCGTGGTGTCCCTTCATCCATGAATGGTATTGCGAAATATCCATATCTGCCATTTTTTATACTCTTTATCATATTATAGCTTTGAAAATTTTGTATAATCATAGCTGCCTTGCCCTCAGCAAAATCTGCAGTCTGAGATCTATAAGTAGAATCAGATATTTTTACACCTGAGTTATCTCTGTACAGGTTAAGTATGTTGAAGATCCCATCAGCTTTTGAACTTTTAAAACTACCTATTCCGGTATTCATACTTTCAATCCATGCTGCCTCATTGTTTTCCATGATTGCTGCATGCCCCATAGCATATATAAAGCCAAGAGGCCAACTATCTTTAATACTAGGTGCAAATGGTGTCACTCCGTTATTAGCAAGGACTAAACAAACATGCCTTAATTCTTCTGCTGTTTTTGGTATTCCCAGGTTATTTTTATCAAAGATGTCCTTGTTGTAGATAATACCAAAAGACCTTACATTCATAGGAAACCCATAAATTTTTTCATTGTATTTATAACCCTTAGAAAGATTATTACCTACTTTAGTGTTGTATTTCATTTCAGAAAGGTCTTTTATATACCCATCCTTTGCATATTCTTTAATCTTTTTATAGTTTGGAACCATTAAAATGTCAGGTGCAGTTTCATTTCTAAATCTTGCATCCAATATCGGCATGGCGTCATTTCTGACCTCATCAATAACTATCTCAACCAGCTTGTGTTGTTTATTAAACGCCTCAATAACTTTTTTTAGTGCTCGACTAAATTCCGGCCTATAACTATATATTGTTAATTTACCCTTTAAGCCTAATGAACACCCTGTAAAAATCGATAGAATCAAACTTATAACAAGTAATTTTTTCATAGATCACTCCCGGTAATGATAAATGCGAAGTATAATTTTCGAAGTTTAAACTATCATTATCAGTTGTAATAGTCAAGTACAAAATAACTAAATCGAATTCAATAAATGATGAATTGACATAATTTACTATGGATTTTACATGTATTACCTCAGATACACTTACTGAACCCGCAATTTTTACAGACTACACAACCTTCTTGATAAAATAAAGGCAGATCACATTCGGGACAGTTGCTCGCACTTTTTTCACCATCAGGAATGTAGTTTTTAAGAGCAACTATTATACTCTTCTCAAAATTAACAATCGGTCCTTTTGCCTTACTAAGCTGATCGATGATAAATGTTATTGAGACCTCATTTCTTAGAGCTGTACTGATTAGCCTTGTTAATGCTTCATGAACATCATTCTTAAAGACTGCATTAATGTCTTTTATGATAATATCACCTTCGTATTCTATCATATAGGCTTTTTTAGTTTTTATTATCTCTACTTCTTTAATCCGTTTAGGTAGACCAACAAGCTCTATTTTACCGGCAAAGACTTCATAAGGCTTATCTTTGTAGATCCCTACAAATACGACCCAATCTTCCCCTTTTACTTTGATCTGATGAACATTTGCAGTAAGCCTTTCAGGTCGTTTATGCTTAACTTGATCCTCTATAGAATTTAGAGCTTTAACTACAGATGCCATTGTACCCCATCGATAGGTGGTTATCCCTTTGATTTTGCCGGTTAGGTAGGCATCCATATAGATTGATACAAAATCATCATATTTGTAGTCATTTGGCAAGTTGATAGTCTTACTGATCGACGAGTCAATAAATTCAGCAAATAGCTTCATTGTGTCAATATGTTCTTTTGGTGTTAAGTTACTTATTGTTTTAATATATGGTTTATTTGCAGCAAGATCGATTTTGAAATTCTCTAAATCAGCGTAGGCACCATAATCGAACACTCTTTCTTCAAGTGTTAAACCTCGAGATCGATCGATTTTATAGGTCTTTCCTTTAAAATCTGCCTTTAGAAGGGTGTCTTTACCCTCAGATACAAACTCCCATTGTTTTGGGCCATAATACGATCTACTCGCCCAGTCAATATTCAACGGTTCAGTTAACCCATCAGGGTATTCAGAACAAATAACCGTTCTTATGTATTCATAGTCGATTACAGGTTCAATGCCGCCGGACACATTATCTGAAAACACACCTGTATTTCCGGTAGGGGCAATTGTTGTCAGGTGACTGTTTCTAATCCCATGCTTTTTTATTCTTTGGGCAGTTTCCTTAGAGATGGCGTTTTTAATAAATTTTGACTCTGTATATTTATCAGGATCAAACAACTTAAATGAACCTTTCTCAGTAGCAAGTTCAATTGATGCATTGTAGATGGCCTCAGTTACAAAACGACAAAGCCGCTCAGTCAACTCCAAGGCCTCGATTGATCCATAGGGCTTTTTTAGGAGATAGAGACTCGACCCATAGCCCATGTAACCTATACCAACCCTTCTTTTGCTCTGTGCTTCTTCTCTTTGTTCGGCGAGCGGAAAGTTAGAGATGTCATTAATGTTATCTTGAAATCTCAATATGAAGGGAATATCTTTCTTTAGAGAATCGTAGTCATAGTCCGTTCGTGTACTATTTATATACTTAGTAAGATTGATGTGTCCCAGATTACAGCTTCCGCCGACAGGCAGATATTGTTCACCGCATGGGTTTGGGGAATTTATCTCCTCACAGTAGTAGAGGTTGTTAAGTTCATTAACGCGATCAATAAATATCACCCCCGGTTCATTATGGTTGTAGGCAGATTCAAGGATGATATTCCATAGTTCTGTAGCATTTTCAAATGTTCTATATACTTCAATTGGGTAGTTTTTTTCTTTCCAGCGTTTAAAGTTGCCGTCCCACTCCTCATCGTACTTTTCAAATGTAGTGTCAGGAAATACAAGCTCCCACTTAGCACCCTGTTTAACCGCGTTCATAAAATCATCTGATATAAGAACAGACATGTTAAACTTTTCGAGATTGCCCGGTGTTCTCTTTGCAGTTATGAATTCAACAATAGAGGCGTGTTCGATTGACATTGTTACCATCATCGCCCCTTTTCGAGCCTTATTTTTGCCCTTATTTACAAGTTTATTGATCTTTGATCCACCGGTTATTACCGATGATGATGTGTCCCAGAGTTTTAAAAATTCAACAGCACCCGGAGAGTCAATTCCTATCCCTTTTATAAATGCACCCCTTGGCCGTAATGCATTTATGCAAAAACCATAGCCGCCCTCACTTTTTAATATCTGTGCCTGTCTTGACAACTCCTCATAGATGCTCTTTAGTGAGTCCATATTTTTGCCTCGAAATCCGCTTACAAAACAATTTATCAGTGATGTTTCCTTAAGTCCTGTACCGGCATTTGACAGTACCCGCCCGCCCGGTACAAACTTTTTTTGCAGAAGAAGTTCATAAAAAATCTCAGCGTATTTTTCAGGACTTGCTTCGGCTAATGAGACTGCACTCGCCACCCGTTTCATTGTATCACTGAAGTCGTTATCTGTTTCCCATTTATAATTATCATGCCACACTTTGTGTGAAATTGTCTGTTGAAAATATTTCATATATAATCCTGATTTGTTAGATTTGAAAGTTCAATTTAATTAAAAAATAAGAAAGAAGCAAATAGAATTTTATTTAAAAATTTTATTTAAATATTTTATTTAATTATCAAACTCAAGAGACTCTCAAGGGTTTCTTGTATTAAGCGGGACGGCTTATAAATGAAAAAAATTCTTTACTTATAACTTTAAAACTGATATTCTGACAATAATTCTTTTGAGTAATGTTTTTATGGAGAATCGTATGTCTAAAATCCTGAGTACAATCATAACAGTAGCCGTAATAATAACAACAGTTCTTTTTTTTATAAATATAAATGAAAAAAACGGAGTGTTTTTTTATAATCTTGCTTTTACTTTGCTTTTTCAGACATTGGTAATTCTATGGCTAGGATTTACTGCTTTTCAAAAGAATCTACCGGTAACTATAAGAGTTGCCTTTTTGTTATTTGTGATGATTTCTGCATTTGTTCAATTCTTTACGCTCTTCGGCGGGCCGTTTTTCTTTAAGTTAGTACCGATCTCAAGAGTAATGACAACAATATTACTAATACAGGCTGGGGTAGAGATCGCAGTTTGTTTTACACTTTTTGCCATCGGCAATGCACTAAGTAAGAGTTAAAAAAGTCAAAAGAGATTCTGTAGAATTTTTTTGAATATTGATAAAAAAAGTATCTGAGGTATATATGAAAAAGTTGGTTGTTCTAAATTGTATCTTTATTGTTTTTTCGATTGCATATTTAAATGCACAGACGCCATATCCGTTTGTTCACATCCCCGGGATGTTTGATAACGGAGACAACTGCACAAGCGACAACAATTTGACAGTAACACTTAACAATGAAGATGGTTTCTATTATATAAACTATTTTACAGATGCAGTCAGGTATGACAAGGCACCTATAGAATGCTCGTCTAATATTGTCGGCTCAAAGTACAATAGATTTGTTGTTGCTAATCTAATAGGAACTCAGAGAACTAATATTGCACTTGATTTGATGGCAAAGAGATTCTATTGCCTAATGAAAGGGCGGGCTCCACGATGTGATTCCTATGCCATTCTTACTGCTCATAAAGGGATGGACTATAGGAAGACAATTACAATTCAACAGAGGCCTGTAGAATACTATGGATTGATTGAAAATCTCTGGCTTCTATACGGCAAGAAGGTTTACTTAAAAAAAACAGGCAATAAATACAGAGTCTTACTTGAACCAAAAAGTACAGCCGGTCTCGAATTTATTGAAAATCAGGACGGCTATTTTGATAATTATAGAGATATCAAGGTAAATATAGTTGCACACTCTTCAGGCGGGCTTGCGATCAGGGAGTATATCAGAATGGTTATGGCAGATGACAGTCTTCACCACATCAATTCCATTATCAATCTATCAATCCCTCAACGAGGTGCAACTATAACAACTAAGATCAAACCCGGTTTTAACAAGTTGATCGACTTTGCAATTGACGGAGTATTTAAAAACAAGGACTCCGATATTGAAGTGATAACTGCATCCGGTAGAAAATTCACATATAAGGAGATCATAGATTCAACACTCATAGATGCTCTTCATGGCGATAATTTTATTGCGATGACGCTAAAGAAACTGCTGACAAATGTAATACTCTATCTAATCCCCTTTGATGGTCATAAAAACTTCCTTGGCACAGATCCGGCACTCTGGGATCTAAATCCAAATCATAGGTTTGTCAAGAGACTAAATAAGACTCCGATACCACCTGAGATTAAAATTGTAAACTATAAAGTCCTTGAGCCATTTGCAAAGATATTTGTTAATATCGGCCAATATACAGAGCTCGGTAAAAATGATGGTGCTGTAGCATTTAACGACACGGATTTATCATATCTACTGGGCTTCGATAAGCTAACGACTAAAGATGTTATTGTTGACAAGGCCAACCACATCCCGTTTCCATACATTAAACCGCTGTTTGAACTTAATAAGACGCTTGACGGCTACTATCCGGTAATCAAGGTCTTGATTCATAAACCGGGTAAACGGGCAGATGATGTAGAGTTAATTGAAGCTCTTATGCTATGTGTATTAAATGAATTCGGGTTTAATATGAATGATTTCTTCAAGCTATATAATTACTCTGTAATTGATTATTTTGCCGAGAACCCTGTGAGTGTTGTATTCTAGTGTAAATTTATATGATCCTAATATTTTTTTTGCAGACAGGTGTCTCCGGATAAGGTTATAGAGAGTCGATTTGTTTTGAGTATACGACAGCTCGATTGTCCTTTACTGAGATTTTAGAAGAATTACTACTTGACAAAATTCGATTATAAAGTTAAAAAATATTAAAAATCTGCATACACACAAGGGTTGCCAATGATAAACGGTTTCAAAGTTAAAGTTATAATGATAATATCTCTAGTAAATTTCTTTTCTTATAGCTCATTTGCTCAGGAGCTGGTAAGTGCTAAGGAACTGCTTCAAAGTATGTCAGCTAATTTTAAAAAAAATGTTTCTGATTACCAAGCATCAATAAAATGGATACAAGGAGATACTACTCAATCAGGTACATTGAAATTCAAAAATCCTCAAAAAATGCGGATTGATTTTACAGATGGGCAGATTATATGTTCTGATGGATATGAATTGTGGATCTTTATTGCAAATCAGAACCTTTTACTTAAACAGGAACTACAGGTTAAAGAAAAAAAGACAGGTGATGATGGGAAATTAAAAATAGTTGATACTCCTCTGATGACTAACTTTGTTGGTCTTGACAGACTAATAAGTGAGTATGCGGTAGAATATACAGGCACAAAAAAAGCTGAGACATATAAAGACGGCAAAATAGTGTATAACTTTAAATTGGCAAGATGGAAAACACCTAGAAGCGGGATATCAGTAATTAATTTAACTGTGCAGGAAGACGGATTTATTAGAAAGGTGGAAGCGTTTACAACTACCTTTAGAAAAATAGTCATGGAATTTGATGATATTAAAGCAAATGTAGGATTTAACAACCTAATTTTCACCTATGAGAATCCGGGGTTAGTTAATACAATCAACAATTTTATGAGCAGCGGCGAATAGAGACAGAAGGATTAAATAAATGGATTCACTAGGCGAAATTCTAAAAAAGTCCCGTGAGGGGCACGGTTATACTATAGAGAAAGCAGCGGAAGAGACAAGAATACCACTCCGGTTTATTCAGAGCATTGAGAATGATATATACTCAGACTTCCCCGGAGAAGCATACTTAAAGGGTTTCTTAAGATCCTATAGTCAGTATCTTGATCTTGATCCGGATCAGATTGTCAGAAAATATGAAATAATTAAAATCTCAGAGTCTGAGATGCCGATTGAACAGTTAATACCGAAACCAACTTTTGACTATAAGACATTTTTAGTTAGATTTCTTGTTATTGCAATATTACTGGGAACTATATTTGGCATATACAAGGGCGGTGTTACCCTCTATGGATTTATCAAGCGGAAAAGCATCGAGGCGTCAACAAAGGAAAAAAAGGTTAAACCGGTTAAACAAAAAAAAGTCGTTGATAAGGAGGTTGTCAAGACAACCAAACCAAGCACAGACTTTTTACTGACTAATAAGACTGAAACATTTATAATTGGTTTAAATGGAACTGTTGGTTTTAAGATTGATGATAAGGACTTTCACCTGAAAATAGTGCAACTGTTTCCATCTGTCATTCTACAGGATGAACGGTCTAAGCAGTACCTTCTTTTTCATAACTATTCAGAAAATATCGATCTTAATGGTGATAATAAATACGATATAGAGATACTATTAAATAATTGGACTGAACAGAAGGCGAATATATCTTTTACAAACCTATCTGCTGTTGATCAGGAAATTATCGAATCAAAAGAAATCACAAGTAATACATCAGGTTTAATTGATAGCAAATTGCCGGAAAAAAAATCATCAGAGATTGTCGATGGTAAAGAGGTTCTTGGCACAGTAAAAGATAACAGTCCGATAACGCTCTCCTTTGTGACTAAGAGGGATATATATCTTCGGTATAAAACCGATGAGAGTTCCTCGATTCAAGGTTTTTTAACAACCGGAACCCGCAGAAACATCTCCTTTTCTAACTCAGCTGTTTTGTGGTTGTCAGAGGGCGGTTCAGTTGAAATAAATATACCTAAAGTTGATAAAACTATTACTCCGGGGAAGACCGGCATGGTATCGGTTAATAAAATTGCAATTGAAAAAAGAGGCGAGGTGTTTGAGGTAGTGTCGTACAATCTAAAGTAGATAGTTGAATCTGATATAGATAGTTTAACCTGAACAGTTATCAAGACAGTTAACAAGTACATAGGGAAAAGAAGCCTGCATATAAAATCTCTTTTATTGCAGGCTTTAACTTTTATTTATATTTCTTATATATTACTTTGTGCCGTCCGTTGTATACCTACTCCGAGGCAATTCCACTATCAAAGTATGAATAGTTTGAGGAGACACTTACTCCATCTATGATCATTACTATTTTTACACAATAATAGTAATATACTCCACTTGATACATCAAGATCTGTAATTTTGTTTCCTATTGATGCATTGGCTAGGAAGTCCCCAATGAATAATCCTGGTTCACCGGAGCTGCTGTCACTTCTATAGACCTGATAACTTTGAATTCCTGTATTAGCAAATTTTGACTCAAGGGTGATAACAATCTTCCCTTTTTGACCCTCAGATGCGGATATTATAGAACTTGTAGGCCTGAATTCAAGCCAGTCAATATATGCAGACACGATATATCTCTGTGTACTTTCATTGTTTAAAAGTGTACTGGTTACGAAATAGAAGTACTGTTTATTTGGTTCAACGGCATTATCAGTAAAGGTGACAGTGTTGCTGTCAACTGAGGTTATAAGTACAAAATCGTCATTTATAGGCGTTTCTTGTCGTTGTGTATATTCAGCCCGATAGATATTATAACCATCAACTATAGGTTCCGGACTCCATGTCAACTCATTTCTAATATATGCATTTACCGGTGTTACTTGAAGATCCTCAGGACTTCTGAGATCTATAGAGATAGCGGATTTAGCAATATTACTTGGATTTCCTTGGAGTTCTCCGATAAAACCGGTAACGACATATGAATATGTAGTGTCTAGAAGAATATCGCTGTCCGAATAGAAAGCGATTTCTGCAGTACTGACTGATCCAATCAATTTGAACTGATTGAAATCAACACTGTCATCACTATTTCTATAGATATTATACCCATCAACGGCAGGTATTTTAGCCCATTGAAGATCTATCTTTAAATTCGGACTATCAGCAATAGCAGTTAAGTTTTCAGACTGATTGATTACTACTACCTCCTCAACTTTTAACTTGTATGTTCCATTAGAGTGTGCATCATAGATGTCCTTAACTGAAATATAGTATGAACCTGTAGCAGATGGTGTGAATATAATAGATTCTTTCTGAAGAATCTCAAAGTTTCTAATATTATCATAACCCCACCAGTCAAATAGACCGGTATAGTAACCTGTATTCTTCTGTTCAATTATTGATATACCGTCAATATCATAGATGGACAACTCAGGCTCAAAGCCTTTTATAGCGGATAGATTTACTCGATAGTTTTTATCTGCGGTCAATATGACCTCTATAAAATCAATATCGCCTGACTCGTGGATTGTTCTTTCCTGAATCCCTGAAGTACCAACGCTGATAGTTTTAGCGTCAGATACGGCATTGTCAAACTCAAAGGAATCCTCTTTAACTGTCTCATTTGCAAGATCTGCCGCGTCATCACTCCAAAATCCTATACATGAAAAAGACCCTAGAATTGCTAAGATAGTAATAATAAAAAAATAATTACCAATTTTCTTTAACCTAATCATAATAATCTCCAATAACATTAATTTGTATATGTCTTAGCAGTTTTTGTGCCAATGAATTACAGAAAAAACTATGCTGCGGGATAGTAGAGATGATCAATTAAACAACTTTTGATCGCCCATGTAGGTAAAATTATATACAGAGAAGGAAAGAAATTTGTATTATGCAGAAAAAACTTTATTAAAACACTTCACAGGCCTCATAATAAAAATATTAAACAACATATCGCAATCAACATAATTCGTTATACTTGTATTATTGACATATTTCCATTTTTGAATTATAAATAATAAGAGGTTCTTGTAATAATATGACTATTTTTTTGTAGGAGACGAGACATGAACAGAACAGATATTGACATGACTAAAGAATTCTTTGACTCAGCAAAGATGATGATGCATAAGTCAAAGATGCATGAAGACGGGCAGATAACACCCGATAATACATATCAGCCGGCACATAAAGAGAACCGTGATGAGTTGCTAAAAGTAATAAGACTTCTTCACCTTGAGGGGAGTAAGATTCTTGGAATAGATAATTTGATACAACTCTATGAATTAGCAAAACAGGGTAAGTCATGTATAATTCTTTCTGAACATGTGAGTAACATGGATGTTCCAAGTTTTTTCTGCAGATTTTACGATGAAAATGAAGAAAAACAGCCACTTTTAAAAGAGATTTTTGAGAAGATAATTTTTGTTGCAGGTGTTAAACTTAATGAAAATCCTCTTGTTAAACTATACACTGAGATGTTTTCAAGAATTGTAATTGTTCCGTTAAGTTCTATGTCAAAAATGACACCCGAGGAATTGGATCTGTCTTCAAAGATTAATAGGTCGGCTACAAGAAGATTGCTGCAGCTTAGAAAGTCAGGACATATATTTTTGATGTTCCCACAGGCGACTCGTTATAGACCATGGAGACCGGAGACTAAGAAGGGGATTAAGGAAACTGTTAGTTATCTGAATTCATTTGATTATTTTATATGTGGCTCGATCAATGGAAATAACATGCCTCCAAAGGAGCATGAAGATATGACCAGAGAAAATTGTTTTAAGGATGTCTTTGTGCTTAACTATGGACCTGTTATTTCTACAAAAGATTTTGTCGCGGACTGTGCAAAAGAATCCGGTGTCAACCCTGATGACAAAGAGGCTATAAAACAATATACAGTTGATAAAGTAATGGAAAAAATCTATGAACTGAATGATGAAGCAGAAAAGTATCGACAACCTATACTTAATAATCTGTAGTTAATTAAAATTCCTCACTCATTTTTTTATTGAAGTATTTAATGTTTAGAGAGTGTTAAGTTATTATCAATTATATTCTACATTAATCTGATAATATTTGTAAATTCTGTATATGAAATGCCTAACGATTTGATCCATATATTGTCAATAATTCCGTTCTTTTTTGCATAGGTAAGGTATTTTTGAAGAATTGAGGCAAGAATCTCATTGTCCAGCTTAACAGCCCAGTGTGACCAGCTTGCCTCTGAGGTTGATAGAGGTAGTGCTATTTTAATGTTATTATATCTCTTCATTGATATAAGTGAAGGGAAACCTCCAAATGCGGCAATATCTGCTTCACCTACTGAAACAGCTCTAGGCAGATCAGGCGTATCGGAGACGGTAACATATTCGAACTTAAGTTTTAGATGATCCTCAATTCTCTTAAGAGTAGTAGTATATGCAGCAAGCGGTACAACTGCTATTTTATGTCTTTGAAGATCTTCCAGTGTATTGATAGATATGTTTTGTCTTGCAAGAATTACATCCTTATCAGGAAAAGTCTGAATAAACCTTAAAAGGAACATTCTCCACCTCTGTGAACTTAGACCATCAACAATAATATCTGCATGAGACATAATGTCCGGAGTGTAAGGTACATAGGTGCCATCTATCAAGCCGGCTTCAACACCGGCATCAGGAATAGTAGATTTGTACGCAAAATAGTCTTTTACTGTAGGGACTGTTATAATTTTTAGTTTTACTCCAATATAATCAGCAAAAGATTTTGCAGTTAAATACTCAATACCTCCGTGAAGACCATCACCGTTTAAATTAGGTTCATAGACAGTCTCTCTTTCTCTTGTTGCAATTGTAATATATCCCCGTCGATAAATCTGTAATAAATAATCATTCTCCTGCTCACTAAAATCAATCGATTGACCATATGGGTTAGAGGTTATGTTTAACTTATCATTGGTATTTTTCTTACAGGCAAGTGAAAACAAGATAACAATAAGAAAAAAGATTAATATTTTTTGTGTTAATTTCATATTGTTCTCCTATAGTCTCGGACCTCTCTGTCAAATTTTAATTATTAATTTAAATATATATCATAATTAGAATTATGCAAGAAAAATAGCAAAATATACTTATAAAATATAATTTAAAAATATGTTTTATCAATAAGAATTTTTTATAGTAATAATGTTTTGAACTGTTTAGATTTTTTTTCGTGACCAGTTTGATTATTGACGATTGAACTGAGAACCCTATAAGAATTATGAGTGAGGTATAATGAGTGAAGAATTATGATGTTGCATAATATGGGGACAGCCTATGGTTGTTTAAGATATCATTTTATCCGGGATGAGACAGGCATAGGGTGTCCCCGGAAATTCGTAATCCATTAAATTAATAATATAGTAATTTATAGCATCAGATATAAGTGACGCAATAGAGTTTTTGCCTAAAATTAAGTCTGCAAAATTTATTTTAAATTTGAAAGTTTTTTTGTTGACAGTGGTTATATTTTTAATTATTATTATGATCTGCGAGTTTGTATAAAAAATTAATAGGAGATGGTTTTTGAATATCTTAGCAGGATTTGAAAATGGATGTGTTTTTTTTTAAGATATTATAGGGCATCTCTAAAAACATTTTTAAGAAATATTGAGACTAAGAGCTTTTCCTATACAGATATGGCATTCTAAATATACAGCATATAGAATTGAATTAGAATGAGTATATTCTGAATAAGATTTTTTTACTAATGATATATGGAGGGAATCACAGATGGTATATAAACTAGTTTTTCTGTTGCTATTGGTAATTTCAATGGTTGGATGTTCACTTTTTAGTAATGGAGATGGTATAGACTCTGAAAACCAAGAGATCCCATTTACTGCACATAATGTAACAAATATTATTTTTCCGCCACAACATGGAACTGCATTGGTATATGGTATGCCGGGTGTAAATTATAATCTCCTCGCACCCTTGTCTTCATCTAAAGGCATTTATAATTCATGGCGGTTTGATGTAACCGGCGATACAGCATGGGATACCATTCAGTCTTCGGATTCACATTACACCATGGCATGGTCATCAGGCGGTAAATATAAAGTTTCTTTCCAGTGCATCACTCAGGATGGTAAAACATTTACAGGTTCCAATAATACCATTCATATAA
>CAYYKD010000003.1:53189-138348 GCA_964471825.1 uncultured Spirochaetales bacterium
CATATAATTGATAAAGGTACCGGGGAATTTGGTAAAAATACAGTGATGGAAGTACGAAATCTCTTTGGGGGGATGAAGGCTATTGGTGATCTTGATAATGATGGTGATATTGATCTTATTCAATGCGGATACAGTCCTGAATTGACACCGTCCGGCTTCAATATGGTATTTGGGGATATTTATCTAAATGATGGGAATAATACTTTTTTTCCGCACACCTCAACAGAAAGAATGACAGGCGGCAATATAGAATTGGCTGATTTTAACAATGATGGATATATGGATTATATAATAAGCGGGTATGAAAATATTTATTTTAGGCTTGGAACATATGTGTACTTAAATAATGGAAAGTCAGGCAGTCAATTGGGGTTTACAAAGTCAAGTACTCTTGAGGGGCTTAATGGAACTATTATAGCAGTTGCAGATATTGATAGGGATGGTGATTGTGATGTTGTACTGAATGGATTGCCCTCGCTTAATCTTGATGATAAAGAAACAATTACAAGAGTCTATAAAAATAATGGTAATGGTACATTTAAATTATCAGCAGAATTTGAGAATCCGGGAATGTTTTCAGTTGTTATGGGAGATTTAGATAATGATAACAATATAGATCTGATAGTTTCGGGATTTTATAATTTAAAGAACACTGATGATTCGATTGTATATCTTAATGATGGTGCAGGTAATTTTAGTCCTCTGTCAAACACAGGACTTCAGAATATAGCACTTGCACAAATTCAGCTCTTTGACTGTGATGGTGACGGTGATCTTGATCTTGCAGCTAGTGCTCGTTTTGACGAAAATAACGAACAGACAACTCGTTTGAAGGTTTTCTATAATGACGGAAAAGGAAAATTTACCGACAGTGGGAAATTGTTTTTTCCATTTACTGCAACGATTACAAACGGTGATATTGATGGAGACGGTGATATTGATGTATTGGCTATGGGATACTTAAATGATCATTATACGGATCCATATAATCAAGAATTCTTTTCGCAACATGAATATTATTCCAGAGTACTTATAAATGATGGCCATGGAGTATTTACCGAGAGTTCAGCAGGAGTAATTTCATGTGGTGCAGGATTACTTCAAATGGCAGATTTTAATAATGACAACGCTCTTGATGTAGTTGTAATCGGCAGAGAAGATGGAAATTATTATAAATATATTTATTTTAATAATGTTGAATAATAATGTTGAATATTATGATAGATAAATCCTAGTTTATTCTTATTTAAGGAAGTATGGCTTTATATATCATATAACCAACCTTTGCAGATAATTGGCTGGATGTACCCAAGAGGTATAGGTTTTTGTTATGTATATATATATTTATAAATGATTGATTTAATGATTCATATACAATTTGTCTGTGCCATGTAATTCCTCCATCCTGTGTTATATAAAAATATCCTGCATTTGATGCACATGCATATCCTGTATTGGAATCTGTGAAATAGATATCGCCAACCTCTTGATTGCAGTTTGTAATATTAATTTCTTGCCATGTAACTCCGCCATCAGATCTTTTTATTACAAATCCTGTTGAACCAAATAAGTAGTAATTATTGCTATCTGTTACATGGATACCCATGATCCCGACTGAACCAAAATTATTTCCATCCGGTTTCAACTGTGTCCATGTCACTCCTCCATCGGAGGTGATCAGAGCAACACCTTTATATGTGGTATTGCCAAGAAGCATACCGTTATTTTCGTCAAAAAAGTGAATTCTTTTATAAACTGCACCTATATTTGGTAGTGGGTGTTCAGTCCAATTTAACCCACCATCTGTAGTAGTATATATAATATCTTTGAATGTAGCATTATCAGTAGTTAGATAGCCACGATCCTCTGTTGTGAAATAGACATCTTTTACATCAAAAACAGCCTGTTCAGAAGAGGTGATTATATGTGGAGTCCAATTGTCACCACCATCAGTTGTTCGGTATATAATACTATTAAAATTACTGAAGGATTTACATCCAATCCATCCGTTTGTTTCATCGAGGAAGAAAATACTTAATGGAATGATGGAAGAGCTTGTAGGGAAACCTTCCGGTTTATTAAGCGTTATTTCACTACGAGTTTTAAATCCATCTGTAGTTTTAATAATCTTACCATCGGATATAGATGCAAATCCTTTTTCACCATCCATCCAGTAGTCGGTTGCATAATAGCCGGGAGAATTACTATATGCAAGTTGTTCAAATTGAAGTGGCTCAGGTTTTATGAGCTCCTGATCATCAGTGTCTTTGTTGACTGAAAAATCAAACAATTGACATGACACTAAAAATATAGATGTTAAAACAGCAATTGAAAAAAAGGTTTTCATATAAGCCTCACAATTAAGAATTTAACTGGAATATAAAAAAATCAAATAAGTATACTTAAGAGTAGCTGTTTTGTCAATTAATTTTAGAGATTCATTTTAGAGATTCAAAAAAAATAATCTGGTTTAGAGTTATGTTAAAGTGTTGATTAGATTATATGCGATTACATTCTGATGTAATTACAGGTATAGTGTGTGTTATGGTATAACATTTGATAAATAATTAAATAGACATTTGTGTGTTAAAATGTTAATTATCTAGAATGATTAATATTAATGTTATAAATTATCTATAGCATTAAATGTATATATTATTTAATATGTACAGTTGTAAATTTTTACAGTATTAAAATTGTAAACTAAAATTATTATGAACTTGGAGAGTCTCTATGAAAATTATAATCCTGGCAGGCGGCGGCGGTACGAGGTTGTGGCCATTGAGCCGAGACAGGTACCCGAAACAGTTTATAAAACTTCAAGCCGGAATGCCTTCTCTATTCCAGGAGACCTTTAAAAGAAGTCTTCTTCTGGGAACTGTTGATGATATATTTGTTGTTACAAATGAAAAATATAAATTTCTTGTTATGGGTGAGGTTGAGGAGCTTGGTTTTGTCTATAATGAGAACAACATACTCCTTGAGCCTGAGGCAAAGAACACACTTCCTGCTATCTATGCAGGTGTCTATGAAATAGCTAAAAAAGGTGAGGATAATATTGTTGTATTTCCATCTGATCATCTTATTAGAGACAACAAGAAATTTGCCGAAATTATTACTGAATCAGTCTCATTAGCCTCGGAAAACCTAATAACATTTGGTATAAAACCTGACTCTCCAAATACCGGCTATGGCTATATTGCTCCAGGGACAAAGAAAAGCAATGGGTTTGCTGTAAAAGAGTTTAAGGAAAAGCCTGATCTCAACACAGCTCTTACTTATATCAAAAACGGATATCTATGGAATAGCGGAATATTTTTATTTAACTCCGGTTTTTTTAAGAAAGAACTTCGAACACACGCACCGGACATCTATGAGGCATTTTTGGATACTTCAAGCATTGCACAGGCATTCAGTAAAATTGAAAGAAAGATCTCGATCGACTACGGTGTTATGGAAAAATCAAAGAATGTAGCTGTAGTGCCTGCTGACATAGGCTGGAATGACCTTGGCAGTTTTGAGTCTATTCACGATGTCTTTGAAAAAGATGTTGACTCAAATATAACAAATACACAAACTATCTCAATTGACTCTAACAACAACTACATCTATTCTGATAAGGATAAGATTGTTTCAACAATTGGAGTTAACGATCTAATTGTTATTGATAATAGAGATGCTCTGCTGATATGTAAAAAAGATCAGTCGCAGAGAGTTAAAGAGGTTGTTGACATTCTAAAGACACAAAATGACTCTCGAACAGAGTTTCATGTTCAAGACTATAGACCTTGGGGTAACTATAAGATCCTGGAGGAGGAAAAAGACTCCTTTAAGATAAAGCGGATAAAGGTTGGTGAGGGCAAGAGGTTAAGTTATCAATACCATCATCACAGAAGCGAGCATTGGATAGTGGTCTCAGGAATGGCTAAGGTAACAATAGATGATGTTGACAGATTTGTGCCTGCCGGAGAGAGTATTTTTATCAAGCAGGGGCAACGGCACAGACTTGAGAATCCGGGTAAAATACCACTTGAGATTATTGAGGTTCAAATTGGTAACTACCTTGAAGAGGATGACATAATTAGAATAGATGACGAATACGGGAGAAAATAGATAATATGGAAAATAACTCGAAATTAAATATTGCAGTATTTATGGATAATTTTTATCCTCAAATAAATGGTGTTGTAACATCTGCAATTAATACCTGTCGAGAACTTGATAAAAGGGGACACAATGTTTACGGCGTTGCTCCTATGCCTGAAGATTTTGATAACTATGCAGATGACTACTTTAATTATCCTCTCCATTTTGTAAAAGGGTTTGAGGTTGGCATATATCCTGATTTTCAATTCTCATGGCCCTTTGATAGAGAGCTATTAAATGTGATGCGTGAGTTTAAGCCTGATATTATACATTTTCATGCACCTATGCCGATCGGGTTTCAGGCGATAAGGATTGCAAGGGAGTTAGGTGTGCCTGTAGTAGGAACATTTCATACATTCTTTGCAGAACCTGAATACCTAAGCATTGTTGGGCTTGAAAAATGGAAGTGGCTTCAGAGATTTGGCTGGTGGTATTCTAATTTCTACTTCTCAAGGTGTGACGGAGTGGTAAGCCCGGGTATTGCAACAGCATCATTTTTAAAACAAAAGGGACTAAAGAAACCAATTGAGATAATATCTAATGGAGTTGAGGGCAAGAAATACCGCAGTGAAGAATTTACTAATATCACCGGGGTAGAACCCGATCAGACAAAGAAGTGGATACTCTATGTTGGGCGAGTCTCAAAAGAAAAGTGCATGGATGAGTTAATAAGGGCATTTGAACTTGTCTACAGTAAGGATAAGGATGCGGCACTACTTATAGTAGGAGATGGACCTTACAGAAAGGAACTGAATAGAAAAACAGATGCTGGTGGTTTTGCAGGAAAGATAGTCTATACAGGTGCTATTCCAAATAAGGACCTGCTTGAGTCGGGTATATTTCAGAAAGTAAAGCTCTTTGCAACAGCAAGCACCTCTGAGAATCAGCCGATGACAATACTTGAATCTATCGCCTTTGGACTGCCTATAGTTGGGGTTGATGCTAAGGGTGTCCCTGAACTAGTTGAAGAGAACGGGTTTATCGTGCCGCCGGGCAAGCCACATCTCATGGCAGATAGAATCCTCGAGATCATAAACAATGATGAACTAAGGAAAAAACTATGTAAAATATCTCTTGATTTATCTGAAAAGTATGATATAACGAACACCACCGTCAAGATGGAATCATACTATCGGACTATAATAGAGAAATTCAAAGATAAGAGTTGATATGCTGATAATTGAGAATACGGTACACAGAATACATAATCCTGATAAAGAATACTTCATGCAGCAAGTTATTCCCTATAATGATTCGCCAGAACGGATAGCCTCAATTGAAACATCTCTGAGGTCTATCTCGGGTCTAAAATGGAAAACCTCAGATCTGCTTGATGAATCAATCCTCTATGGTGTTCACACAAAACCCTATATCGAGTACATTAAGAAGGTCTCCTCTCTATCTAAATCTGAAAGTGACTACCGTACACCCTTTGTAATCCCAAATCCCTCCCTTGATACAGCTCACATTTCAAGGCAGGCGGATAGGGTTGCATACTATGCACTCGATGTCACCTCTCCAATCGGCGGCGGGACATTCAATGCGGCATTGAACTCTGCATCGATGGCATATGACGGCGCAAAAATGATATTGGAGGGCAACGATAAAATTGTCTATGCCCTATGTAGACCCCCCGGTCATCATGCAGAATCTCAGAGATACGGTGGTTATTGTTATTTTAACAATGCCTGTGTTGCGGCAGACTATCTCTTGAAATCAGGACGAGTAACCATACTCGATATTGATTTTCATCATGGCAATGGTATCCAGGAGATATTCTATAGCTCTGAATCTGTAAGGTATATCTCGATACATGCCGACCCATCAGAGTGTTACCCCTACTACACAGGCTATGAAGATGAAAGGGGAACCGGAAAGGGGTATGGAAATAACTTTAATATACCACTTCCCAAGAAAACAGGCAATACCGATTATACTAAGGCTCTTGAACGGGCAGCGGAACTTATTAAGAAACACAATACTGAAATACTAGTGATCTCAGTTGGCTATGATACATATGAAAATGATCCTGTAGGGGCGTTATTACTTACAGAGGAATACTATCGTGTTGTCGGTACATTTTTAAAAAATCTCGGTTATCCGACACTCATAATTCAGGAGGGTGGCTATATGGTTAACATGCTTGGCCACCTTGCAGCAAATTTTACGATTGGTTTTTTAGACGAATAGGGGGCTAAAATGAGAAGAGCAAAAATACTTGGAACAGGTTCATATCTACCTAAGCGGATACTAACAAACTTCGATCTAGAAAAGATTGTAGACACTACAGATGAATGGATTAGAACAAGGACGGGGATGGTTGAGAGGCGAATTGCGGATGACAATGAAACCACCTCTGATATGGCCTATGCGGCAAGTCTTGAGGCGATCTCAAAGTCCGGTCTAAAGAGTTCAGATATAGATGGAATAATCGTGGCAACAATAACGCCGGATATGAACTTTCCCTCAAATGCCTGTCTTATACAGGATAGACTTGAAATTCCATCCTGCATTGCATTTGATTTTAACGCAGCCTGCTCCGGCTTTGTCTATGGTCTGCATATAGCAAACAGCCTAATAGCATCTGGAGCTGCAAATAATATTCTTGTGGTTGGCTCGGAAAAGCTATCTTCTATTACTGACTACACAGATAGAAATACCTGTGTGCTATTTGGTGATGGTGCGGGGGCCGTAGTGCTTGGTGCATCAAAGACGACACAGGGTGTAAGAGGTACATTTGTCGGATCAGACGGATCTAAGAGTGAGCTTCTCAAAAGACATGCAGGTCAAACAAGATCACCAATTAATAAGATGGGTATCTACGATTACAAACAACAATATATATTTATGGATGGAAAGGCGATATTTAAAAGTGCTGTTCATCGAATGACCTCCTCACTGGCAATGGCGGTTGAGAGAGCCGATCTAAAACTAGGCGATCTGAATATGGTTATTCCTCATCAGGCAAATCTGCGTATAATTGAGTCTGTAAAAGAATTTGCAAAACTAAACGATGATCAGATATTTGTGAACATACATAAGACCGGCAACACCTCATCTGCCTCTATACCAATTGCACTGGATGAGGCAATCAAGGCCGGTAAACTTCAGACGGGACACATTCTAGGTCTGACAGCATTTGGCGGCGGTCTAACATTTGGAGCGGCTGTAATTGAGATGTAGCTACAAGTTACCCCAAACCAATTGAAGTTATAGATAAGGATTAACATACAACCTCTTAAGACAGGTGGAACGGGTACAAAAAGTGATAATCTGTATTAACCTGAAGACTATCCAATATATCTTGAAAGGTCTTCAAGATGAAAATGTAATTGAAGTGAATTTTCGCGGTGCTGATAATATCAATGAGTTAAATAAACTTCTTGATATAATAAATAAAGATTTGTTTTAAAATGAGCTCAGTAGGGCAGACTCAAATACAAATATCCCAATAATGATTTTTTTTTCTAACCATCCGGGCATCCTCTATGGATCTGTGTATCGAACTTAATGCGGTATCCACATTTTAATAATTGACCGGATGATTCCAGCGAATCACAGAACCGTGTATTTGAGTTTTACCGGACATCTCTTTAGAACCTGCACTATAGTGGACAGCGGTGATCTTTTCATTGTTGATCGCTTTGAGGTCAATAATGAAAGCAAAGGCTTTATCATATTCAAAGAGATTGTAGTATAACTGATTGTCACTAAAGCCGGTTTTTGATCGCCAGTAGTGATTTTTGACATATGATCGAGAATTCCATTGCACGAGGTATGTTTCGCGTTCGGTTATTATGTAGATTGTATGTATCAGGAAATTCAGTTTTGAAATATCATTGTGATAGGTGTAGAGGCAGATAAGTTTACCATCTGCACCACCCATACGAAAATCCTTTATGTCGTATAATTCTGCCTTGTCTTTGTGTTCGTCGGGGGGGTCAGTCATGAGAGGAGGCTGTTTCATAAGAAGTTCAATTCCAGCTGATATGTCATTCATTATTATCTGTTCGCTGTTTTTTTGAACCTGGGGATGTTTTTCCATTATTGACCAGTCATCGTACTCGCCTCCGAAGATAATTTGAAAGTTATCAGATGTTACTCCCTTCGCAGTGATCCTAATTCCTTGCCGAACTCGGCCGGGTTTTCGTTTTTTATTGTGATAATCTACACCGATATAGAGTCTGTCTTCAATAAATGCAGCCTGTATTGATTTGACTGAAAAATCATCAGATGAAAATTTTGCAGATTTTGTACTGTATCCTATAACAGTAGTATTGGCAGATTCACCTGAAGTTATTCCGTCAATTGTAGGCATCATTTTCAGAAGATGGAAAATATTTAATTATCGCTGAAGATCCTGTAGAATCACAAAACGGGTGGAAAGCAACAATGCGTCTGTTTAGTTCAGATGGTGAGTTTATTCGTGATATAGAAAATGATCGCCCGGGTGTGATTGTTGACACACCGGAAGGACCTCAAACAGACTTGAAAGCGTACCCGGAAGCTGTTTCCTTTCACCCAGACAGTACTACCTTTTTTTATTACGGAAGATTTGGCTGGTATTCAAACAGGGATCTAAGAGTTGGGTCTGTAGATAACAAAAAGATATTTCAATTTCCCATAAAAAATATGAGACCATATCAGAGGCTCTCTTTTTCTAAGGACGGAAATGTTGCAGTTTTAACGAATGAAACAATGGATTTTTATCATATAGATGGGAATAATATCGATTCAATATTTTTTAAGAATCCATCGTTAGATAATGGGACAGCATATTCACTGCAACTTGGAGGATTTCTCCCATCCTCGAACAATGCTGCTGTTTTTGAACACAACTATTATTATGAAAAAAATAACGCTGAACCTTATAGAGTAAAAACAATAAACCTAAAGTCTCAGGCTACCCATATTAACGGAAACTCAGTATTAAAAGATTTTACCGATATAAGGATCAGCCATGATGGTAGTGAGATCGCCCTAGAGCGAAATAGTGGCGATCTGCCCTCACTTTTGTTAAATACAACAACCGGAAAGGTTACAGAGATCGAAGGGAGTGTACGATACGATGCAAAGGGGATGAGGGCGATTTCTAAATGGCTAATGACAGGTCCTCCCGGCAAACAAAAAAAATCAAATATAATGGAATACACCATCGGTAGTAAAACATTTAGAGTTGCAGGTGGCGGGTGGCTTTTACCCGATCACAGTGTTGCCCAAAACCCAAACTGGTGGGGTGGAACCGAATGGACCCTATTTGACGATCAAGGTGAAGCTGTTAAAAAGATTTTGCATGATTGGGGATATGAACATGGACACGACTTCTCCCCTGATATGCAGAATATTCTATATAAAGCGGAACTTAGACGATTCTCAGATGGAAAAAAGATAGGTTTTTTCTTTGACGGGCATCTGACAGGTCTTGGCAGATATAACCCATCAGGAACTAAAATAATGACGGCACTTGCTACAGGGGAGATCAATGTATGGGGTGTTGATGGTAAACTTCAGAAATACCTACAAGCCCACCACTCTATGGCAAAAGGGATCGGCATCACAATGGATGACAGGGTAATGGTAAGTGTTGCTGAAGATAACAAGATAATTATCCGTAATTTCTCGACTGAAACTACTGCAACACTTCATTTTTTGAAGCCGAATGAGTACATTCTCTTTACTGATAAAGGGCAATTTGATTATACAGGTGATAATGCTAAAAAAATAGAGCTTGTTTTCGATGGCGAGGTTGTTACTTCAAAGCATAAACAGGCAAGAGTGAAAAATCTGTTAAAGTTGGTTATTAATGGGGGAAAATAGAGTTTTAATATAAGAAGATTGTTTATAAATTGAGGATGCGGGAAATTATTTTGTGATATTTATGTTGCGGCATAATGCAGTTTTATAAGGAGATCCTAGCTGAAGTCGTTGATTTTTGAGAAATATTGAACCAGAGTCATGAATAAATTGACATATATTCAAAAATAAATTAAATTAAATCGACTTGAAAAATTATAATTTGGTGTAGAATAACTATGGAAAAAAAATATAAAATAGCCAGTCTGTTTTCAGGTTGTGGCGGTCTTGATTTAGGTTTCATTCAAGCAGGATTTGAAGTCGTTTGGGCTAATGACTTTTTCAAAGAAGCTGTTGATACTTATAGATTAAATATTGGTGATCATATAATTTATGGAGATATAACAAAAATTCCAAGTAATGAAATACCAGATAACTTTGATATACTTCTTGGGGGGTTTCCCTGTCAAGGGTTTTCCGTTGCTAACAATAAACGGAGTATGAATGACGAAAGGAACTTTTTATATAAAGAGCTTTTAAGGTTGTTAAGGGATAAAAAACCAAAATTTTTTGTTGCAGAGAATGTAAAGGGTTTACTGTCTATGCAGAATGGACAGGTTATTAATATGATAATTGAAGACTTTAGAAGTCTTGGTTATAAAGTAGACTATAGACTTCTAAAAGCTTCAGATTATGGAGTACCGCAACACAGAGAAAGGGTTGTGATAATTGGAAATCGATTGGGGTTAGAGAACCCATTACCGGAAATTACTCACGGTTTATGTAATGATCTTTTCAGCACAACAATTCTACCATATGTAACAGTTAAGGATGCAGTAGGACATCTTGCAAATGTCAGAACTCGAGAAATACCTTTTATGCTTGATGGTAAATTGATATATAATCATGTAGCGAGGACAAATGTACATGATGTATTTTGGGGTAGAAAATATAATGTTAACCAACATGAAATTTGCGATTATTTGAAATATTGGAGAGCAAGAGCTAAAATATCAACAAAAAAAATTGATGAAATTTTTGGGTACGCACATACCGCAGGACATTGGTTTAGAAAAGATAATAATTCCGGGAGTATTCCTCAACCGAATGACTGGTGGGAGTTGAAAAAGATCTTAGGTTTTGATGATAAGTATGATTTAGCTGTTACCGAATTTGTTCAAAAACAAATTCAGTTTGAACAATCATTAAGGATCAACAATTGGGAAATGCCAAGTGACACAATAACAGCCACAGGGCCTGAAATTCATCCAAATCGAGAAAGGCGTATGTCTGTAAGGGAGTGTGCAATAATTCAGACTTTTCCTGATGATTTTATTTTCACGGGCAGTCTTGGAAATATGTACAAACAGATAGGTAATGCTGTTCCGGTTTTGTTAGGAAAAAAAATAGCAGATAGAGTCAAAGAGGTATTAGATAGTTATGAGCATCACAGAAAATCAATTATCAGAGTTGAAAGTGCTCGAAGAGTTAGAGTACAAGTATCTTAAAAAGTATTATCATTTTTTAAAGTTTGCTGAAGATGAGCTTTTATTTGGTTTTAAGACTAAGTATAAAATCAAAAATGATTGGATCGAAAAATGGAGCCCCTCAGAAGAGGGGAAAGGCATATCAGATTTTGCAACAGGGGCAGAAAGAATTGTATATTCTCTATTAAATGGAAAAGGGATTGGACAACCTAACTCTGCACCTATTGGGGCTGATCTTTTTTTCGAGGTTGAGGACGCGTTTATTCATATTGATCTAAAAACTGTTCAGACTCGAAATATTGGTGATTATACTCATGATATATTTGTTGGCAATAATCAGAATAGTTATAATGGTAAATTGGATGTAGGTGGAATAGAAAAAATTTATGATGAAGCTTGTCTACCTTTTTATTATACTTTAGAAGGTGGAGTCAAAAAACCATGCTTAACTTTTTTTATTACAATTCTATATGAAGAAATCAATCTAGACATATTAAATATAAATATATTATGTATGCCGAATGGAAAACTATATCCTATTTATGGGAAAAATGTACTAAAAGCGGGCAAAGTGTTATATCCTGACGGCAATCCTAAAAGAGAGAGCCATACCAAAACGGTTAGGTATAAGTGGAGTGAAAATCAGGATTTTTTTTTATTAGATAATAAAAAGCGGATTATGGTTACTTATTTCAATGAATCAATGTCTAAAGAGTTAAAAGATAGACTAACTATTATTAAAGGTTTATATGATAATCAATATTAGTTGGGGATTATATTTATTGGATTTAGAATTGTACTATCAAAGTTGAGGTAAGGCTAATGGCTAATATTTCAAAAGTGAATAAAGCAAAAGTTGAGGTTGAATATCTGGGGGAGGCTGTCCACTAAGTCGGTTTATAAACGATTTTTACTCGTTTTACGCCGGCAATTAACCGGTACAAATAAAAATTTCTCGACTTAATGGACAGCCCCATCTTTGGTATTTAAGCTCGATAGGAAGTTTGGTGGCGTTGATAAGTTCTATAATACAAACGGTCAGGCCTTATTTGATAATAAGTTGCCCTATCTTATTATATATGATGCAAGGGTTATATTAATATTTGATTATGCACAAAAAGAGGTTTATCACATCAACAGTCCGGGAACCTCAACTATATACAATGTTTCAATTGAAAATGGGTTGATAACATATACAGATAGTGATAAAAAACCATTCAAGATTGACATGACAAAAGTAAATCTTGAGAAAGGGTACGGGAAAGTGAGTAACGGCAGATTTCCCGGTGCTGTCTGAGTCAATATTTACAAACTCTCTTTTTAAACCCATCTTTTACAAAACTTTTGTAAACTCGTCCAGGTGATAAAAAATCAAGCATGTCATAAAATTTCATTAACTAAAATTACAGGTCATTAATTTGTAGAAAAAGTTGTTGTTGATTAAAAATTTATACTTTATAATCTTAACTACGGTTTCAAAAAATGAGTTCAGGAGTCAAAATGTCTGTTGATTCAAATAAAAACACTATACCACAAAATCTGCTTGTTAAAATATCAAGCATTCACAATATAAAAAACATCTCATTTCATTATCATGAGCCGTTTAGTTCATTTTATAGAGGGATTGACTCAAAAGGAGCCGATATTGAGATCAAGGTGCTTCATAGAAGCGCATTATCTCGTCGGCTTGGGGATAATCTTAACTTTAGATCAGAGCTTTCAATAATTGGTGGACTCACACTTGCAGGAGTTAAAGAAAGCATATTTAATGAGTTTGATGGTTACTATTATTTTATATCAAAAGAGATAGAAGAAAGAAACCTTGATAATTATCTATCGGAGAATACGCCGGCTATCGATATTTTATTAGATCTATTTATAAAGATATGTAGAAGTGTAGAAAATCTTCATTTAAATGGAATCGTCCATCGTGGGATCACTCTTGATAATATATTACTCTACAAAAACGACAATAGTTATGGCGTAAAAATAACCGATTATAGTGTGAGTTATATCAAGGATTATCATAGTTTAACACAAAACAAAGAGGATGCGTTAAAACAGTTTGCTTTTATGTCGCCTGAGCAGATTAAATTGGGGAAGGGTGTTGATATCTCAATCGATGAGCGATGCGATATCTATGCTCTTGGCGTTGTTCTGTATCGAATGTTGACCGGTAGTTTTCCATTTACTGACGATGAGCCTGCAAGATTGTTACAAAAACAGATCTCTGATCCGGTTTTGTCCCCTGACAAGCTAAATAGGGAACTAACTGATGAGTTAAGTAAAATCGTTATAAAACTCTTAGAAAAGGATGCTGAAAATCGGTATCAATCAGTTGACGGGCTTGTTAAGGATATTGAAAAGATTTTAAATGAAGAAAAAAACTTTGAGCTTGGTTTAGAGGATAAGTTTGTAAAACTTGAATACCGTACACGGCTAATCGGGCGGGATCATGAGATCGGTGAACTCACAAGATACTATAATAATACTCTTGATGGAACAGGGAGCATCGTAAATATAAGCGGTGTTGCCGGTGCCGGTAAAACACGACTTGCAACAGAGTTAGCCGATAAGATAAAGATCGATGAAAAAAATCTATTAGCCGGTAAATTTTTTACAGGTGCTAATAAAGAACCCTATGGTCCCTTTAAAGAGGCGATCGAAAGGTATATCGAGATATTTGAAAACTATGATGATGCGAAAAAAGAGAGTATCAGAAACACTCTTCTTGGAAAAATCGGCAGCTCAGGAAGGATACTGCTTGATTTTAACGAAAAAATCGAGGTGCTGATAGGAGATGATCATCCTGCTATAGAAAAACTTGACAGTAAAGACAAGGAGGACTCACGATACAGAAGTTTTGTGGGAAACTTTATATTCTACCTTGCAGAAGCAGAGAAAACTCTTGTATTAATGCTTGATGACTGGCAATGGTGCGATGAGGCATCCTTAAAACTCCTTGAAGATATGATCTACAGTATAGCTAACTCCTATTTATTGATAATAAACACTTACAGAAAAGAAGAGGTGGATGCCGAACATTCATTCTATAAGTTTATAACTTACTCTGTTTCAGAAGAGTTGCCGCTTAGCGAGATACGCTTGGAGCTTTTTGACAAAAAACGGCTGACAAGTTTTGTCGCCGCACTTTTAAGAGTGGACGAGTCGGTCAATCCCGTTGGTGAGCTTGCCGGCTACATTTTATCGTACAGTGAAGGGAACCCTTTTTTTTCGCTTGAGGTTTTGAGACGGCTTATCGATGAAGAGTATCTTTTGTTTGATCAAAGTCAACGGGACTGGAAGATAAACGGAGCCCTGCATGATATCGATATGCCAAAAGATATTATCGGTGCGGTATTGAAACGGCTTGAAAAACTGGGAGCCGGGGAGCTTGAGATATTGTCAATTGCGGCGATGATCGGGAGGAAGTTTGATATAGAGTTGATCTTTGAGCTACTCGCAGATGGGAAGCACTACACCAAAGAGAGCATAGTGAGGATCATCAATAACGCTCTTAAGATACAGCTTCTAAATATGGACAGAGAGGACAAAGAGGGCCGCCGTTATCTTTTTGTGCATGACAGGATAAAAGAAGCGTGTCTTGAGCGGATACCGGAAAAAACACAGATAGCATATCACAAAACAATCGCAGCAACCCTTGAAAAAAACCACGCCAAAGAGAGTGGCTACCTTTTTGATATCGCCCATCATTATATAGAAGCAAAAGATGATGATAAAATAGTTGAATGGGCATATAAAGCGGGATGCTCTGCCAAAGAAAACTATGCAAATGAACAGGCGATAGGGTATTTTGAAAAAGTTTTGGGGATAGTGGAGAGATGGATTGATAAAAACGAAAGAAAAGCAGAATGGACTGATAAGAAAAAAACTATTTTACAATCTATATCAGAAATTTATTTAACTATCGGAGAAAATGATAAAGCAATCGAGATACTGGAGCAAAAGTTATTGCCATTAGAAGCTGATAATTTTGAAAAGTCTATTGTTTATAGAAGTATTTGCACCGCGTATTACAAAAAAGGGGACTGGGGCAATACTGAAAAGTATGGAGCTATTGGGTTAAAATTGCTTGGTGAAAAACTGCCAACTAAAAAGATATGGATCATTATTTCCTTAATAAAAG
Source organism: uncultured Spirochaetales bacterium (assembly GCA_964471825.1). Classification (GTDB taxonomy): domain Bacteria; phylum Spirochaetota; class GWE2-31-10; order GWE2-31-10; family CAYYKD01; genus CAYYKD01. The sequence continues at coordinate 68,763 of CAYYKD010000003.1, forward strand.
AATTGATTGTTAATCTATTTGTTTCAAGATTTTATAAAGGTAAAAAACACACAAAAAACTTGGATTATCATAAAAATCTTGCATGGTTTTACTACCCGCTGTCTTGGCATTATACTTATTGTGATACATTGAAATTCATAAGAACTATACTTCGACTTTCTAATTACTGTTATTTAAACATAGGTAAGTCCGAAGAATTAGCAATGGCTATAGGTGCATCTGCTGGCGTTTTTATGGTATTGGGTCTCTTTCAGAAATCAGAAATATTACAAATTGATTCTATGGAAATGCACAATAAGCTTAACACACGTTGGGGTATTGCACAAATACATCAATTTATCGGGTATAATATGGAGTGGGCTGGAAATTATAGTAAAGCAGAAAAAGCGTATAGAAAAAGCATTGAAATCTTTGATGAACTTGGTGATAGTAATGAGCTTGGAAAAAGCTTTGCTGCCCTTGCCCATATTTTGATATTAAAATCTGCTAATGCAGAGGGAACCTACTATAACGAGAAATATGAAGCGATCAGCAAAAAAGCAAAAGATATGTATGGTATTAAAGCTGTAGATGTTGGAAATTTAGTAATTTCTACTGAACTTGGAGACTTTGAATCGGCTGAAAAATATGGCATAGATGCGTTACAATTCCTAAAAAGTCAAAAGGAACTTAACGAATACACCTATTGTACCTCTAACACTGAGATGGCAATGCTCTATCTTGAGAAAGGGGAACTTGAAAAAGCACAGGAGCATATCGATATTGCGTGGGAACTCTATGCAAAAAACAGTTTCTTGAAGCATTACTCTGTAAATATCTTCAATTACTTAGCAGAGATAAACTATGCATTTATTACCCAAAAAGAGCAACTCTCAAAAAACTGGTTGGGATTGTTAAAAAAACAAACTCTTAGAGCATTAAAAGAAACCAAAAGATGGGCAGCTCATTATGGGGGTGCATTACGGATAAGAGCCAAATATCTTGCGCTTGTCGGTAAAAACAGCAAGGCAGACAAATACTTTAGGGCAAGCATCGTACACACGGCAAAAATCGGACGCCGTTATGAAGAAGCTAAAAGCCGTTATGAGTATGGGTTATTCTTAAAAAAACTCTCGGAGCAAGACAGGATAAGCGTTAAAAAGTCTAAAGAGTATCGCAAAGATGCCATAACAGAGTTAGAAAAAAGCTACACCATCTGCAAGGAGATCGGTGCTAAACAATATTTTAAACGGTGTACAGAGGCACTTGGGGGAAGGGTTGAGCGGGAAGCATCTAATGCGGGTGAGGATATGCATACTGCTATGAAGTTTAAGGATATCCTAAAAATCCAGTCCTCCATACAGGAAGCATCCACAGTTGAAGAGGTGATCGAGGAGTTTGCACAGACCTTTATAAAAAGCACATTCTCTGAAAGGGTTGCTATCTTTCTTACAGACTCAACCTCCGATAAACTCCGGTTTGTCAAAGGGATCGGCTTTACAGGTGCAAAAGATATCCCGTCGCAGATTATCGATACTGTTTCCTCCGGGCAGATGCCCCTTATCTCAAACAATCTTCGGGAGAGTCGCTCATTTCAGTCAAAATACTTTGGTGGCTTTGAGTCAAAACACTTTGATCCACTCCCCAAATCCCTCATGGCTGCACCGGTTGTTATCAAGGACTGGAATAAAACAATGGGAGTTATCTATATGGACTCCCACGCCACAGCTAACCTTTACACCGAAAAAGAGCAGGAAGATACCATCGAGCCGTTGGTTGCCTCAATTGCCGGATTATACAAAAAAGAGCGGATTAGTGCCTATTCAAACAAGGTTATGAATAACAGGATGGTAGAATGGATTGTTGACCATGGAAACGATCCGTCTAAAATGACCTCTGTCAATCAAAACAACGCGGTAATGTTTACCGACATCAGAAGATTCACAGACCTTAGTGAAAAAATCGGTGATCCTGAAAAACTAACCGGTTTTTTAAACGCCTATTTTGAAGCAGTCTCTATGCCGATCTTTGAACTTGAAGACAAAAACTCTGCCCACATAGATAAATATATCGGTGATGCAATGATGATCCTTTTTGATGATCCGCAAATCGCACTCTCAACAGCAGTTAAAATGCGTTCACAGGTTCATCTTTTCAACACCCAACGGGATAAGTTTTTAAAAAATGATTTTAAGTTTTATGATCCGGTTGATATGGGGGTAGGGCTTGCGTTTGGTCCTGTAACACTCGGTACTATGGGAACACCGCATTATCTGGATTTTACCTCGATTGGGGACACTGTAAATGTTGCATCCCGTATTGAGGGGGTAACCAAAGAATACCACGCTCCACTTATCATAAATGATGAACTGTATAACAATATTGATAAAAACCTCTTCAACCTTCGGCTAATCGATAAGATCCGCGTCAAAGGGAAAGAAAAGCCGGTTAGCATATATGAAGAGTTTAGCTCCAATAGCCCTCCGGTTAGGGATTTTAAGAATGCCGTTATGGATAGATACAACGAGCTGCAAGCGATCTATTTTTCAGGGAAAGATCTTGATAGCGGGATAAAACTTGCAGATGAACTCCTGGAATCAGCAAAAAAACTTGTGATCAAGCACAATCTCGGAACAGACTCACCGGCAGACTTTGTACCGTTTATCTACAAAGAACGGATGATCGAGTTACAAAACAATACGCATCTTTTAGAAAAGTGGGATGGTGTCTTTACATTTATGAAGAAGTAGTTGAGGGTGTATGACGACTACTAAACCATTCAACCACTAAACTATTCAATTATCATAAGTGTACCGGCAAAGTAGGTTTTTCGAGATGTCTTATTACTTATGAAAATACTACAGAATGCCGGAGTGATTTTCCATAAAATTGAATTTACACAAAATAGAATATTTTTCTTGACAATCTATATTTAAATATGGTTTATTGTTTTTGTAGATAAGTCCTGTTGGTGTCAAAATAATTTTATTTAATGGAGAATACTATGTATAATGACCTAAAAACCTTGGTAGATGTAATGTATAACTCAAAGAATCGAGTTGGAGAGAAAACTTTTCTTAAATACAGAGTTGATGAAAAATTTACTGATATTTCATACAACAAATTTGTTGAGATGGTTGAGGGATTGTCCGGATCACTCTACGAGGCGGGACTAAAAAAAGGTGATAGGGTGGGCATTATATCAGACAACCTCTATAAATGGCTTGTTGCGGATATGGCAATTCTCTCTCTTGGTGCAGCCGATGTTCCTAGAGGGTCAGACTCCACACCCCAGGAAGTTCAGTATATACTCAAACATTCAGGTGCGGTGTTCTGCTTTGTAGAGTCGCCAAAAGAGGCTGATATGATTATTTCATTTATCAGTGAGATCCCTGAATTAAAAAAGATAATCCTGTTAACCGGTTCAACTGAAGAGGTTAAAGGCAAACTGCCTTCTGGAATAGGTCTTACAACTTTTGATGAGTTGCTTAAAGATGGCTACAAACTGTATGAAAAAAACCGTAATGATATCGAGAAGATTAGAAATTCTATAAATAGCGATGATCTGGTTACTCTTATTTACACATCCGGCACAACAGGTGCTCCTAAGGGGGTTATGCTTACAAATAAGAATATAATGCATAATCTTCACTCGCTACCGGACATTCTGCCTGTAACACATAAAGATAGATGGGTCTCTATACTACCGGTTTGGCATGTGTTTGAGAGAACTGTTGAATATTGTGTAATGATCACCGGTGGTCTGATGGCATATTCTAAGCCGGCAGCTAAATTTCTCCTTCCTGACCTGGAGGAAATCAAACCGACATTTATGGTCTCAGTTCCCAGAGTATGGCAGTCAGTCTATAATGGCGTTCTAGCAAAAGTTGATAAGGGTTCACCTGTAAAGAAGGGGCTTTTCTACGGATTTTTAAGCATTGGCAGTCTATTTATTAATCTGAAAAAAACTATTCTCAATCTTCATCCGAAATATAAAAAGGAATTTTTCCTATTAAGGTTGATTAAACTTCTATTTAGCCTTGTAGGGTTTATAGCTCTACTTCCTCTATATGCACTTGGTGATCTTCTTGTATTCAGAAAGGTTAGAGCAAAGACGGGCGGTAAACTGATCGGCCCTATTTCAGGCGGAGGTGCATTACCACCATATGTTGATCTATTCTTTGCAGTTATTGGTGTAGAGATAATTGAGGGCTACGGACTAACAGAGACCTCACCTGTAGTCGGGGTAAGAACATTCAGTACTAAGGTTCCTACAACTATCGGGCGGCCTATACCCGGCTGTCAGATTATGATAGGTGACGAGAACTTCAAACCTCTCCCATGCCAGCAGGATAAAGGGATTGTCTACATAAAAGGTGATCTTGTAATGGCCGGCTACTATAAAGCAGAAGATAAGACAAGGGCAGTTATAAATGATCAGGGCTGGTTTAATTCAGGAGATCTAGGTAGATTAACTATTTCTGGGGAACTTCATCTATGCGGCCGTGCCAAAGATACAATAGTTCTGATCGGTGGCGAAAACATCGAGCCTGAGCCGATTGAGGCAAAAATACTTGAGGATCAGATGATTCATCAGGTAATAATCGCAGGACAGGATCAGAAAGTACTTAGTGCACTTATTTGCCCAAATGATGAAAGACTGTTGGATTTTGCTAAATCTCATGGAATACAGGGCAATACTCGAGCAGAACTAATCAAGAACCCTAAGATTATTGAAGAATATGAACGGATTGCAAAAACACAGTCAAGTCCAAAGAATGGATTTAAATCCTATGAAAGGGTACAGTTTATAACATTGTTAAATGAAAACTTCGAACTAGGCAAGGAGATGACAAACAGTCTTAAATTAAAAAGAAATGTTATCTTTGACAAGTATTCTAAAGAGATATCGGAGATGTACAAATAATTTTTTCAAAAGATGCATTTATAGATGGGCTATTCAAGGGGGAGACTCTCCCTCTTGTATTGGCACCGATGGCAGACCTCACACATACCGGTTTTAGAACACTCGTTGAACATTTTGGCGGCTGTGATCTCTATTTTAGCGAGATGATCTCAGTTGGTGCACTTGTTAGTTGTGCAAAATACGAAAAGTTTTATGTTAATCCGTCCCCCGTACCGAGGAAGACGATATTTCAACTTATCGGCGGAAATCCCGAGTACTTCATAGAGGCTGTAGAGTTATTAAAACACGATCCTCATCTAGTTGAAAATCCGGTTGCAGGGTATGACATAAATATGGGTTGCGGTGCACCCGGCATAAAAGTACTTGGCGGCGGGATCTACCTTAGAAAGGAAACCGCTAAGATAAAACAGATCATAGAGTCACTTCGCAAGATCTTACCTGATCAGACACTCTCAATTAAAATTAGAATTGGCGATGAGTTAACCGACTCAAACAACAAAAATTTGGAAAAAGAGAACCTTCTTACATTCTGTAGAATGGCCTGTGATAGCGGAGTTGATTTTATTACACTTCATCCGCGATATAGCGACGAGAGATTTAGGCGGACAGCCCGATGGGAGTTTGTTCAATATCTAAAGGAAAAAACTTCAATTCCAATTATCGGATGCGGTGATGTAACAGACTATTCTGCCTATCAAAATAAAACCAGGTTTAACCCTTCTGCGATCATGATCGGAAGAGCAGCGATTAGAATGCCCTGGATTTTTAGGATGATTAAAGAATTTGACTCAGACTCAAAGGAATTTACTGTTGATCTCTATGATACATACAAGAGATTTGTTGAGAATCTTAGGATCTATCAACATGAAGACTTCTGGCCATCAAGACTAAAGAAATTTTCAGTCTACTTCTTTTATAATCTTGCATTCGGTAATTATCTAAAAAACCAAATCTACCACCTAAGAGACTTCAACGAAATTGACGGAATAATCAGACAATACTTTGAAGATAATAGACCTGAACAGGTTAAAACCTTCAAAAACAGTTGACTGATTCAACACTTTATCGTAAACTCAACTGATAAATTATCCTATAGGGAACTATCCGAGGGAAAAATGAACTCATTAACAACATATACAGAACATAAAGATTCAAGTATAGATATTCAAGCTGATCTAAACCAAGCTTTAATAAATGAAACTATGCTGAAAGGCAAGGTCATTGGAAACCTGACAGCTAACAGGTATCAAGTAAACATAGAGAATGACTCCTGTAAATCGTGTTCATCATTTGGGCATAAATGTTCAACAGGCGGGTGCTTAATGACTGTAGTCTCGGAGGTCTTGTTAAATCCGGGCGATGCCGTTCTTGTTGAGAATAATCCTTCAAAGAATATCCTTGGGGCAGGCCTGTTATTTCTATTTCCATTGGTCTCATTGTTCTTAGTTTATTTTTTGACCGACATTGTTTTTAATAATCAAATAGCAGCCTCTGTTACTTCAGTTATTTCATTGTTACCGTCCTACTTCTTAGTGTATATCTTATCTAAAAAGTATTTCAATAAACTACCCGGAGCATACAAATCAGATGAATAGTATAGGTGATCTCTTAAATGGTGAAAATGATCCGGTCAAACTACTCGAACTGCTAATGAGCAGGATAAATGGAATGGCTCAGGATGATATAGAATTGATAGTAAAGGCCTACAGGTTTGCTGAGGAAAGACACAGAGGTCAGGCAAGGGCATCAGGCGAACCGTTTATCATCCACCCCCTATCAGTAGCAATAAATCTCTCTGTTATGAATGTTGATAAGAATATGATAATAACAGGTCTACTTCATGATGTGGTTGAAGATACAGAGGTAACGCTTAATGACATCTCCGAGATGTTTGGAGCAGATGTCGCGTTTCTTGTCGATGGTGTTACAAAGATAACTAAGCTAAAATCCTCGAATTCATTTGACGCAAAGGCTGAAACTATCAGAAAAATGCTTCTTGCAATGATTGGCGATCCAAGGGTTATAATTATCAAGTTTGCCGACAAGTTGCACAATATGCGAACCCTGGGATTTCTCAGAGAGGACAAACAGAGACGGATAGCAACAGAGACACTTGAAATATATGCACCGCTTGCCGGTAAGCTGGGATTGAACACAATTAAGACTGAGCTGGAGGATCTCTCATTTAAACACCTCTTTAGGGACTCCTATGAACTAATCGATGAGACACTTAAACAGTGGAGCGTTGAATGGGAAAGCAGTGATCAGATCGTTCAGAAAAAACTAAGAGAGAAACTTATAGATGGCCGTATCCCCTTTAAGATAAAATCAAGAAACAAACATTACTACTCAATATTCAATAAGATGAGAAAGTATAACAAAAAGATTGAAGAAATATTTGATCTCCATGGTCTAAGGATAATTACAGATACGGTTGAGAATTGTTATCAGATATTCGGGCTTGTTCACAGTCTATGGCAGCCGATACCGGGGAGATTTAAGGACTACATTGCAAATCCCAAGGAAAACGGATATAGATCACTTCATACTACGGTTCTACTTGATAAGCGAAAGGCCGTAGAGATTCAGATCAGAACTCAGGACATGGATGAGGTAAATGAGTACGGTATTGCGGCACACTGGTACTATAAGAAAGGGGAGTCTGCTGTTCAGAGAGAGCTTGACTGGTTGAACAAACTAAAGCAGGTTCATAATGAACAACTTAGCTCAGAGGAATACTACGAGCAAATAAGAGATGAGATCTTAAAGGATCAGATATTTGTCTTTACACCTAAGGGGGATCCAATCCAGCTGCCAAAGGGTGCTACTGCGATCGATCTTGCCTATAGAATACATACTGACATAGGTAACCGATGTAAGGGTGCAAAGGGCAATGGGAAGATTATACCTCTTGATGCACCGCTAGAGAACGGTATGATTGTTGATATACTAACCACTAAGACACCTAATCCGCGAGAATCATGGCTCTCCTTTGTTAAGACCACACATGCCCAGAGAAAGATAAGGCATGAACTTATTCGCTATAGTGAAAAAAATGGCTATAGCGACAAACATGATAGATCTGAAAAACCGGAAAAACCGGAAAAACCGGATAAAACAGATAAATCTGATAAAAATGACAGACTTGACAAAACCCGAACAGACCGTGATGAGTCAAGACAGGGCAATAAGAGCACTAAGAAGACAATAAATGAAACAGGTCAAGATTCTACCGGAAAATTCAAGATAGAGGTGTTCGGTGAAAAGAATGTACTCTTTGCAGTAGCAAACTGTTGCAATCCTGCCCCATCTGATGATTGCGTTGGGCTTGTTTCCAGAGGCAGAGGGATTATTATTCATAAAAGAGGGTGTTCAAATTTAAAAAATGTAAAGGATAGGGATCTCAGACTGCTCGAGATTAAATGGGGGAAATAACATGAAAACAGTTGTATTTTTTGCGGGCCGCTCTGAGGCCGATGCATTATTAAATCACTCAGGTATTAAATTTAACAAGGTCTCAGGTGATTGCTATATTGATAGTGAGGGAAAAATATTCATCTATATAACCGGAATCGGGGTTGATGCTGTAAATAGTTTCTTTAAGAAACATGATTTAAAGATTGACAACAAGAATCTATACATCAAGGCCGGGTCCTGCGGCATCATAAACAGAAAATTTGAAATAATGACACCTCTCTATCCTTCAAGTGTCTCTGACGCCATAGAGACAAATAGGACTATTGAGTTGCAAAGAGATTCTAAGACCGGTGCAGATAATATTAAACTAATAAGTACTACACAACCAATAAATAATGAGATACTTAGAGATCAGTTTGGCAATTATGACCTTGTTGATATGGAGTCATATACTATTGCCGGTCTTATTCCTTCGATCAGGATAATACTTGTAGGTACAGATCTTGCAGACAGTAATTCTAAGATTGATTTTATGATGAATATTAAGAACGCATCTGACAAACTACGGGATGCAATACTTCAGATGATAAAAAAACGATAAAGATAACGATAACGATAAAGATAATCAAAAATATGAATAAAAAATAAGAAACAGAAAATGATATTACGCTTATTAAAGAAATTATTTACAGGCAGATTTACAATAAATGCAACGCTTCTAATTGCGGTATTCTCACTTCTCTCGAGAGTTCTCGGTCTACTAAGATCAACGCTGATGGCTGCATTCTACGGAGCAACTGAGAGTCAGGGGTTTGCGGATTGCTATGCTGTTAGCTTTAAACTTCCTGATATCATATTCAATCTAATTGTATCCGGTGTTATATCAGTTGTACTTGTCCCATACTTCTCTTCACTTTTAGTGGCACACAGAGACAGAGACAGAGGCACGGATAAAGATACAGATAGTGGCACAGATAGAGATAGTGAAAAACAAAGAAAGATTGAAAAAGAGCGAAAGATTGAAAAAGAGGCCGAGTTGGACGCAATCAACAGGGGCTGTTCCAATTTTTTAAATATTTTTTTTATCCTGCTTGCGGTTTTTAATATTGCAGCCTACATATTTACCCCATATTTCGTAAGGGTTCATCTGGTTCCGGGTTGGACAGACCAGGTAAATATAGAGTTGACTATTAAGATGACAAGGATTCTGCTTCTTCAGGTCTTATTTATGACAATGTCAGGTGTGTTTAGTTCATATCTGAATTCGCTTGAGAAGTTTTTCTATTACAGTGTCGCGTTATTATCATACAATATAGGGATAATTCTCGGTATAACATTATTTGGCAAATTTATGAGTATAGAGGGTGTTGCGTGGGGTGCGGTTCTTGGTAGTTTCATGCAGTTCTTTATTCAATTCATAGGTGCAAGGATAAGCGGTTTTAAGTATCACTTTAGACTTCCAATAGTCAATAGGGAGATTGTTCATCTATTTGGCATCGCAGTCCCCAGAATTATAGCACTCGGCGGAGAGCAGTTTGTTAAGTTTCAGCTTGTTAACTTTGGATCATTTATCTTTACGGGAGCGATATTTATATTCGAGTCAGCTGAGAATTTTGGAATGGTTCCCTATGGAATGATAGCAGTCAGCATATCTGTTACAGTTTTTCCTTTGTTTAGCAAGTTATTTGCCAGGGGTGAGTTCAATAGGGCGTTCTATGCACTTTTTCACCATATTAGAATGGCACTATTCTACATGGTATTTATATCGATCTGTATTATAGTCTATAGGGTACAGTTAATCGATCTCCTGATCGGCTATAACAGATTTACTGCGAATGACATCAAACTAACCGCTGATGCACTTGCCTATTTTATGATAGGCATCCCATTTTTTTCACTCTCAATAATCATAGTTAGATATCTCTATGCACAGAAGATCTCCATCGCACCAATGATTTTTACACTGATCTCTGTTGTTGTAACAGTATTCTCTGCAAAGGCACTTATCCCGACACTAAGCGTATCAGCACTCTCGGCAGGCCGTTCGGCAGGCTATGTTGTGCAGTTTGTTTTGATGATCTCCATGATAGTTATCCACACAGTTACTAAGTACAGACCAATAACGATCCCATACGGCCAGATCAGACAGATCTTATTAATTATCCTTGCAAACGGGGTTATTCTATTAGGAGGTATATACCTTGAAAAATTTGCACAGATAAATATCGCCGGCAAGCTTTCCCCATTGCTTGAGGGGTTGATTGGTGCTGTCGTCCTATCCATCTCATATTACTTGATAACAGCCCTGATGGGTATTGAGGACTCAAAAAAACTGCTAAAAAAATTCACGGGTTAAAGGCTCTTGTCCTCCAGTTGTAGAAATAAATCCCAAAGCAGATTTTATATGCTCGATTGTTCTCATCTACAGCTTCTCTATTTCCTTTATCGATAGACCTGTAGCTTTTGAGATAATATCACTTGATACACCAAGTTTTTTAAAATTTCTTGCATCTTCAAGTTTACCTTTTTCTATCCCTTTTTCAATACCCTTTTCTGTAAAATAGGCTTCTAATGTCAACAATTTACTACCTCCTTCAGAGTTCTGTTTTTGTACTATTTCAATTATTTGGTCTTCATTTAAGTTTTTAGTTAAGAAAATATATATCAAAAACAACTCTAATGTCTGAAAATTATTTAAAAGACCCAGTGTATTAAGGTTAGTTATGATTTTATTTACCGAATCAAGATCATCCTGACGAAATGCCGTTTTTAGAGCTATCATTGATGAAGATAGTAAAAGATTTTTGTGAAATGCATCGCTGTTCTCTATATTAAAATTAATTGTATCATATAGAATATAACGAAAATTCAATAATAAGTTCTTTATAGAATCATCTACACTGAAAATGTTAGAAAATTCGCTTGGAATATCCCATTTTTCAGTGCCATGATAAAAGACTATAGGTATTATCAGTCGAAAATCCTTTTTGTCAGAAAAGTCGCGTTCAAACATAGAGTATGTGTAGGACAGTATCTGTAAGAAAAGAGCATTTGTATCGGGAAGGTAGGATTTGTGTTCAACAAGGATAAAAATATCGATATTCTTATCATCAAGTTTTGATTTAATTACAACATCAGAAAAAAATTCTTTAAATCGGGTTTGAATATATGAAGTGTCATCAAATTCAAGGTTTTTAAAATCAAGTTTTGATGAAATATTAGAAGGTAGTGTTTCAAGCAAAAAATCCCTTGCATTATCGGGATTTTTAATAATGTTAACAAAGAAATCATTGTGTAAATTTTTTTCCATGTTTATATAATATAAAAAACTATACTAAATGTCAATTTTTAATAACTATGAAAGACACTTTTTTTAATAATATCACGCAACCAGGATTATTCAGATTGTTATTCTATACTTTTATTTTGTTTCTTCAGAGGCTCTATAGAGTAGATTTAACAGAATAAAAGTTAAAACTTATTAACGCTTATTGATTTGACATATATTTATAATTTTGATATAAAAGAACTAGGATTGTATAATTTTGGAGCGTTGATGGACAATAGCTGTTATGACAACTTGTTTGAAAGATCAAATGCTGCATATGCAGTGATCGACCTCAAATCAAAGACCTATGAATACACTAATAGGTTGTTTTATAAAATCTTTAAGGTAAAAGCAAACAACTCAATTATAGACAATAAACTTCTACCGATAGACAATGTGTCAGTGCCTGATATAGATACACTTAAAAAAAAGATCATAAGGGTAAAATTTAATCATTTTAAAAAAAATTGCATATTACTCGGTAGGTTTCTGTCAAAACGAAAACTGCTTATAAAGTTTAATTTTGTTAAGGATCAGGAAACTAATAAGTTTATCTCATTATTGAAGATTACAAGGCAAATATCAGAGTCAAAAAATAATAGGCACCTATACTCAAGGATTATGGATCATGTTCATGAACTTAGCGGTTCATCATATTCATTTCTAAACCTCTACACAAGCAATTCTGAGTACTACAAAACGGTTGCAATGTCCGGTCCGTCAAAGACTATAAGCAGAGCATTAAAACTAGTAGGGATTGACCTTTCAACAAAGCTGTGGAGTACTGATCACTTCAAGTTTGAGGCGATCAAGAAACGACCTACCGTCTTCTTTAGGACTTTGACTGATCTCTCACATAAAACGCTCCCTGTTACAGTTACAAGGCTATTAGAGAAATCATTTAATCTTGGTATTGTGGTAATTATGCGGCTTCAATTTAACGAAAAACTCATTGGAGATATAACACTGATATTTAAAAAAGGAAAACTTCTCAGGAATAGATTAAAACTTGAGTTGTTCTCTAATATTTTTGGGACAACAACAGGTCAAAACATTCTAAACAAACAGATAGCCTATGATCTGTCAAAGTTAAATATAATTCTTGACTCTGCAGGTGATGGAATCCTTGGAATAGATGAAAAAGGCAATCATACATTTGTCAATAATAAAGCATCTGAGATACTGGGATTTACAAAGAGTGAACTAATCGGTAAGAATAGCCATGCTCTATGGCACCATCACAGAAAAGATAATACGGTATTTAAAGATGCCGATTGCCCAATCTACAAATCTATCAATGAGAATAGACCGGTATTTATGGAAGACTACTTTATAAAAAAGAACAACAAGTTTGTAAATGTTGAGTTTTCATGCGTGCCTTATATCGATAATGAAGATAGAAAGGGGGGTGTTTTAATTTTTCGTGATATAACAGAGAAAAAATTTATTGCCGATCGGCTGCAAAAAAGTGAGGAGAGATTAAAACTTGCAACATGGGGTACAAATGTAGGGATCTGGGATTACTATATAGACGATGATAGGCTGATCTGGGATGATAAGATGTTTGAGCTTTTTGGTGTTGATACAGCAAATTTTTCTCACAACTTTAAATCATGGCAAGATAGAATCCGCCCTGATGCATTAGAGCAGGCACTCAGTCAATTTCGTACAGCTCTCAAAGAAGACAAAAAATTCTATATTGAATTCCCTATTATTACTGAAAATGGTGAAGAGAGATACCTGGCAGGAGCGGGACTTCCTGTTAAAGACACAAAAGGTAAACCGATCAGGGTTGTCGGCATCAACTATGATATCACAAATAGAAAGGCCGATGAACAGGAGCTGATCAAATCGAAGGAGATTGCAATCCAGGCAAACTATGCAAAGAGCAGATTCCTTGCGAATATGAGTCATGAGATTAGAACTCCTATGAATGGAATAGTCGGATTCCTACAACTTATGGAGGACACTCCGCTTGATGACAATCAAAGAGAGTTCTTGAAAAATATGCAGATCTCATCTGATATACTCCTCTCTGTAATTAACGATATACTAGATATCTCTAAGATCGAGGCAGGTAAGATTACTCTCGAGAACATTAATTTTAATCTGAGATCGACAATTGATACAACTCTTGATCTCTTTGAAACTAAAGCTAAATCAAAAAACTTAAATCTTATTTTAAAGACTCATCCTGAATTGCCTGAGTTTGTCACCGGTGATCCGACAAGGCTTAGACAGGTTCTGTCTAATTTGATAAGCAATGCTATTAAGTTTACAGACTCCGGAACTGTTCAAGTTGAGGTCTGTCCTGTAATAGATGTTAATGAAAACTATGATTGTTCAGATAATAATAATAGTGATCAGGGTAAAGCTGATATGGTGTTATTTAAAATTACTGATACAGGAATTGGACTCAACCCTGAACAAATAGAAAACCTTTTCAAACCATTTGTGCAGGGCGATATCTCATCTACCAGAAAATATGGCGGTACAGGATTGGGACTTGCAATTTCTAAGAACCTTGTTCAGCTCATGGGTGGTGAGATAAGTGTTGAGAGTGGGCTAAATAGAGGTTCAACATTCTACTTTACGGCATTATTTCAGAAGTCAGCGACAAGATTAAACTATGAACTTGACGAGTCAGCCTTACGAGGAAAAACAGTCATGCTGGTAGATTACAATACAGTTAATCTAAAACTTACAGCATCATATATTAAAGATCAAGGCTGCACGATTCATACCTTAGAGAATATCTCAGATGCAAATAAACTATTATCAGATCTAAATAGAACAGGCTCAAATGTAGATATTTTTATGATTGACAAGTATTTTATTGACTTTGATCCGGATGGTTTCAATGTTTTAAACAAGTATCTGAATGATATGGGGATTTCTTCAATAGTTTTAACTGTAAGCGGCGTTATTGGCGACGGTCTTGTCGCATCAAACTACGGATTTGATGCATACCTCACTAAGCCCTATACTAAGCAATCACTGATTGGTGTACTATCTCTTGTTCTTAAAAATACAGAGCAAAACAAAACCGGCCTAATTACCAAACACACCTTAAATGAAGTAATTCAGCATAAACAAAAGAGGGTGCTGATAGTAGAACAAGATGCAGGTATTTTCAATACAATTGAAAAGGCACTAAAAACGATTGGTGTAAAATCCGAATCTCTAAGTGAATGTTCAAGTGCTTTAAACTCAATAAACAAAACTAAGTATGATCTAATTGTAATAGACTGTCTTATGCCCGAAAAAAGTTACTGTGAAACTGCTTTAAAAATAACAAAAACAAACGGCCCGAATAAGGAGACGCCTGTTCTTCTTATTAAACGCAGTATTAAGCAGGCAGATTGCCCAATTCCTAATATTTATGAGAGTCTGATAATCCCTATTGAGCAGGATATGATACAAGAAGTTGTAAATAGGATCTTAAACACTTCAAATAGTTAGTCCGGCTAAAAGTCTGGCTAAAAGAACCTCATGGAAAAAATTCAAAATTTATTTTTTCGGGGAAGCTCTACCAGAGTGAAAATTTTAATAATCGTCCCTCAATTGGTCCGTTATAGACGGTCTTTTTAAAGTTTGTACGAAGTCCAATCTGTTTTGCCGCCTGAAGATCTCCTGAAAAAACAAAGGCATCCGAATTTTTTGCCTGCTTTTTAAAGAAGTCTCCAAGAGATTTGTGAAATACCGTAGGGTCATCCAATTTCATCCGCTCACCATAGGGAGGATTTGTAATAATATGATATCCCTCAAAAACTCTTGTCTCGGTTGTAAAGTTACCTCTCTCCACCATTATACATCCATCAAGACCTGCTCTGGCGATGTTACTCTTTGCAATGTTCACATTTGTAAGATCTGCATCATACCCGTTTATAGGAAGATCTATAGTTTTAATTTTTTTCTTTAGATTCTCCTTGGCTCTAAGGTAGAGATCGTTGTCATAACCTATCCACTTCTGAAATGAAAAAGTTCTGTTTAAATTTGGGGGGATATTACCGGATATCATTGCAGCCTCAATAAGAAAAGTTCCGGATCCGCACATGGGGTCAAGCAATGGACGGCTTCCATCATAACCGCTTAGTATCAACAGACCTGCAGCGAGATCCTCCTTAATTGGTGCCTCCCCTTTTTCAAGTCTATATCCTCGTTTAAAAAGCGGTTCTCCGGAAGAGTCTATATAGATCGTAACCCTTCTTCCATTTAAATAGGCAACAATTCGTATGTCAGGATTATCCTTTACAACTGTTGGTCTTGCTCCATCATTTACATTCATAAAGGTATCTACAATTGCATCTTTGATTCTATGTGTAACAAACTGTGAGTTCCTTAAAAAATTAGATCCGCCCTTAACATCTACTCTAAATGTCTTATCCACAGTGAATAATCTGTGCCAGTTTATCTTCTTTGCTCTAAAATAGAGGTTGTCATAGTCGCCTACACTAAACTCCTTAATAGCCCTTAGAATCATAGTTGCCGAACGAAGGCTCATATTTAAACTGTATAGCGTACTCTGATCACAGTTAAATTTTATTGTATTGTGAAGCCTTTCTAATATTGTAGCTCCTGAGTTCGCCAGTTCAGTCTCTAACGCTTCCTCAATCCCGGTCTGACAGATAGCAGCATAAAACTCCTTATCGTTGTCTAATTCTTCACCTATATTAGGATTTTCATTTTTATCACTCATATTATTCCCTTATTACGATTTTTTATAAATATTACTTTTAATCTACGGTAAAATTTCTGAAACAGTAGTGCTGCTGGCCCCAGAAACATGAAAACAAAGAACCCGACATTGTTATTTATTACTTCAATTGGATTAAGACTTGAATATAATTCGAGTAAAGACATACTCTTTATAAAAAAGGAGAACAAAGGAAAGAATAAAATTAAAAATAGGCTGTCATAAATCTTACATTTGAAAAATACGCTTCTAACGAGAAGTATTAAAATGATCAATATGAACGGTATAAAAAAGGCTAAGAATATTATTAGATCAGGCATGTAGCCAATTATAAGAGGAATGAAACTTTCTGAACCTCTATTTTCCAGATTAGACACCGGGTGTTTTAATATGTAAATTACAGCACTGACAATAGAAATAGTCAAATAGAAAATAAGTAGTTCCGGGTCAAGGTGCCGTTCATTATTTTTTATTGGTTCCGGTTTA
This sequence comes from uncultured Spirochaetales bacterium, assembly GCA_964471825.1. GTDB lineage: Bacteria > Spirochaetota > GWE2-31-10 > GWE2-31-10 > CAYYKD01 > CAYYKD01. Next base: position 85,596 of record CAYYKD010000003.1, read on the forward strand.
CTGTTCATATAGCCCTTCGTACAATCTCTCAATATTATACAGCTCTATAGTGTCATCTCTAAAGTTTGAAAATACGAGAAGTTTGCCATCATTACTTATATCAAGTCCTGTAGGCTGATTACCGCCATAAAACTTGCATATAATTTTATTCATACTAAGATCAATAATCGATATCTCACCTGATCGGGGACTATTTAACAGATAACTTTCAGGGTTGTTTGGGCCTCTTGATGAGACTATCAAAAAACGATCATCAGGTGTAATGTCAATTGTATTGGGATTATAGTCAACTTTCCATTTTTTGTCTATAGTAAAGTTTTCAGTATTGACCTCAAGGATCTCACTATAACTCATATCGCTAACGAAAACTTTTGGCAGTTTATTTGATTGAACAATATGACGCATAGCAGAACCCTTTCTAACGATATACTTATCCTCTTTCCATGTGTCAGTTTGATACCTCGAAAATCTGCCCCCATCAAATGATGCAACAAACATCCATTTTCCGTCTGGCGAAAAAGCTAAACCGCGTGGTGCATCTGCAGTTTTAATTATCTTCTTTGACTCGCCATCGAGTAGGTCAATGAGTGACACATTGTTACTTCCCCAATTTGAAACTGCCAGAGTAGAATGAAACTCTGTCCATGCGATATATTTTGGCCATACACCACCGGTTTTAATTGATCTGATAAATTCAAGCTCAGGATAACTAAATTCATGTATGTAACCTGTATTCATCTGAGACACAAAGAACCTATTTAATTGCTCTATAAATAATCCCTCTGCAAATCCAAGCTCTCTATTTCCATGGGGATTAAAAAGCTGTTTCTTCATAGTTAACTGTTTTAGATCAAAAACCTGAAATCCGAGATCAAATAGTAATGGGACAAATATGTACATATTATCCGGTGAAAATAATACCTGCTTTGGTTGTTTTCCTGTCTTAAATACGCCAATCTGATCGATAGGCAAATTATGTTCTTTATGCTCAAAGTCGACCCGATTTATACCTGTATTAACAAATATCAGACATCTTTGATCAGGAAGACCTTTTCGTCTCAAGAATATATACTGTTTTCCATATTCAAGGTCAACATCTATTTTACCGTTCCCAAGTAATATTCCATCATGAAGAATCTCAGAGTTCCCATTAATTACGCTAATTATCACAGGGAAACTATCTTTTTTAAGGTTAATATTTATTGTGAATTCTGTTCCCGCTTGCGGATTGTAATAAGTGTTAGATGACTCGATATAGCCCTCTCTCTCAACTCTTACCAGGATATTATCATTCTTAAGTTCAAATCTTTTTTTATCACCAAACTCTTGTGTGTCGTGATCATTGATATAGACCTTTGCATCGGATGGCTCTACAACTATATTATAGATATAGTTCTTCCCAAAATGAGTGTTGCCAATATCCTTACAGGATATCAGAAAAAGCATTATTAAAATAGATATAGTGAAATATATAAATCTCAATTTCTGTCTATTCCTTAATTTCGTGAACTGTAATAAAGTATTTATTGTCTAATTTATCAATTGTGATATTATGGAAAACTCCAAAATCAGTGTTTTCCCAGACATTAAAGAATTTGATGCTATATGGTTTAGTCTTATTATTAAGCTCCATAATGTCATATTCTATATTGGTTAAATATCTTTTTTTAAAAAGATAATCATATTCTGCAACTATATTATCACGCCCAACAATCTGTTGAGATTTTGCACCCGTTTTTAGACCATATCGATTATAACCATAGCCGTAGACTGCATCATCACTATAACACGAGGCAATTGTTTCATAATCTCTCTGTTTTATTGCAGCAATCAGGCGATTGTACAGCAAAATTATCTCCCCGTTAGTTTCCTCTTTTACAACAGGCTCATCTATTATTGCGGTCTTTTTATGAGCACATGATATAAGCAGAACAGCTATACTAAATATGAATACAATTTTTTTCATCTAATTATTTCCTTGATATTACTGACAAAATATATATAACAAAATATAAATAATAAATTATAAATCAATATACAATATTCTCAAATAAAAGTCAATTTAGACATTTATACCAAGTTAATATAGTTAAAAAAAAATGTCTTTCTTTAAACAAAAAATTCTTGACATTTGATTGTAAATATTGTATATATTCATAACCTTAATGCTGGGTTAGCTCAATTGGCAGAGCAGCTGACTTGTAATCAGCAGGTTGCGGGTTCAATTCCCATACCCAGCTATGAACAATTTTGTTCATGTTTAAACGGGAAGGTGGCCGAGTGGTCAATGGCAGCAGACTGTAAATCTGTCGACTCACGTCTTCGGGGGTTCAAGTCCCTCTCTTCCCACTGACTCCTCTTCTTTAACTAGTTTAAAGTAAGAGGAGTTTTTTTATAAACAGGAATTTATTTTGCTAAGTTATTTATGAAGGAGTGCTTCTAAATACCTTGAGTAATAACAACAGTATTAATAGGAAATATATATGAAACAGAGAGCGATGTACATAATTAGCGGTAAACTTAAAGGCAGAAGGATAGAGTGCCCGCCGGGAGAGATTAGACCTATGACCGGGCTATGCAGAAAGGCACTATTTTCAATTCTTGGAGATCTAACCGGAAAGACTATGTTGGATCTATTCTCAGGCTCAGGTATAATTGCATTAGAGGGGATCTCTCATGGAATAGAAACAGCCGATCTGGTTGAATTTGATTATAACAAGAAACCTGTGCTAACAAAGAACCTCTCGACATGCGGTATTGTTAATTCAAAAACCTTCTTTGGTGACGCTCTGGCTTTTTGCGAGAGAGCCGAAAAAAAATATGATCTCATAACTGCAGACCCGCCTTTTAAATACACTATGAAGGAAAGAATGGTAGAGGTTATAGGTATGAGAAGTCTATTGTCAGATAATGGGATTCTTATGATTCACATTACAAGTAAAGAAACCCTGCCTGAGAAGATCGGAGGTCTTCTACTGTATGATAGACGAAAATATGGCATAAATGTTCTTTTGTTCTATAAAAAAGATGTTGGATGTATTGATAGTGTGAACTAATTATCTCTAATTCCCTTCTATTTGATTAATTCCTTTATATTTCATTTCTAATAACTATGGATAGCCCGGTAACCTCTTCAAAGGTCATGTCGGCAGTTAGAGACAATCGTACCCTTGCGGAATTTACAGGGACTGTTGGAGGTCTTATTGGGAGAGCGTAATAGCCGTTTGATTGAAGGAATTCTGCAAGATCAAGTGCCGACTTATCTGTTCCTGTAATTATTGGAGTTATCATGCTCCAATTTTCATCACACTTAATAAGTTTAGGAGATCCGCCTGTTAAAATAGTTGAGATATTTTTTAGGTGGCACCGTTCAACTTGCATCTGCACTATTCTATCCAAAACGAATCTTGTCCATGCTGTCTGTAAGGGTGAAATATTTGTTGAAAAGATCACTGATCGGCACTTATTAATTAATAGTTCTTTAACTTCGTTTTCGCATACGATAAATGCACCGGTAGAGGCTGCACTTTTCCCAAATGTACCGCCGATAATGTCAACCTTATCTATAATATTAAGCTCCTCACATAGACCAAGCCCCTGTTTACCGTAGACACCAAAAGAGTGTGCCTCATCTACATAGAGAAGTGTATTATATTTCTTGCTTAACTCTGTTATTCTTACAAGATCAGGAATGTCGCCATCCATACTAAACAGGGATTCTGTAATTATCATGGCATTTTTTGCATTTCCTCTGTGTTTCTCAAGGATCAACTCCAGCTGTTCTATATCACCATGATTGAATCGATAATACTCTGCCTTTGATAGGAGAATTCCGTCAATAATACTTGCGTGGTTAAGTTTGTCAGATAGGATCAGATCGCCCTTTTCCATCAATGGAGGAATAATACCTGAGTTCATGTGATATCCGGAATTAAATATAAGTGCGGATTCGCGATTGTACAGCGAACTGATTTTTTGTTCGAGTTGATCATGTTCATCAAAATTACCGGTTAGAAGTCTTGAGGAGGATGATCCAAAAGATGGGATAGACTCCATATCTAGGACGGTCTCTAGGAATTCTTTTCTTAATGAAGCGTTTGAGGCAATTCCAAGATAATCGTTCGAGGAGAGATTTAGCATTGATCGACCCGATTTAACTATATATCTGCCCTCTCTCTTTTCAAATGAAGTTAACTGTCTTTTCCTTGATTGATCCTCGAGTTTTTTTAATTGATCCCGTAGCCTCTGATAAATTAAATTCTTTTCTGACCTCATAGACAGTATCCTTTATGACTTTTATGCTTTTCTTCATTATAGCTCTAATATCATCTTCATTAACTGCAAGTGGTAAAAACCAGTAAATAATATCACCGAGAGGTCTTAAAACAAGCCCGGCTTTTAATGAATTCATATAGATTCTATAGCCGATCCTGCACTCATCCGGAAACTGCAGTCTGTTTTTAAGATCAGAGACGATATCGACAGCCCCAATAAACCCCAAAAATCTTACATCACTGACAAAGTCCAACTCTGTAAAAGCAGTCAACTCACTATGAAACTTCTCTATTACATCAACTTTTGAATATGGCAGTTTTTCCGACTCAAATATCTTAAGTGAGGCAATGCCCGTTGAACAGGCAAGCGGATTGGCGGTATAGCTGTGACCATGATAGAAAGATTTATTATCGAAATTGTCATTGTAGAAAGGTTCGTAGATCTCATCAGTTGTGACCGTAAGGCCTAAGGGCATATAGCCGCCCGAAAGCCCCTTCGAAAGACAGATAAAATCCGGAACAGTCGCGGTTTGCTGATAGGCAAACATAGAGCCTGTCCTGCCAAACCCAGTAGCGACCTCATCATATATCAAATGAATATTAAGTTCTTTAGTAAGATTTCTCAGCTCCCTGAGATATTTAGGGGGATAATTAATCATTCCACCTGCACATTGAATTAATGGCTCTATGATTACTGCAGCAATTTCTGAACTAGAGCTTGTTAATAGACTTCTCATGGTCTCAAAACACCTGTTATCACATGAAATATCAGTAGCATCCAGTGTATATTGTTGTTTCTTGGCCTTGCATTTGCTGCAATGCGGGCCGTCAACCATAAAACTACTAAAGCAAAGTTCTCTGAATGTTCCGTGAAATGACTCCATTCCACCAACACTTACAGAGCCAATTGTGTCGCCATGATATGAATTCTTCAGATAAACGAACTTAGTTTTCCCCTCAATTCCTCTATTTTTATAGTATTGAAATGAGAGTTTTAGAGCAACCTCTGTAGCAGTCGAACCATTATCGGAGAAAAAAAATCTTGTTAATACAGGGGATAAAAAATTTTTAAGAAGTGAAACAAGTTTTGTTGCAGGCTTGTGAGTAAATCCTGAGAAATTAACATGCTCAAGCTTTTTTACCTGTTTTGTTAAGGCATCATTAATTAATGGGTGACAATGACCGTGAAGATTTGTCCACCAGGAAGAGATTGTATCATAGTAGCTCTTTCCATCCACATCATATAACTTTAAACCCTTAGCTCGTTTTATTGCAATATGGTCAAGTTTCTCATAGTCTTTCATTCTTGTAAAAGGATGCCAGATGTTATTTCTATCGATGTCCAATATCTCTTTTTTATTCATTACTACCTAAAAATATTTTGCGTTACTTAAAAATTATTTAGTTCATCTATAAAAGTGTTATCTTCTTCAGGTGTTCGACCCCTTGTAGTCAGATATCCTCCGGTTAATATCCCATTTGCTCCGGACAACATTAGAAGTCCTTGAAAATCTTTCATCTTGGTCTCTCGTCCTGCAGCAAACTTAATAGTCTTAGTTGGATTTATAAGCCTAAAGATTGCAAAGGTTTTAGCTATCTCTGCCACCGTAACGGATTTGGCACCTTCAAGAGGTGTACCCTTAATGGGGATTAACACATTTAAAGGGATTACATCGGCATCAAGTTCTTTGAGCGTGTATGCCATTTTTATTCTATCCTGCATTGTTTCACCTAGGCCGATTATTCCACCTGAGCAAACCCTTATGCCGTTTTTCTTTAGAAGTTTTACAGTATTAATCCTGTCATCAATTGAGTGTGTTGTTGCAACAAGTTCACCATATTTAGAAGGATCAACCTGAAGGTTGTGGTTATACTCAACAATTTTGTGTTCAGCTAAAGCCTTCGCTGTTATTTCGGATAGAATTCCAAAAGAACCGCAAACATTAAGTCCGGGAAACTTTTTATAAATTTCATCGATAGCTTTAAGTATTAGTTTAAATTCATCGTTAATCTCTGAATATCCCCAACCGCTTGTAACCAGACCAAAAGTTTTTACCCCTGATCTATAGGTCTTTTCAGCATCCTCTAATATCTTTTCTAAAGATGCAAGGGGATAGACCTCAACATTTGTTGAATGGTGGATTGATTGTGAACAATACTTGCAGTTTTGCTCACACTCGCCTGACTTAGTATTCATTATAGTGCAGACCTCGACACCATTAGTAAATTTATTTTTTACTTTATTTGCAAGGGATAATAGATCCATTATATCATCGCCATTTATTTGTTCAACAAGATTAGCACTTTCAATACTTAATTCTATTCCGTCAAGGACTCTATAAAAATCGCTTATTATACTATTTATCAAATCTTACTCCGTTTTATGAATATTTTCTTTATTAAAAAGTCTATTTTTTAACTCTACAGTAGCATCTGATGGCGGCAAGTTTTCATTGATTTTTTCCGGTGAAATTTTAACCGGAATATGCACTGGTGCCTTATCAACTACCGGCTTATTCTTAACAAATGATTTCTGGTCTTTTATAGGAAGAATTACATCAGCAGGACATTTTATAGCGGCCGCGTGAAGATCTCCAGTTATATTATAGTTTACTACTGCAAGATTGTTATTGACGGTAATTCTACCTGGGTCTGATATTCTCTCACAAATCTTACAGCCGATACATCCCTTTTTACATATTTCTTTTACTGTTTTTCCATTATAGTAACTGGAACAGGCAACAAAGTGCCCCCCTGTTTCAGGAATCATCTTTATTACTTTTGGCGGACACACCGTTACGCATCTCTCACAACTAATACACAGATTGGAATCAACCCATACTCTATTTAGTTCATCCCGCTTAATTGCATCGACAGGGCAGACCCTGATACAGTTACCGTTCCCAACACAACCATATTTACACTTTTTGTCACCATTAAAAAGGTTGTAGACAACAGAGCAGTCTTCCTCGCCATCAAATATATAATCTTTAGCGGCTACTCTATCATCGCCCAGACACATGACCTTAGCAACCATCTTCATCTTTGTTATTGGTTTTATTCCAAGAATATTGCCGATGATCTTAGCAGATTTTTCTCCACCCGGTGTACAGAGGTTTATCTCAATGCCGTTTTTTAATATTGCATCAGCATAGCCTGCACAACCCGGATATCCGCACGCACCACAGTTGACCCCAGGTAGTGCGGCTTGAATAAGACCAATTCTAGGATCCTCTTTTACAGCAAAAACTTTTGCCAGGAAGGCAAGGGCTATTCCAAAAACAAATCCTAATATACTTAGTAATAATATTCCCCAAAAAATTCCCATAAAAAAATCCTTTTTAAAAAAATATTAAGGAGTTAAGTAACTCAACATAGACTTATCAGCTGCAAAGAAGGCTAGAGCCATAAGCCCTGCAGTAATAAATGCAATAGGGACACCCCTAAAAGGTTTAGGAATATCTACAAGTTCGAGTTTCTCCCTGATTGTTGCCATTAAGAATAGAGCAAGGAAAAAACCTATTCCACCCGCAAAACCATGAAGAGTAGAAGAGATAAATGTCAGCTTTTTATCAATATTTAAGACAGCGACACCAAGGACTGCACAGTTTGTAGTAATCAATGGCAGGAATATACCAAGAGCATTGTATAGTGTTGGGAACATTTTTTTCATTATTATCTCAATAGCCTGAACAAGAGTAGCAATGACAAGTATAAATGTAACAATTTTTAAATAGGTGATATTAAAAAATGTATTTGCGAGAATTCCATGATAGATAATGTAGGTAACCATACTTGCGAGAGTCATTACAAATGTTACCGCAAGCCCCATTCCGACTACAGAATCCAGCTTCTTGCTTACGCCAATAAAAGGGCAGATGCCTAGGAATTGTGCGAGTACAAAGTTATTGATAAAAATTGTTCCTATAAGAATTGCAATTATTTCTTTCATGCTAATACCTCTAATTCATCCATAAAATTAACTTTTCTTATTTTTAATGGCACTAATAAATGCAAGAATTAGCCCAAGTACAAAAAATGCTCCTGCAGGCAAAACTAATATCATTGCTCCGCTATAGACTTCGATGTTGCCAAAAGTTACAATACCGCCATTTCCAAACGGGAGATTCCAGACATCCTTAGCACCGAAAGAGGTAAAATCAATTGCCCATTTACCAAATACCTCTCTAAAGAAGCTGATGATAATAAGAGCGCCTGTAAACCCTAAACCCATCCCCAGGGCATCAAAAATGGATGGAACAACGGTGTTTTTACTTGCAAAGGCCTCTGCTCTGCCTAATATGATGCAATTTACAACTATAAGTGGAATAAAAACTCCAAGTGTGTCGGCAAGAACAGGGAAAAATGCTTTTATCAGCAGATCAATTATAGTTACAAAGGTCGCAATTATTACAATGTAGGCCGGGATTCTAACCTTATCAGGAATATAATCTTTTAATATTGAGATTAGTATGTTGGAGCAGATAAGGACAAATGTCGTTGCAACTCCCATACCAATTCCATTTGCAATCATGGTTGTTGTTCCTAATGTCGGACACAAGCCAAGCATAATAACAAATATAGGATTTTCTTTTATTAATCCCTTTGTGAATTCTCTAATGTTGTTTATACCGCTGTTATCCGGATTATCTATGTTTTCAGCACTCATTATTTTATCCTTTTAGATTTTCCTTCATAATTTTTAATGCTCTGTCCACGGCCTCTGTTATCCCGTTAAATGTAATAGTAGCTCCTGATATAGCCTCAGCATCATCCGGTGATAACATATGTTTAGCCTTTGGAAATGGCTTAGAATTTGTATTTGTGCCGATAAATTTTTTCATATAGGCATCATCTTTAGCTTTGCTGCCAATTCCGGGAGTTTCGCTATTTGATAACAGCTTCATGTTTAAGACCTTAAAATTCTTATCTGTGGCAACTAGAATTTTCATCTCTCCACCGTACCCATTTCCAGTTGTTGAGACTATATAACCGGCAAGTTGTTTTTTTAGCTTTGCCTCATAGTAGTAGAGTTGAGATTCATCAAGTCCGTCGAACAGTTTTTTCTCAGAGAATGTACAACCCGGCATAAGAAACTTGTTTGCGGCACTTTCTACAGCCATCTGGTTGGACTTGATCTTTTTTTCTGTAAGTGCATTTACGATACCGAGCAGGAGAACCGCAGATGAACATATAATAGTAAGTCTTAAGGCAATTTTTAAATAGTTATTCATAGTTTACCCTTCTAATCTTTTATCTTAACGCCACCCATAGGCCGTCTTTTTATTAAGATGTCTATGGCAGGAGTCAAGAGATTCATAAATAATATAGAGAGACTTACACCCTCAGGCAGCCCCCCAAATGATCTTACAAGTATTGTAATTAATCCGCACCCTATACCAAAAAGAATTCTCCCTTTGATAGTAATAGGTGTTGTAACCATATCTGTGGCACAAAAAAATGCACCAAAGACTAGGCCTCCTGTAAAAAGTTGAAATAATACATCGCCTGTAAAATAGCCCGATCCGTATTTTAGACCGTCAAACACCCAGGCAAAGATTAATGCGGATAGAATAAAACTAAGAGGAATCTCAAGTGTTATTATTTTTTTGTATATTAGATAGGCCGCACCGATGAGAAGTAAAAATATAGAGATCTCTCCAATACTTCCGCCCTTAAATCCAAAAAAAAGATCGAAGTATGTGCCGCCATTTTCCAGACCGATATTTTGAAGTATGTCCATAGGACCCGTTGTCGCGTCTGTAACAGTGCCTTGTAAAAAAGCACCCTTTACTATATTAAGAGGAGTTGCTGATGTTACGGTGTCAATTTTGTTTTGACTGAAAAAATTGCAGATACCTCCGTATGAAAATGGTACTGCCCAGGTCGTCATATGTTTAGTCCATGCAAATAGAGCAAAAATTCTTGCTGCTATGGCGGGGGTTGCCCAGTTGCATCCCAATCCGCCAAATGCTTGTTTAACTATTGCAATTGCAAATATCGAAGAGATGACGGGTATATATAGAGGGACTGTAGGCGGCATATTTAATGCAACAATGAGTCCAGTTAATAATGCGGATCCATCTGTTAAAGTCTTAATTGGTTTTCTTCTCATTAATAAGATGAAAAACTCAGAAATTACTGCTCCGGCGATAGAACTAAGAACAACAAACATGGCACTACAGCCAAACGAATAAACACCAAACACTGTTGCCGGCATAAGTGCCAGAGTAACCAGCCACATAATCTTCTTTGTAGTATCAGAATTCAATATATGAGGTGAGGATGAAACTGTAAGCATTCGATTCTGGATTGATTTATCAGACATAAATTAACTCTTCCCCTTAGATTTTTCAATTACAAGTTTACGAGCAAGTTCCTTGCCGGTTCTAAATACCTGAACAAGTGGAATTCTTGCAGGACATACCCAGGCACATGATCCGCATTCCTTACAATAGAGCAAACCATATTTAAGTGACTTTTCAAAAAGGTCATTTTTAAGATATCTGTTTAGTAGGGTAGGCATGAGTCCAAATGCACAGGCGTTTATGCATTTTCCACAATTTATACAGGTTCCATTTTTTTCATATGAACCGGTTTCTTCCTCTGTCAAGGCGATTACTGCAGAACAGCCTTTTGTTATAGGGACATCAAGATTCATCTGTGAAAAACCCATCATAGGTCCACCGATAATAATTTTTTTTACATTTGGCTTTAATCCGCCACATTCTTCAATTATTTCTTTTAATAGAGTGCCAACCTTTACTTTTAGGTTTTTTGGTTCAACAATCCCTTGTCCTGTAACCGTAACTACCCTCTCAATAAGAGGCTTATCATATATAATTGCCTCTGCTACCGCCAATATAGTTGAAACATTTGATACGACGACACCAACTTCAAGCGGGATCTTGTCAACAGGAACAATTCTTCCTGTAATCGCCTTTATCAGTTGTTTTTCATCTCCCTGAGGATACTTTACTTTCAATGGAACAATTTGTATATCATATTTATTATGGCACAATGCCTTAAGTCTCTTAATAGCGTCTTTTTTATTTGATTCAATGCCTATACAAACTTTACCGGCATCAAGAACCTTTTTAATAATTTCTACCCCTTCAAGAAAATCTTCACTCTTGTCTATCATTATTCTATGATCACTTGTAATAAATGGTTCGCATTCTGCTCCATTAATCAAAAAGTAGTCAACTTTTTTATTCTGTGGTATTACGAACTTAACATGGGATGGGAATGTTGCTCCGCCTAGACCTACAATTCCATATTCTTGAATCTTAGATGAGATCGCTTCTTTTGGTAATGAACGCCAGTCGGTGATAATTAGCTGTTTTCCGGATTTTTTGAATTCTCCTTCAAGTTCTATTACTATAACCTTGCTCTTTCGTCCTATATTTAAATATAACTCTTCTATAGCTACTACTGTTCCGGGTATAGAGGAATGAATATTACCGGATACAAATCCCGGTGCTTTAGCTATCAACTCCCCCTCTTCCACTTTTTGTCCGACAGTTACAATAATCTCTGCCGGTGCACCAATGTGTTGAGAAACAGGTATATACGCTCTATTAGGTATATCAGCACTTTCAATTTTCCTGTTTTTTGTGAAACCTTTGAAACTTTCTGGATGTATGCCAGTATGACCAAACCCTTTTTCAAAAAACATCTTATGTTGCCTCTAATTTTTTGATGTTACTATACAAAGATATTTTAAATGTGTCAATAAATTATTTAAGTAAAAGAAGGTATATACATCTTTTATCCTGTGCTTGAAAAGTAATTGTCGGGTAAAAGTGTAGTTTGAATTTCAAGGGAATGTTCTATAAGGGAAGGAAATGATATATAGGGATTGAATAAACAATTAAGGATTGAATAGGCGATTGGAGTATAGATGTGAGTTGAATAGATGAGGGATTGTGGGGGACAACTTATGCCTGTCTAATTTTGTGAGAAATATCAATTGACATATACAATTATCATCAAACATAGGCTGTCCCTCCTTATCATAAGCCGACAAAAAACAGAAATCGTTTCTCATGGGTTATGGTTTTAAGATGAAAAAGTTTTCTTTGACATTTTTCTTTCTCTGTAGTATAAATTGGTATATATAGATTATCAAATTAAAAATTAAAATTTGGGGTAAAAATGCTGATTCTACAGTCTGTCGGCGGTCTTTGTAATAGAATAAGAGCAATAGACACAATGCTCTCATTATCAAGAAAAATAGATACTAAGCTTGTAGTTTATTGGGATAGAAATGATGAATTAAATGCATCTTTTACCGCTCTATTTGATTTTAGAAATCAATTTGTCTTAAAGGAAACTAAGTACCATTCTAAAAACCATCCGTCTACAAAAATAAAAAATCTTATTGCACGAATAAAGTTATATAGATTTTTTAAATTTTTAGGGTATAGCGGGGTTTACTATGTGGATGACATTGTTAAAATGAAAGAACAGGGGTTCGATTTTACATCATTAGATAGAGACAAAAATTATTACTTTTATTTCTATGCTAAGATCATAGAGAATCCAACTCCATATCAGGAGTTTACACCGCAGCCCTATATAATGAAGATCATTGATCAGGTTACGGCCGGGTTCACACCTCATACTATCGGAGTTCATATTAGAAGAACTGACAATACACATTCTATTAAGAATAGCCCTGTACAGCTCTTTGTTGACAGAATGGCAAAAGAGTTGGAGCTTAATCCTCTAACGAATTTTTATCTTGCAACAGATGATCCGGAGACTGAGCAATTTGTAGAGTCAAATTTTCCCGGTAAAATTATGAAGTACAGTAAGGAACTATCAAGAAGTAGTGAGACCGGCATTAGAGATGCAGTAGTTGATCTCTGGGCATTATCACGAACAAAAAAGATACTTGGGTCATTCTACAGTTCTTTTAGTCATACTGCAGCTGAAATTGGAGGAATTCCGGAAATTACCATTAAAGAGTGAGGTCTTTTTATTATTTGTTGTATTTTTACAATACACAAAGTTGATATTGTTAAATTGCTGAGGTGAATTTGCCGAAGATATAGTTTAAACATTTATGAGGGTCTATGGATGATAGCGAGAATACAGTGGGCATAGAAATAATTAACGCAATAAATGACATAAAAAATTCAAATATCCCGCAAGAGGTTCTGGAACTGTTAGATAATATATCTCTGGAACTGATTGGTCTCTATACTGAGAATGGTAGTCGAAAGGATAAGATTGTTGCAAGTAACACAAAACGCGTGATTACTGAGTATATGATTCAGCACTTAAACGAGATCGAACGGGAAATAATTAATAATACTAAAACAAAGACTAAAATTTATCAAAAAATTAATAGTCTTATAACACACTATTTTTCTACTAACTATTTTCGTAAAATCTATATTGTAACGATGGTTGATGATTTTATAGAATCCATCTTTGGTGATGAATTGACACTCTCAAAGTATATATTTGATAAATATTCAAAAAAAATGGTCGGGCATGAATATGATGAGATGGTAAAATATATCGCAATCTATGGACAGGTTATTGATAATTCTGATGTTCATGACCTGAAGATCGGCTATAGAAAGGCAATTGTTGAAGAGGCTCATTCAAATGATATAATTACGGATGTCTGGGTTAAACTAAAGGAGATTGCCGGAAAGCCTGTCTGCGATAAGCTGTATAATAACCTTTCAACATTCAATTTTGATAAATTGAATCACAATAAGAAGTTTCTTAAACCGGTTATAGAAAAAATATTATTGGGAAAGGAGATGATTACAGATGAGTTTTGCAGAGTAAGGCAGGCAGGAATAGAATATTACGGTGCACCGATCAGCACGCTTGGGGCAGCAAATATTTATGATTTTGAAGCATTTCATAAAAAGATTCGAGAAAAAGGGTATTTTGACGAGGCAAACATTCTATCCGCATATATTCAGAATAATATTCTCCTGTTTACTGACGATGTTATAGATCTTAAATTTTGTGGTCTGGATGAATCACTGCTTATGGAATTAAAAAACCTTAACAGCAGAAAATATAGAAACATATGTCTTGGATTTATTATTCTATCAGAGCCGACTGAACAGATATTTGAAGCAGATGGTTCGCTTAATTTTATTGTTAACAATCTGTTAAAATCTATCTACAAAATGAGTGAGGTGGTTTTGATAGGTGATTTTGAATTTCAGGAATTTCAGAAGGAAATTCTCGTAACTCTACAACAGATATCGAGATTACGGGATATTGAGACTAGTGCCCATCAGGAAAGGGTTACAATATATACTAAGGTGCTTGCAGAGGCCCTCCTGGCCAAAAAGGAGTCGGGTGAGTTAACAAAACTTGTTTTGGCAAGCGGTCTTTCGGAGTCAACGGATTATAATATTGTTGATAAAGAGTATGTTAGAGATCTTGTATATAGTGCTTCGCTACATGATCTGGGTAAGGTGGGCATTTCGGATGATGTTCTGAAAAAACCTGACAGATTAACGCATGACGAGTATGTCTATATGCAATCCCACGCGGATCTTGGTTTTCAGAAGTTGAACAGTGTGACTAGAATGTCTAAGAATAAGACATTTCTCGTGCTTGCGGCGGCTCTTGCCGGTAATCATCATGAAAAGTGGAATGGTCATGGCTACCCTCTAGGCAAGAAGGGTTATGAGATCCCTTTATCTGCCAGGATTCTCGCGATTGCAGATGTCTACGATGCACTTAGAGTGAGACGGCCATATAAGAAGCCGTTTACCCATGTTGATGCTGTAAAAGTGATCCTGCATGAAAAGGGAAGACATTTTGATCCTGTCCTTGTCGATATTTTTTATGAGTACAATAAAAGTTTTGATGAATCATTTAAATCTGTGCAGGAAAACAACATTGTTGTAACGAAATCATACGATAGTGATTAATAGATTAATCGCAATGCAGGTGTTGTTATGAAACAAGGGCAAGGTGTAACTTCATTTTTGAAAATTTTCTCTATTGTTGTTATTGCTCTGATAATATTTATGGCTATACTTATTTTTATTGCCGCAAAGAATATCACACCGATTGCACGAAGGTTAATTAATAGAGAGCTGCACTATCAAAGGGCATCATTTAATCCGGCATCACTTGAAATATCTCTGGATAATTTAACGCTTGGGATAGATATTGACAATACTTTTTTTTCTGTTTCAAAAATCACTGCAAGGCTATCTATTCGAGACATTGTTAGAGGCAAACTGAGATTCTCATCAATTGCTGCAGAGTCCCCTGTGTTGAAAGTGTACAGAACAGTCGATGGTAAATTTGTCTTTCCCGACTTCATTTCACCGGAAAAAATTAAAGGATCAACGCAATTCAATATTATTTCAGGGAGTTCCTTTGAGAATATCAAGGTGAGTAATGGTCGAGTAGTCTCAGATAATGGTCTGGTAATACTTGACGAACTTGTTATCTCAATACCCGGTTTTAGACCCGACAATATTAAGGTTGAGCCTGTCATATCAGGGAAACTATACAATAATGTGTTTAGGATATCTGGAAACTCTGAGGTTAAACAGGATTTAATTATCAACACATTTGCAGCTGATTTGAGTAAATTTAAGTTGCTTGACATCTATAATCTATTTAACTTTAGTCTGCCCTATACTATCAGCTCAGGAGAGCTATCCGGAACAATATATTTTAAACACATTTCAAAGAAAGGCAGGGTCAATTGGAGCGTAGGTGGAACAATCTCACTTCGCAATCTCTCTATTGTAGAAGGTGTAGAGCGGTCGCGATTTTTGAAAAATATAGAAGGTGAATTAAAGGGTTTCAATTATAATGGAACGGACAACCTATTTTCTGCTGAAATGATTAATGTACGCAAAGGTGAGTGGCATCATCAAATTAAAATACCAAATAAGACTGTTAAATCTCTGAAATCACAGGAGCCTTTTTTCTATAAGATTGAAATGCTTGCACTCTCAAATATTGATCTGAGGTATATTGACGAGCTTACAGACTTTAGCGAAACACTTCGGGTTGAATCATTGAAAATTAGTTCACTGTCAAATATTCGATCAGGGTTGTCAGATGTGATTTTGAAAATAAGGGGCAATAGGTTTGATGAGCTAGTACTTAACGGCCAGATCAATCAGGCTGATGGTGTATATATATTAAATAGCGGCACTCTTAGGAAACTCACTCTTGACGGTTATAGGCCACTTCTTAAGCGAATTACAACTGTTAGAGGGGGACTTATAGATATTAATAAGCTCAGTGGCTCCTTGGATAGAAATGGTTTTCAGTTTAATACAGAGGTTGATCTTAGGTCGCTTGTTATACCGGGAAAGAACACAGAGATATATATAGACAGACTATGGTGTCAAATTGAGAGAGAGCGTGATGGTTCATTAATTGCCGGGCAGGTGATTGTTTCTGAGCTTGATCCGGCAATTCCAAACATAAGGAATATTAGTTTCAGTATTAATGGTAAGCCGGAAGGCTATAGAATGGGAGTGGTAAAAAAGAGATCCGGTCTAATTGGTAGTGTTGATGAAAAGCAGATGCAGAGCTACATTATGGACGATTTTCTTACAGTTACCAATATCAAGATATCTGCTCTCCATGATGGGAGATCACTTAGTATTGAGTCAGACTCCATTGACATGAATGTAAAGGCTACTATTGATTCAGAACCAACGCTTCAATTTGCAGGGAGTGCCGAGATGTCTATTAATGGTCTGCTTCTAAGAGCTGACCAACGGATAGGACTAAAGATCGACAGGGCAAAACTAACTATTAAAAAAATAAACTTCTTTCCAATGGATATCTTTATTTCGGAGGGAACGATAAATAGTCCTCTAATATCCGCAGGGGTAAAGGCTGACAATTCGTTTGAACTGTTCTCATTTCTAGAGCCATTTAAGAAATCAAAGCCTGCATCGAATATCACAGAAATAAGAAGCATGGATAATAAGTTCACAATAAACAAACTAAATATTGCTGATGGGACTATAGTCTTTAATGATAGAACGACCGCTCCTAACTTTTTAGCCACGGTAGATAAGATAGAGGGTGTTATTCAGGACTTTCCCTCGGTAACACAAAGCACGGGCAGATATCTGCTTTCAGGAAAATATGACGGACTAACTGATGTCTATCTGGATGGAACAATAAATCCATCAGGACACAAACTGAAGATATCCTGTTCTGATTTAAAATTGCCCGGTCTATCATCATATTTTATCAGATATCTCGGAAATGAGGTAATCTCCGGATCATCAAATATTAACATGGATGTCCGGATCGATAATAAGGGGTTTTCTGTAGACAATAGTATAGAGTTGTACTCTGTATCGGCTAAAAAAATAAACGGAAATATCAATCTTGAGAGGCTTCTGAGAATTATCGAGGATAGCTCAGGAGTGATTAAGCTGAATATTCCAATCAAGAGTATAGATGGCGATATAAAAGTTGATTATAGGAAAAACTTTTTTGATCTATTTATGCAGTCCATTGATAAGCCTGTGGCTGGTGTATCCGGTGTGGTTGGCTTTATTCCCGATAATATATATGATATTATACTCTTTAAGGATGGAATGTCGGAAATTCAATCTATTGACGGAGTGTTTAGTGATAAAATAGTGTCATCATTTAATGTAAAATCAAAATACTTCCTTATTGAGAGTTTTGTTGATCAGAAAACTGATAGGGATGAAATTAGAAATAGTAAATTTATGCGTGTCTATGATCTCTACTCAATACAGGCTAAGGATCAGAGGCCGGCATTAATTGAAGTCTATAGACATTTTGATATGGTTTTTAATTATGATTATTTAAGTGACAATGAGTTCAAGAAATCAATAATTGAAAACATTAAACTTGACTATTCGGATTACACAAACCTTTCTCAGAAAAGATCAGAGGAGATTGCCAAGGTGATAACCAGCATCTATGGAGTAGATGAGAAGAGGATTATTATTAGAATTCCTAAAGAAGTCAATAATAATAATCTTGTTGAGGGGTATTCAAATAATCTGGGTGTAGTAAGGTCAGGAGAAAAAAAATAGAAGGGCTGGTCAGACCCTTCTAAGTTTAAAAAAAAGTTTCGTTTTTGTTTGTTACTTCTTAGTTTGTAAGAATCTTTGTAATAAATTGTTATTACTATTTATTATTACTACTATGATAGTAAATATAACACAGCCGGTTTGAAAAGTCAATATATTTTAGAAAAAAAATTTTTGTTTTTTCAGATGTTCGGAGTGTACCGGAATTGTGTATTGTTTATTCTTTGAAATGTGCATAGAAATGTGCATAATTTGACGGAAAGAATTTAGATGTATTCTGTGCTATGTTTTGATAATCTGTACTGATCAACCATAGGTTGTCCCCACTAATCATGTTCCGGCAAAATATGTAACTTAAAAAAACTCTATTTTAAAAAACTTCATTTTAAAAAAACTCCTTTGATGTGTAAGTAATATTTAGAGAATCTGGCAGAAGTAATGATTTTTGCCGGATTCTAATTCTAACTGGAGCTTTATGTCAGAGAATTTGCAGGTGAGAGCGTAATAAGTCAATATATTCCCTTATTATTAGCGTATTAAATAAAAATTTTTATATAATTTATTGAGTTATAATTCAATATTTGATATATTAGTTTAATTGAAGTATTAAAACATTATAAAGGTAGTACAGGTGAAAATAGTACAGGTGAAAATAAAGAAACAAATTCTTTTGCTTATTACAGTTTTGACAATTTTGACAATCTGTGTAAACATAGCGGCAGATGAATATGATTTACAGAGCAGCTTGTTAAACGGAAGTTCACAGAATAGTACAACTACTAATGTGTCATCTGATGAGATGATATACTTTACTGTGGGTAAGCTCCGATACTACAGAACAATAATGCTGGTTGTAGACCCATCAACAGGGGTGATACTTGCAAGTTCAGGCGGTGCAGTTAGTTTCTATGGCTATAATAAACTTGAGGGGATGAATATCTCCGAAATAAATACTCTTAATCAGTATCAGATAGCTGATGAAATGAATAAAGCGGTAAATGAAAAAAGGAATTTTTTTCATTTCAAGCATAGGCTTGCAGATAGACGGATTGTGGATGTTCATGTGAATTCATACCCGATGATTTATAAAGATAGACCAGTACTTGTTTCCCGTGTTATGGATGTGTCTGATCAAATTTTTTCTGAATCGACACACTCGGTTATTAAATATATGATGTTTATCGCATTATTTCTCATAATTATTATCTTAATTGTTTTCATGGTGTATATTAGGAACAATGAAAAAAAATATCGTCTGCTCTTTGAAAACATGGTTGAGGGGTTTGCACTTCATGAGATAATCTTTGACAAGGAGAATAATCCTGTAGACTATAGATTCATCGATATCAATCCCCGTTTTGAGGAGTTGACCGGTTTAAAACGGGAGACTGTCCTGGGTAGATCAGTTAAAGAGATGCTTCCTGAAACTGAGACCTATTGGATAGAGAACTACTCAAAAGTTGCCTTGAGCGGAAAGCCGCTCTCTTTTGAGAACTATTCTCAGGGGCTTAATAAATACTTTAGCTGCAATGCGTTTTCTCCATCAAGGGGGAAGTTTGCTGTAATTTTCTCTGATATTACTGATAATAAAATTAAAGAACTTGAGATCATCAAGTCAAGGGATGAAGCACAGAAAGCAAATAAGACCAAGTCCGATTTTCTTGCAAATATGAATCATGAGATACGGACGCCTATTCATAGTATAATCGGTTTTTCAGATGCACTGCTCAAAACAGATCTCAGTTCTAATCAGAGGGATTTTGCAACAAATATAGTGATGGCCTCCTCTTCATTAATGGGGCTGATAAATGATATATTTGACCTTACCTCAGTAGAAAATGACACACTCATATTACATCCGGATAAAATAAAGATAACTCAATTAATTGAGTCTGTTGTTGAATTATTGAGATATAAGGCGGTGGTAAAAGGGTTAAATCTAACATTTTTCAATAATTTACAGGATGATTTTACGATTATGGCTGACCCCGTGCGATTGAGACAGGTTCTAATCAATCTATTGGCAAATGCAGTTAAGTTTACCGATAATGGCGGTGTATCTATAGAATGTGCTGTTAACATCCTTGATGAAAAACTGGCGGCATTTACAATATCTGTAACTGATACAGGTGTAGGGATAGATGAGTCACACAGGCCCAGGCTCTATGAGGCCTTCTATCAGATAGAGAATGAAAAGTCTAGAAAGCATGGCGGAACAGGGGTCGGGCTGCCGATTTCAGATAGAATTTTGAAGTTAATGGGCAGCAGTCTTGAATATGAAAGTAAGGTTGGCAGAGGTTCAAGATTCTATTTTACAATTACAACTGAATACTACACAGAGACAGTCAGGGAAAATCGGGATAGAAATAACCTGAAAGAGATTAGTGCTAATAAGCAGAGTTCATTTGATGGTACTATACTTGTGGTTGAAGATGAGAAGATCAACATGATTCTTATTAAATTTTACATCTCGCATCTCTTACCCAATGCACAGATAATAGAGGCCTATAATGGACTTGAGGCAGTCAATCAAGCGAAGGAGTTTCATCCTGAGCTTATTCTTATGGATCTTAGGATGCCTGAGATGGATGGAATAGCTGCAACAATAAAGATTCGTGAGTTATTTCCGGAGCATCCTCCGATCATTGCAGTAACTGCAGATGTAACCGATGCAGTAAAAGAGGAGTGTTTTAATGCAGGGATGAATGATTACTACACAAAACCATTAAATGAAGAAGAGATGGGTGAAATAATAAATAAATATCTGTTTAAGACTATCTAATGTTTGATAAAACATCACAAAAGAGAGTATGTATGATAAAAGAGTTGATAAATGATTTAGTATCTGTTTTTAAACCTGAGATTTACCATGGTTTTTTAAAAAAAGGCAAGTTTTTTGAAGGTTGGTATTACAAAATAACTGATAGGAGCGGGAAGCGAACAGCAGTGTTTATTCCGGGTATATCTAAATATACGAAAGACAGGCATTCATTTATTCAGTTTTTTCATACAGAACAGTTAAATAGAGATTATTTTCGGTTTGAGAGTGATAGTTTTAAGTCTGACTATAACCATCTTGGTGTCACTATAGACAGATCCTCATTCAGTTCGGATTCTATACAGGTAGAGATTGATCAAGGCAAGAAGATATCTGGAGATTTTAAGTTTACCAATCTGATTAGATGGCCTGTTCTGTTATTTAGCCCCGGAATTATGGGTTTCTTTGGTGTTCTACCATTTATGGAGTGTTACTATGATCTCATCTCAACAAAGGGAGCTGTAACCGGCAAGCTCAAAATTGATGATCAAATAATAGACTTTGATGGCGGCTCTGTCTACATAGAGAAAAACTGGGGTTCATCATTTCCGTCAGAGTGGATTTGGCTTCAGGCTAACAGGTTTAATACGGAGACTGTGGGTATAACTTTTTCATATGCGACAATTCCATTCCTGGGCACAAGTTTTAAGGGGCTGGTTTGCGGTCTGTCAATCGGTAAGAAGTTCTATAAGTTTGCAACCTACAATGGCGGCAAGGTCTTAAGTTTAGATATCAGCGATCACTCTGTAAAAGTACTTCTTAGAAAGGGCAGTCTCTATCTTGAAATTGAAGCTCAAAGGATTGATGGTGCATATTTGCCGTATCCGACCATAACAGGTATGAACGGCACTATCTATGAAAGTATAAGCGGTAATATGAAAGCATTGCTATACAGACTTAAGGGCGGATCCAGGCAGGTGATCTTTGAAGGCGTTAGTGATAATTGCGGTGTTGAGATAACCATGAAAAAAAATAATGGCTTTTCATGGGATAAATTAACTAAGCAGGGTTAGGTTGTCCCTAATGGGTTAAATCAACTAATGAGGGATAGGTTGTCCCTAATATTCCTTGTTGGTTTTGAAGACCGGGATTTTGTCAAATATTGGATTGAGCTGGCATGGGGTTTTGTATAACTTCAGATTAAAGTCTGTATTTAGAAAATGGTCTTCATATACGCTATAGACTGTGTCTTTTATAAGACAATTTGAGTCAGCATTGAGCCTGTTTATATTTACCGTAGGATTTCTATAGTCCGATGATGCAGACCATGATTCTTCAGTATTAAGATAGTCAGATCTATATATAAACTCATTTTCAAAATTGCCGCCCTGAGCGTGACTCTTTCCTGATTTAAATCCAAAATCCTGACCTGAAATAATCACAGATTTAAATCCAAGCTGACCTATAATCCTAAGAGTGTTAAAAAAAACTGTTCCTTCAGCCGGGCTCTTTAGAATGGGTTGAGATCTAAAAAGCTCATTGCCGAGACCATTACAGTAGTCATAGAAATAGAAGTCCTGTTTGAGATTTAATAATGAACTGTTAATGCAGGGGTGTGCTAGAACTATATATCTATGCTTTAGTAAATAGAGATGATAGAGGGAGCCATAGCCCGGATCAGCTAATACAATATAGTCTGCAAATATCTGTGCGGATTCTAAAAATCTAACAGCGGATGGAAGTGCAAAGATAGGGATTTTCGCAGAGAGTTCTCTGATGTACTCTATGTTTAGTTCTAGACTTCCGCCGGATGAACAGATCAACGCAACGCTCTCACTCTCTATATTGTCATTTATATTATTGTTTTTTGAGTTGTTCTTATCAGTATGCAGTAATTTGGGGTGATTGCCTGTTATTTGAATTTTCTGCATATTTCTTGTATAGTTTCTTTGCATCAGATCGTCAAATCCAACCCCCGTATTTAGAGAAAGCCCTGTTTTGTAGAGAATTGATTTTATACGCTGAATGTATGGAATATAGAACTCATGATTGTGTTTTAAAAGCTCAGGCCATACAACAACAGATATATCAGATGAATGTATATTGTTGTCTACAAGGTAGCGTTCAAGTTCCTCATGAGTATTTAGATATACAATGCTCTTAGATTGAATTGATTCTTCGAATTTTTCGGGCGTGCAGGAAATCACTTTTTTATTGATACCAAGTAGTATCTTATTGATGTACTCTGCACCGCAGACTGTGATCACTGTGTCCTTTAGAACGCCAAGCGATTTGATATATCTATCAGCCTCTGATATGGGATCATATAGTGAATATAGCAATTTGTCATTATATGAATATGTTATAAAGCCTTTTTTACCAATAATTGATTTGTATTTTAACTGATCACTTTTCATATATCTATATATACCAATTAAACTGAAATATTTCAAGAATCTCTATAATTAATCTCACTATAAATAAGCTCTATAAATAAGCTCTATAATCATGCCACGCACACTAAAAAAAGCACGAAGTCTCTGCTCCGTGCTTTTTTAGTACTAAATATTAAATATCTTCATTACATTTAGTTAATCAATAATTGCCAATATGTCTTCACACTTGATAACAAGGTGATCTTTACCGTCAATCTTTATCTGAGTGCCTGCGTACTTATCGTAAATAACTTTGTCGCCTGCCTTTACTGTTACATTTTCGCCCTTACCAACAGCAATAACCTTACCTTCTTGAGTCTTTTCCTGTGCTGCCTGAGGAATTAAAATCCCTCCTGTACTTTTTTCCTCTGAAGTTTTAATCTCAATTAGAACTCTCTCTCCTAATGGTTTAACCGCCATTTCTTGCTCCTTAACAACTGAATTTTTTATTATGGCGCGAGCTGAAGTTAAAAACCTCTATGCTCGAACGCATTGTTATATTTTTATATGCGGTAATTTAATAATCTATTATAAAAAAGTCAAGCATAATTCGTTTTTTTTGTTATTAAAATATGATGGTTGTAAAAGTGGTACTTATCAATTGTCATTCTAATCTTAATCTAAAACATCCATTGACAATTTTTAGAATAAAATATATTTATAGTTTGAGGCAAAGAATACCTCTGAAATTCTCGAGTAGATGATTTCAGCAGGAGCCTCGTTTAATGAATTACAGTAGTGAGGTATAGAAATTGATACAGGCAGCAGGTATAACACTTAGATTTGGTAAGAGAGCATTGTTCGAAGATGTTAATATAAAATTTACGCAGGGAAATTGCTATGGTCTGATTGGTGCAAATGGTTCGGGCAAATCAACATTCCTTAAGATACTCTCAGGTGAGATAGAATCATCGAGTGGCGAAGTCATTGTAGGCTCAAAAGAGAGAGTAGCTGTACTTAAACAGGATCACTATGCATTTGATGACTACAGTGTTCTTGATACGGTTATTATGGGGCATAAAAAGCTCTATGACATCATGAAACAAAAAGATGAGATCTATGCAAAACCTGACTTCTCAGATGCAGATGGATTAAAGGCTGCTGAACTTGAAAATGAGTTTGCTGAGATGGATGGGTGGAATGCGGAGACGGATGCGGCAACGCTATTAAGCGGTCTTGGTATTCAGGAATCCTTGCATTACTCGATGATGAAGGATATAGGCGGAGGAGAAAAAGTCAGGGTACTCCTTGCTCAGGCATTATTCGGTAATCCTGATATATTACTTCTCGATGAGCCAACTAACCATCTTGACATTGATTCAATCACATGGCTGGAAGAGTTCCTTATAGATTTTGATAATACCGTTATAGTAGTTTCGCATGATAGACATTTTTTAAATAAAGTCTGTACACATATAGCCGACATTGACTTTAGTAAGATCACGCTCTATGTAGGTAACTATGACTTCTGGTATGAGTCAAGTCGTCTTGCACAGCAACAGATGAAGGATGAGAACAAGAAAAAAGAACAGAAGATGAAAGAGTTACAGGCATTTATCCAGCGATTCTCATCAAATGCCTCAAAAGCCAGACAGGCGACTTCCAGGAAAAAGGTTCTTGATAAAATTCAGCTTGAAGATATCAGACCATCAACCCGGAAATACCCATATATTGCTTTTACGCAGGAAAGGGAGGCCGGTAAGGAGATCCTAACTGTCGAGAAGTTGACAAAGACAGTTGAGGGAGTTAAGGTATTCAATAATCTGGAGCTTACTATAAATAAGGGTGAAAAAGTTGCCTTTGTCGGATCAGATAGTCTTCCTAAAACAACACTGTTTAAGATCCTAATGGGAGAGATGAAGCAGGATAGCGGAGATTTCAAATGGGGGATTACAACTGCAAGGTCCTATTTTCCAAAGGACAATTCTGAATTTTTTAAAGCCGATTACAACCTTGTGGACTGGCTTAGACAGTATTCTAAGAACCAGGAAGAGACCTATATACGGGGATTTCTCGGACGGATGCTCTTCTCAGGCGAGGAGTCGCTAAAAAAAGCCTCTGTGTTATCAGGTGGTGAAAAAGTAAGGTGTATGTTGTCAAGAATGATGTTGTCCGAGTCAAATATTCTCATACTTGATGAGCCGACAAACCACCTTGATCTTGAAACAATAACCTCATTAAACGAGTCTCTAATAAATTTTAGCGGGACTGTTCTATTTACATCTCATGACCATCAGTTTACACATACGATTGCAACAAGGATAATTGAGATCACTCCAAGGGGTGTAATTGATAAGATGATGTCCTATGATGACTATATTGAAAGTGCGGACATAAAAGAGCTTAGAAAAAAATACTATTCATAAATGGATGCCTACATCTCTGCGTTAAGTTTATAAACGAGTATACACTTATTTAAGAAAAAGTGAAACGGAGGTACCTGTGAAATATCATCTTTATCCTATAAAGAACTTAGTTATAGACGAAAAAGATAGCCTTACCTTAGACTCAGGTGAGAGTTTTGGACCTATTAATATAGCCTATGAGACATTCGGTACACTCAATGAAAAGAAAGACAATGCAATTCTTGTGATCCATGCTTTAACAGGCGATACTCATGTGTGCTCTGACTATGACAAGGATGATCAAACCCCCGGCTGGTGGGATGATGTTATCGGCAAGGGCAAGGCTATTGATACAGATAAATACTTTATTATATGTTCAAACTGTTTTGGCGGCTGTTCAGGTACAACAGGTCCGGCAACAATCAGTCCAAAGACAGGCAAACCATATGGACTTGAATTTCCGATAATAACAGTCAGAGATATGGTTAGGGTTCAAAAGCTGCTGGTAGATTACCTCGGCATAGAGTCCTTAAAGGCGGTTATAGGCGGCTCTCTTGGTGGTATGCAGGTTCTTGAGTGGGCGGTTAGTTTTCCTGATACAGTAAAAAAAGCTATTGTTATAGCCTCAGCAGCTAAAACTTCGCCGCAGGTTATAGCTTTCGGAGAGGTAGGAAGAAATGCGATAATGGCAGACCCGAATTTTAATAGCGGCAATTACTATGATGGGGAACGACCTGTGAAAGGTTTATCGATAGCGAGGATGGTTGCACATATCACATATCTTTCGAATGAGTCCATGCAGCTTAAATTCGGTAGAGATATAAAGACTGAGATAAAAAAGAGTGATGAGCTCTATGGATTATTCGGGCCGATGTTTCAGGTAGAGAGTTACCTCAGGTATCAGGGGCAGAAATTTGTAGAAAGATTTGATGCAAATAGCTATCTCTATATTACGAAGGCTATGGATATGTTTGATGTAAAACGGGATAAACAGACTCTTGCAGAGGCACTTCAAGTCGTAAAGTCAAGAATGCTTGTCATTTCATTTACAAGTGATTGGCACTTCATGCCATCAGAAAGCTGGGAGATTGTTAAGGCTATGATGAGCTGTGATAAGGAGATTAGTTATATCAATCTCAACTCGCCATATGGACACGATGCATTTCTCATAAAAAATCCGGAACAGGAAAGGCTGATCAAAAGCTTTATTGACAATGACAGGAGAAAAGCTCTATGAAAAACTTAAAGGAAGCACTACATGAGATTATCTCAGAATACATATCAGACAAATCAACAGTACTCGATCTTGGATGTGGCAATGGAGTTCTCTTAAAACACCTTGTTGATACCAAGGAAGTTATCTGTCATGGAATAGAGATTAAGACAGATGCAATTATAAGTGCCATCGAAAAAGGTATAAGTGTTATTCAATGGGATCTTAATAAACTTCCGCTTGACTTTCCGGATAATGCGTTTGATTTTGTTACAATGCAGCAGGCAATTCAGGAGATTAAGGAACCAAAGAAACTTATCCTGGAGATGCTAAGGATCGGTAAAGAGGTAATAATGAGTTTTCCTAACTTTGGAAATATAAATATCAGAGGCAAGTTCTTTTTTACCGGGCAGATGCCGATTACAGATGAACTTCCCAATAAATGGTATGATACTCCAAACATTCATCTTCTTACCGTTAAGGATTTTGAAGGTTTCTGCGATGATTACGGCATCAGAATAATCCGCAAAATCTTTCTTAAAAGAGATCGGATGACCAAAAAGTACAAACGAATTAAGGCACTAAGCAATATGAGAGCTGATGTTGCTGTCTATAAAATCCGTCTAAAAAGCAAGGGTTAACCCTAGTAGACGGAGCTACATTTTTAAGCATCTATCATATTTCAAAATCACAACTTGCTACTTGCGAAATTATTAAATTAAATATATAATTATAGGAATTCAAATTCTATAATAGGCTCTAATAGAGTTGTAGTTTATTAAACCGGAGAGAAAAATGTATAGTTATCCTGTCAGGGTGCAGTTTGAGGATATAGATGTATATAATATCGCACATCACACAAAGATTATCTGTTATCTTGAGCGGGCAAGGGTGAATTTTTTTTCCGATAGAGGTTTTGATGTACGAAATGCCCCCTATGGCCTTGTACTTAGAAATATAAATATAAAATTCAGGGTACCACTGTTAATGCTTGATGATATTGTGATAACACTTCAGACGAAGGATATTGGAAATTTTAAGTTTATATTTTACTATGAGGTGTTAAAAAATGGTGTAAAACACGCCTCAGCTGAGATCGAGATGGCTGTTATAGATCTTGAAACAAAGAAACCTAAAAAAATACCTGATCTAATGATGGAAATGCTGAAAAGCATAGAGATAGAAAATAGTTAAACAATAAAAAATGGGAGGTGGTATGTCGGGTGCTTCAATAAATAACTTTGAATTCGTCCTAACATTGCTTGAGGCCTCCTATAGAGAATCAGATGCCCCCTCTATAACATTAATCTCACAGACAAAAAGAGATCCGTTTTATGTTTTAATCTCAACAATTATAAGTCTGAGGACTAAGGATGAAGTAACGCTTGATGTCTCAAACAGACTCTATGAAACTGTTCAGAACATGGAAGATATTGAGAAGACCGGCGTTGAGAGATTGACAGAGCTTCTATATCCTGCGGGATTTTATAGGACTAAGGCAAGAAACATCTTGACTATAGCAGCATTGGTTAGGGAAGAGTTTGGCGGTAGAATCCCCGATAGCATGGATGATCTGCTAAGGCTTCCGGGAGTCGGACGCAAAACCGCAAACCTTGTTCTAATACTTGGCTATAATAAAGAGGGACTCTGTGTTGATACACATGTACACAGGATATCAAATAGATTTGGCTGGGTTAAAACAAAGAGGCCTGACGATACTGAGTTTGCGCTTAGATCATTTCTGCCTATTCAATATTGGCGGATTATTAATGACTATCTGGTTAGTTATGGGCAAACAGTCTGTAGACCTGTGTCACCTCATTGCTCTGTATGTACTTTAAGTTTGGTCTGTCCAAAGATCGGTGTTGATCGAATGCGTTAAACAGGTCCGTTTATTAGGAGGCATTTCGTGAGAAAAGTATTATTGTGCGTGTGTTTGTTATGTGCTGTAACAGGCATTTATTCATATGATATAAATATCAGTGTTATCGACAAAGATATCGATATTCCTCTGGAGGGTGTTAAGTTAACACTAATAAAAACGGGGAATAGCGTATCAACCGATAGTAATGGATCTGCAAGGATAACGATCGGAGATGATCAGGGACAGATAGTTGTAGTTGCCTTCCTAAATGGCTATGAGACAAAGAGATTTGTACTTAAAAAAGCGGCTGAGGTTCAGATAGTCTCGATGAGTATACAGGGTGTGCTTGAGGGACAGGGTCTTGTTGTGGAGAGGAAGGCGTTGCAGATTAAGGATGAGAAGTCCGGCGTCTCTACAATGGTAGATAAGCAGGAGATCAAACAGACTACCAAGGGGCCGCTTGAGGATATAATGACAACAATAAAGACTCTACCCGGAGTAAGCTACGCCGGTAAGTTTAGTTCAAGACCATCTGTAAGGGGCGGACATCCATCTGAGGTGTCGGCATTACTTGATGGTTTCTTGATTAGAATGCCCTACCATTGGGGCGGTGCATTTTCAATATTCAATCCAAATATTATTGAATCGGTTAAGTTCTCAAATGGCGTGTTTAGTGCAAGGTATGGTGTAGCAATGAGCGGCCTTATTGAGGTAAACTCGACGACTCCGGATCAGGGAGTTAGATTTGACGGTATATTATCAACTACCACTGCCGAGGCTTTTCTTCAGCTACCGTTATGGAAGAATTCCGGCCTATTTGTAGGAGGGCGGGTAACATACCTTGATCCCGTCTTGTTGATCGCTGAGAGTGCAGTCACAAGTACAGGAACCGCAATTCAGACAGCACCATACATTAGAGATGCCTCATTTAAATGGTTCTGGAAACCCCACGAAAGAGTGGAGTGGTATATAAACTCATTTTTCGGGTCAGATGGCGTTGCTCTAAAGAATAAGGATATAGGTGTTGATGACACAAAGACGATCGTGTCTGACTTTAATTTTGGTTACTACAAGTACAATACCTTTGTTGTGACCGGCGTTAAGTTTTTGCCGGTTGACAGGTTGTTTATACATATACTTGCAGGCTATGAGTTTCTGTTGAATGGCGTTGATGGGAAATTTAACGAAAATGGTACTAAGAACTATTCGCAAGAATTTAAGGATCAATATGCAGGGTTTAAATTGGCAATGCCTACACTACCCGATATTAATGATAGTTTCTCAGTTAAGAACCTGGGTTCTAACTTTGCCAGATACGATCTTGTACATAGTGCTCAGACTCGTATTGATTTTGATATAACGCTCCATGAGAGGGTTCAATTTTCATGCGGAGCAGGTCTTCTCTACGATAATATACTACATAGCGAATCAGGGAAGATGTATTCTATCATTCCTACACAGGGTTTTCCACTCTACTCTAAGATCACAGTGGATCTTTCTGTAAAGGATAATCTCGTATTTAATTCCTTTACATTTATAAATTTTTTATTTACACCGCTTCCGGGTGTACTTGAAATTGAGGCGGGAGTACGGGTTGATCATTTCTATATGCAGGGCAATGATGTGAGTCTTAACACCTATCCTGTGCCAAATCCAAGATTGATGATCTCCTATACACCTGTAAGAGACAAGAAGTATATTAATAGTCTTACTCTTAGTCTGGGGGTGGGACTATTTTCTAAGATTCCGCTTGAGAGTTCAATCATTGAAAAGAAGTATGGAATAGATCATTTTGAGGTTCATCAGCCTAAGTCATTAACAGCTATAACCGGTGTTGAGATTAATCTGCCATTGGACTTTAAGATAAAGGTTGAGGGGTACTACAAGTACTATTTTGATAGATTCTACTTTAATCTTGATACAACAGGTAATCAGACTAAGTTTCTCGTACACTCGGACGGGATTGGACATGCGGCAGGTTTTGATGTGCTACTTCAGAGGAAAATCTCAAGATGGGTAGATGGATGGATCTCATATTCGTTTATCTTTGCGAAGTACTACAATCCGGAAACCGATAATATGCCGTCAAAGACAACATTTCGAGGGGAACCTACAGGGACATGGTATTATCCTTCATATCATAGATGGCACAATATGAATATAGTTCTAAATATCAAGCCTGTAACATGGTTTACAATATCTTTAGCCCTAGCCCTGGCAAGCGGTAATCCTAAGAAGAGTTTTGAGACAGAGATGTTTCCTGTTCTGCTTGAAGATGGTCAGACTGTCCTTGAGATGTATCGTGATAAAGGGGTCTACACCGAGAAAGACGGCGATTCATTAAGAACGGGATTTAGTATTCCACTTGATTTGACTCTGAGATTTAATGTCTACTTTCCAAAATCTAAGGTCAAAATGGAGGCCTATGTTTCTGTCGAGGATATATTTGTCATGGTCTACTCCGATCAGGTTAATGCAAAGTCTATTGATAAATACACAGGCAAGGAGTCAACGGGACAGGCTGCATCGTTTAGTGTAGGCATCCCGATCCCAAGTATAGGTATTAAAATAAATTTCTAGGATAAACGGACCATGTTAGGCAAGTGAAAAAATATAAGGAAAACGCAATATGAATATAAATAGAAATAAAAATATTAAAATAATAGTAAAAAAACTTTTTTCTATAGCTCTAGTAGTTATAGGTATGACAGTTATACCGGCCTGTCAGACGGTTAAAGGTGTTTATAATTATGCAAGGGAGAATCACAGCGTTAAACTGACAATTACAGAGGATAGCAAGCAGGTTAGAAGGGGTCGCTTGAGCGGAACTTTAATAAGTCCTGCCTATTTTGGCGGAGTTATTTCAACGGATTCATCAGGTGATCAAGTTTTGATTGTTGATGAGTTTGGATATTTTACTAACTGGTTTGACGGATGGACTCAAGCCCTGCATGAAGCCGGCGGCTCAGTAAAGATAGAATTAAACAAGGACAGATCGTTTAACATTGTTGTAAGGGAGGAACTCTTTGTAGGTGAAATAAAAACCGCACAGACACGCTATGCCGATCTATACTACAAGGGTGATAGAGCAAATGAGTTGTTGAGGAATAGAATAGCAAGAATCAAGTCGGTAAATGAGTATCTCGTTGAATATGGAATGCCTATGTTCTTTAGTTCAGCTATTTACCCTCCTGTTTTTTCTACATCTAAGAGTGATAAAAAGCAGAAGACATTTTTTGAGGCAACCCGTTCACTACTGTTTCCTGAGATGTATCCATTCGGGGCCGTTAAGGTGGACTACCAGGCAAAAAGTACCTATGAGCTTGCCGATTCAATACTCTGGAATAGACAGTATTCAGAGAAGATGTTTCCTGAACACCTTAGGGATGTGCGAAATGGCGGTTCACTCTATAAGGACTATGAGGAATCAATAGAGTTGTTCTATGTTTTTTACAATCTGGATTATTTTTTGAGAATGTTAGTTTTAAATACACCATTAAATACACCATTAAATTCACAATGATAGCGAATAAATAATCATAGAGATTGCTAACTACAAGTGAGCCTTTAAATATGTTTGAAAAACAGAAGTATAATATTAATATTTAATCTGCCAAGCTAATTGTAGGCTATTTTTTTTATGATTGTAATAATCCTGTTGTTTATATGATACTGTCCAGAAAACTTAAATTCTCCCATTTCAAGACATAATTTTAGTTTAACAGGTAATTCATTAATTTTTTTAATATATTCTTCCACCTTTTCTTTGATCTTAAGTAAAACGCTCTTGAAACGGCCACGCCAGACTGTACCGAATCGGTTAAATCTTCTGTTAAATCGAATTGAGAAGGACTGCTTAATCCATTGCATTACAACTGATATATCTGTTTTACCGATTGTTTGAATTACTATCTGAAACTCATCTTTAAGAATGATGAAATTTTCAATTATAATATCGAATTTGATCATTGCCTCTTCCATAACTTCCATAAAAATTGATTGTGTTTCTTCTGAGCAGAGTTTTTGAGCTGTTTCCGGAACAACGCTTGATTTTACAAAATATGTTCCGCCTTCTACTTTTTCTCGGTTTTTTCTCATAATCTGTCCTTATAATTTGGATTTTTAATATATCACTTAGTTAAAACGATTTTTTTGATTTATTATTTATGGAATTGACAAAAGAGTTACAATTTTTTTTTGAAGAATATCAAGCGGGACAACCTATTGCCGTTGATAGTGGTTTTTTCACCCAAGACTAGACTGGCATAGGTTGTCCCCTACAGATAGTACACAGCCTAGAGTGACAATTCAATTCTTTATCATATTGTAGAGGCTATTGTAGAGAATTAATATTTAGAAATCATATACACAAAACCTTCCACTAAAAATTTATTAAAGACTAATAAAAATATCTTTATAAATTGCATTAATTTAATTTTTTTGTTAAATCTTTCTATATGGGAAACAAAAAGCTAAGCCGCTCACTATTACAGTACGATGTTATTACTCTTATTATGATCTATATTATTGTATTTCTAATGTTTGAGGTCTTAATAAAGAATCTTCTTGTCAATTATAAAGTTGATAGTCTAAACGAGAATCTTGTGTCGCTACAATTGGACTTCTTTGACGCTGTAACCTCACTTGAGGAGAAGTCAATTCTAAGTTATGACGAATATATTAGAAATATTATCGACTATTCTAAAAGGTCAACACTCAGCAGACTGAAATATGATAACAGTATTGTTGCAATAGTATTTCCTGATGAGTATGGGTTAACCACATTTGGCTCAAAGAATAAGTTTGATAGAGTGTTAAACAAAGACAGCTATGGGTTAATCCATCGAGTTCTGTTTAACGGTGATTCAAATTCCAAGTATTCTTCAAACAAGGGCTCAAAAAACATAAAAAAAAGAGACAAATATATAGAGTTAAATGCTGACAGCTCAGAATATATTGCTATAGCTCAGATCTCAACGAAGGGGATAAAGTCTGGTTTGGAGCGTAATTCAGATGAGGATATTTACCCGATATTTATTGTTGGTGATAAAAGAGGCGATTTCTTTTATATAATTAATCTGGCAGAGATAATATTTATATTCTGGCTTACTGTAGTATTTTTAATATTAGGTACCTTTAAGTTTCTTGCAACCAAGCGATCAACAGTACAGATCTACGAATTCAGTAATATGTTGAATGAAGAATCTGAAAATATAACTCAGAAAGGTATAGTTGGCGGTTCATTAAGAAAGATAGAAACAGAGTTTGTTGAGATAGAGAATCTTAATACAGCATCAGCATCCCTAAGCAATTCCCTTAAAGAGTTAAGAAGAATAGTACAGGGTACAACTACAGAGGAATTTTTTATAGGAACAATAACAAATAATAAGAGTATTACTGAACAGCATGATGTTTTTGTTACAGTTATGTTTCTCGATATAAAGGGATTTACGGGTATATCAGAGAAGCACAAATCAAATGCAATGGTTATTGGTAATACAATTTTTAGTCATGTAGGTAAGATAATCAAGGAACATGGAGGACAGATAAGAAAGCTCCTGGGTGATGCCGCACTAATAACATTTAAAAATCCACCCGACACCGGTTCAAATTCTGCACTAAATGCGGTTTCTGCCGGCATAAGGATACTAAACGATGTCTCTACGATATGTGACAAGCTTAATGAGTTATTTAACCCTGAAAAATCATCTGATCTCATGATAGATTTCAATTTTAGAATTGGGCTTGATTCGGGTACAATTGGAGAGGGGCTATACGGTACAGAGGATAATTTTGAGTATGGTATAATCGGTGATGCAGTGAATACGGCATCTAGATTTGAGTCATTAAACAAGCAGTACAATACAAATATTTTAGTATCTGATAATACCTATAATGAACTTATAAGTGTGATTGTTTCAATATATGGTATAAAAAATGAGGCAAAATCCATAGAGACGAAGATCGCGGACACTCTAAAAGTGCGGTGGTTCTGTGTTGATACGGCCAGACCAAAGGGTAAGATTAAGCCAAATAAGATATACACGCTTTCCTATTTACAAAAAGACAACCTAAGGTTGCTCGGACAAGGAGAATGCTTTAACATTGAGATTTTTGGAGGTTTCTCAGAACTGCTTGAAAGATTTCATCAGAGCATTCAACTATGGAAAAAAACAGTTGAACCGGAAAGTGATGCTGCTCTAGTAAACGCTGCTCTAGTAAATGCAAAAAAAGAATGGTCAAATATTGCAAAACATTTTGCTCAATACATGATAGACAAAAACTTTAAAGTAGCAGAGCCGTTTCTAAAACTTATATTAAACTATCAGGAGTTCAATCGACTTCAAGCAGACTATGAAGGTTGGAAAGATAGGGAGATATATGACCTAAAAATTCCATCGTCTGATTGGATTAGCAACCCCTACGGATGCAGGGAGTTGGATAAATGATAAAAAAAATAATAAGTAAATTTAAAAAGCTATCAACGATTCGGTTTGTAAAAGAGTCTCTCTATGGAATTGGAACAGTAGTTTTAATTGTCGCAATAATAGCCTCAATAACAGCATTAAAAGATAAAAAAAGTCTTATTGTGTTTGAGGATGAACAAAATATTCTGTCATTTTTGAATGATACAGAACGAAAACTTCTAATTGAAGAAAAATCAAAACTCGAAAGTGAGTTAAAACTTTTGTATTCTCAAAGATTCAGCCATAGTTCGGCCCTGTCGCAGGAGGAGAAAAAAAGAATATCTGATAAAATTGCGGAAATAGAAGAAAAAAAACGACAAAATGAAAGCAGCTATTCAAAAAACAAACAGGAGCTTGACACATTAAAGGCGAAAATGTCAAGTAGTGAAAACCTCCTCAATGATATGCAGTTAATAATAAAAAAAACCTCGGATGAACTGGAAAAGGTAAAGAAAGAAAAAGATAATAGTGAGGTTTACTGGAAAAACTATAAGGATTTTTTAAAAAGCTCTGTAAAAAATGTAGCAGTCTCTACTAACAACGAGTCAAATCTAAATCGTGAGTTCGAAAACAGTGATGGAAAGTTCTTTATCGCCGGCCAATTTCAAAAATTGCTTGATATTATCAAACAGTTGAATGAAGATAATAGTAAAAAATCGGCTAGAATTTTAGAACTCGAACAGAGTTTGATTGACGAGTCCGACTCTAATCGATTGAAGGAATCATCTGTTTCCTCAATAGTATCAATTGAATCACTTCAATCAATCAGAGCGGAAGAATATGAGCAAAATCAGAAGTCTATTTCAAAACTTAATGCTGAGATTCTAGATAGAGATGCAGAGATTCTTCGTCTTAAAAATATTATTTTAAAAATAAATACAGAGAAGAGCAACCTTCAGACAATACAGGAATCGCATGAAGAAGAGAAGCCCGTTATAGAGATAGATGACAAAGTATTAATACCCGAAAAAAACATTCAGAAAGATATGAATGAATTGGATATTGATTTCTGGAAAGAGAGGAAATACAGTTGGGTTTTTCCGTTGAAGGGCGGTTATGTCGATGATCCAGGTAATATTGAATCAAAATTCGGTTACGAACGGCCGGACTCTAATGCATCAAATCCGGGTATATTTATCATTCCAAAGATTGCAAGCGGTGTAAAAGTGCTTTCAATGACTGACGGTGTTATTATAAACTATTATTCCTATGTAGGCGGCACCTATGCAATGGAGATTAAGAACGACGATGGAACTATAGCCAGATATTGCTATATCAGCTCTTCGTTAAAGACCGGGACAAGAGTATCAAAAGCACAGGTTATTGGAATTGTTCTAAATGTAGGCAGTAGATATGGACTCCATATAGAGCTATACCAGGGCACTCTAGGGGGGGCTCTTTCAAATATAAATAATACTAAGTACAGGTTCGTGGAACCGAAAAACTATATGAGAAGAGGCGACCTTCAAGACCCCTCAGGTATAATGTATTTAAACATTATCTATTGAGCCTCTCGCAAAAATTCAAAATTTATTTTTGAAAGAGGCCTATTGACAGGATGTACTATGCCATTTGTTTACATTGCAAGGTGTTCTGATGATACTCTATATACAGGGACAGCAGTTAATCTTGAGAAACGGATAATGACACACAATGCCGGAAAGGGTGCGAAATATACGAGAGGAAGGATACCTTTAACCGTTGTTTTTTCAGAGGAGTTTTCAACTCTGGGCGAGGCAATGAAAAGAGAGTCAATCATTAAAAAGATGAGCAGGAATGAAAAGATGCGAATGGCTGAAATGCAGGGATCCGGCTTAATTATTTAATTTTTTTTTTGATGATGCGATCTGAGTCTCAATTATTTTCTTTATAGTGTCGGAAGATTCTCCTGTGTTTAACTTTTTGAAATAGTCCTCGTAGATCACAACTTTATTTCTACCCGATAGCTTTGCGTGATAGAGTGCCTTGTCAGCTCTGCTTAGTAAATCATTAGGGGTGATGTCCTCAGGATAGAACTCAGATATACCTACACTTATTGTTACTCTAATCTTATCACCGGCAGTATCCTTAATCTCATGGGATTCTATAGCTCTTCTGAGTCTCTCTGCAGGAATAACAGCATTGCGTGCATTAGTTTCCGGTAATAGAACAAGGAATTCTTCACCGCCATACCGTCCGACAGAGTCAACCTCCCTAAATATCCTATGATTCTTTAGTATATCGCCAAATATTCTAAGAACATTATCGCCGACAAGGTGACCATGCAAGTCATTAATGTTCTTAAAAAAATCAATATCGATCATTAACACAGAGAATACTCCGTAATGATCAAGAAAATTGCCAACGGATTGGTTATTCCCAAGTAATTCTGAGCATTTATCCGGGTTCTCTTCTTCGATTACACTTTTAATACGCCAAAGATCACGCATTGTTCTCTTACTTTCATTCTCAAGTATCTCAACTATTGCTTTTCGATTTAGAATGTTGGTTAGGAAGTCTATCTTGCTGATGTTAACGATGTTTTCATATAATTCCTGAATATTTTCTTTTTGCTGCTTAATCAACTCTGTATCAGCAATGTACTTAAATGATTCTACTATATAGTTATTGATACGCCCCTCTGTTAGTATTTGACTATAGGCAGACACTAGAAATGAGGTTAGATTTATGATGTATGATATGTCACCTGGATTAGAGGGCATAAAAAAAGTAAAATCCCTATCTGATATTATTTTATTAATTGATTGTTCAGACCCCTCTGTAGAGGTAAAGCAGTAAAGTATATGCGGTTTACTAATTTTATGATGAGATATAAAATAACTGTGAATTTGATCCTTTCTAACGATGTTTATGAGTTCATGATTTATTGCTATTATTGTATTGCCGGAATATATACTGTCATTAAGTTCATTTATAGTTCTTGATAACGATGAAAGATCAGTTAAAACAACTGATATCTCATTGCTATTTACTGCCTTAAAAAACTCACGGTAATTTTCAAATAGATCGGTTAGAACGATTAAATATTTTTTCATAGAATAAAAAGTATAATATTTTAAGTATTTTGTAAATACCATAAATACAAATTCAAAAAAAAAGATTAATAGATGTATGAAAATATCAATAATATTATTACTTACAATTTATTTTTTTAGCTGTTCCGGTCAACACAAAACCCTGGACATAGATCCACCCTCTGTAGGTTTTG
The DNA here is from genome assembly GCA_964471825.1 of uncultured Spirochaetales bacterium. GTDB lineage: Bacteria > Spirochaetota > GWE2-31-10 > GWE2-31-10 > CAYYKD01 > CAYYKD01. The sequence goes on from CAYYKD010000003.1 coordinate 124,208, forward strand.
TATTTGCCTCAGGGTACAATTGGGTTATTTCATTTGACGAACCTGTATCGTCTCTCAAGATCGAGTCTGAAAAAGCAGATAAGGTACTTCAAATTAACCCGCTCTATCCACAGGCTAATTTTAGTATAGACTCGAGATATTTTCTAAATCACTCTATACCCGTTATCAATGAGAGTGTAAAGCTAAGGTTGACATCAGAGGACACAAGTAGTAATAGTTTAACAGAAGAATTAGTTTTTCCGCCAATCAATCAAAATCCTGCAGATATAAAGATCGTAAAGATAAATACAGTGAAGAGTGCTAAAAAATCACAATCAATAGTATTAGAAAAAAAACATGGATCACCTGTTGGATTTAAACTGAATCTCTTAAATCATACTTCAAATTGCGGGATAGAACTTGAAAGTTATTTAACTGTAAATAAATCCTATGAGTTTAAATCATCCTCAAACTATAATAATTCTGAGATACGACTTACAGCAACATATGGATTGATATTTATAACAGATAACAATAGTGTAATAACGGATTATTATCTTTACTACGATAGCACAAAGAATGAGATTTCAAAATTGATTATACGAAAAAGATTTAAGGATTTTATAAGAATCCTACTTGATGGTGGCGTAGAGGAGGAGGAAATTATTATTCATGATATAAATAAAAAAGCGCCCTCTAAAGGACGCCTATTGGGACAGAAGGGACTCGAACCCTCATAGCGTTTCCGCCACAAACACCTCAAGCTTGCGTGTCTACCAATTTCACCACCATCCCGTTAAACTAACATATATCAAAATGGAACCGTTTTGTCAATCTGAATTTCTATGAGATTTACTTAAGTTTTTGCAACTAATAAAACACTCTCATATACCTAGATTATATCTATGTTCATGTACAAATATTAAACTATAAAGACACCCTGCCAGTCGGCTGGAGGCGGTTTTTTTAAAAACGCATCGCATCGTTGGATCATAACACTTGATGGGCCGTCACCATTTAAGAGTGCAGAGGCAAACTCAAAGGAGGATCTGGCCTTGCCCCACTCTCTTCTCTGATATTTAGCAAAACCATCCTCATAGGTCTCGAGCATATCGAGAATTGCCTGGGAGACCTCGCCGTTTTTACCGACCAGTTCATATATCCTACCGCCTATAGTTTTACCTTTGACCTGAACTGTATCTATTAATCTGGTAACAAATTTACTCCTGATGATAGAGTTAGTTGATTCACTGATGAGTATTCTGGTAGAATATATCTTGTTAAGTGACTCGAGCCTTGAAGACAGGTTCACATTGTCTCCTAGTGTTGTATAGTTGAATCTTTCACTATAACCTATGTTACCAACAAAAACCTCACCGGTATTAATTCCAAATCGTGTAACAAATTCAGGATAACCTTTTGGCATTATAAGTTTATTGAAATCCTCTTCAAAATGTTTGCAACTTAGAGCTGCATTTGCTGCAAGCTCAGCGTGGTTCTTCATTGTGATAGGAGCGTTCCAGAAAGCCATAACAGCATCACCGATATATTTGTCAACTGTTCCGTTATTGTCAATAATAGCTCTGGTAATACCCTCAAAATATCTTGACATTACTGAGACAAGTTTTTCCGGCAATAGGCTCTCTGAAAGTGTTGTAAAATTTTGAATATCTGAAAACATAATTGTCAGCTCTTTCTTTTCTCCACCAAGGATCGCCTCTTTATTATGATCAATCATACTTTTTACGATATCTGACGGGACATATTTAATAAATGATTTAAGACTGGTTTTCATATTTGACAATGCACTTTCTACGCTCTCAATCTCTTTGAAAACAGATTTGTTATTTGAGCGATTTAACAATTTCAAGGACTTTATATTGTCAATATCAGCCTCAATGATCTTAAGTGGTGCGGATATACGAATTGAAAGATACATAGCCACAAGTATCGAAATTAATGAAACAAGACCTGAGATCAGAACAATGGAGAATAGTAGTCTGTTTTCGGTTGCAATAACATCGGAGGCGGAGATATCAGCTCCAACTACACCGGCAAACTCTCCCGAACTCGTAAATATTGGGGCATAACCTGATATCCAGGTTCCCCATTTATCTGTTGAAAAACTATTCTCAATTATAACATTTTTTTTATTTTTAAAAACCTCTAAGAGTTCAGGTGTTGCATCACTATAGACATCTCCGGGGTGTGCAGCACTATCTATGTCGTTGTCAGAATCAAGAACAAAGTATATTTCATCTTTAAGATTGATATTCATTGTATAGAGGAATTTAATATCTCTTGTTTTCTCTTGGGCCTTGACTAAAATACTTCTCAACTTCTTATACTCGGATGAGGTCGTCCATGATGAATCTTTTATTCTACTATGCAGGTCACCGTCAATTAATAATGATGCAGTGGCCACCGCATTGTATATCTGTTTTGCAAGTTCCTGCCTCAATGATTTTTTTACGCTTATATATGAGGAAGTGCTTAACGCAATAGAGGTTATTAATATTAGTACAATAAAACATGACGAAATCCCTAAATTTATCGATAGAGTACCCAATTTCTTATTATTCATAATAAATCCTAGAATATAGCGAATATAGTCATCAATCTATGTATTGAAGAATCTTGTCTTTGTAAATTTCCGCGAAAACTCTATCTGCATAGCAGAGATCAAGTTTTAGAAATTCTGAATAACTTACAAATTTCCCCTCGGTATGATCAACCAGTTTGATAGAGTTAGTATCACATTCTACCAGAAAGAATATAACGCCCAGAACAAAGCTGTTCGAATCAACCTCTACACTTCCGACCTCTTCGATGACAGTTACTGTTATACCCAGTTCCTCTCTGCACTCTCTAAGAAGTGCTTCATCATACTTTTCTCCGGGGTTCAATTTTCCACCCGGAAGTTCCCACTTTTCTGCGTCTATAGATTTTTTATTTCTCTTTACAGTATATAATTTCCTATTTTTTACGATAAAAGCAGCCGAAACCTCAACCAAATCAAAGTTCATTTAATACCTCGGTAAATTTATTAGAGATAGATTAGATATCTAATTGAATATAATTTTAATCTACAACATAGTTTGAAAAAAATCAACATAAATAATAAGTCTGATAGAAATTCGGTTGTAGAAATAATTGCAAGTAAAATAGTTTATAATACACAGGCATCTGTATCGATCTGCTGTTTAACCTCTTCCTCCCTATCCATATCGGAAAATTACTTTACGATCGGAACATCTTTCTCACTCAGCAAATAGTACTCATAATTCGGTATGTATTTTGCAGGAATGTTTTGTTCTATCAGATCCTTGATATTTGTAGGAATGTTCCAGTCATCGTTACCGTTGTAAAGAATTATCGGAAAAATATTTGGGAGCTGTCCCTTTTGAGAATTCCTGTATATCAAATCATAAAGACTCATAATATACAAAAATAGTCTAATAGGTATCGACTTGTCTGGTTTAGATTGAAATTCAAGCAAAATGTATGTAATTATTTCTTTATTATCAATATTTATTTTTCATAACAATGTAAGTATGATCGAATTTTATTTAAAAATCAACTCTTAATATCAAAACGGATTGTTGTATTCTACAAAACATTTATAAATTGTGAATGGGTATCAATTTTGCTGAGCTTTTTTGCTCTATCGGGAAAAATGCTTTATTTTTCTAAATAATGTTTCGAAGGACAACCTAAGGTCGTTGACAATGTCACATCACACATGACTAGACAGGCATAGGTTGTCCCCATTGGCTTACGCCTTATGAATAAATTAATAATCAAATCGTTGCATAGACAGACTATGCAACGATTTGATAAATAGACTTCGCATAAATTCAAAATTTAATTTTGCAAGAGCCTCTAATAATAATGAATTATGCAATAAAGGGGCGATTATTTTTTCTTAAACTCTCTAACTGCAGTTGCTAGGATCTCGAATATCTCTGCTATCTGATTTTCCTCAACACAGCTGAATGCTACCCGGATGTCATGTTTACCGAGTGCGATTGTTCCAACACCGTGTTTTTCAAGGACATACATTCTAAAGTCATTAGCATCAACATTGTCCTTAAGCCTAACACACATAAAATAGCCTGAATTAAAAGGATAGACATCCCAGCAATCCGCATATTTTTTTTCATAGACAACTTCACGGCATTTTTCAGATCTGGCTTTCATTATATTGAACTTTTCAATCTTCTCTTTTTTGTATGCATCACCTGAGAGTGCCTGAACGAATATTGATTGAGCAGGAAGTGAGCAGTTTGAAAGCACGCTTCTTATACATCCTGTGATTTTTACCTCAAGGGCTGCATAGGCCTCAGGGTCTTTATTGTAATCAGCGAATGTTATAAAACCTACTCTAAAACCCCATGCATAGAATTCTTTTGTAAAACCATCAAGTTTAATTGCAACAATATTTTTATGAATGCCTGCAAGTCTTGCAAAGATAGTTTCCTTAAGGCACTTATCATCAAAGAGAAGACCAAAGTATGAGTCATCGCTTATAACCAGGATCTTCTTGCCTGCATCAGCGTGTTTTTTTAGCACTGCTACGATCTCGTCAGCCTCTTTGAGCGTTGGAGTATAACCTGCCGGGTTATTAGGAAAGTTAAGTAGAAGCGTTACCTTGTCCTTCTTAGAGTTTTTTATAGCCTCATCCATTCCCTTTGTATTAAAACCTTTTAGGTCATCTGTAAAGGACTGGAAATTTTTTATAACAGCACCGATTCTTGTTTCATATATAAGCGGATAGTTGTCCCAGAGCATATCCGGGATAATAATCTCATCGCCCTCATCAGCAAAAAGATCTGCAGCAATAGCAATCCCATGAGTAAGACCGCTTGTAACTATAGGCAAAGTTATTGCTGATTTATCACCGATAGATGGATTGTCGGCAAGCATTTTGTCCCGCCAAATCTCTCTTAATTTCGCTACACCTGTAGGAGGTGCATAGTTGAAAACAGTGTTAGGATCAAGGTCATCAGAGAAGTATTTCTTAACTGATGGAAGAAACATTGGCCCCTTTCCTTCCTTAGCAATCCCTATAGTTGCGTTAAATTTATTTGCCTTTGCAGTAGCCTCGGCTCCCTGTTTTAGAATTCCTTTCGGCATGTATATCTCTTTACCAAACCTGCTTAAAAACGAATAGAAGACAGGTGATTTTGATTGAATCTTGTCATTCAATTCCTTAGCAATCTCATTCATTAATCTCTCCTTAAAGTATAATAGTCTTTAACCAAAATAATTAGGTATTTTACAACTTCTATCTGAAATAATCAAGAAAAAAAATATGAAATAAAAAATATGAAATAAATAATTAAACAGAGGCTATATAGGTGCAAATAGAATCTGCAAGACAGATATTATTTAACGAAATAAATATAGATTGATAAATAATGCAAAAAAATATATATATATAGATATCTAAGAGTGTCTACACCTATAGTATTTTTTTAGCGATTGACGAGTTATTGTTTAGTTAATAAAAAAAGAGGAGCATAACCAGAGTGTTATTAAATAGCCCTATTACAACAGATAGAAACTATATTGTAATATCACCGGTAATATTTTTTTTCATATGGCTTCTATATACAGGCGTCTCGGTAAATGCAGATGATAAGATCAAGTTTGCAGCAGGTACTTCAACTGTAGATCATAGCAACTTCAATTCCAAAGGAAGAGTCGATAGTAGAATAGTAATGGATCAGTTCTTAATGCTGGAGTCGGAGGTTTCAATTGCGGCTCACCTTGGGTTAGATGAGAATACGCCCGGCGTTGTCCGTTACAGGGGCGGTAAACTTCCTACGAATATTGGCCTAAGACAGCGGCAGTACTCCTTGAAGAGGACATTTAAACTATCAGAGAGCGATAGAGACAGATCATATTCTATGTTCATGGGGTTGTCGGAGTATCCCTATAATGTCTATTTAAACAGAATTAAGATATTTACCAAGGGAAGGTTTACTGAGAGATACTACAACTCTAGCATGCGAGCTGTCTATGGGGTGTACCTTTCACCGGATATACTAAAGTATGGCGGTGAAAATGAGCTTGTATTAGAGATATTTCCAAGGACGGAGAGCTATGGACTCGACAGGATCTATATTGATACAACAGATCGGGTGACGGGTGCAGTATTTGTCAGGAACTTTATTGGAATAAATCTTATCCAGGGTGGCTTTGTTCTTTCATTATTTATTACTATCTACTTCTTGATCCTCTTCTTTGCTGAGAAGAGATCGAAAAATAAGAACCTTGTATTTGCACTTTTCTGCCTGTCATTTTTCTTTGCTACAATGGATATCGCCACGCATCATGATACAAATCTAGAATTTATGATGAATAACTTATCGAAATTCGGTCTGATACTATCGTCAGTGTTTATATGCAGCTTTTTTATGGAGTTCACACAGACATGGAACAAGGTTCGTCTTGTTAGAGTGATTATATATATATTTGGCTTGACTGCAGGGTTTGGGGCGCTATTTCAACCTGACAAACCGTCACTAGAGATATGGTTTTCGTATTCAATTTTGCTGGTTATTATTCCGCTTATGATTCTATCTATGGTTGTTCTTGTTGTCGCATTTATCAGAGATAGAAGTAAGAATGCATTGTTTTTACTAGGTTCATTTGTTATAATGGTCTGTGCAGTTTCGCACGATATTTCCTATCTGGTACGCTCCCAATTGCCATTTGCATGGCTTACTACCTATGGGTATTTTGGCATTGTGATTACTGCATTTGCTTTGCTGGCACAGGAACAGGCTCTTAACTATCACAAATCAATACAGAGTGGAGTAGATCTGTTGATAGACCGTAACAGGATTAGAGCCTTAAATGAGGAGATAATAAAACAGAAGGATTCGTTTTTTCGTTTCGTACCAACTCAGTTTTTGGAACTTCTTGGCCATAAATCTGTTGTTGACATAAAGGCCGGGGATAGTTCGCTTCGTAAACTTACTGTCCTTTTTTCGGATATCCGTAATTTTACAACTATTTCTGAGGGCTTAATGCCGATTGAGATATTTGAATTTTTAAATAGCTACCTGTCTAGGATGGAAAATGCTGTCCTAAGAAATAACGGGTTTGTCGACAAATACATTGGGGACGCTATAATGGCCCTATACTCAAGTGAGAATGATACTGAAAATTCATGTGCGGATAATGCTCTTCGTTCTGTACTGATGATCAACATAGAGCTTAGTGAGTTCAATAGATTTATCATATCTAAAGGGTTTTCTTCTGTAAATATCGGCATAGGGATAAACACCGGTGAGGTTACACTTGGGACTGTCGGCAGTGAGAATAGGCTCGATACAACTGTAATTGGCGATGCTGTAAACCTGGCCTCAAGGCTTGAAACACTTACAAAGCTCTATAGAACAAGGAATTTGGTCTCAGAGTATACTATAAACAATATCAAGAGCTCCGGGGAGTTTCACTTTCGAATGGTAGATTATCTCTCTGTACCCGGAAGAAAAGCACCTCTAAGAGTCTATGAACTTCTGGATCCGGTAATTGACAGGTTAAAATATGAGCAGTCTGATGAATTTAAAATTGCACAGACGCACTATCAGAACATGAATTTTGATGCAGCCATGAATTGTTTTAGGAAGATTAGCCATGAGAATCCTGATGACAATCTTCCTTTACTGTATATGCAGAGATGCAGCGAGCTGATGCAATATATTCCTGATAACTGGGACGGGGTTTATAGGATAGACTCAAAAGATAACACCGGCATAAAGATATAAAGATATAATCCGGTTAAATTGTATTGATTAAACTATTTATTAAGCATATTGCAATTTGTGGGGTCAACCTGCTTGAGGATGTTAATGTTAAAAAAGACAGGTGATGTAACCGGTGATGAATTATGAATTATGAGTTATGTGAGTGATGAATAAGGAATAGGAAATATGAAAAAAAGGATCTTGCAAAGGGACATAGAATCTTCAAAAATTATCAATAGCTCTAAAAACTGTGAAAATCAGATTGTATCAACAGACCAACTGCTTATGGCAGAGGTTATTGAAAGTACCAAGGTTGGGACTTGGCAGTGGAATGTGCAGACGGGAGAGACGGTATTTAGTGAACGATGGGCAGAAATAATAGGCTATTCACTTGAGGAGCTGAGTCCTGTATCGATTGAGACATGGATGAGGTATGCCCATCCGGATGATCTGGCAGGGAGCAATGAGCTTTTACAAAGGCATTTTAACGGAGAGTTAGATTATTATGAATATGAATCTAGAATGCTGCATAAAAATGGTGATTGGGTCTGGGTAATAGATCGAGGTAGGGTAATATCAAGGACTACAGACGGTAAACCATTATGGATGTTAGGTTCACATCAGGATATAACCGAACGAAAACGGGAAAAACAGTTGTTAGAGATGAGGATAAAACTGATAGAATATGCCTCAGGGCATTCTTTATCCGAACTGATGACCAAAGCTCTTGATGAAATCGAGGTGTTTTTAAACAGTAAGATAAGTTTTTTGCATTTTGTGTTGCCTGATCAAAAAACACTTTCACTGCAACAATGGTCTACTGCAACAGCTCAAAAGTTCTGTAAGATACTTGAACGAGGGCTGCACTATGGCGTTGAAAAGGCCGGCGTATGGGCAGAATGTCTTCAAAAACAAGAAGGTGTGATACATAACGATTATAAATCATTGCCTCATAAAAAAGGTTTGCCCGATGGACATGCTGAGGTGATCCGTGAAATGGTTGTCCCTGTCCAGCGGAATGGATTAATTACTGCAATAATCGGTGTAGGTAATAAACCGACTAATTATTCACAGAATGAGATGGACCTGTTATCCTATCTTGCTGATAATATCTGGGAGGTTATTGAGAGAAAACAAGCGGAAGAGTCGTTACGAAATAGTCAGGAAAAATACCGATTGTTAACAGAGTTTACTGCGGATGTAATTTGGGTATTAAATCTAACATCTCAGAAATTTACCTATATAAGTCCCTCTATTTATCACCTGAGAGGTCTTACACCGGAAGAAGCTATGAATGAGACCCTTGAGGATGCATTAACACCGGAGTCAGTAGATATTGTAAAAAAAGCAATTGAGGTCAACAGCAATGAATTTATAGTGCATCCTGATAGACCAAATTACTATATTAATGAGATACAACAACCTCATAGGGACGGTAGACTGATTTGGGTTGAGGTTTCAACACAATTTAGATATAATAAGGATGGTGAGATAGAGATAGTCGGTGTCAGCCGTAATATTGAGGCACGAAGGGAGACTGAAAACGCATTGAAACAACTATCCACCCGTCTCTCACTTGCTACACGAGCAGGTAGGGTTGGTGTCTGGGATTATGATACAGTAAATAATATTCTTATATGGGATGATGAAATGTATCGTCTCTATGGTATTGACGAGAAAAATTTCATCGGAGAGTATGATGCGTGGCGTAAGGGTCTTCATCCTGATGATCTAAGACGGGGGGATGAAGAGATACAAATGGCACTCAGTGGTGAAAAGGAATTTGACACCGAATTTCGTGTTGTGTGGCCTGATGGCACAATTCATAATATTCGAGCTATTGCCTCAGTTCAAAGGGATGAGTCCGGTAACCCTCTTCGTATGGTTGGCACCAATTGGGATATCACAGATCAAAAAAACAACGAGGCAACTTTATTGAAGGCAAAAAATGATGCTGATGCGGCTAATAGGGCAAAATCAGAGTTTCTGGCAAATATGAGTCATGAGATCCGTACACCTCTAAACGGGGTTATAGGATTTACAGACCTATTAAAAAAGACACCTTTAAATGAGATCCAAAAACAGTACTGTGAAAATGCAAACACTTCCGGTAAAGCCCTACTAGGGATTATTAATGACATATTGGATTTCTCAAAGATTGAGGCGGGTAGACTGGAGCTTGATATAATTGAAACAGATATTTTTGAGCTGGCTGAGCAGGCCTCCGATATCATCAAATATCATGCGGGAACTAAGAATCTTGAGCTTTTACTAAATATTCAGCCTGATCTACCAAGAATTGCCGCCCTTGATCCGGTAAGGCTTAAGCAGATATTGACCAATCTACTGTCGAATGCAATCAAGTTTACTGAGACCGGAGAGGTTGAGCTTAGACTAACATTTGATCCGATAGATAAATATAGGGGAAGATACCACTTTTCTATAAGAGATACAGGGATAGGGATTAAGGAGGAGCAAAAAAAGAAGTTATTCAAGGCATTTTCACAGGCAGATAGCTCGACTACCCGTAAGTATGGCGGTACGGGACTGGGGCTAATCATATCAAACCTCCTTGCCCAAAAGATGGGTAGCTCTATCGGAGTTGATAGCACATGGGAAGTGGGGAGTACATTCTATTTTTCAATTGAGACTGATTATAGACATAAAGAGCTTTTCGCAGATTGTCCTCCTGAATCTCTGCCTGTAAAGAGTGTTCTTGTTATTGATGATAATGCAAACAATCGTCAAATACTTAGAGATAATTTTAAATACTGGAAAATTGATTTCTATGAATGTGCAGACGGTTTATCTGCATTGAAAATGATTGAGGAAAACAGATTTGATCTGCTTATTGTTGATTATCATATGCCCGAGATAGATGGTCTTGATACTATACGAATGATAAGAGACAAATTCTCACTGACCCTTGACGATATGCCGGTTATTTTACTCCATAGTTCATCGGACGATCAATACCTAAGAGATGAATGTAGAAAGCTCGGCGTCAGGTTTAACCTGGTAAAACCCGTAAAGGCGGATGAGCTATATTATTTTATAATGAATATTCACAAAAAAGAAAACTCCGGACAAATTGAGAGTGGTGAAAATAATTTTGGATACAGTAAAAATAAAAACGAAAAAAATCGATTGATAGAGGAGAATCGGGAAGACCGATCTGAAGATGCTAATATCTTACATTCACAGAGGCCTGTTATTGTAATTGCTGAGGATGTTGAAATTAATATGATACTGGTCAGGGCAGTTATTGAGGATCTATTTCCTGGAGCAGTAATCCTTGAAGCAATTGATGGGCAGAAAGCATTAGAGCTTACGGTCTCAAATAAAGTTGACCTGGTGTTGATGGATGTACAGATGCCGATTATGGGTGGTATTGAGGCAACTAAAAAGATCAGAGAGTGGGAGAGGGACCGTGGTAATAAAGATAGATTGCCGATAGTCGCCTTAACAGCCGGTGCATTAAAGGAAGAGCATCAGAAGACTATTGATTGCGGTATGGATGATTTTCTTACAAAACCAATAGATTCGGAGAAGTTAAAAGCCTGTTTTTCAAAATATCTTAATAAGGTTACCTGAATTCTAGTTAGCTGAATTCAAGTTATATTATTAAATTTTTCTCATACGGACTCAATTATTAGTCTTCAAATTAATCAATAATCACATATATTTATGAATTTACTATTAACTAACAAATTTTTTGTCCGAAATATAATATGGGGAACTTAACGGGAGAAAAGGGGAATAACGAACTATGTATTATATTTCAGAATTCGTGGAGAATCATCTTATTGCATATATTGGCAATAAGAGACGACTTTTATCATTAATTAAAAAGGCAATAGAAAATACGGGTATTATACCATCAAAAAAGAGAGCTGTAAAATTCCTGGATTTATTTTCCGGTACAGGTGTTGTTTCAAGGCTTGCAAAATATATGGGCTTTGAAGTTACCTCTAATGACTGGGAGTATTACTCATATATTATCAACAAGACTTTCTTGACCAATGGAACCGAGCTTGTTCAAAACGGATTCAAGGAGCTTGGGGGCATAGAGAGTGCAATTGAGGTGCTAAACAGTCTGGATGAACCGAGAGATAAGGATAGATATATATCTGTAAATTACTGTCCTCAGAATGACTATCAGCCTGACACAGATAATGAGAGAATGTTCTATACAAATTTTAATGGCAAAAAGATCGATGCAATAAGAGCTAAGATTGCAGAGTGGCATTTTAATAATCTTATATGTGACAATGAGAATGATCTTCTTGTTGCTATACTTCTCTATGAGGCCTCAACCAGATCAAATACATCCGGAGTCTTTAAAGGTTTTCACAAGGGGTTTGGCGGTGCTAACGGTGATGCATTGGGGCGGATTCTAAAAAGAGTAGAGCTGACAAAACCCGTTCTCATAGATGGGCCGAAAAGCCGCGTATACAATGAAGATGCACTAACTCTTGCCTGTCAACTAAAGAATGAGCAGTTTGACATTGTCTACCTGGATCCGCCCTATAATCAGCACCAGTACGGTTCAAATTATCACCTTCTAAATACAATAGCATTAAATGATAAGCCACCTGTTAATAAAAATGTAATGATTGAGGGTAAGAAGATTAATAAGTCAGCAATCCGAAAGGATTGGATTAAAACAAAGTCAAATTTTTGCTATAAAAAATCTGCACTTGAGGACTTTAAGAAACTTATTAGAAATATCAATGCAAAGAACATTCTTATAAGTTACTCAACTGATGGAATAATCGATTTTAATGATATGTTGTCTGTCCTATCTGAGAAGGGAAAACTTGACATCACTCTTAGCGAATATGTTAAATTTCGAGGCGGTAAACAGGCGATCACAACTACTGTCAATAACATTGAGTTTGTTCTCTCTGTTGACACAAAACAAAGGGGCAGCATAAAAGATATAGAGCGGGTAAAAAAAATCCTTGGCTTAAACAAGATAGAGATTATGCTAAAAAAAGTTCTAAGTGAGATTAGAGGGGATGCACTGGGATTTACATATTCTGCCTACACGGGGAGCGAGTATCTGGTTGTGGATTCTGTTCTGAACAAATCCTATGGTAACCATAAGATCGAGCTATTACTGTTGAATAGCAGGGTTATAAATGCAGAATCTATAATAAACTCTATTCAGAGGTTTTCTTTTGATCAGCTTGAGCAGCTCTGTGATGATCTTACAGTATTAAGCTCACTTACAAAGGAAGATGAGATATATATTTCAATTAGTAATATCTTTAAGCTCTATAAGAATGAATCATTTGCAGATATGGCAACAGAGTTTAAAATGATACCATACAATCTCTCAAAGTTTAATAATAAGAAGGCCTATATCCCATCACTGAAGGCAATTGTTCGGATTCTTGAGATGATGATACAGACCTCATCAGTTTGGACAGGGCTAAATATAATTAAGAATTCGGGCTTTAATAAACTTGAAAAAATAATCCTTCAAAAGCTGAATGTTAAGGTAACAGAGAAGATTAAACCGGAATGTTCGATTAAAACTGTAGATGGGTACAAGGAAAAGATTGCACTTCTCTATGAGTCATTGATCGGTATTCTTGAGCATAGTGAAGGTATCTCTGTTAAAACAAGATCGATTAAACCGGTACCATTTGTAAGTAAAAAGGTTGCAGCAGGCTAAACAATATGAGAATTTTCTTATTTTTAATATTCCTAACATTTTCCGGTATGCTCTATCCCTATGGTGAAGAGTTACGGTTGATCAAGGGGAGCAATCTATATAGCAGATTTTTTCTATTTAACTTTCCGGTTGCATCAAAATATTCAAGTTATATTCACTATGATGAAAGAAGGATAACGATTGACATCTCTGCAGAGCGGTCAGACATAATTAATGAGCCATCAACACCTGAGATATTTAAGACTGAGTTATTTTTTAGAATAAAAGATATTCCATATAAGGTCTCAGGTAATCACTCACTACCCATTACCATTCGCTGTAACAAGAAGGTGATATTTACCAGGGTTCCATCAAAGATCTTCTACAAAAATAATGTTATAATAATTCGTGCCTCTCTATCAAAACTCAAAGTTTCCTCGATAACCGATGACCCATATTTTAAGAACCGTAAAAATTGGCACTATCCAATCTATTTTGATCTTAGGATAGAGGTTGTTGATTAAACCTGTATTTGAAATAGAACTTCTAAACTAAAATGAATATTTAATTAGAATTTAATCGAACCAATCCCTGAGCCATAAAACTCTTGCCTTATAGAAAAAATAGATATATAATTCCGTCTGTTCAGGTGGTAAATTATGAAAAAGGTTCCCTATGGCATAGCAAATTATGAGAAGATCAAAGAAAACGATCAATTTTACTTTGTAGATAAAACAAGA
>CAYYKD010000004.1:0-6644 GCA_964471825.1 uncultured Spirochaetales bacterium
TAATTCCTGAAGATATCACTAACCGCGGGCAGGCGGATATGACGGTTAAACTTAAAAGTTATGTGTTTGTTATGGAGATTAAGGTTGATAAAGTGTCTCACGCCCAGGAGCGGATGGGCGGAGATGAGAATACAGAAAAGAACGAAGCACTTAAGCAGATTCAGGAGCTAAACTACGCCGCAAAATATATCGGTCAAGAGGGCGTTTCGGTGTTTGAGGTGGGGATGGTCTTCTCTATGGCGGAGAGGAATCTCTTTGCGTTTGATTGGGTGAAGAGATAATTTTTTTATTCGGAAATCAGTTAGATAAAATTTGAGTTCATTGGGATTTAGATGCGTGAACTGTGTTTGCATAAGCACCGATGTTAACCCGTGAACCGTTTGGTGCAGGTTCGTTTGTGTAAGACGAAGCCGGGTCTCCCGCATCAATAGCCGGACTATGCACAGCGTCAATAATCCACTGGTTTGAAGAAGGATTCCATCGTCCGACGGTTGATTTGAGATACAGATTGCCGGTAGAAATATCAACAAAGAGCGGGTCGCTTGTGAATGAGTTTGCAAGCGAAAAAGCTCCTTCGCTAGATGAGTCATTTCCTGATGCATAGATTGAATAGCTTATTGTGAGTGAAGAATCATCTGAAACAAAGAAGTCTGATTCATTAGAAGAAAATCCACGATTCCAGAAAATAGAATTTTTTATTATCACCTCAGACCCGCCTTCAACTACAATCGCATGTCCGAAACTTCCATCAGGTGCGGTGTTGCCTGCGATTGTGCAGTTTTCAGCGATTGTTTTTGCATTAGAATTTGCTCTGGCACCATCAACATAGAACGCACCGTGTCTGTCTCCTGAAGAAGTTATGTTAGCATAAATCAGTTCGTTTTTCATTCTTATATTAGCACCTTCGTCAATGAAGAGCCCGGATCCAGCAGACGGAGAGCTGTTGCCGATATAAATATTACCTGAAAGCTGAACAAAAACTGTTTCACTGTAGCCGTTATACTGGCCGCCATCTATGATAAGACCTCCGCCCCATCCCCATGATTCAAGAATTCTGTTATCTTTAATGGTGTTGTTTTTTATAATACCTTTTCGTATTGCAGCGTAAAATCCTCCGCCATGATCTCTGTGAATTTCGTTGTTTTCAATTGTGTTGTCAGCAACAAGAACATTGTAGTTTTCATCACGCATATCAATAGCGAGACCACCCCCTTTACCGCAGCTGTTGCCGCTGATAATATTATTAATAATTTCAGGAACCATACCGCGAATGTAAACTCCTCCGCCGTAGTCACCACCGCCCTCAAGTCCTCGATTATTTTGAATAATATTAGAACTAATTTTTATATAACAGATTCCTCCATTGCCCTGACTGATTGCTGCAACTCCGCGTTGTCCGTTCCGGATAGTAAAACCGCTAATTTCGATCTGCTGTGAATGGGTAACATTGCCTGAATAATCAATTGCTACAGTCGCCAATGATGAGGATGATGCACAGATTGTAGAAACATAAGTGTTGGGATTATTAGTTGAAAAATTTCCGTTCTGATATCCGCCTATCAGAAACATACCTTTGGTTCCAGTAATTAAAACATTTTCATTATAGATCCCCTCTGCAACCTTAATAGTAAAACCATTTTCTGCTGCATTTACTGCTTCCTGAATTGTATTAAAAGGGGCAGCCTCCGTTCCGTTTTCTATTCCGGAATTTGCTGCATTGACGAAGATAGTCTCAGGGCTTTCAGCAAAAACTGCAATATGATGAATTGCAGGCAAACTGCTTATGCCGTTTGATGAAACAATTAGTTGAATCTGGTATTGACCCGGAGCATCCGTAATGATTGAAGCGTTAGATGACTCTGCATTTAAAATTATTGAGCTAGAAGCTGAAGGTTTGTAGTTGAGTTCCCAGTTGAGAGTCAGTCCGCCATTACCCGAGCTGAGTTCTGCACTAAGATTAACAGTTTCATTAATCATTGCCGTTTGTAACGCTGATATAACTGCAGTCGGTCTTTCAGTGGCTGGTGTAGTGCCATCTTTACTTAATATACAGGCACAAAATAAAAGAAACAGTAAAATAGTAAAGGAAACTGCCGGTGTTTTTATTAATTGTTTTTTCATACTGTAACTCCTCTTGTATCACATGTGCCGATTAAATCAAAATGATAGAAAAAATTCTACTCGATGTCAAGAATCATTATACAAAAAAATGATACAAAAAAAATTACAATTCACATTGATGATGAAACCTTAAAAAATGTCAGGCAAACTTGACACAACCACCAACAATTATTACTATGTTGATAAAACCCGGTTTATTAAAGAGATAAATGACGGTTCAAAATACTACTTCTTGATACTATCTCAGATATGGTCCATTTTTTAATTATATTCTAAAAGAGAATGAAAAGAACTAAGAGATTCGAAACCGGAAATAACATCAAACAACTCCTCGTCGATACTGCTCTGGCATAAACGATGGAATGCCCCATTAAGGTCATTAAGCATCTCATCGATGTTTTTGTCAGCACGCTGCATTGCCGCCAGGCGACTTGCATTCTCACTTGCAAGAGATTCTGCACAAGCTCTGAATAGTGAAATAAAAATATACTCACGAATAAGTGCCCTCAAAGTTGTGTTGCCCTCTCCGATAACTTCCGGCAGATTTTTTGTTGGCCAGGTTAGATCAGAGAGTTTTTGACCCCACTCTTCATCAAGCGGGAGCAATCGCTGACTGACAGTTTCATACTTTGCACCCGATGTGGGACGATTGTAAAAAAGATAGAGTTCTGTGATTTCACCCGTGACATAAAGCTTCTCAGTTTCAATAAGAATTTGTCCGATAAGCGGGGTGATTGCTTTGACAGAGTTTGGCACATCAAAATGTTCAACTAAAGAGAGTCCCGAGTCTATAAGAGATGAATGAACCCGTTCTCCAACTGCCCAGATCTTTGCACTACCGGGAAGTTTTGTGAGAGTCTTTACAGTAAAATCAGCTACGACATCATTAAACTGTCCTACCAGTCCCTGATCAGAACCAAATACAATAGCGGCGATTATATCTGCATCTGTTTGTTTTTTTTGTTCTATATTAAAGAATATTGATCCTTTTTTTTTAAGCATACTTTTAACCCTAATTCCACAGTATGAAAATAATCAGCAAGAGCATTTACTGATTTTTCGTATTGACCGATATTTGAGCCGGCTAGAGCTTTCATAGATCGGATTACAGACTGAAGATCTCCGGCTGTGTTGATTTTACGCCGTAGACCGGTCGTTGTGTCATTCATGAGGTTTCCTTATTAATTTCTTTGTTTTTTTGTTTTTTTCTTTTTTTTGTTTTTTTTGTTTTTTTTCTTTGCCATTATTTTTAACATCGGTTTTGGGTTTCTCTTTAACCTTTATGTCAGGTTCAGGCTGAAAAGAAATTAATGCTTTACTGACTATTTCAATAATTGTTTTACGGTCTTTATCATCCAATTCTGCGGCAGTTTCAAATCGATCGCACACATCTGATGGAATATCTGTTGCCGCATCATACACAGCTTGAACAGCTTCATTCATACTGTCAAGCGGAATCTTGTCAAACAACTCAGATGTCAAAGCCAGTAGAATTGCAATTTGTACAGGTACAGATACCGATGAAAATTCCGGTTGTTTGATCACTTCACGAATCCGCCTGCCATGTTCGATGATCTTCCGAGTATCTTCATCAAGGCGTACTCCAAATCTGGCAAATGTCTCAAGTTCCTCAAATTGTGCATAATCAAGCTTGAGATCACCGGCCACTGCTCTGTAAACCGCCCGTTGAGCTTTCCCACCGACTCTTGAGACGGACTTGCCGACATCAACAGCAGGTAGTATCCCCAGTTCAAAGAGAGATGGAGAGAGGTATATCTGACCATCAGTAATGGAAATAAGATTGGTCGGAATGTAGGCTGATATATTCTGTGCTTCAGTCTCGATTATAGGGAGTGCCGTGAGTGATCCTCCTCCAAGTTCCTCACATAAGTGCGTCGCTCGTTCGAGTAGCCGTGAGTGAATGTAAAAAATGTCACCCGGAAAAGCCTCGCGTCCGGGCGGTCGCCAATTCCACAAAAAATACTGACACCCGACTGATGTTCGATCATGTTGTGGATCATTTCTGTTAGTAGAACAGTCTTACCAACACCTGCACCTCCAAAAAGCCCTGTTTTACCGCCACGCTCGAGAGGTACAAGGACATCGATGACCTTGATCCCCGTTTCAAATACCTCTGATTTGGTAGAACGCCTTGCTAACGGAGGGGGAGATTTGTGTACAGAACGCCATTCTACATCTGTTAACTCAGCTTCCCTATCAATTGTGTTGCCGAAGACATCAAACATCCTGGATAGAATCCCATTACCAACAGGAGCCTTTAAAGGTTTTCCGGTATTATTTACCTTCATACCTCTAGATAGCCCTTGTATTGGAGTTAATGCAATACAGCGAACATGATGCTCATCTAATTGCGACAACACTTCAATGATAATAGACTTTTTTTCTCCTGTGTGTAAGATCGTATGAATAGGCGGCAAATCAAAATCGAACTTTACATCTACAACACTTCCGCGTACAGAGACAATTAAGCCTGAACGCTGATGATCGATATTTTTTTGTTCCGGCATATTCACTCCCTATACTTCAAATCAAATAAATTGACTGGATTAATTTGCATTTAAACTCTACTCAAAACACTTTTTAAATGTATAATTACTTAATTTATAAACTAATAAGGAATTATTATAAATATGTTGCTTCTGTTTAATGCTAGTCCCGGTTCTATATTGTTGTAAGCTAAACTAATAATATCATGTACCAAACTTATTTTATCAATGTAATTGTGTAATAAGTAATTTTTTCTAATTAGTATTTTTTATTATTATTTTCTAATTAGTATTTCTAAATTTATCCTTGACGGGAATTATAATTTCCCATATCATAAAAAAATAATTTTTTAATTGTTGTTATTAATCCGGAGGATAAAAATGAGTTTTAAAAATTTAAAGAATTTTTTGGTAATTGTAGCGGTTTATACAGTAATACTGACGACCTCCGGGTGCGGATTTTTTTTCGATCTTCCAATATTTGATGAAAATATTAAGGATGATGATGATCAGAACAAAACACCAAAAGTAGGATTGTCATATCAGGGCGGTGTGATTTTTTATATTTTGGAACCTACAGATATCGGCTATATTGAAGGTGAGATCCACGGTCTCATTGCCGCACACGCAGACCAAAGTACCGGAATACGCTGGTCTGACACCGCTATTTGCCCAAAAACAGACGCAATAGGTACCAAAATTGGCACTGGTCAGGCAAATACGGATTTGATCGTTTACGCTCAAGGTGACGGCGACTATGCGGCCAAACTTTGCTATGACTATGTTAATGCTGACAAAGGGACAGGTGTTTACTACGACTGGTACCTGCCCTCAAGAGATGAGCTTGATATCCTCCAATGGAATGAGAGTGTAGTTGGGGGGGTTTACTGTAGTTTCTACTGGTCTTCGACAGAACACTCGCACGAGTATAGTATCAACTATGCATCATCACAGCTTTTCATCACCGGAACTCAAGAATACAATCAAAAGTACAATAAGCTCATGAGGGTTCGGGCTATCAGATCTTTCTGATAGTGTTTTTTTGAAATATATATTATAATATATATTATAGAGAGACTCTAGAAAGAATCTAGGAGAATAATATGAAATATAAAAATGTGATAACAATTTTAGTATTAATAATTGCCTTGATGTCTATAATAGCCGCTTCAATAGGCATTTTCTCAAATAATGGGGCAGACACTTTCAAATATCAAACCATTAGAGGTGAAACAATTGATGTTTATGGAAGAGGCGTCTATAAGCACATGTCCTCAGATGTAGCAATTCAAGGGATAGCACAAGACTTTGTAACACTTTTTTTTGCAATCCCGCTACTTTTAATATCATTATTTCTATTCAGGAAAGATAGCATACGCGGGAAACTTATGTTGTCCGGCACATTGTTGTATTTTCTATTAACCTACCTGTTTTATACTGCAATGGCTATGTTCAATTATTTATTTTTAGTTTATGTAATATTACTTTCAACCTCACTATTTGCACTTATTCTATCAATTGTTAGTTTTGATGTTCAAAGAGTCAAATCAATGATGCGTTCCGAAAAAATTACTACTTTTACAGGGTGGTTTATGTTGTTCAATAGCTCAATGATTGCGTTACTTTGGTTAAAAACAATTTTAACACCTTTAATTTCAGGGGATTTATACCCGCAAGAACTGGATCATTATACGACAATGATTGTTCAAGGATTTGATCTTGGAATTTTCCTACCTCTTGGCTTTGTTTCAGGATTATTGGCTGTCAAAAGAAAAATTTGGGGAATTGTTTTTTCAACTGTTTATGTGATATTTATTTCCATAATGATGTTAGCGTTAACCTCAAAAATAATTTTTATGGCAAACGCCGGTGCAAATGTTATACCTGCAATTTTTATCATGCCGACTATTTGCATTCTATCCATAACATTGACAATATTATTAATGCACAATATTCGCACACAATATTCAAAAAAAGCAAATTTTGATCTTCTCGTTATCGCCACCCATGGGTTGA
>CAYYKD010000004.1:6654-17278 GCA_964471825.1 uncultured Spirochaetales bacterium
GTTATAATGTTGTCAACGATCGGTTTATCACTAAGTTCAGAATTATCATCCGAATCAAGTTCTTCAAAATTAATTATTAAATGCTTTATTTACATTCTGTTTCTTGAATAAAAGAATAAATATTTACCAAGATGTTTTTCATGGGTAGTATATGGAGAAATATACAATATAGTGTTATCACATTCAGGTTCAAGGGAGATTGCAGGTCCGGTTTTTTCAGGTGTTATACCTCCATATGTTCCTGATGCTTTGTGTATTTCCCTTTCTCTGTAAATATACTTATTATAGTAACTATTTTCCCAACCATCACCTGTACGGCATTGAAAAAAAACCGCTCTACCCACTTGAAATTCGTTTGATAGTTGAGGATAGTATGAAATATTATAAGAATCAATAATGTAAACAAGATAGCTTGATAACAATGAGTCAGTTTTTAAACTCAATATACTAAAATCCGTAGTTTCATCAAAGTTTATTGAGTAAAGTTGATACGGTACAACTTCTATAGTATCAGAGTTATTTATTTCGATAACCGGACGAATTAGATCGCTAGTTGTATTATCAATGATAATGCGCGGTGGCGTATTAGAGTCAGAGAAGGCAAAAATATTATCTTTAATATCAGACCAAACACGGGCATTTTTATATAATGAAAGTGCCGCATCCGGCACTCTTATCTCATTTATAGGGCATGCATAAAAAAACCTTTCGGTTACGACAATTGGAGCAGATTTGTGAAATACTAACTTTTTAAGAGCAGGGCAACGATTGAATGAATTTGACTTCAGCTCATTGATTGTATCCGGTAGAACAATCTCAGTTAATAAATTGCAATTTATAATAGTATGGGTATCGAGTTGAGTAACCTCTGAAGGGATCACCACTTTTGTTAATAAATGGCAATCACTAATTGCATAAGGAAATATATAATCTGTTTGAGAACTTATTATTAACTCTCCTGAGATTTTTTGTGGAACAGAGACAATTTTTTTTAAATCTTTTGTATAAAGCGAACCGTTATAATCAGCATAGTTTATATTTGACTCTGAAACATTAATAAAGAGTAAGCCATAAAGAGCAGAGAATGCCCTGCTTGTAATATTGTTTGTTCCGGCACCGATATTTATCTCTTTTAGATTATTTGAAGTTATAGAATAATCAGATAGATACTCAACATTGTCGGGGAGAGTTAATGACTCAATAGTACTAAAAAACAAACGGTTACTTAAATCATAGCCTGACTGTAAACCATTTTTGAAAATCACTTTTATTATGTTTGGATTAATATTTAGGATGTTACTGTTAATTACTGATATATCGCTTCCGGTTAAAATAATACCTTCCGCACATCTAATGGTCAAAATTTTTTCATCATTATATCTAGGTAAAAAATCAGAGTTATTAAGATGTTTTTTTATGAGAATATTAATTGTTCCATTATCAGAGGTTGCTTCTATAGATGTCTCATATATAGTATCACCCGGATTATATTTATCTTCGGATGGGTCATTCTCAAATTCACTTGTAAATTGACACTGCAAAGACAGAATTAAAACCATCAAAATTGCAGGTAATCTTAACAACTTCAATCTTAGCATGATCTGTACTCCTACTTCCAGTATAAAAAGTCACTTTTATTTGTGCCTCATACAAAAATAATTGTAACAATACTTAATTAAATAAAAAAAATGCCTTTAGTTATGTTATAGATACTTCACAAAAAATCTTAATTTAACAAAAGACAAATAATTAATAAAATTATACCCGATTTTAGGAAAACAACAAGAGGTTTTTAATTAATTACTTGTATTTAAGACTCATCCAAAAATCACATCAGATAGTCTGATAATCTAGAGTTTTTGTAAGAGGATATTTATTCAATAATTATCTCATTGTTGTCAACTAAACTTTGTTATCTAAGTCAATATCCAGCTCTTTTAGTTTTCTATATAGATTTGGCAAAAGTAAATCTAGTTTATCCGCAACTCTTTGTAAGTCCCAATTGTACTTTTTCAACTGTGTCGTAATGTAAACTGTTTCAAGTTGTTTCTTTTTAGAGCTAAGAGGAAGGGTTTCCATAAATAAGCTTAAATGCTCTTGCCTTTCTGATTGAATTTTAGACAATACAATATCCTCTGCTTCTATTATTCCTCGATCTCCTGAGACTGCAGCTGATCTTATAACTGCATTTTTTAGTTCTCTAATATTACCCGGATAATTATACGATAGAAGCATATATTCAGCTTCTTTAGTCATTATTTTTACTGATTGATTGTATTCTTGAGCGAACTGATTTAAAAAATATTTTACTAACAATGGTATATCTTCTCTCCTTTCTCTTAGGGGAGGCATGTCTACCGTTAGTGCCGAAATCCTGTAAAATAGATCTTCCCTAAAACCGCCATCTACTATCTTTTTATGCAGATTACGATTTGTTGCAAATATATACCTGACATTAGCTTTCCTCATATTTACATCACCCACAGGCATATATTCTTTTTCCTGAACTATTCTAAGTATCTTTGCTTGAAGTGAGATATCCATTTCTCCAATCTCATCAAGAAACAACGACCCTTGATCTGTTGATTCAATTATCCCTTTTCGATCGGATAATGCACCTGAGAAAGATCCCTTTTTGTACCCAAAGAGCTCACTTTCAATCAGGCTCGGTTGAAGACTTGCTATGTTAATCCTGTTGAACGCCTCTCTTCCTGAATAATAGTGAATACGGGCAGCGACGGCCTCTTTTCCTGTGCCGGACTCACCGGTAATAAGGACAGGCTCATTGAGACTGGCAAATTTTTTAATCAGGAGTTTTACCTGTCTTAGTTGTTCAGACTCACCTATCAAAGGATAGCTTTTTAACACATCATCTATTAATTCTGACCTGTGTTTATTCAATGATTTTTTTTCAACTACATTCTTGATAATCTTAAGAATTACACCAAGAAGAAGCGGCTTTTCAACAAAGTCATACGCACCATACTTCAATGCCTCTACAGCGGTCTTAATATCACTGTTACCTGATATTATTACTTTTTCAATAAGCGGGTATTCAGCATTAAGTCTTCTTAATACATCAATCCCATTAACTTTTCCTCCAAGATTAACATCGATAAATACACAATCAACAGATCCGATTTGATCGTATTTTAAAAATAATTCAGGATCTGTAAAGTATACTCCATAAAGCCCCTCTCTTTGAAATATATCTACAAGAGACAAGCAAACTTCTTTTTCATCATCAAGAACAGCAAAAATCATACTAAACCTCATTTCCATAAATTTTCGATTCTAAAGAGGCTCATTCATAACTCATAGACTTATCCGATAAACAGTTTCAGTACTATTCGAAACAATCCCCACATCAATATTTAGAATACAGCAAAGCTCCTTAACCAGAAATAAACCTATCCCCTCTCCATCAACCTTAGTAGTAAAACCGGCATCAAACACCCTATCCAGGATATCCGGCCTGATCATTTCACCGTTATTTGATATTGTTATAAGATCCCCGGAATAATATATATTAACTACAGGAGAGCTGTTATTGGATATACAGGCTGCTTCAATACTGTTTTTAATGATATTTACCAATATTGTCTCTAAGTAAAACCTATCAGTAAAAATACTATTATCCATTCCACTCACCCTAACAATCTTTGAATTATCTATATTGGATACTATTGTTTGTATAAGGTCTAGCAGATTGACATCCTCATAAATAGGCTTCTGCAGATTAAATAGTGCTTTATAGCTTTTTAATTTACTGACTCCGACATTTAACGCATTTGATATGCCAACAATATCATTATATGTATCATCTTCCAGCTTACTATAATGTAAAACAGTATCAACTCTTAATGATAAAGGTGACAGCATATTCTTAATCTCATGAAGAAAATAAAGCCCTGATCCTGTTCTATTAATAAATGCACTCTGTGCCTGACGATTTAATCTACTTCTTGTCAGCTCATGAATCACATTATTATACAAAAAGGCTTCATTTTTAAAAAATATAAGCCCATTTGTTTTAATAGGAGTAAGCTCGTTACCGGTTGAATCAGTTGACAAAGAATTAAAAATACGATCAATCAGCTTTGTATTAAAAATGACAAAAAATGCAATGATAGCTGTGATAACCAGCAACACTATTATTGAGAATATTGAAAAAAGAAGTGTATATCGATCTTTTATTGACCTAATATACCCGGATAAAATATAGTAATGCTGCTTATCTCTTATGAGCTCATTATATTTATATACAATAGCATCTGCTTTTGGCCCGCTGTTATCCAAGGCCGCATGATATTCGATCTTATATGCTTCAATTAATTCATCTATTATGCTATTTACCCTTTCAGCTCTAAATCTCATGTAAATTTCTGTGATCGTATAAGATACCATCACGATCATTGATATCTGATAAAGAGCAAATAGAATAACAACTGCAGCAATAATCCTTTTACCCATTTTACTAGTTTACCCCTTACGATATATTTCTTTCATAAATAACTTCAGAGCCTCTTCAATCTAAAATTACTTTAGTCCTTTTTGACGGCTTGAAATTATCCCACAAACGGCTTGTCTCAAAACCGGACTTTTCCTCAAAGCTGCTGTTCTTTAGTAATCCAAGCTCAAAAAAGACAGAGACATTTTTAATATCTATCCCGCTACATTCAATAGGCGGAACACTAAATCTTCTAGCATCTTCAATAAGCTTATCAATAGTTTTAAAAACAATTGCTTCATTGTCGCCTATTAATAATGAATATTCTTCAGTTAGGTGACTAAATTTTACTGTCCTTAACTGACTAAAACGCCTTACATATCGTTTTCCATTTTTATCAGTTATAATCGCAGAAAAATATAACTCAAACCCGATACTAAAGCCGTTATTTACAAGATCAATCATTTCTTCAGTCATTAAATTTGATATAGATACCCCCTCTATGATGAGTCTATTATCATAGAGGATTATCTGTGGTTCAGAAAAGTTTAGAAATATCGCCATCCCCATCTTTAGCCAAAAGAATACATTCATGATTTATTCCGCAATATAAACTTTTGCACCAAAACGCATAGCAAACCCCGATCCGTTCCAGCTGGATTGAACCCCATTTTTCGAGTTAGCAAAATCACTGAAAACCTTGGTAACACCTCCGCCGCACTCAAAAAACATCGAATACCACTTTGATGTATAGAATTCAATTCCGCCATATCCGAGAGCGGCAAATGTTAAATTATAACCGTAAATCGACGCAGTCTCTGTTAAATAGCCGGGTGTATAAGTATAACCAAGTTGTACTTCATAAACTCCATATACTCTTATAAAATTAAAAAGCATAGGGCTTGAATGAATAAGAATCAAACTTCCGGTCAAGGCCAATGGGGAAAAGGCTGTTTCTACACCATTAACAACAGCATCAGACTGTCCCATATATCCATTAAAATTAACCCTTAAACCAAATGAAATAGTATTCTTTATTCTTGGAAATATCACTCCTATCATTCCGCTGCCATATAACCCCTGTGTTCCTCCGGCAAACTCAAATGCAAACCCTTCACCCCATTGATTCTTCTGTAAGGCAATATGATCATTACCAACCACCTCAACACTACCGTCATTCTGCTTTATCTCTTCGAGTTGAACTTCAAGCTCATTATTTTTTGCCTCAAGCTCTTGTACCTTTGCAGCAAGCTCCTCTAGAGTAATCCGCACTTCAGAGAAAGCTACGCTTACTCCCAAAATACCAACCAATAATACAGTAAAAATCCTTTTCATATTTAACTCCTGTTATATTAAAATCAGGAAAGATAAAGCAATTTTTGTGCCAACTGCTAATTCCATTATAAATTATTTAGAAGGATAATCCCAATAATTCCATTATCATAAATGATAATAATATTATCGGGAATGATAATCTGAATAATATTAAAAATTATATATTTATGCATTTTGCCTCGAACGAGCCTATCTTTATATCATGCCCATCAGTTTAAAGATTTTTTATGTGGAAACCCGTACTGCCCTACCCCTTGAAGGATCACTCATACTGTGAGTACACAAAGTGCTATTGAAAAAGGATTGTCACCAAGCCACATCAGTTAAATCTCAGAGTTTCATCACCGGCAATCTAATAAATATAGTTTCTGGCAAGAGCTAAGGCGACATTTATCCCGCCCTCATTTACAATCCAGATATATATAGCTCTTGCTTTTTGAAAGTCATTTTTTGCCGGTTTGAAACATTGGCTTTGCAGAGTTTTGATGGCCCTACAAAGACTACTTCACCTTTGAACGGCCGATTCTTACACCTACATCAGAAACTGTTCCTGTTGATTGAGGAAACAGCCAGGTCCGGTTTGATAAACGATTCAAATTTATTGTATCATACCAGCTTCCTCCCCGTAAAGCCTTTGCAACTCCGGTTTCCGGTCCCCTGGGATTTTTTACAGGTTTTTCTTCGTAATTATCTGTTGACCAGTTCCAGCACCACTCATAGACATTGCCCGATATATCGTACAATCCGAGTTCATTCGGTGTAAACGACCCGACCGGTGAAGTGTGAACGAAGTTATCTCTGTAGTTTTCCCATGCCGGTAAGTTTGGATACGCTTTTTTAAAAGACAGATCTGCAACATTCTCTTTTGGTTTCTTGATATCGTTACCCCAGCTAAACATATATGGTTTGCCACCCGATTTACCTGCGTATTCCCATTCTGCCTCAGTAAGCAGTCTGTAACCATTTTTGCTAAAATCACACTCAGACATAAACTCATCGTAGCACTTTTGAAGTCCCTTCATCTCACTTAAGAAGTTGCAATATGCAGCGGCACCAAACCAGCTTATATGAATGATAGGATAGTTTGCGGCATCATCATCGTAGTAAAAACGCCCCTGCTCAAATTTGATCGATTTAGTTTTAAGATTTGAAGATACTTGCAGTAATATTTTGTCGTTTGATTCAATATATACATAGCTTCCTTTTACATAGATATATTTTTTCTTTAATGCATAGTTATAAACATCTGCAACACTTTTTATTGTGGTTTCGAACTTATCTATATAGAATGAGTCAAGTGTAACCTGATGCGGGTAATATTCATCACTGTCTGCATATTGCCTATCATCACTACCCATTATAAATGTCCCGCCTTTAACAAGTACAAAATCATCCTTAACATTTGCACACGCACTCACTACTAATAACAAAAAAACAGCCCTAAATATAATCTTCATAGATCCTCCATCATATAAACTATTCTTTTTAATTATAAACAATATATATCAAAACACAAATAATTTATTAATTTATTTTTGGAAAGTCAGATATTCTTTTGATTTGAATTTTAAGAAGGATTAATGTTTAACAAATGTCTTTAGTTTTA
Organism: uncultured Spirochaetales bacterium; assembly: GCA_964471825.1. Classification (GTDB taxonomy): domain Bacteria; phylum Spirochaetota; class GWE2-31-10; order GWE2-31-10; family CAYYKD01; genus CAYYKD01. The sequence continues at coordinate 14,046 of CAYYKD010000004.1, forward strand.
GATTGTCTAAACCTAAATTGTGATTATTAATTATTTAACAGAAAAAAGGGCAATTCGTCTAAGCTTAAAAAGTCTAGATCAGAACCGCCCTTTTACTATATTTTACTTAAGTATAGTATTTAAAATATTTTCACTTTCAGTAGAGGCAGTTTTCATTACCTTAGGTATAACTCCGTCCATCATATTACCCATTAAAGATGTATTCATTCTTGAAGCATATACTTTTCCATCAGCTTTTTCATAAATTGCTATTCTACAGGGCATAAGTGAAGATACAACTCGCTCCTGATCCCGTGATAAAATTTCATATGCATGATCAGGGTGGCAAAGCTCAAACACAGTTACTTTTTTTACATCTTTTCCAAATTTTTTCATAGTGGCTTGAAGATCGTGAATAGTAGGAATTTTCCATCCACTCTCAATAGCACTCTTTTCAAATTTTTCAACGGCCTCATCAAATCCATACTTAACCTCATCCTCAAGCAACATCATTGCGGATGCATTACTCCAGATAATAACCATCGTTAAAATCACACCCGCCACAACTCCGGAAACTCCTGCAATAACCCCATTCTTCATAAAAGCACTCCTAAAAACTGTTTATTAATACGGCTACGCCGTTATATCCACATATACAAATAATACGATGTAATGTATAAAAAAATTTATTCTTTCATAAACGCAATTAATTTTTGTATTTTTTCATTAGAAACAAAGTATCTTGTATCAACCCCTTTTTTTTCTGATGAAACTATCTTATTGTTTTTTAAAACAGCAATATGCTGTGATGTTGTTGATTGTGGTAAACACATAGTCTCTGCAATTTTATTAACAAAACATCCATTGTTTTCCAGTAATAGATTAACAATTTTTAATCTTACTGGGTGACCAAGAGCTTTAAATATACCGCAGACATATTCACATTTTATTTCACTAATCATATTAACGCAATAATACGATATTACGATTGAAAAGTCAAGTGTTTTTTTTAACTTTTTTACAAACTTTCTTCAAATCGAAATATGCACTTCATCACTTATTAGCACTATAGTCCAACCATCTGTTTGGTATCATTCCACTTTTTAACAAAACTCCCACAAAAAATTAATGGCTAATTTTTACTGAGCTGCTCTTTATAGATATTTATGCTGTAATTTCAAGATAAACAATTCAAAAAACAATTCAACAAAAAAACATATAGACAGATATAGCAATGTATGATAATCTTTTACCGCTTACCATGGGACAACAAATTGATAAAAATTAATAATAAACGAGCTTCCTATTTTGAGTACTCTATAAAAAAACCGGCAGTCTCTGTTTTTAACACATTTATTTTTTTGGTCTTCTTCGGCACACTTTTATTATCTCTCCCTATTTCTAATAGAATAGAAGGAAATATTAGTATAATTGACGCTATGTTTACAGCAACTTCTGCTGTTTGCGTAACAGGACTTGCCGTTGTAGATACCGGTAATGATTTCACACTTTTCGGACAACTGGTTATTCTATTTCTAATTCAATGTGGTGCTCTAGGGATTATCATTTTCTCATATATCGGTTCTTTTGTAAGCGGTAGATACCTCAGTATGCAGGATAAATTTACGATATCTTTTGCTTTAAATGTTTCAGACATGAGTAATCTCTATTCTGCATTAAAAAAAATCGTCTTTTTTACACTATTCTTTGAAGCTATCGGGATTGTTTTTTTATTCTTTTCATTTGTTCCTTACTTCGGGTGGACGATTAACAACCTCTTTATATCTTTTTTTCATTCTATCTCTGCTTTTTGCAATGCGGGGTTCTCTCTATTTACTGATAGTTTGACCGGATTTAACAATTCTGTTTCAATTAATTTAACAATATCTTTCTTAATCATAATTGGCGGGTTAAGTTTTGCCGTACTTTTTAATATTCATGAATATATTTTTGACATTCTCAAAGTCAAGGTATTTAAATCAAAAAATATTATTAGAAAACTTAATCTAAACACAAAAATTGTATTGTTATTAACGGTGTTTTTCCTGATTTTCGGTACACTGCTAATCTATGCAACCGAACATGCAAATACACTAAAAGAGATGCCTACGGGCTATCAATATCTTGCTGCATTTTTTCAATCAGTCACCTCAAGAACAGCGGGATTTAATACAATAGACACAAGCCGTTTTACCAATTCAACTTTTTTTGTAATTATTTTTCTGATGTTTATCGGCGGAGCATCAGGGTCAACAGCCGGAGGGGTTAAAGTCAATACTTTTGGAATAGCCATAAATCATATTCTATCTATATTAAAAAATAAGAATACAACGGTAATTTTCAAAGAATCTATATCCAAAACACTTGTCAGTAGGTCTTTTGTTGTAATAATGCTTGGAATGTCTGTTGTATTTATAACTGTTTTTCTTTTGAGTATTTCAGAAAAACACAGTCCGATTCAGTATGTTTTTGAAGCTGTATCGGCTTTTGGAACCGTCGGATTAAGTGCCGGCATTACAAGTTCACTCTCTTTTGCCGGAAAAATTATGATTATTGTTACTATGTTTATCGGCAGGGTTGGTCTTATAACAATGCTGAGTTTATTATCCGGAATGAAACCGGATGCAAGAATAGAATACCCAGAATCTATGGTTTCAATCGGATAAACGGAGGATTTATGTCTAAAAATAGAGTTTTTGCTGTATTTGGTTTGGGCAATTTCGGCAGTGAAATTTGCAGAGTTATGGCTGAAAACGGTGAGAAAGTTATAGCTGTTGATAAAAATCATGATGCCATTGAAAAAATTAAAGACTTTGTTACTTATGCACTTCTGATGGATTGTACCGATGAGGAGGAACTAAAGAAAGCCCCGCTTGACAATGTAGATGTGGCTATAGTTGCGATGGGTGATAACATTGAGTCAAGCGTTCTGACTACCGCAATTTTAAAGGAAAAAATCAACATACCCCATGTTATCTCAAGGGCGATCACCGAGCTTCATTCTATGATACTAAAAAAAGTTGGTGCTGATGAGGTTATTATACTTGAAATTGATGAAGGAAGAAGACTTGCAAACCGATTGGTTTCCCCATACATTTTAGAAAGAATACCGATTTCGGGAAATCAGACTTTAGCGGAAATCAGAGTCAACAAAAGTTTTGACGATAAATCACTATTAAAACTAGATCTTAGAAATAAGTATGGAGTAAATGTTGTATCAATAAAACGAATGATAATTGATATTGATAATATGG
>CAYYKD010000004.1:17288-28934 GCA_964471825.1 uncultured Spirochaetales bacterium
AAATTATCCAACCCCAACCTAGTGAAATTATCAAAGATGGGGATATTCTTGTTGTAATAGGAAAGGATGAGGATATAGATTTTGTAAGGGAGTTTAAGTAATGCTACTTATTGACAAGAAACATATTTTACTATTTACATTCTTTAATTTACTATTTGTATTGATAATGGGAATTTTCGGATATGCTTCATTTCATAAATATATTGTGGATGATACAATAATCATTAAAATAATTGCAGAAAGGTTTATATTTATCACGGTATTTTCAATTATTTTTTTAATTACTTTTTTAATTTATTTTATTTTAAAACAGAGAAACATATATAAAGAATTAGATAAATTGATAAGTATTACAGGCTACTCAAACTACAATCCTACAGTCTTTTTTTCAAAATTCGGGAAGCTGGGATATAGACTTAATATTCTCAATAAGGAATTAAACAATATAAATAATATGAAGTCATTAAAGATAAGCACTCTATCAAAAATAATTGAGAGTCTGATTAATGCATGTGAGACAGCTTGCTTTATATTTGACTTGAGAGGTGAAATTATCCATATCAATTCAATATTTCTCAAACAATTCAAAATTAGTGTTGAACAGATCAAATCAATTAAAACGCCTGATATTTTCGGATTAAATATTTCACAGATATTAACAAAATTAACCGATGTGCAAAGAATTACTGAGCGAAATATGATTTTGACATTTAATAACAAAACAACAAAATCAGATATAGTCCTTGAGCCGATCTATAATGCCGATAATAATATATCTGCCGTGGTATGTTATTTTAGTAAAACATAAAAATCACTTTTTAGAGCCTATTACACTAATATTCGGGTAAAAATTAATACAAAACTAAAACCTCCAACCGAAAGTAACAAGAAATCTATCATAATATAAGCTTAATCCGACTACTTCTTTATTTAAAGGATTTGCATTTCCTATTGTTTCGACAGAAAAAACCATAGATGTTGCCCAATTGAATGAAAAAACAATGAAAAAATTGTTTGGCATATTAAAATTAATCATTGGTCCAAAACGAAAAAATGTAAAGTCAGATCCCCATCCCTTATCAGAAATTTTTGAGAAATTAAATTGAGTCAGCAATGTATGTGTTTCACACCAGAATAGTAATAAAATATCAAAACTATTGTGTCTTACATAGTTTAAAAATAAGTTATCGTTTTTTATATCTTTTCTCGAGTCAATTACGACAGGTATTTTATACCCTAAGAAAAATGAACTCTGCATGCTAAAGCCGTTAAATGTAATGCTGTTTTCAAAAATATACGGATTAGAAATATTACTCATCTCTTTTAATAAACTTGTATAAGTAAGTCTAAATGAGCCTTCAAATAAAATATGTGTCCATCTTTTATACTTTTCGTTCATTATTTCAGAAAGATCCAACTGCAATCTGCCACCAATAAAAGTGCGTAAAAGTCCGCTATAAAAATTTTCGTTTTCAAGTAATCCAATTGATTCGCCATTATAAAACCCATTATAGTTAAATCGGGCTAATCCATAAGCCAATCCGGGTATATTCCATCCCGTACCAATATAAATACCGCTAAAAACAGTAAAAAAAGCAACAGGTGTTAAAGAGATTTCTAATCCTGTATTAACTGTAACCGGTGTTATTGTTGTAACAACTGCAGTTTTTAAATTATTCGAACTTAACAGAAAATGCTCACTTCTCAGTAACGGCACTTCTAACTCGTAAAAACCTAGTACCATAGTTTCCGGTAATCCTGTATTATTTCCCAGTACCATCCCGGGATCTCCCTTTGAATGATTCTTATAATAAGGATCGCCTTTATCAGTATAATCAACAGTTGTGTAATCGATTGGTGTAATGCCATTCTGTGCCTTACCATATTGATAGCCCGGATGATAAATAACTGTCCAATTTAGCCCTCCTCTGAGTTTAAGAGCATGAAAATAATCTTTATAATTTATATTAGTTTTATCTTTGGATAGGTTTAACCTCTTTTTTAAATCATTATACAGTAAAATATATTTTATGATTTTTAATTTTTCAGGATCAACTTTTAATAATTTTTCTTTTGCCTCGTTAAATCTAAATCTTTTATATAAAATATTAGCAATTTCCACAAGAACTTCATTGTACTCAGAATAATCCTTACTTATTGTACTAAGTATTTTTATTGATTCATCATATCTTTTAATATCAATTGCTTTAATTGCATAAAGTAATTTAAATGCAGTTATATCCCTATATTTATCAGATAGATTTTTATATAAAGTGTAAAGATTAACATTGTTGTCAAGTTTGAATGAAGAATTACCAAGTAGTACAGTAACATCACTAAGCGGCTCATCATTTAAAAATAATTCCGGCTGAACTCCCGGATCATTAGAATAGAAATAAAATTTATTTGAACCGGCAAAAGTTGTTCCGGTAGAAACATACACCCCGCTATTATCACCGGCAAAAATTACTACATGCGTTGTTAGTGAATTATTTATCCCTTTCAAATGATAACTAAGTGCAAAGTCATTGTCTTCATCTATACCGGTCGATCTGAATATTTTAAATATATAATCAAAAATAAAATCTTTGTTACTGTCTTCAAACTTTTCAAAAATTATTTTTCTGCCCAAATTATTGCCATTCATGATAAAGCTATTATCTTGGTATAATTCTGAATATTCATTAGAGTCATAAAGATTAATTCCCCATAAAATATTTTTATCTGTTTCAATTAAATGTAGATTGTTCTCTGATAGAGGATTGATATCCATAATAAATTGCCTGCTTTCTATGGGGAAATTGTAAAATCCTTTTTCACCATTTATGCTTCTATTTTTTTTAAAAAACTCAACAACCTCACTAGATGTTTTACACTCCTCTATTGCAATACGGTTTAACATATAATATGGAGTTCCATTTTTATTGATTTTCTTAACAAATATTGAGTTTTGACTAAAAGAGAAGTATTTGCTGTAAGAAGTTTCAGATCCGACATATCCTGCATAGGTTATACTACTGAAATTGTTATATCCTGTAGGAGAATAGCTGATTATAACCGGTTCAGGCCAATCCTCACCCCATGGTAGATCCATTGATCGTCCATGATAGCTCTTCCCATATTTATCTTTTATTATTACTCCAGAACATCCCTGTACTGCCAAAAAATCTCCTAAGAGATTAATCATGTATATTGTATTTAATTTAACACCGCTTCCGTCTGAAATTCCTCTTATTTCTTCCTTGAGTCTATCAGGAACACTTTTTTCCAATCTTTTTATTCCCATCTCTAAATATATTTTTATCAATTCTTTTGGGATATTTTTATCAGAGGCTATCATAGTGATTAATTTATTTACAAATTGTTCTGTCTGAATTATCTCATTTTTAAGTAGAACTCCATGCTGAAGACCCATTTGATAATGATTGCCGGAAACAAGGAGCTGTTTTAGCACCCCCTCTCTTCTATAAATTGTTGCGGTTTGAAAATAAGTTTTCTCTTGTTCAACTAAAATCTCTGAGTCATAGTTATCCATAGCCAAAAGATCATTAACCGATAATAAACAGAAAACTATATACAGAACTATAAATAGAACTGAATTTTTCATCTTATCTCCTTTTCTTCCAGTCGTTTTTTTATCTCAATTACAAGTCTGTTAAATTTTTCCGGCTCTTCAAATATTGCACAATGAGCTGAGTTTTCAAACATTGTAATCTCTTTTAATGGAGCATCTATTTTATTAAAATAGTCAATTGCTAATTCAAAAGGTGTAGTATAGTCATGCGCACCGATAAAAAAGAAAACCGGTATTTCAAAACTATAACTCTCATTATCAAGATTAATTTTTTCAATAAATTCTTCCCACATAGCATCAAAAACAAAAAGGGATCCCCATATAAGAGACATTTTTTCAGATAGGGTATAAACTCTTGAACTTAGAGTTACTTTATCAAGTTGAAAATAGCTCTCTTCATTATATAAACCGCCACCATATCTATAAAGTATAAATCTTTGTTTTATCAAATCCCACATTTCATTCTTTCCATACCCATTATATGGATATCCAATCTTTTCTAGTTGCCATATATCAAAATTATTACCGGCAGCTTTTGCTGCATTTAATGTAAAATCATAAGATAACTGTTCATTTTTAGTCCCATTAACAACTTGTCCTACACTTATGTAGGCATAATAATTATCCGGTTTTTTAAGTATTGACTTAACACCAAGATAAGTTCCCCATGAATGACCTATAAGAAAAATCTTTTTTTTGTTATATTTTAGCAATAAAAAAGCAACTAACTCTTCGAGGTCGCTTAAAAAATATTCAATTTTTATATCAGATTTAGTTAGTTTAATATCGTATGATTTACCCGCACCTCTTTGATCCCAGTTTACTACAATAAAATGTTTTTCCAGATCACTATTGTAGTGCTCTAATAATGGAAGAGATGCAGTTCCTGGTCCGCCATGCAGATATAATATAATCGGATTGTCAACATTTTCTGTTCTAACATATATCCATTGTTTTACTCCACCCAAGACAACAGGAAGAAGTTCTTGATTTATATGATTACTATCTAACGCATGAACAAAAGCATAATTAAATAAACAAGAACTGATTAATAAAAAAACCAATAGAAAAACCTTCATTTGTAACACCTTTGATATTTATTTTTAATTAATATATGACAAAATTATTGGTATTACAAGTCGCTCTTTGGAGTGATAACGAGACTCTTTGGAGGTATTGATATATGCTCGAATTAAAATTCTATTTGTTTATGGAAGAGTTTTTATAATTTGCTATTATTTCGTATCTACTTCTATGACCTGTCTTTTGAAAGATTCGTTTTATGTAAGTTTTAACAGTATGAACAGAAATATCCAGCTCAACTGCGATTGTTTTATTATCTAATCCTCCGGCAATTAATGAAACCACGGATTGTTCTCGTTTCGTAAGATTAAAATCATCTAATACAGATAATTCATCTAAATTTGATAAACTCATTTTATTTGAAAAAGAGTCTATATATTGCTTAAATGACACAATAACAATTAAAACGGACAAAACTAAAAGAATTATGGGAGGATAAAACATAATTTTGGCTCGAATGTCATTTTTCAACTCGATAATTCCATAAATTCCGTAAACACTCATATAGATTGAATTTACCAAATCGAACAAAATAATCGGCAAAAAGCAAAATATTATCACTATAGAGACTTTATATATATTTTTTTCAAATTTTTCATTGGATTTTTTATATCTTATTATTAATAGAATTAATAAAATTATAATCGCTAATATAAACAAGAAAGACTTAATAGAATAAAGATATTTTTCTAATTCGATAGAATTAAGTCTAACATATATTGATGAAACACTTAAAATAAAAATGACAAATATTTCTAAAACCGAATTAAAAAATGTAAGTTTACCATTAATTAAGAATATTATTAAAACAGTAATTGCAATTAGCAATAAATCAGCACTAAATATTCTGACCGTTACTAATAGAATATTGTTTAAATCAAGTGATCCGAGATTTACAAGCAGGTAATTATCAATAGTTAATGATAATATTTTTAAAATAAATAATATATTAAAAACAATCACCATTTTCAGTAGTTTTGATTTTAGAGTCAAGTTAAGTTTGAATGCAACTACAGTACAGGTTAAGGAAATTGAAAATGAAATAATAATTAAAATCAACTGCAAGTGCATCATAGAGTTTTGGCCTTTTTTTTATCAGCAATTTAGAGCCTCTTTAGTAAGACTTTATTTAGAGTAATACTTTATTTAGTACTCTACAAAAGTTGGAATGTTTAAATACCAAAATGTATAAATAAACCCATCTAATACGCTAAATTCTTTGTTTTAATTCAAATCTTAATCGATTTTATGTAATAATAGGAAATATTATAATCGATGTCAACAGTTTTTACAACTAATTAAAAGACAGATATATCTCAATTGTAGATATTGCAGATGTTGTAGATGTCAATTAAATTGTTAAAAATAATTGTTAAAAATAATAAAATTAAATCAAATACAGTGACCAATTTATCCCTACATAGGTTTCAAAATACACAGTATCTTAAAGACAATATAAATTCATCCAAAAATTAATAACTTCACTCCTCAATTAAGTAAGTTTATTATTATTATTTTATTATTAATAATTTATTCTTTGACAAAAACTCCGTTTAATGATAATTAAACTTAAAAATAAAGTCTTGCGGATTAATACCTATGGCAAAAGAAAAACACAATTACGATGAATCTAAAATAAAATCCCTTTCATCATTAGAGCATATAAGATTACGGAGCGGAATGTATATTGGTCGATTAGGAGATGGGTCAAACTATGATGATGGTATATATATATTACTAAAAGAGATAATCGACAACTCTATAGATGAGTTTATCATGGGGTATGGCGATAAAATTCTCATAGAGAGAAATGGTCCTGTAATAACCATAAGGGATTATGGACGGGGAATTCCACCCGGTAAACTCGTAGAATGTGTTTCCCAGATAAATACAGGTGCTAAGTACAATGATGAGGTGTTTCAATTTTCTGTTGGTCTTAACGGTGTGGGAACAAAAGCAGTCAATGCACTTTCTGAGACATTTCTGGCCGCCTCATTTAGAAAGAAAGAGTGTACACTTGCTAATTTTGAAAGGGGACTCTTAAAAAATCAAACTTCCAGAAAAGAGGACAAAGAGGATGGCACACTGATAAGATTTACACCGGACATGGAGATCTTTGACAGTTATGAATTCCTCGATGAACACATTGAGAAAAGACTTTGGCACTACGCCTACCTTAATGCAGGACTAAAAATATACTACAACAGAAAACTTTTCTACTCTGAGAATGGACTCTTGGACCTCTTAAAAAGTGAAGTTCAGGATGAGACAATCTATGATATAATCCACTGCAAAGAGGATAAATTTGAGTTTGCCTTTTGTCACACCTCAAGTTACGGTGAGACCTACTTCTCATTTGTCAACGGTCAGCACACAAGTGATGGCGGTACACACCAGTCTGCCTATCGCGAGGGCCTGTTAAAAGGGATAAACGAATATGCAGGAAAGAGTTACAATAGCATTGATGTTAGAGAAGGCATAGTCGGAGCAATTGCCATCAAACTTAAAGACCCGATATTTGAATCGCAGACCAAAAATAAGCTTGGCAATCTGGAGCTTAAAAGCGAACTAGCATCGAAAGTAAAAGATGCAGTTGTAGTCTTTTTAAACCGGAATAAAGATGCCGCAGAGAAGATTCTAAATAAGATTAAATTTAACGAAACACTCCGCGTTGAGCTTCAGCAGGTTCAAAAAGAGGCAAAGGAAAAATCAAAAAAAATTGCCCTGAACATTCCTAAACTCAAAGACTCAAAACACCACTATACCGACAATCATATAATGCGTGAACACACGATGATATTTCTAACTGAGGGACAGTCTGCTTCCGGCAGTATGGTTTCTGCACGAGATGTAATGACTCAGGCGATCTACTCACTAAGAGGTAAACCGTTAAATGTATATGGACTTAAAAAAGATACTGTTTACAAGAACGAGGAACTATTCAACCTTATGAAGGCTCTTGGGATTGAGGATGGTCTTGATGGATTACGATACAATAAAATTGTTATCTCAACAGACTCTGATGTAGACGGACTTCATATTCGAAATCTTCTGATAACATATTTTCTTGTATTCTTTGAACCGATTGTAGTTGCCGGTCATCTCTATATCCTTGAGACGCCGCTTTTTAGGGTAAGAAACAAAAAAGAAACACTCTACTGCTACAATGAAACCGAACGAGAAAAGGCGGTAAAAAAGCTCGGCTCTGCGTCTCTTGAGATAACACGATTTAAAGGGCTTGGTGAAATCTCGCCACGGGAATTCTCTCAGTTTATCGGAAAAGATATAAGATTGATTAAGGTTACAGTTGATCACATAGGTGAGATAAAAAAACCGCTTGAATTCTTTATGGGAAAAAACACACCCACAAGAAAAGAGTTTATAATGCAGAATCTAGTATAGTTAGGAAATAAAAATATGTCATACATTAACAAACTGATGGAATCTAACTTTATCGAATACGCCTCATATGTAATAAAAGACAGAGCGATTCCGGATATTAATGACGGTTTAAAGCCTGTACAGAGAAGAATCCTACACTCACTCTACGAAATAGACGACGGGAAATTCAATAAGGTTGCAAATGTTGTCGGTAATACAATGAAATACCACCCGCACGGAGATGCCTCAATATTTTCATCACTTGTTACCCTTGCCAACAAAGAATTATTTCTTGATACTCAGGGAAATTTTGGAAATATCTTAACAGGCGATGATGCTTCAGCAGCCCGATATATTGAGTGTCGTCTCTCCCCTCTTGCAAAGGAGGTGCTTTTTAACCCTGAGATAACCTCATTTTTTGACACCTATGATGGAAGAAATAAAGAACCCTACACACTACCGGCCAAAGTTCCTGTTCTACTCTTGATGGGTGCTGAGGGGATAGCGGTTGGAATGTCAACTAAGATTCTACCTCACAATTTTAACGAATTATTGTCCGCTCAGATCAAGATTCTAAATAATGAAAGTTTTACTCTCTACCCTGATTTCCAACAAGGCGGAGTCATAGATGTAACCGAGTACAACAAAGGGAACGGACGGATAAAAAACCGTGCCGTTATAGAGGTAACCGACACCAAGACCCTCGTTATAAAGGAGCTGCCCTTCGGTGTAACAACCGAGTCGCTTATTGACTCAATTCAGCAGGCAGTAAAAAAAGGCACACTTAAGGTTAGTTCAATTAATGACTTTACTGCTGACAAGGTTGAGATAGAGATAACACTCATGAGAGGTGAGAATGCCTCAGATATTCTTGATGCACTTTATGCCTATACTGATTGCGAAGTATCAACAAGTGTCAACCTCATAACTATTGTTGACTTCAAACCCCGCGAATTAAATATCGAGGAAGTTTTAAAGTATAACACAGAAAAACTTGTTAAGGATTTGCAAAGGGAGCTTGAGATCGAGCTTGAGAAACTAAGACAGAAACTTCACGATCTAACCCTTGAACAGATATTCATTGAAAACAGGATCTACAAAAAAATAGAAGAGCTTACAACCTATGAATCTATCATAAAAACTGTAACCGATGAGATGAATAAGTTCAAGGCACTGTTTATTAGAGAACTAACAGGTGATGATGTCGAAAAACTTCTACAGATAAGGATTAAACGGATATCACTCTTTGACATCCTAAACCACAAAAAGCAGATAGATGATATTGTCAGAACCGAAAAAACTGTTCTAACAAAACTTAAGAACATGAAAAAAACTACAATAGACTACATTGCAGGTCTAATTGAAAAATACGGTAAAAATTACCCTAGAAAAACCAAGATAAAGACAATCAATAAGATAGACATTAAAGAGGTCGCTGTTCCTGATATTAAGGTCTACTTTGATGAACAATCCGGATATTTTGGAAAGGACATAAAGAGTTCAAAATACTTTACTGTTAATCCGCACGAGAAATTCATTGTATTTAACAAGGGCGGTTCCTTTAGAGTTGTGCCAATTGAAGGTAAAATATTTGTAGACATAGATGTCGTCTATATAGACCAATTCGATCCTGAACGGGTTTACTCGGTTATCTACACTGAGGCCAAAACTAAATTAAGTTTTGTAAAAAAGTTTAAGGTAACAAAGTTTATTGCAAATAAACTTTACCCACTCTGCCCCGGCGGCAAAGCTGAAATAAACTACTTCACGATCAATCCTAATGAAAAGGTGATTATTAACTACATTAAAAAGCCAAAACAAAAATTAAACAAAGAGGAATTCACATTTAAAGAGATTGAGATAAAAGGTGCATCGGTTAAAGGTAACCGTGTTTCTACAAAGGAGATAGATTCTATATTAAAAAAATAATACGATTTTTTAAGAATAAAACCTTAGAGGTTCTAAAAAATTAATGAGCCATATCTAACAAGATAGTCGACCGATATCGACTCTATAGTCCGCTGTACTATCAACAAAACTATTGTTATGGGATGAAAATATTACGGTCTTACCGGCCTCTTTCAGCTCCCTGAATACACTATTTAACATATCAAGTGATGGTCCATCAAGACTACTGCATGGTTCATCAAAGATGTAGACCATCCGATCACAGATAATTGCCCTTGCGATTGCAACTCGTTTTTTCTCGCCGCCCGACAGAGTTGAAATATCACTTTCAATTTTATCTCTCAAGTTCAATTGTTCAACTACACGAGTAAAACCGGTTTTCTCAAATGATGAGCAGCATTTTAAAATATTTTCAGACACGCTTCCATTAAAATAGAATGGATTCTGATGTGTATATATAGTTTTTTGTCTAATACTTTTCTCATCAATCAGCTTATCGTTAAAAAAAATCTGCCCCTCTATAGGTTTTAATAATAAATTTAATAGTCTGAGCATCGTTGTTTTACCGACCCCATTTTCACCGGTAAATGCAGTAATTGAGTTCTCTCTTATTTCAAGAAGATCTATCTTTAAGATAGGACTAAAATCGTAACCTGCAGCAACATTCCTAAGCGTGTACATCATAGTTTACCTCCGATCCCTCTTGATACCCAATTTACAAATAGAGATATCGTTAAAAGAATAACCCCCAGGGCAAACGCAAAGTGCAGTTCTCCCTTGCCCGTCTCAAGTGCAATCGCAGTTGTAATAGTTCTCGTATAATACCGGATATTACCACCCAGCATCATAGAAACACCAACCTCACCAAATATCCTTCCAAACCCAGTTAACATAGATGATATAAAGATCTCCCTAAGCTCTAGAAACAGCAATACAAGTGATCGTATGCGACCAATGTTAAATGTTTTGAGGGTTTCATAGAACTCTTTAGGAATAACAGAGATCCCCGAAAGCAGTGTCGTTGAAATAATCGGCACACAAAGTACAACCTGACCGATAATTATTGCACCCGGGGTAAATAAAAGCCCTGTAAACCCAAACGGCCCCGATCTTGATATCAGAGAATAAACACTCAATCCGACTACAACTGTAGGCATTGCTATAAGACTGGATGATATAAAACTAAAAATTCGTGTTAGTGATTTATATCGTCTTATAAAAAGAACAAGGATCACCGAGATAAACACAGATATTATTAGTGAAATTAATGAAACTGCAATACTAAAGCCTGCAATAGAATAAACCTCTCTATCAAATGTAACAATTAACTTAATAATCTCTATCAATCCTTCCCACCTAAACTTCCGGTATATATATTTGTGATAACCATGCATGACAGCTAACAAAACTCAAACAATATCATTGGTCCTTAAATAAAAAAAAGGGGCGTACCCCCCTTTATAATTAAAGCAAATCTATTAGTATTAAATATTAAATAACTTATAGAGTTTATCGCCGACAGATTCGATTATCTTACCATCACTAAGATAGTTGGGATCGTTCAATTTTGCCTTTGCCTCTTGTACTTTATCCGCTCTCACATCAGGAGCCGACTTAACAATATCCATAATCCTACTTGTCTCAGCCATACTCAAAGCTTCCCTTGAGATTGAAACCGAGTCAGATCCTTCAGCCTTTTC
>CAYYKD010000004.1:28944-40854 GCA_964471825.1 uncultured Spirochaetales bacterium
AATGTTATTTTTTGGTTTAACCTTATTGACATTATTGTAGTTGTTTACTCTTCCAATCTTATCGATACTCATAAATCACCTCACAGTTTTATTATCGTCTCACGAAATAATAACTTAAATTTATAGTATTACTTTTTTTTATAATTTGCAACTAAAACAGTAAATTCGCCATTAATTTTTTTTACATCGGCACCGTCTCCTATAAAGCTCTCAAAGACCTGATCCGGCTTCCCGATAAAGACAGTCTCATTAATCTTAGTCAACTCCTTACCTATGCAGATCTCCTTTTCAGGAAATACAACAGCAAGATCCTTAAGCAGTTTCTCTATCCTATGAGTTGATTCATAGATAATATGAGTACCCTCTATTAGTGCTATCCTATTTAGCTCATTCATCCGCCGGCCATCCTTTGGAGAGAGAAACCCATTGAAGATAAAATAGTCTGTTCTGAATCCTGAAACAGAGAGAAGTGAAACAAATGCCGTTACACCGGGTATCGGGACAACATTTACCCCCTCCTCTCAGCACCGTTTTACAAGAAGATATCCGGGATCAGAAATGCATGGGGTACCGCCGTCAGAAATAACAGCAACACTCAAGCCCTGCTTTAACAGATTAATAATCCCTGAGGATGAGTTATACTCATTGTGACTATGATATGCAATTAGCCGTTTCTTTATCTCAAAATGATTTAGAAGTTTTAACGAATGTCTTGTGTCCTCACAGGCAATAACTGATACATTCTTAAGAACATTTAAAGCTCTTAAGGTTATATCCTCAAGATTGCCTATAGGTGTTGCTACAATATACAACACACCCGGCTCTGCATACTCCATTTACTAACTCCTGCCCTACAGCTTTATTCTTAAGCCGGCATAGATAGACTCTGCAAACCCTACAGGTGACATCTCAAATGACACCTTAGGTGACTTACCATGTATAGCTTTGCCTATTATCCCTGATATAAGAAGTGCAACAGCACCAATATTGCAAATAAGCAGAGTTGTCTGATAAACCAGAGCTAAATAATATAGAGGCTCTCTAAGACTAAACCCTTCATCTTCAAATATATTCCAATAGTATCCTCTATCTTCGTAGAGCACTATTGAGGAAATAAGTGAAAATGCCTCTCCAAAAATCGGAAAAAAACTGAGTATCATACTTGCGGTCGACAAATTGTTCTCTAAAGTTGAATAGTTGAAGTCAGAACTAATATATATACCTATACCAAGATTAGTTCCAATGGTAAACAAGGAAAATAATGGGACGGTTACTGAACCGGCAATTGCCAGACCATTAGACAAAGTTTGATTTTTATTCAGATTCTTTCGAGCCTTACCAAGGGTCTTCTCATAGGGCGGTAATTTTTCTCCCATCTCTTCTGCCATAAGTAATGAAATTGATTCTAAATCACTTATGAGTGTTACACCGGTACTTGCCTTCTTTTCAAGATTAATAACCGATCTTCTAACAGATGTATCAAGAGCATTCAGATAGATTGTAACCTGCTTATTAGAGATCGTATAGAAACCAAAGACAACAACATCCACTTCAAGAATATCGCTTATCCTGTTAGCATTCTCTTCCCAGATCATTCCATCTATTTTTATATCAGCCTTTTTTAATTTTGAAATTGTTAGATTATTATCAATAATATCAAACAGCTCAGTCTGCCTGATAAACGCCCTTAATGTGTCCGGAATATCATTAGAGAGATTAGCATACTGCTGATTGTCCGATGAGTTAAAAAAAGGAATGATCGCTACTTTCCTATTTATTAAAGTTGACTCATTGGCAAACAGACCCATACCGACAAAAACAGCAACTACCGATAAAATAAATCTCTTCATAAAAACCCCTTAAAATCAGATATAAATTATTCAAATATTAAACAAGCCCGATTGATCTCATCCAGCTGGCTAAACCAGCCAATATCATCTGAACAGCAATTGCGGCTATTAGTAACCCGGTTATCCTTACGAATGCACCGATTATATTCTGTCTAAAAAAATACTTTGTCAAAAACTGAGTAAAAAGCATAAATAACAGATTGATAAACACAGCAATGGTTATTGTAATCAATGTCTTAATCTGACCATACTCAGTTGTAAATTGAATCGCCGCTGCAATTGCCGCAGGCCCTGCAATCATAGGTGAGGCAATAGGAACTATAGAGAGATCCTGAAGTTTCTTCTTTGCCTCCATCTCAAAAAAAACCCCTTTGTCAAGTGCCTTCATTCCCATAAAGAAGTATATAAAACCTCCTGCTATCCTGATCGAATATAGTTCAAGATTAAAAATATGTGATAGCACAAAATTTCCCGCAATCGCAAACGCAGCAAGTAACAGTAGAGCAATAAATGAAGACTTTATAGATAATAATCTAACCTCTTTATGCCCAAAGGTCTCCGAAAGAGAAGATATAACTATTATCTTACTAAATGGATTAATTATTATTAAAAAATACAATGAGTAGAAAACAATATCCTTAATCATAATGATTACCCTCTTGCCCAAATATAAACTTATTTTGTAAATAATTCAATATGAATTTAAATATTAACTTTCTCTATTTGATAACGCTTGATTTATTATATTCGTTATGTTAAATTACTTAATGCTAGAAATATATAAAACTAATGAGGTAACCATACAATGTCGTTTTTAACCAAACTATTCGGATCACAGAATGACCGTTTTCTTAAAAAATCACAAATAATTGTTGAACAAATTAATTCCCATGAAGACTCAATGAAAAAGTTAACTGATACTGAATTATGTGCAAAAACTCTTGATTTTAAGAAGAGGCTTGACACAGGGGAAACTCTCGATGACATACTACCGGAAGCCTTTGCAGTAGTAAGAGAGGCCGCATGGCGTAAATTGGGTCAACGGCACTATGATGTTCAGATGATAGGTGCAATAGCACTTCACAAAGGTATGATTGCCGAGATGAAGACCGGTGAGGGTAAAACTCTTGCTGCTACTCCGGCTGTATATCTAAATGCACTATCAGGTAAAGGTGTACATGTAATTACGGTTAATGACTACCTTGCAAAGAGAGATGCGGGATGGATGGGGCCTGTCTATGAATTTCTTGGCCTGTCTGTAGGTGTTATTGTTTCTTCATTAAACAATGTTGAAAAGAAGGTTAACTACAACTGTGATATTACCTATGGAACAAATAATGAATTTGGATTTGACTATCTTAGGGATAACATGGCCTATGATCTTTCAAGTAAAGTTCAAAGAGGATTTAATTATTGTATTGTTGATGAGATAGACTCGATACTGATAGATGAAGCAAGAACTCCTCTTATCATATCAGGTGCAGCTGAGAATGATATAAAGCATATTATCAATGCTAGAAAATTGATAAATTATTTTACCGAATGTGAAAAGAACAGTGAGGGGCGATACCCAGATGAAGCTGACCCTCTAAATCCACAAAAACTTATAGGCGACTATAAAATTGATGAAAAATCAAAAAACATAACTTTCTCTGATGACGGTATGAAAAAAGCCGAATCACTTTTACTTCAGAGAAACATTATACGAGGCTCACTCTTTGACTCTGAGAACTTCGAATATATACACTATATCAGCCAGGCATTAAAAGCGGAGCATATGTTTAAAATGGATGTTGATTATCTTGTTAAGGATAATCAGATCATGATAATTGATGAACATACAGGCCGTGTTCTTGAGGGCAGACGGTATTCGGACGGCCTACATCAAGCTATAGAGGCGAAAGAAGGGATTACAGTACAGAGACGATCTAAGACCTATGCCTCAATTACATTTCAGAATTTCTTTAGAATGTATTCAAAGCTATGCGGTATGACAGGTACAGCCGACACTGAGGCTGCTGAGTTCAAAAACATCTACAATCTGGATGTTATGATTATACCTACAAATCTCCCTCTTTCAAGAAATGACGCACCGGACAGGGTCTATATTACATTTAAAGAGAAGGCTAAAGCTGTAATTGAGGATGTAAAAGAGATAAATAAGGCAGGACAACCACTACTGATAGGGACGATAAGTGTTGAGAGATCTGAATTTTTTAGTGCCCTGCTTAAAAAGGCAAACATCAGACACAATGTATTAAACGCAAAGAACCATGCAAGGGAGGCGGATATTGTTGCAGAGGCAGGTAAACTTGGCGGTGTTACAATAGCAACAAATATGGCAGGTCGGGGAACAGATATTAAACTCGGCGGTGCAAGAGAATACGATGATATATTTGAAGAGCTTCTTCAGGAAGAGGGCATAGTCGAGGATGACAAACTTCACCTTCTCGAACTTAAGGAAAAAGTTGATAAATTAAAATTAACCGATGCAGAGAACATCCTAAATCTTTTAAGCCCGCATGCAAAGAAACGAGCTAAAGAGATAATTCAATCTGCCTATGACTGGATTGAGGAAAATAAGGATGTAAAAAAAGCAGGGGGACTATTTATTCTTGGAACTGAGAGACACGAATCCAGACGGATAGATAATCAGCTGCGAGGTAGATCGGGACGACAGGGGGATCCGGGTTTCAGCAGATTCTATATCAGTCTTGAAGATGATCTAATGAGACTCTTCGGTGGTGAAAGAATACGCAAAATGTTTACAGGCGGACTGATCAAAATGGATGAGGGGGAAAATATCGAGAGCCCTCTACTATCGAGAGCTATTGAAAGAGCCCAAAAAAAAGTAGAAACGAGAAACTATGATATAAGAAAACATCTTCTCGAATACGATGATGTTTTAAATAAACAGAGAACATTTATATATTCAAGAAGAGATGAAATATTAAGTGATCCGGATATTATCAACAGGGTAAGAGTTACAACCGAGGAGATACTTGACGATCTTATTTATGACTACAGAGAGGGGTGTAAAAAAACACCTGATGATGCAAGAATAAATTTTATCAGGTCTGTTAAGGAGAGCTTTCTACTTGATGTAACAGATATCTTTATGAAAATCGGAACTGATCCGACAGAGGTATCAAAAGAGTTATTAAACATATTAAAGAAAGAACTAGAGTTCAAAGATACTGTTATTGGACACGAACGGCTTAACTATCTCCTTAGACACCTCTATATTGAACAGATTGATAAAAACTGGCAGGCTCACCTGGAAAACATGGAGCAACTTAGAGAGGCGGTATATCTTCGGTCATACTCTCAAAAAAACCCCCTTGTTGAATACAAGATCGAAGGTTCAAACCTCTTTAATGAATTAATAGATAGAATCAGAGAGAAAGTTATGAATCAGGTCTATAGAGTAAGAATTGAGAGTGTTGCAGTTGCCGAAAACAGAGAACAGAATTTAAACTATGAACACACTAATCTCGAATCATTTGATGGTTCTCAACAGGCGGCACTAACGGGCAGAAGAACTCAAAACAACCCGGCTATAGGAGCATCAACAGTAATTAGAACTACTGAAAAGGTAGGAAGAAATGATCAATGCCCATGCGGCTCAGGTAAAAAATATAAACATTGCTGCGGCCAATAATTAAACGATACCCGCTCAATAGGATAAATTATGAATATAGCATTATTTAGTGATTGTTTTGTTCCAATTAAAAACGGAGTAGTTACCTCTGTTCAACAGCTTAAAGAGGGTCTTGAAAAAAAAGGACACAAGGTTATTGTTATAACCGTTGAAGTACCGGGCTACGAAGAAAAAGATCCCAAGGTCTTTAGGCTTCCATCATTTAAAGCCCAACTCGGCAAGGGGACAGAGCAAAGGGTCGGGATATTTAATCAGGCCGCTATCAATAGATACCTTAAGAATCAAAATATTGATATAATCCACACTCATACAGAGTTTATGATAGGCTATTGTGGTAAATGGGCATCTAAAAAGCTTAAAATACCGCACATTCACACAACACACACGATGTGGGAAGAATACAGACATTACATCCTAAATGGTAAACTTATATCTAAGGGGATGGCAAGGGGTATAATTAAAACATATCTTAGTAAGGTTGATCTTATCATTTCTCCATCAATTAAGGCAAAAAAATACTATAAAGAACTCCTGCCAAAGATACCTGTCAAGATAGTTCATAACGGTATTAATATGCAGAAGTTTAAATCAAGCCCCATATCAAACTCTGAAATTCTTGAACTTAGAAAAGAATTTAACCTAAAAAAGACAGATAAAATTTTAATATTTGTCGGAAGGATTGGCAAAGAGAAACGGGTAATGGATTTGTTAAATGTTATAATACCGCTTCTAAAAAAACGAAACAACCTGAAAATGCTTTTTGTTGGTGATGGACCACAACTTGAGGAATTGCAGAAGAAAGCAAAATCAGAAGGTGTACTTGACTCAATTGTATTTACAGGATTTGTAAATTGGGAGATGGTTCACACTCTCTACAGTATGTCAAATATGTTTCTGACATGCAGTCTAAGTGAAGTACAGCCAATGACAATGATAGAGGCCTCTATGTGTAGTCTGCCCTTGATCGTAAGAAGGGATGACAGCTACCTTGATCTAGTAAAAGACGGTGAAAGCGGCTATATAGTTGATAGTGATGAAGAACTGGCTCAGAGAGTCGAATCTCTGCTGGATAATGAAGAATTACTGGCAAAATTCTCAGGTAACAGTTATAAACACTCTCAATCCTTTACAGCAGATAATCATGTAAACAATGCTGAGAGAGTTTATGAAAGGGTTCTCGAGTATTTTCCGGATAGACTGCATTTATTAGAATATGAAGACAGATAGATTTAAATATACAGAGCTATTCGAGGATTAATATGCATTTTCATGAAAATATTATCATAAAAGGTGCCAGAGAACACAACCTAAAAAACATCGATATTACTCTTCCCAGAAACAAGTTTATTGTAATCTCAGGTGTAAGCGGCTCCGGCAAATCCTCCCTTGCATTTGACACGATCTACGCTGAGGGGCAACGAAGGTATGTTGAATCGTTATCCGCCTATGCCAGACAATTTCTGGGACAGATGGAGAAACCGGATCTGGACTATATTGAAGGTTTAAGCCCTGCCATCTCGATTGAGCAAAAAACCACCCATAATAACCCGCGATCAACTGTGGGGACTGTTACAGAGATATATGATTACTTCAGACTCCTTTTTGCCAGGGTTGGGGAACCACACTGCTACGAGTGCGATAAAAAAATTGAGAGTCAATCGATCGATCAGATCATTGACAGGATACTTCTTGCAGATGAGGGTGCAAAACTTATGATTCTTGCACCTATCGCTCGTGATAAAAAGGGTGAATTTCATAAAGTCTTTGAGGATGCAAAGAAATCCGGTTTCCTAAGAGTAAGAGTTGACGGTGAGATCAAATCCCTAGAGGAAGATATAAAACTCGAGAAGAATATCAGACACACAATAGAGATAGTTATTGATAGAATAGTGATGAAAGAGGGGATTCGCAAGAGACTAACAGAGTCTGTTGAATCAGCATTAACACTGACCGACGGCCTTGTTAATATTGACTCCAATGGGATTTCAACTACCTACTCCGAGAAGTTTGCCTGTATTGACTGCGGGATCAGTTACCCTGAGATCCAGCCGCGCCTTTTTTCATTTAATGCACCTCATGGGGCATGTGAACGATGCCACGGACTTGGTGAGATGCGTGAGTTCTCTATAGACAAAGTGATACCTGATAAAAATCTCTCTCCTGACAAGGGGGCGATACTTACACACCTTCCCAAACATAACTTTGTATATCAACAGATAAAATCTGTAGCAGCTCATCATGGAATAGACCTAAAAACGCCATGGAATAAACTACCTGAAGAACATAGATCTATCTTGCTGAACGGTTCTAACGAGGACATCCACTTTGTCTACAAATCTAAAGAAAAAACCGGCAAATGGGAATATGAAGGACGATTTAAAGGGGTAATCAACGACCTCAATAGAAGATATAAAGAAACTACCAGCGAGGGTGTCCGAAAATGGTTTGAGGATTTTATGACATTTCAAACCTGTACCTCATGCAAGGGTAAAAGACTAAATAAACTGGCACTATCTGTTCTTATTAATTCAAAAAATATAGTTGACATATCAGAATACTCGGTTAATCAGGCACTAGCTTTTTTTGAAAACCTCACACTAAGCGAAACTCAGAAGATAATCGCAGTTCAGATACTCAAGGAGATCATTTCCAGACTTACATTCCTGAGGGATGTCGGGCTTGAATACCTGACCCTTGATAGAAAAGCGATGACCCTTTCGGGCGGTGAGGCCCAACGGATAAGACTTGCAACACAGATCGGCTCCCGCCTGGTTGGTGTACTCTACATCCTTGATGAACCGACAATTGGTCTACATCAACGGGATAATGACAGACTTCTTGCAACCCTATGTGAACTAAGGGATATTGGAAATACACTCATAGTTGTAGAGCATGATGAACAGGTTATTAGAACAGCAGATATGGTTGTTGAACTTGGTCCCGGTGCAGGGGAACACGGCGGTGAGATTATTACTCAGGGGACTCCGACTGAGGTTGAGAAT
Source organism: uncultured Spirochaetales bacterium (assembly GCA_964471825.1). GTDB lineage: Bacteria > Spirochaetota > GWE2-31-10 > GWE2-31-10 > CAYYKD01 > CAYYKD01. Next base: position 37,458 of record CAYYKD010000004.1, read on the forward strand.
GATCCAAACTCAATTACAGGAAGATTCTTAAAGAATCCCGATCTTATCCCTGTCCCAGAAAACAGACGAAAGGGAAACGGTAGTTTTCTCTCAATTCAGAATGCCCGTCTACATAATATCAAGAATATCTCAGTTGATATCCCGCTTGGAATGATGACTGTTATAACAGGGGTCAGCGGCTCGGGCAAATCTACCCTAATAAATGACATTCTCTTCCCTACCCTATTCAACAAACTTAATAGGGGTGCAATGGATGAAATCGGCGAAAAAACTATAGCCGGTATCGAGGCACTTGACAAGGTTATAAATATTGATCAAAGCCCAATCGGTCGAACACCAAGATCAAATCCCGCGACCTACATAGGTGTATTTACATTTATCAGAGATCTCTTTGCAGAACTGGAGGAATCAAAAATCCGCGGTTATAAACCGGGAAGATTCTCATTTAATGTAAAGGGTGGCCGATGTGAACACTGCGAGGGGGATGGGGAGATCAAAATTGAGATGAATTTCCTTCCTGATGTCTATATCAAGTGTGAGGTCTGTAACGGCAAGAGATATAACCGGGAAACTATGGAGGTCAAATACAAAGGCTATTCAATTGCTGATGTGTTAAATATGACTGTAGAACAGGCCAACGCGTTATTCAGTAAACATCCGCAGATAAATAGAAAACTGGCAACACTGAATGCTGTAGGTCTATCATATATCAGACTCGGACAATCATCAACTACCCTCTCAGGTGGAGAAGCACAGAGAGTAAAACTCGCACTAGAGTTATCAAAAAGGCAGACCGGCCGAACTGTATACATACTAGATGAACCTACAACAGGGCTTCATTTCGCAGATGTAAAACAACTTATCACAGTACTTGATAAACTTGTTGATGAGGGAAATTCAATGATAATCATAGAGCATAATCTTGACATTATTAAGATAGCCGACTATATAATCGACCTTGGACCAGAGGGAGGTGACAAAGGTGGAAAAGTAGTTGCTAAGGGGACACCTGAAGAGATAATTCTATCTAAGAAGTCCCATACAGCTCGCTACCTAAAAGAGGTTCTTGACAGACACACAAAGAACAAATCATAGTTTAAACGATTAAAAAGAACTTCTAACGATTATTTAACGATATTTTACATAGGTAACAAGTTAAGATATTTATTTTAATCTATCAAACCATCTGTTAATTACAACATTTATCTTCTCAGGTGTAAATTTCTTATTATCATTATAATCAACAGAGTCAGAAAATAATATAAGACCGTTCTCTATTGAAGTTATACTGCCGGAAAAAATTAGCGTCTGTTTAGTTCTAGATAAATAGTTTATATTTAGACTGCAGATTAGAACAAAATCCGATTTAGCCATTTTACCAATTTCAACAGGATCACCGAAAAAATCTGAATTCTGACTTTTCTGTTCATTTAAAATTGTTTTAATTTTGTCCAGCTGAATAGGAAAAAGCCCTCTATCAAGCAATTCCCCATTAATAATATCAATAGCATGATTATGAATTGCAAGCTGTTTTGTAACCTCATCATTTTCATTGGGTTTATCCTTTGACTTATTTCCTGATATCCCAGAAAGCAACTTACCACCAAGAATACTTATTATTCCATTTTCTTTCTTAGAACTGACCTCTGTGTATTCAAGTATAACCGCTATAGTTTTATTTTTATCAATTAGTCCATCAAGCAATGATTCTTTTTGCTCTGGATTCGACACGCATGATAAAAAAAGCCAACCTAAAAAAACAAAAGACAACATTAACCTAATGCTCATTTTTAGTACTCCTGCTTAGCACTATTCAACTTAACACCCATACAACTTACAAACTTTATGAGAATAAACCGAACAAAGATTATCATATATATTATAAAATTTAAATTAAAGCAACAAATATCCGATTAAATGATATAAATAGTATAAATTTTTATTGACAATATAGTCATAATATTGTTAACTTGGACACAATTTTTTAGTATACTGCAAATTTAGATTTAATTATTTAAATTTCACTACTATTTTTCAACATTATTATCTACAGGGGCTTTTTTATGTCAAAAACAACCATAAAACTAAAAATATTGCTAATCAGTCTTGCCGGTATAGTTTTTACAGGTATATCTGCTATGACAATTAATATTTATTCTATCAATGTCTTAAAAAATCGAAACTATCAAAATATAATTAGACAAGCTGAAATTCAAGCAACTCGAATAACAGAGGGCGTTTATAACATGATTAAAACGCAGGATGAACTTCTAAATATTAAGTTAAATGGTGATATGAGCGTAGCGTTTGATATTCTAAAAAATACCGGTAGCCTGTATGTATCAAATGAACAAAAATACATAGAAATAACTAACCAATTCAATGAGGAAAAACGAAGAATACTCTTGTCCACTCTCTTTGTAGGCAATTCAGCATTTAATTTTGAGAAGTCATTTTCACGGAGTGTCCCGGTTGTTGATAAGGTAAGTAGTATGATTGGATCAACCTGTACTATATTTCAAAGAGTAAATTCAGAAAATAACTTTGTTAGAGTAGCAACAAATGTAAAAAATAAAATGGGTGATAGAGCAGTAGGGACATATATACCTGAAGTAAATCCTGATGGCACAAAAAATCCTGTAATAGAGAGAATACTTAGAGGTGAAACATATAAAGGAAGGGCATTTGTTGTTGATAAATGGTATGTTACTGCCTATCAGCCACTTAAAGATATTAACGGAAATATCATAGGCATTCTATATGTTGGTATTCCTTTTGAATCAGTCGAATGTCTGAGACGACAAATTGAACAGATAAAGGTTGGACAGACAGGTTATGTATGGATTCTTGGCGGTTCAGGTACTCAAAAAAGCCATACAATTATTCATGGTCCGCTTGGACCCGGGGTTGATCTTTCAAATTCAAAAGATAGCGATGGCAATTATTTTGTACAAAATATGGTCAACAAGGCACTGGAAACCAGGAATGGCTCAGTAGATATCGAATGGTATTGGTGGAAGAACAACAACGAATCTAAACAAAGGCATAAGTTCTCAGTTGTCACTTATTATGAACCATGGGACTGGGTAATCGGTGCCGGATCCTATGAAGATGAGTTCAGAGAAGCCGGAAACGTAGTAAAATCGGGCTTTAGCACTATGATTCTCTATATATTAATTTCAAGTATTATCATCATTAGTATCATGGTATTTATTTCTATAATTTTGGGCGGAAGGATAGCGAGTCCAATAATTCAAGCTACTAATATAATGACTTCAATTGCAGATGGGGACTTACAGACTGCTAAAGAAAAAATCAAGCAAATGCTTAGTAAGAATTAAAACGATAGTATTTATAGCATTGATGAAATTTGCGAAAATTCATTATATTAAGAAAT
>CAYYKD010000004.1:40864-41417 GCA_964471825.1 uncultured Spirochaetales bacterium
CGGTGCCGGAACATATATTGATGAATTCAATACTGAATTAGAATCTGCAAATAAGGAATTCCGATTAATGGGTTTGTTACAGATATTATCACTCTTAGTTTCATTAGCCATATCAGGTTTTATACTAACACTTTTTATTACATATATCTTAAAACCGGTAAACACCATATCAGTAACACTTAAAGAAATATCTAAGGGAGAAGGTGATCTTACTAACAAGTTAACTGTGAATTCAACTGATGAGGTTGGAAGACTATCTGAAGCATTTAATACATTCGTTGAAAAACTCAATCAGATAATAAAAATTATAAAACAGGTTGCCATGAATCTTAGTAATAATAGTTGCGACTTAGCAGGTTCTACAAATAAAACAAGCGATTCGTTAAAAAAAATTATCTATGATATTGATAATATCGATACTGTAATCGGTAAACAATCAGAATGCGTTAACTCTGTTTCATCAACAGTCTCACAAATCGTAGGCAATATCGAAAATCAAAACCGAAAAATCGAAACGCAGGCCTCCAGCGTAACACAAATATCTGCCTCCATT
>CAYYKD010000004.1:41427-56040 GCA_964471825.1 uncultured Spirochaetales bacterium
AGAAATGTCATCAAATGTTACTTCTGTATTGAATAATCTTGAAAATAACAGTTTTCATTTTGACACCCTTTCGCAGACATCAAACAACGGATTCAATATTATCTCTCAGGTCAACAACTCTGCAATAGAGATAGCAAAACAGTCAGACACAGTCCTAGAGGCCAATAAGACAATACAAAATATTGCTAGCCAGACCAACCTGCTCGCAATGAATGCGGCAATAGAGGCTGCCCACGCAGGAGAGTACGGCAGGGGGTTTGCAGTTGTAGCCGATGAGATTCGAAAACTCTCGGAAACCACAGCAGATCAATCTAAATCAATATCAAGGGGATTAAACAATCTTAAACAATCAATTGATAGTGTAGTTAATTCATCCAATGAGGCAACTGCATCATTCCAGACTATTATGAATTCAGTAAAAAATGTTACAAATCTCGAAAAAGAGATAAAAAATGCAATAACTGAACAAAGAATAGGCTCAGATCAAATTCTTCAAGCAATTACACAGATCAGTGAGATTACAGACGATGTAAAAAATGGATCATCTGAAATGTTAACGGGGAGCCATAATATTCTTGATGAAACACAAACGCTGGTAAATATAACCGGAGAAGTAAAAACCGGATCCAATAAGATCGCAGGAGAAATAGATATTGTTGAACAGATTATTAATGAATTAATAACAATTATTAACGAAACAAATGAAAATATTAGGAATATTAATAAACAGACGGGGCTATTCAAAACAAATTAAAAAGCATTTATCATATTTATAGAGGCCCATTGAAAAGCCTCAACTATCAACATACATGATAAATTCTTAGAGGTACTTTTTTAAACCTGATACTAATCCAAACAGATCACCCCTCTTTGTGAATCGTCCCATCGAAATTCTAAGTGATGATGAGGCTCTTAGGTTTGTTCGCCCCATCGCAAGCAACACCTTTGATGGACCTGAGAGAGAGCCTGTACAGGACGAAAACCTTGAGATCATTATCCGCTCTCTATCAAGACTAAGAACAAGACTCTCTATATCATCAATAGTTGGTAACGATATATTTAAAATGCCCTGTACTGAATTCTCCGGTGATTCAATAATAACTTTGTCACCGAACTCCACAAGCATAGCCCTAAGCTCAAGTGAGAGAACTTTCAAAAACTGTCGTTCACTCTTCATCTCATGATTTAAAAGCTCCACTGCACTACCGAAACCTGCTATACCCGACACATTAATCGTTCCCGGCACAAGTCTTTTTTCCTGAGATCCACCCGACCGGATCTTAGTTAGAATGCTTGCAGCTCGTGAATAGAAAGCCGCTATCCCCTTTGGACCATAGATCTTATGGGCAGTGATTACCCCAAAATCACAATAAAGTGCCCAGTCTTCCGGTGCCAACCTATGTATTGTTTGTATACCATCGATTACAACTACTACGCCATATTTTACTGCCATCTCATATATTCTAAGTGAATTCTGAAGAACCCCTGTCTCATGATTGACCGGTGAATAGAATAAAACCTTCTTTCTACCAGACTCTTTCATAAGATGCTCAAGTTTTTCCTCATCAATTTGACCTTGACTATCAACAGGGCAGATATTAATTCTACCCGGCCTACTGTGTCCGAGTAGTGTTATTGGTTTTATAATAGATGAATGTTCGCAGGGTGTTGTTATAAAGTTAAATCCACATTGAAAAAAGTGATTGATGAAGATGCCGAGTCCCTCTGTCCCCGAACCGCAAAAATACAGATAGTCAGATCTGGTTTTAACAAAGTCCGCAATTATTTTTCGTTTAGATTCTACCATGTCGTAGACACCTACGCCGGCAGAGTGAACACTTGACGGGTTAGCCCAAAAGATGCGGTTAGCTCTATCAATTTCTCCGAGAACTCGGACATCAACAGGAGTTGTAGCGTTATAGTCTAGATAGATACTCTTTTTCTGATCAAAGAGCGGACTTGAAAAACGGATCTTCTTTCTATAGCGACAGCTGCATGCCATCTACTTATAGTTACCCGAGAGTTGTTTGTACATTGTATCACTTATCCCTGTTCCGCTGTTTTTTGCCATCATCATAGCATACTCATCATATAGAAAGTCAGAGAAGATCTCCTCAGCTTGCCCGCCATCAAGAAGTTTATGTTTGTCAATGGTCTTTTTCATCGCATTAAGCACCTGTTTCCAAAGAAGACTCTCCATCTCCGTACATTTCTCCCTAAGCTTCTTATCATTAGAGACATTTGGATTTGCCCTTGCCTGATCAGTTTCAGAGCTTTCCTTACTCATAAGATCGCCAAAATTTCTATCATCACCACCTCGTGTCTTTTGTGAATAATTGGAGATCTTATTTTGACTATTAAGATAATTTATATCAAGACCCGTTAAAGCATTATAACTCATATATACCCTCCATAAATACTTAGAGAACTATCAAGGCTGCATTAAGCGCACCCATTCGATGCACAGCCTCAATAAGCGAGATAACTGAACCTGTATCAAGACCTGCACTATTTAGAGACCTGACGAAATCCGCTACTGTTGTAGATGAAATCTCTATATTATTCTTCGGCTGATTAGCCTTATTTCCTACCTTTATTTGCACACCCGGGATACTTATCGCACATGGTTGAATAACTATGTCCCCACCGCTGACGATAATACCTGTCTTCTTATCAATTATTACAATTGCCCTCTTATCAGGCGTTATTGTTAGAACCTCATACTTAGATATAAAATCTATCGGATTCAATGCTTCTTGCTCTGTAAGAACTACCTCTACAAGCCCCGCGTCGACTGCCCTTACCTGTAGTTGTTCATTAATTGTTTTTATCTGCTCAACTATCTGATTTGCAGTCACAAAGTCGGGATGTTTCAACACAATATTTAACTTCCTGTCATCAATAAAATTTGATACAATATCCTTCTCGATAATGGCTGATGCGGGAGCTGTACCTGTCGTCTCTATCTTTGTCTCCTTAGAGCCGACCAACACCCTACCCTGTGCAACTGCATAGACTGTACCATTTGCTGCTCTCAGGGGAGTCATCAATAAAAAACCACCGTCAAGTGACTTAGCATCGCCTATGGAACTAACGGTTACATCAATAATTTCACCGTTTCTTGCAAAACCATTTACCCTTGCCGTAACAACAACACCGGCAATATTCTTTGATTTAAGGTCATTTAGATCAATATCAAAACCATAGTTTGCAATAAGATTCTGAAACATCTTCTGGGTCATCCCAAATGACTTAGAATCGCCTTTTCCACCGAGGCCTGTTACGATCCCCATCCCCATAAGCATATTCTCTCGAATGCCTGACACAGTAGTAATGTCTTTAATCCTAACAGGCGTTGCAGCATTTAGACTAATTAGAATAGAAATATAAAATATTAAAAATACTAAAAAACTAATCGATCTTGACATAGTTACCATTCTCTCCATTCATAAAAGTCCCCTCAACCACTGCCTTGCTCTTTAATCCTATTGTTATTCTATTACCTTCAAAAAGCGGTTCAATGACAGTAGCGTCCTGCACAATCTCAATCCCATTTCGATTGAATATCGCAGTAATAACCGTCCCTTTATCTATTATCGGCAGCTTTTTAATATTTGTCCACCTTAAAATTTCACCGGACTTAATTTTTTTTACAGAAACAAACCTCAAAATCTTATCTGTTATAAAATCCTCTGTTATTACGATAGAATCTATCTCTGTAAGCCCCGTTATATCTACCATTTTTTTGGTAAAATCCTCGTTTTCAATCAGGCCATTTTTCCTAACCATCTTCTTTGCAACCAATATATTACCCATTAGAGTAATATTTATTTTTAAATCTATCCGATCATTACCTCTAATCAGTTTTACCTTATCAAGATTCCCGATATCCTTAAGACCATTCTCAATTTTTTTGATCTCAATAAGATCACCGTTATTATAATTAAGGTCGATTAAATCTGTATTGCCAACTATTGCAACAGATAGTTCAATTGATCTGTTATTGATATATTTAGAAAGCTGCATAGAGATTAGTTCTTCGAGTTTGCTGTTTTTTTTGATTAGATTATTATTGTAATTATTATCAGTTGAAACCGGATTTTTTTCCTCGATTCTATATATCAGACATTGAGTTCCTGAAACAGTAAAACCTCTAAGGCCATTTTCTAACAGGAGATCAATCAACTGACCATTTGTAACCCTTAATGGAAATGCGGAGTTATCGGTTATTATTATATCACTATTACTTAACGGCACAGTTATCAGATCACTTAAAAAAATGGTGTCCCTGTTAAGAAACACCTCTTTTTTCAATATCAATTCATTACTATATATGCTAACAAAATTAAAGTGAAATACAGCTATAACCAACAACAGTTTAATAATATTCATATTTTTATTTCTATTCTTTATATTAATTTCTATTTTATATTTTCACCTTGTCATTACCTATCTTTTTAAGCTAACAGCAGTACCCAACATATTATCAGTTGTCTGAATTGCCTTACTATTTAGGTCGTAGGCTCTCTGAGCGACAATCATATTAACCATTTCCTCTACTACTTGAACATTACTCATCTCTATAAACCCCTGATGTAGAATACCCATTCCATCATAGGCCGGAGTTCCTGCGATCTCCTCACCCGATGCCTCTGATCTCTTAAACAGATTACCACCAATACTTGTCAGACCTGCCGGATTAACAAACCTAAAGATCTCTATCTGGCCCACCTCTATGATATCATCAGAACCTCCGACCTTACAGGTTACAAGTCCATCCTTACTCATCGAGATAGATTCAAACAGAAAATTCTCAGGCATAATGATCTCAGGTTCCATTTTATAACCGCTGTGATTAACAATCTGACCATTTGAGTCGATCTTCCATGCACCATCTCTTGAATAGGCCATAGTACCATCATACATCTGCACCTTGAAAAATCCCTCGCCCTCAATAGCAACATCGAGTTTATTGTTAGTATTCTGCAACGACCCCTGCATAAAAATCTTCTGTGTCGCAGCCGGTTTAACCCCCAGACCGACATGGATTCCAGTCGGATAGTTACTTATAGAAGTTGAAGGTGTCCCTGCCATTCGCATATTTTGATATAACAGATCCTCAAAATCCGCTCTTGTTTTCTTATAACCTGTAGTGTTAACATTCGATATATTATGAGATATGGTGTCAATGTTAAATTGCTGCCCCACCATCCCGCTCGCCGCGGTCCACAATGATCTTACCATTCTATTCCTCCATTTTTTCCTGTGTTTATTTAGTATCGTCAATATTTAGCATTCCGTTAGAAAAAAAAAATCCTGATTTTTTTATTCTTTATACAATGTTTGGTTCTTTCTAACGGCTCTAAATGGTCGCATACTCATTGACTCACCGTTTCCCTTATTATATAAAATACCATTTGATAGATCAATAAACCAATGATTGTTTTTATTAAAGATTTGTGAAGACCAAATCCTATCCCTACCTATACCTGCAGCTTTCGTTTGAACAAGGTTTTTGTATATTAATAAAAGCTCATTATTTGTGGGAAGCCTCCAATCATCTTTACCGCCACCCTCGTAACATGAAACAATATTATCAGCTGAGTACCAGTCAGATTCTCCAAGTAAGGCACTTACTTCAAGATAATAATCCTCACCTACAAAAAAAACAATTCCACCGCAGTCACCATAACTACCGATTTCAATTTGATTATGATTAACACTTGTATTAACAATTGTTTCTAACACGGCAAAACACATATACTCCGCACTTCTTCCATTACTTGAGTTATGATATGCTATTCCATTACTAAAATCTAAAAACCATGTAAATGGCGTATCAAACTTTCCATCATATGAACCGGACCAATACCGGGTTAAAGGTATCAAAATATTTTTTGACTGTTTAACATATTCATAGATTAAAAAAAGCTCTCCTTTAGTAGCAGGTCTCCAACTATCAAAATTATGTTTATTTTGGTCCGCAATAATATTAAATGAAGAATCAAAAGTGTGCTTACCATCCATAAGAATCGCATGTAGCTTATGGGAACCGTTCTGATAAAAAGTGAAAGAGTTAGGGGAGTTCAATACCTGTGATTGAATATCTAAACAAAATATACGGTAACCCAAAATTATAATCATCATGACAATATAACACTTCATAATCACTCCTCGTAAAATATATATTAACTTGCCCCTATCTCGCTTGTCCCTATGTTGCTTGTCCCTATGTTGTCCCTATCTTGTCAAATAAAGCTATTGACAATCATACCAACTCCAGCTAATACTTTAGTATAACATTCAAATTATTTAACAGTCCACTTTTTTATCAAATATTAGGTATTATTGAGAACACAATTGTACGGTGAGTTTATCGTCATACTAATAAGCTCCGAATAACTTTGGTTACTGTAAATTTTAATGATAATACTTGATTTTATTTACTTTTTTTTGTATATTCCATATCCAACTTCAGAGTATAATTTAAAAGCACTTCAAGCACAAAGTGAGGTCATATCATGCCACAAAAACTTACATTCATAGAAGAAGCTGAATTCAAGGGTTATAAGTATCGTCCAAATGGGCTTCTTGGAAATGGGTTCTACGGTAACAGCTGTTTTGTATCTCTTGCAGAAATGGAAAGAAACTCCAGAATGTGCAAGATAGATCAAGAACCGCCTCTTGATGATGATGCACCATATATAAATTCAGAATTCTTTATAGAATGTGAACTAAAAGATAATTTTCTTACAACAGATATTGTCAGGTTGTTTCCAACACTCAAAGAACACCATCTTCATAATTTCCTAAATAGATTTAAGGATGTTTTTTTATCACAGAAACTTTTTACTCTATCAAATAGAAAAAGAGTTTTTACTACTGAGGCTGTCCGATTTATATATGCGAAACTTATAAAGAGAGAAGAAACTCCCGTAAAAAAAAGAGGACGGAGGGCACAGTAATCTATGAGAGTTATTGATATCGATCAACTTGTGCATATTGAAAATCATATTCACTATATTAAAGAGTATAAGGGAAGTCTTATACTGATGGATAAAACAGCAAAGATTGTTAGAAACCCGATTAAGTTTTCCATTGAGTACAAACCTATGGGATCTCCGGATATTAACATTGATCTTCCTGACCTGCCGCAGTATTCATCTAACGACTCTGTAGTAGTTAAGATCAAAGAAAAAATAATAAAACTTGACTCTGATGGCACACTATCATCACTTCTAAAATCCTAATGTCCGACACAGAGAATTTTAATTCAACAGATGAAAATCAGACAGGGAAAATTGCATATGAATTTGCAAAGAGGTTAAAGAAGGGTGACATAATCCTTCTTAAAGGGTCACTTGGATCCGGAAAAAGTATCTTTGTAAGAGGTGCGGCATCATACTTTGATATTAATGAGCCAATGCCCTCACCAACATTCTCTATAATGAATGAGTATAGCGGTTCATACCTTGATAATAGCTCTGTAATGCTCTATCACTTTGATCTTTACAGAATTAATGACCCCTATGAACTCTATGCAATCGGTTTTGAGGACTACATATACTCAGACGGGATAAGTTTTATTGAGTGGCCGGAAAAAGGTGAAGAGATGATTCCAAAAAAATCGATAATCGTCGAGATCAAACCAGTAGAGGAAATAAGGACTATAACAATAAAATGGCTAAACTAGAATGCAACTATATAGTTATTGATACAACCACAAAGGTTCTTAAGACAGCTGCCTTCTTTGAATCAAAATCCCATTATAAGGTAATCAACGATGGATTCTACCACCTTGAAAATCTCCTTCCTGCAATTGACGCTCTCTTAAAAGAAAACAACCTGGATAAACTCAAAATAAACAAAATATTTGTAGTAACCGGCCCCGGCTCCTTTACAGGACTTAGAATCGGCATAACTACTGCTATTTCAATGGCCTTCGGACTTTCAATTGAAGTAATTGGCTTCTCAATATTTGATGTGTACAATTTTCTACTCAATACAAATCCTGAACTCAGCTCTTTAGATATTGCTATTCCTGTTATAGACGCAAAAAAGAGTTCTTTTTTCTGCACATTTTTAACAGATAAAGATGTTAAGCCTCTACTATTATCAGATATGTTTGATCTGACACCGATCGATCTCTACAACAAGCTTACCGAATACAATCCCAAAAACGCTTGTTTCTTTGGTGCAGATTTTAATCTGATAAAACTACGAGATGAGCGATTTGCTACATTTAAACATATATATGAAGCTGATTATAGTGCCTCTGACCTGATAGATTTCTGTAACTACATTATAGATAGAAAGATAAACTATCGCTACCCTGAGCCTGTCTATCTTAGAAAAAGTGAAGCTGAAAACATGCTTCTGAAAAAAAAATTATTATTGGAGTAAGTGAGTTGAATAATTTTATTGAAGTTGATTGCTGGGATTGTCTTGAATGTTGCCATTTCTATGATCTTGTCGGTGAAGAGCTGACCCATCAGGAGATAAAAGAAGCATGGTTCTTCTCTGAAAAATCATGTGACATCTACTTTAAAAAAAGTGGAGACAAATATCTGATTGGTGACACCTGCCAGAGATGGGAGGATGGATTTTGTAAAATACATTCACTAGAGGAACTCCCTTTAAGCTGTGCAATTTTCCCATTAATTTTAACACATAGGGATGATAAGGTACATATTGCAATAGATAAGAACTGTCCCAAATACAATGATATCAAACAAAAATTCGGCTCTGAAGATTTTATGAAAAAACTGTTGGATATACTTGAGTTCTATGATTCTAAGGAAATGATGGAAAGTGTAGATTACGATGATCTGATAGAATGCGGGTATTCAATTGACATAATTCTCGATGACATCTTTTCTGAATAGATTATTATGGCAGAAAACCGATTCATAACGGATGCCATCATCCTACGAACCTCAGTGTCGGGTGAATTTAATCGAATTGCAGACTTCATAACCCCCGATAGAGGTGTTATCAGAGCAATGGCCTATGGTGCAATGAAATTAAAAAACCGGTTTTGTTCTACAGTTCAACCATTTACAACAGCAAAACTCTATCTCTATATGGAACAAAAAACCGGTTTTTATAAAATTGAAGATATATCATCGATCAGTCCTGCCGATTTTATTGGAAACAATCTTACCAAATTTTATCTTGCCTCGTTATACTCAGATATCATACTCTCAACAAGAATCTCAGATCATGACTATAAGAGCTTCTATTACATGGAGAAATATACTCTTGAGCTTCTAGACACCAATACACCATTTACCTCGCTTCTTTTTTTCCTCTCCAAATATCTATTCCTATCAGGTACACACTTTGAACTAAATCAATGTAGTCATTGCGGGACTGTTGCACCTAACTATTATATTGACCTTGATGAGGGTAGGATTTTCTGCAAAAATCACGCCAGAGATACAAAGATCTCTATTAGTCATGAAAATGCAGGTATACTGAGAAGGTTTCTCTCCGAAAAATACTCTGTACTAAAAAATGTCGAGATTGAAAAGGAAAATATCACCGATCTGATAAAACTCTTTTACCATTTTATCAGATCATATATAGGTGTTAATATTACAGAATATATCAACTAAATTGCATGCCCTAGAGGTTCTTGCAAAAATAAATTTTATTTTTTGCGAAGTATATTTTTTTGAAAAACAAATAAAAGCCTCACGATTAAGGGATTCTAAGACTAAACCTTTTTGAATATTCTATCCAACTCACCCTTATTGAGATTCTTTGTGAATAAACTTACAACTATTAACACAAATGTTGATATGGGCAAGGCAATTACTATGGCATCAACAAAGGCAAGAATACCGGGCGTACCGCTTGAAGTAATAGTAAGTGCGGCCTTATTAAACAATAGCTTGCAGAGACCCAACGCGGATGCTTCTTTTATCTGAAAAAATGTTAGCCATATTGCTGAAACTATAAATCCTGTTACAGAACTGGCAACAGCGGCAAATGGGGTTACTTTTCTTGTAAATATACCCGCTATCAACAGCGGTAAAAAGGCACTGGCCATTACACCAAAAAATATGGCGGTTGCCCTAGCTATAATACCGATAGGTAATATATATCCAAGCCGGACAGAAAATAGAACAGTGATTATTATTCCAATTCTGGTGATAAGAATCGAGTGTTTCCCTTTGCTTCCGCCCTTAACACACCCCTCATAGAGATCACGGCCGATCGATGTGCCCATCACATGAAATAGTGATGAAACAGTACTCATCCCCGCAGATAGAATTGTCAATATAAATAAATAATTAAACCACGACGGCATAACAGCACCGATAAGTATCGGTATAATCTTATCAGGATTACCCCCCGCCTTCACTATTGAAATAACACCATCATTTTTATAAAAGATTGAATTCGAAAGAGCACCTGATACATAGGCAACGCCTACCATAAATAAAATAAATATACCGCCCATTAGCACTGCTCTGTTTAACTCACGATTTGACTTAACAGTCATAAATCTAACAACAAGCTGCGGTTGGGCAAGAACTCCAATCCCTACACCAAGTATAATAGAGGTAACAATTATAAACCAGAGTGGAGATCCGGCCCTAGGCATACTTGCCCATCCGACAAATCCCAAACCTGCCGAATTCTTATCCGTTAGATAGTTATAGTTTTTTATCTCATTTCTTAGTTTCCTGTACTCTCCATAGGATATACTAAACCCGTTAAAATCTACAGGAGTCTTATCTACGAGACCACTCTGTACAACAACCTTAAATTCATCTATTTCATCCGCGGTCAAATTTTCTAGAAAACCTAACTGTCCGCTAATTATAGCATCAACTGATTTCTCAAATTTTTCAATTGTGTAATTTCTATTACCAATAATTAAAACAGGTGTAGTATTTTGATTCTTAGAAAGCACAAATTCCTTTACTACACTAAACTCATCTTCACTTAGACTTGATTTTAATATATTGTAGTTTGTCTCAATCCGCTTATTGAGAGATGAAATATCTCTATGGGCAGGAATTAATCCGCCCAGATTAGAATATATAAACACAATTAACAGAAGCATTCCTGCAAACATTATTGATCCCTGAACAGCATCTGTATACATAACCCCTTTTATACCGCCAAAGACAACATAGGCAGTTACAATTAGAGAAAAAATCAATAGACTCACATTATAATCAATATTTAAAAGAACCTCCATCAACCTTGCGGCACCGATTATTACAGCTGCAGTATATAGAGGCATTAATACGACTATCACCATTGCTGAAAAGCCAAGCAAAAATTTTGAATTGTATCGTTTACCAATCAGCTCCGGAAAAGTATGCGATTCGAGATTGTGTCCCATCTGCCTGATTCTTTTGCCAAGGAAAACGAATGCAATAAAAATTCCGACAATTATATTCAAAAATGTAAGCCAAAGAAGACTCATACCAAACGATCCGGCAAACCCGCCAAAACCAATAATAGCCGCAGTAGAAATAAATGTTGCACCATATGAAAGTGCCATAACAAATGGATGTATCTTTCTTCCGCCGACCAAATAATCAGCATCATTTTTGGTTCCCTTATAACCCCTATAGCCAAGATAAGCCATAATCGAAAGATATATAATCACTATTACAGATAGAACCGGAATACTCATTGTTAACTCCTGATAATTTTACAAGAATATATAAAAAAATTACACCAATGTCAATTGTAATAATAATATCAAATAATAATATCAAATAATATTTTCATTTTGTATAGAAGATTTTAAACAGAGCCTTTTCCTCTGTTTCGGGATATTTTTGCTCACCAAAAGGGAATCCGGATAAAACAGGGGTATTTTGTGAATACTCATCATCTAAGAGTTTACGCCTGGAAAAATAGACAGCATCAAAGGAGATCTGCAAAACGCCCACAAAATGCGTAACAATTACAGGAATAACAAGCTCTGAATCATAAAGAGAGGGGGATATTTTATGAAAAGTCTTCATAGATTGAAGATAAACCGGAAGGCTCGACCTCCTGATAACAATTAAACCCATATCTTTCCCTGTCCTGTGAAATCTCGCCGTAACAAGACAATTCTGACCTGAAAATCTTAAAATGTTTTCTCCAAGAATATCCAGATCTCCAAGAGCTTCAAATTCATTTCCAGGTTTAACAATCTTATTGTTCTTCTTAAAACTATGCATCTTCCACCGACCATAATAGTATTTTGAAAACCCCGGTCTGTCCCCGAGGAAATCTTTAGAATATTCAAAAGCGATATTAGTTTCACCGGAACCTATTTTCACTAATTGAGATTTAATATTAAGTGGATCATCAGAGACGATACAAAACACCTGATATTCTCCAATGGGTAACTCAATATAGGTCATGCCCCCACTTATTGTTGATCTATCAACACTAAACACCCCACCCTCTGACCCCAAAAGATAGACCTGAGAATAGGCATCATTATAGGCGTCACTATGGGAAATTCTAAGTTTACCGGTTTGACTCATAGTTTTTTGACCAAACTCTGACACCAAGGCATAATATCCGCCTGAGTGAAGAATGGTTGTTATCTGTCCACTCCCGTTTATTGACTCTTTTTTAATCCACCGGTTTATACTTTGATCGTATTGATATACTTGATATGCTTGATAACCTGAAGCAAAGCTATGACTAGTCTTAAACGCAAGTTCACCTGAGACACCGTCTTGTAAGTTATCAATATAGAATCCATCAATAACATTGCCAAGGCTTGAGTCAAATGATGGAAGGCACAATAGATCCAGCTTAGTATCCTCAAGGAAACTATATCCAAGCCTATTCATAACACCATAGTTCTTTGTATTTATTTGGAAGCTCTTTGATAACCCGCTTCTCTTAGTTGAAGCATCACTTAGATAGCTAATATAATCAAGCTCTGCTACAAAGTAGAGGCTAAGCCCATCTCCATGATGATATACAGGTGAGTAACCATCTTTAGTCAAAGTTACCGTATCGCCGTTGTCAACTAACAGATAGCCTTCTTTATCGGTTAGTAGACCTGCCGCAGTTTTAAATCCCTCAATTGATATAAATGACCCTACATCCGCAATCATAATGGCCGAGCCGCCCGACTCTGAAAAATAATTGACATCAGCTTGACGGTTAATTACAAATCTGTAGAGACTCTTATCAGATAACTCAAAGACCCTTCCTCCCTCTACAGACTTATCAAGATTTACTTTTAAAACCTCACCCCTTTCAGGATCAAAGACAGTATCATAGATAGAAAATATTTCGCCCTTTTTTATAGACAGACCATTTGCACGATAGTCTGCTGTAAAGACGATGTCCGGGTACTCATTTAACCTATTGTACTGAAGCACGACTTGATTCTCAAATAGATAGCCGACTACCCCTCTATAATAACCGCCTGTTACCTCAACTTTTAGAATATCTGAGAAAAAACCATTATTAAACTTTAATTCCTCAAGCACCTTTAATGAGGTTGTCTCATCAATTTGATAGTACTTATCCAATACAGAAAACGGGTTTAATCTGCCCGGATAACAGGCGATAAAAAGTAATGACTTTGATATGGGACTAACCATTACCGGTTTATTAGAAAAAATGTTTGCGTTCACTAAAGAGATGAGAAGTAAAAACAATACCCTGCGATAGGCCAGGCTACCTATCCTGCATCGGTACATAACTTCTGATAGAGGAACCCGTATAAATTTGTCTTGGACGGCCTATCTTAAATGGATCGGAATCATGCATCTCTTTCCACTGTGCAATCCACCCCGGCAGCCTGCCTATTGCAAACATTACCGTAAACATATTTGTTGGAATTCCAAGTGCCTTATAGAGTATACCGCTGTAGAAATCTACATTTGGATACAGTTTCTTTGAAATGAAATAATCATCCTTTAAGGCTGCCTCCTCTAACTCCATCGCTATCTCAACTAATGGCTCATCAATTTTTCGTTTGCTGAAGAATTTATCACAAGCATCCTTTAATATCTTTGCCCTTGGATCATAGGTCTTATAAACCCTATGACCAAAACCTGACAACTTAAAGTCAGAGTTCTTATCCTTTGCCTTTTCGATAACATCCTTAATCTTCATGCCATTATCTTTGATCTGAAGAATCATCTCAATAACCTTCTGGTTAGCTCCGCCATGAAGAGGTCCCCATAGAGCACATATCCCTGCACATATTGAAGAGAACAGGTTAACCTTGCTACTTCCAACCAGCCTGACAGTAGAGGTAGAACAGTTTTGCTCATGATCAGCATGAATTATAAATAACAGATTGAGAATTTTCTCAACCTCATCATCAACCGTATATGGCCTGACAGGGCTTGAGAACATCATATTTAAAAAGTTTCCGCAATACCTTAGGTCGTGCCTTGGATAGACATAGGGTTCACCAATCGACTTCTTATACGAAAAAGCCGCTATTGTTCTTACCTTTGAGATAAGCCTAATTGCTTCCATATTGAATGTCTTAATCTCTTTATTTTCAACATAGAGATCCGGGTAAAAAATTGAGAGGGTGCTTACCATCGAGGAGAGTATTGCCATCGGATGAGCATGTGCAGGCATCCCATCGAAGAAGTTAAGCATATCCTC
>CAYYKD010000004.1:56050-57460 GCA_964471825.1 uncultured Spirochaetales bacterium
TGTGGGCGGGAAGCCGTCAAAAAAATGAAGCATATCCTCATGGATCATTGAGTGTCTGTTTAATAATTTTGAAAAGTTATCAAGTTCATCTTTTTTGGGCAATTCACCATTAATTAGAAGAAAGGCCGTCTCAATAAATGTTGATTTGGCAGCTAATTCCTCAACGGGAATTCCCCTGTATCTAAGAATCCCTTTTTCTCCGTCAATATAAGTAATACTACTTAGACAGGAACCTGTATTTTGATAGCCGGGATCTATTGTTATGTAACCGGTATTTGATCTAAGACTCGATATATCAAACCCTTTTTCATCTTCAGTACCTTTAATCACAGGAAATTCGTATGTCTTCCCTTCCAGTATCAATTTTGCGTTATCCATACAAACCCCCACAAGAATAAAATAAATATTAGTAAAGAAGAGATATTAATTTTTTTTAAAATAATGTCAATCTTTTTTACAATAAATTGGTTTTGCAATCCCTGACTTCGCCGTTTAACAACTCAAGCGGGTGGCGAAGATAGTCTTTTAGGATCATATAACAATCAACTGCCCCTCCGGGCGATCCGGGAAGATTAATTATAAGTGTTGAACCTCTGACCCCCGCAACGCCTCGCGAATGGTATGAATTAATGTTATTCTGATAGTTTCTAAATCTAAGGTATTCCATCAGACCGGGGGCCTCTTTATGAAGAATCCTTCTTGTCGCCTCAGGAGTGTTGTCCCTTCCAGCAAAACCGGTGCCACCGCATGTCAGTATCAAACGATAATCTTTCTCTGCGAGGTTAACAAGCTTCTCAGATATCATATCACTATCATCAGAGACAAGATATAGATCAGCAATATCATCGGAGTGACTATTAATTAGATCTCTAAGTGCAGGTCCTGTTAAATCAGCTCTGACCCCATTAAACGATCTGTCACTTATCGTAACTACAGCTATCTTCAACACAGACCTCCCCGCCTTTTATAACTTTACAGAATATTCCAAATTCAGGCATTATGCATCGGCCCACAGACATAAATATCTCACATCCGCTGTGGCACTCCTTACCAATCTGAGTAACCTCCAACACAACCTCTGAACCTATTCGTATATGATCGGCAAGTTTAACCTTGCCGGTTTCAAGTTCGGAGATAACAAGATTCTCACCAAAGTCTCCATAACAAAGACTAGGAAATTCATTCTTGAATTCCTCAAATAATTCCTCAGACAGAATACTCACCTGCCGTAAGGTGCCGGGCTGTGAATGAGCATCAAACTCAAAACCAAAATCGCTAATAAGTAATGATCGCTCTATGAACTTTTTCTTTGTACCCTTATGAGAACTTATAGCGATACTTTTGACTTGTGGCATAGCCTGACCCCCTCTATGTGCATCCCCTTATCATAGGCCTTACACATATCATAGA
>CAYYKD010000004.1:57470-66582 GCA_964471825.1 uncultured Spirochaetales bacterium
GTAAGCAATGCAGTAGAGACACCATTTAATGCCTCCATTTCACAGCCGGTCTTGTCGATACATCTAACCTGACACCTTACAGTAACCCTATCCGGTTCGATCGCAAAGTCTATCTCAACGCCTGTAATATTGATCTGGTGACATAGAGGAATTACAGTTGCTGTATGTTTAACTCCATTTATTCCTGCAATCTTGGCTGTAGTAAGAACGCTCCCCTTTGCAATACTATTTGACATTATCAACTCTGAGGTGTTTTCACCAAAAACTATTACACCCGATGCCTCTGCAATTCTCAGCACCGTCTCCTTATGACTTACATCAACCATATTTACATTGCCGTTAGTATCAATATGTGAAAATCCATCTATCCCTTTTTCCAACTTTTTTCTCCAATTATATAAAGAATTATTCTAGTATATAAAGAATTATTCTAGAAGTCTATCCGCCGATTCGATACATTTCCCCTTCAGTCCTATTTTTGCCACATAGTTCTTTCTTAGAGGCCGCTACTCTAAACCCCTCATCGATATCTGTATACAATTTGAGATCTGTTTTATGATCATCAAAGAGGCAGGATATCACCTTCATATCACTTGTAACCCTAAGTTTTGAACAACCAACACACTTTGGTGGCCTGTCAAACCTAGAGATATCTTCAAAATTTGACTTATCAGCATAGAGATCCATCATATTTATCAGTTGAAATCCAAACCCTTTTTCGGCAGCAAATTTTTTTATAGGATCAATCTGATCTTCATTGACCCCTTTCATATAGACCGTGTTTATTTTTATCCTCTTAAACTTCATTTGACCAGCCCTATTCAACCCGCTCAAGACGGAGGATAGCGAATTTACACCCGTAATCCTATGATAAAGCTCAGGCTTAATCGAGTCTAGTGAAATATTTAACCTTTCTACACCGGCAAGGCAGAGTTTTTCAGCAAGAGACTCTAGAAAATACCCATTTGTAGTTATGGATAATTCTGTCTCAGGTACAATTTGCTTAAATAAACTCACAATCTCAACAACCTCACTATGAATAAGAGGTTCGCCACCTGTAAGTTTTATCTTTCTTATCCCCAGCCTATTAATAGAAACTGCTAATTTCTCGATATCCGCAAGCCTCAGATAGTTAAAATGTGCCTGTTCACAATTTGGCTTACAGTAGAAACACGAATAGTTACAGTTATCTGTTATTGAGACTCTCAATGAATCTATGACTCTACCAAATCTGTCTGATAACAACTCTATCTCCTGCACTCATTTTTTCAACACCCGGCTCAATCGATGCAAAATACCTGATACCTCTTAGTGAGGTTATATGCCCTGAACCGTTATATTTTATCTCACGACATCCCCAAGGCTCTTCAGTTGTTGTATCTTTTAGATCACCCTTATCAAATCTGCTGCTATCAGAGCAATCTTGTATCCTGACATTAACAAGTTCAACCGGAATAAATCTTTTTCTATCAATTGAGGATTTCGAAAAGACTATATCATGCTCTAGAACGCACTCCAGCAATTCCTCCCTATAGACTGCACCGGAGATTTTATAAAAATATGGCAGGCAGAATATTTTATAGGTTATCAATGCTGAAACAGGATTACCCGGCAATCCAAAAACAGACTTATTGTTTTTTTTACCAAAGATAACAGGTTTTCCGGGCTTTATGTTTACCTCATTAAATAATGTGTCGACGCCATTATTATCCATAGCTGATTGAGTAAAATCATACTCCCCTTTACTGGAACCGCCTGTGATTATAACAATATCATCGTCTGATGCCAAAAAATCACTTAAGGCATCCGAAATAACACCAAGGTTATCTTTTACAACCTCTGACCCCGACAGCTCTAAGAATGGTGATAAAGAGATTGCTGCAATTAGAGCAGGAGTATTTACATCTCGTATAGAACAGACAACCTCTGATGGCTCGTTTACCTTAACAAAACTATCAGATGAATGACCGGTTTGATTACTTGAATTATCACTAACTATCAACTCATCTCCGGTAACTATTAACCGGACTCTAATCTTCCTGCAGACTGAAACCTGATTGACACCAAGTGACGATAGGATTGCAACCTCAAATGGGGTAATAAAATCCCCTCTTCTTAGAAGAGTAGAACCTTTAGTAACATCTTCCCCAGTATAGCAAATATTTGTACAGCAGTTATTCTTACGGCTGTTATCTTCACCTTTCAACCGGGTGATCACTTTAAAATTCTCTCCATCGACTTGGACATCCTCTTTCATTATAACCCGGTTTGTACCTTGAGGAACCCTTGCCCCAGTCATAATAGCATAGGACTCATTCCCGGAAACTCTGTATATACCATTATCACCTGCACGGATAAGACCTTTAATTATATAGGAATCAAAACCTCCATCAGAAACCGCATATCCATCCATAGCAGACCTATTAAATGGTGGCATATCTATATCAGAAGAATAATCCTCAGCCAAAAACCTACCTATGGAATTCACTATTTGAATTGAATCCATATCATTGATGGATGCTGAACTATCTATGAGAAGTTTTAACGCTACCCTATAACTAACCATACTAACTCCCATTAAGTAAATATTAAAATACCCCTTTTTAGTCAATACTGTTTCTACATTTAAATTTTATATTGAATTATACTTGACTTTTTTTTTAAAAAAAAATAGTCTTTTTTATTATATAAATTTAATGGAGGATTTTAAATGAGAAAATTTTTATCTTTATCGTTAGTGTTACTGACACTAGCGGCTTTAACCGGATGTATGCAAAAACATTCTGCAATAGATCCGGAACTTTTTAAACCTTTTTCAAAACCTACTAAGACGACAAAGGGGCTTGTTATTGTAGGTGGTGCATTAGAGGCTAGTAATGTAAATGTCTATGGTAAATTCATTGAAATGGCCGGTGGATCTAAGGCAAAGATAGGTGTAATACCTGTAGCAAGCGGTCGACCAGCAAAATATGCTAAGATGGTTCAGGATGAATTAGCAGGCTATGGTTTCAAAAATGTTGTAGTTATCCCTCTTGCTGTTAAGGATGATAAGGGAACTGAAGGAATTGATGAAACTAAGTGGGCTGAAAATGTAGATAAAGATGAAACTGTTGAGTTAATTAAATCATGTACAGGCATCTGGTTTACAGGCGGAGATCAGAGAAGAACTACAGGACTTATGTACAGAGAGGACGGCTCTAAGACAAAATCTCTTGAGGCTGTATGGGAAGTATATAACCGTGGTGGCGTAATCGGTGGAACAAGTGCGGGAGCTGCGATTATGTGTGATCCAATGATAGCTGCCGGAGATGGCTGGGGTGGATTTGTTCAACCTGTAAGTTATGATAACCTTGTGATTGATGAAAACCTTGGTCCTGTAGGACTTATGAGAGGGATAGGCTTCTTTGATAAAGGAATGGTTGATCAACACTTCGGCAAAAGAGGTAGAATCGGCAGACTTTATGCAGTAATGATGGAACTTAAGGACAAATTTGAACTCGGGTTTGGTGTAGACGAAAACACTGCTATGATTTACTACCCGGAAACAAACGAGATTGAAGCTCAAGGTAGAGGCGGCGTTTATATAATGGATGTAAAACATGCACAAAAAATGCCAAATAACGGTGCTAGAAATATCCTGTTAAGTATTATTGAAAAGGGTGACAAATACAATCTGGACACAAGAGTTGTGACACCTAACCCATTAAAAATTCAAAATGATGGTCTTCAAGTAGTTGGTGCTGAATATAACAGTCATGAAGCTAAGCCAAAGAACGGTCTTGGAACAATGATGCCATATCTTAATGACGCACTTGGTTGGGATCTCCTTGATAACAAAGTAAACGATCAAATCAGACACTTCTTGTTTGATGAAAACTTTGATGGTGCTGAGATCATCTTTACAAAAATTACTGAAGATACAATCCTTGCTGATGAATTTGATGATGGTGCATATTTCGGTGGTTATGACTGGGGTGATGTTGTATCTCAGGGCTATTGGAACTTCCTTGATGGAACACTTGATCAATACACTATTGTAAATGTGGCTATGGAAGTAAAACCGATCAAAGTATCGGTAAAATATAAGAATTAATTTGACTCTATGCGGTTACCTTCTATAAGGTAACCGTAACTATTATTATTGGAATAAAATATGAAAAGAACACTATTTATTATTAGTTTTTTTGTTTTTTGTCTCGGATACTCTTTCTCTGCACAGAGAGGCGGACTGGTAATTGCAGGTGGAGCAATAAACTCAGATACAACCGGTATATATGATAAATTTATTGAGATGTCCGGCGGGAAGAGTGCTATTATAGGTATCATCCCTGCTGCTACAAGCAATCCGATAAAGTATTCAAACTGGTTTATCGCTGACCTTACAAAAAGAGGTTTCCCTGCAGCCAACATTAAGATCATTGAGCTTGCAGTAAAGAATGATAAACTAACTAAAGATGTAGATGAATCAACTTGGGTATCAAATGGTGATAACGATGTTGTTGTTAAAGAGATATCAAAATGCAATGCAGTATGGTTTCTAGGTGGAGATCAGACAAATATATTAAAGGTACTAAGAAGGGATGATGGTTCAAACACAAAAGCTCTTGATGCAATATACGGCCTCTACGAGAAGGGTGGAGTTATTGGTGGAACCAGTGCGGGTGCTGCAATTCAAAGTGAAATTATGATAGCCGGAGGTGACAGTCTAAGTGCTTTAACTATGGATACCTCTGATACATTCAAATCAATGGATGATCAAGAAATTGGTCCGCTTGTAGTAAGAAAGGGGCTTGGTTTTTTCAAAATAGGAACAATTGACCAACATTTTGACAGAAAATCAAGACTTGGCAGACTCATCAGAGTCGCTGTAGAAAACAAATCAAAGTACAGATACTCATTTGGCGTAGATGAAAATACTGCTATGATATATTATAAAGATACAAACTCAGTTGAGGTTGCTGGAGATGGATCGGTAACAATAATCGATGTATATAATGCTGTTTATAAACGGGTCAAATCAGTTGCCGACATCTCAAATGTTAAACTTAGCATTATTGAAGAAGGCGATAGTTTCAAAATTGATTCAAATGAATTTACGATCTCTAAGGACAAGCTTCTAACTAATAAAGAGGAGTATTTCAATATTACAACCCCAATAATAAATAGCGGTGTATTTAGTCCAAATGGTTTTGTTAAAAACTTTGCATCTTTCTTTCTTATGGATAACAAAGGTGCGACATCAATTAAAAGCTATTCTTTTAATGACAAAGGAATTGGTGTTGAATTGATATTCAGAAAAACCGATGACTCAAAAGGGTACTGGCAATATAAAGGTACAAGTATTATTGATAGATATAGTGTAACAGGGATAGTTCTAGATATCAAACCGGTTAAAATCAGTTTTGGTAAGCTGTAATTATATTACCAATTGAGGCTCTTTCAAAACTCGATATTTTTTACTAGATTAAGGAGTGATGAGTCTAAAGCCCGGAGTTTACTTTGCGTAAATGAGGACTTTAGGCGAAGAACGACAAAGAGATAGAAAATAAAGAGCGAGTTTTGAAAGAGCCTCAATTTTTTTTAAAATAAAAGGGCATATGATGGTAACATACCTATCATTGCCCTTTTTTATTCTCTATTAAGACTCGTGTATAAGGCTCTTGCAAAAAAAACCTATAATATAGGCATTATCTTTGGCTCCGAGACAAATACATTTGGTCTTTTCTGTTTTATCTCATCTATAGCCTTGTTTATCTGATTGATAGAACATGGCATTGTAGCAACAGAGAATACAGCCCTATCCTTAACAGTTCTCGAATTATGACCTACAGTATCAATGTTTATATTCTGATTACCTATTGCTGTTGTAACCACACCGGTAATACCAGGAACATCCTCAGTATCAAAGGTTATTATGTATGGAGTTATATATGAATCTGCTGAACAAAATGTTAATTTTGACACAGAATCCTCGATCCTACAGATGTCCGGACTCTTAACTATTGAAACAATATCACCTGCTATAGCACTAGCTGTTTCATAGGAACCTGCCCCTTCACCAACAAGCAGATGCTCCCTTGAATAGAGATTTTTCAAGGCAACTGCATTTGTTGCATTGTTGATCTTGGATAGAATATTGCTATTTTTAACCATTGTGGGTCTGACCGTAGCAAAAACCGAGTCACCTACCTTATCAGCAAAGCAGATAAGTTTTATTGAGCAATCCATCTCCCTTGCACAATCAAAGTCATATCCTGAGAGCTTATCAATTCCTACTATTTTAAGATCTTCAAGTTTTACCGAAATGCCATAGACCAATTTCAGTAGTATAATTAATTTGTTTCCTGCATCACCGCCGGATATATCAAGGGTCGGGTCTAGTTCTGCATAACCATTTTTCTGTGCCATCTTCAAGGATTCATCAAAGGATAATGATTCATGCTGCATCTTTGTAAGAATATAGTTACTCGTACCATTCATTATTCCACAGAATGATTCTACCTGATCCCCTGAAAAAGAATCTCTAATAGTTTTAATAATTGGTATTGCGCCACAAACAGATGCCTCAAATCCATAGCTGACATGATTATCATTTGCCGTCTTAAATATCAATGAGTTATGCTTAGCCAGCAGTGCCTTATTAGCAGTAACAAGATTCTTACCTGATCTTAGAATATCAAGGTGTAGATTTAATATAAAATCAGAATCCCCTCCGATAGTCTCCACAACAAGATCTATATCACTTGAATTGATGATCTCCTTAATAGCCGCCCCTGCATCTTCCCTAGAAAGCTCATCCATATTACCTGCAAAATATTTCCTGGAAATATCAAATCTCTCTGAACTCTTTGCCGGAAAAATATCAACTATCCTTGCAAGTTCTATTCTCTTTCCACTCTTTGAGCTTAGACTCTCCTGCATATCTAATAGAATTCTAGCTAGACCTCCGCCAACTGTACCGCATCCTAGAATTGCAACCCTAAACTTCTCCATAGAAAAACCTCTCTATTTACAATAACTACGCCTTACCTGCGCTTCCAAGTACCACATTATTTTTATGCATATATAGTTTCTTTAACTCATCTCTTGCAGGTCCAAGATATTTTCTTGGATCAAACTGAGATGGATCCTCAGCAAATGCCTTTCTGATTGCTGCAGTCATTGCAATCCTACCATCTGAATCAATATTTATCTTGCAGACAGCCGATTTGCTTGCCTCTCTTAACTGCTCCTCAGGAATCCCAATTGTATCCTTTAACTTGCCGCCAAACTTATTGATAACTTCAACTAAGTCCTGAGGCACTGATGATGAACCATGAAGAACTATAGGGAAACCCGGAATTTTCTTCTCTATTTCAGTTAGAATGTCAAATCTTAATGGAGGCGGCACCAGGACACCGTTAGAATCCCTTGTACACTGCTCCGGTTTAAATTTATTAGCACCATGTGATGTTCCGATAGAAATTGCTAGAGAATCAACACCTGTTCGCTTAACAAAATCCACAACCTCTTCAGGTCTTGTATAATTAGAGTGTTCCGATGAAACATCATCCTCAACACCGGCTAAAACTCCAAGCTCACCCTCAACTGTTACATAGTCTTTCTGAGAATGTGCATAATCACATACCTTCTTTGTAAGTGCAATGTTATCTTCATAGGATAGATGACTTCCATCAATCATAACAGATGAAAACCCATTCTCAATACAATCCTTGCATAACTCAAAAGTATCACCATGATCCAGGTGTAAAACAATAGGAATAGGATAACCAAGGTCCTTAGAATACTCTACGGCACCTCTAGCCATGTTTCTTAACAATGTCGAACTTGCGTACTTTCTTGCTCCCGATGAAACCTGAAGAATTACCGGTGATCTTGTTTCTACACAGGCAGAAATTATAGCCTGCATCTGCTCCATATTATTAAAGTTATATGCCGGAACCGCATACTGACCGTTGATTGCCTTACTAAACATTTCTTTAGTATTTACAAGCCCTAATTCTCTATAAGAAACTGCCATATCCACTCCTTAAAAAAATCTATCTCTTTTTTTAACAAAAAATACCCCTATTGTCAAAGGATAATTCATAATAATTATTGATTAAGTTAATTAATTATTATATACATCAAACATTACAATAGTGAATCTATTGTGGAGAAGAACATGGAAGTAATAGTTAGTTTTTTTTTGCTTTTTGGCGGTTTTATTCCACTTATTGTTGGTTCGAATTTTTTAGTTGACGGAAGTGCTTCGATTGCAAAGAGGCTTAAAATTCCTACAATAGTTATAGGTATGACACTTGTCGCATTTGGTACATCTATGCCTGAGTTGGTTGTAAATATATTTGCATCTGTCAAAAACAACAGTGATATTGTTATAGGAAATGTCATAGGTAGCAATCTATTTAATCTTATGGTAGTTCTCGGATTGTCAGTTATACTTCTACCTATAGCAATTAAATCAAATACAACAATTATTGAGATCCCGCTTGCATTATTAGCAGGTCTTCTAGTCCTTGTGTGCGGAAATGACGGAATTCTTGAGGGAAGGACATTTTCAGAGATATCAAGAATTGACGGGGTCGTATTATTGGTTTTTTTCGGATTATTTCTGGGATACAATTATATACTTATTAAAAAAGGTGAGATGGCTGATGAACTTGAAATCAAAGACAGGTCAATTCCAATTTCAGTTATTATGACTATTATCGGGGTTGTTTTCCTTGCACTCGGTGGCAAACTCATAGTGGATAATGCTGTAGTGGTTGCACAGAAGATCGGCATCTCTCAGAGAATCATCGGATTAACCATCATCTCAATTGGGACTTCCCTACCGGAGCTTGCAACTTCACTTGTAGCTGCTGCCAAAAAGAATAATGACATCGCTGTAGGTAATGTAATTGGTTCAAATATATTTAACATATTCTTAATACTAGGGCTGTCTGCATTGATTAATCCTATTACAATAACTACATTATCAAACTTCGACATTCTTTTGAATGTAATAGCAACTATATTAGTACTGGCATTTGTTATGATGAGTAAAAAAAGAACTCTTAACCGTGTTCATGGATCAATACTGGTTTTATCATATTTTGCCTATATGATCTTT
>CAYYKD010000004.1:66592-99920 GCA_964471825.1 uncultured Spirochaetales bacterium
CTGATCAGTGTTTTTATTTAGATATGATTTTGATATATGATCTTTATTATAATAAGGGTATAAATTTTATGTATCTTTTTGGTGAGACCGGTAGTGATAAGTAATACAAAATATCTTGAAAAAACCGACTATTTTGAGATCCTTGACAGAGTATCTAAGAAAGCTCTCAGCGAAAAAGGTTCAATTGATATCAATAATATACTACCGTTAACAGATTTAGGCGAGATATCAAAGAGGCATAGGATATACAACGAGATATCCACATTCTTTAGAGATGAAAACATCGGTCTTCCGGATTATATTTATATTTTTAATGATGATATAGCACCGGCAGAAAAAGGCGTTGTGCTTTCAGCTCAAACTCTCTATGCAATAGCAAAGACGATTAGTAACTATTTTGTTTTTAAAAAATCATTTACACCAATAAGGTATCGTTCAACAGCAGAACTTTTTTCAGTCAACACACTAAACAACAGTTTCTACTTAGAGATATTAAAGTATATAGACAAGGACGGCTTTGTTTCAAGTGATGCAAGTAGAACTCTATATGAGATTAGAGCTGCTATTTCCTATGTTGAATCACGAATTTACAGTGTAACTCAGTCGATTTTTAAGGAACTGAAAACCGCAGACTATACAACTGAAGATATAATAACTGTCCGTGAGGGCTATAATTGTATCGCTGTTAAATCAAAATTTAAAAACAGAATAGATGGTGTTGTTATGGACACCTCCAACACAGGTCAAACCAGCTTCATTGTTCCAAAGAAACTCTTTGAGGCGTATAGTGAATTAAACCTGCAACACGAACTTGAAAAAAGAGAAATTCGTAATATTCTTAGATCATACACAGGCTCTATAGCAGATGACTCAACATCGTTAAGAACTATTTCTAGTGAACTCTTAGAGTTTGACATCTACTACGCTATCTATAGATATGGCTCTGAGACAGATGCCAGGTCACCAAAATTGAGCGATCGGCAAATAATAAGCCTAATCAATGCAAAACATCCAAAACTAATTGATAAGTGTGTCCCTCTAAATATCACACTTGATAATGATATCAGAACTGTAATAATTACCGGTCCAAACACAGGCGGAAAAACCGTAGTCCTTAAAACCCTCGGGCTTTTCTCCGCACTTGTTCAAAGCGGCATCCCGATAAATGCCGATGAAGACTCAGTATTTGGAGTATTTGATGGTATTTTTATCGATATGGGTGATGAACAATCAATTGATAACTCCCTTTCAACATTTTCATCCCATATTCTTAAACTAAAAGACATAACCGCTAACTGTACAGACAGATCGCTTGTTCTTCTTGATGAACTTGGTGCAGGTACAGATCCTGATGAGGGGACAGCTCTTGCAATATCAATTATTAGATATATTCACAATAGAAAATCACTATGCCTTGTATCCACCCACTTTAATGGCCTGAAGTACTTTGCAGAGCAGGAATCGTTTGTTGAAAATGCCTCAATGGAATTTAATCCTGAAACATATCAACCTACTTACAGACTGATAATGGGGTTACCGGGTCATTCCAAGGCTATTGAGATATCAAGAATCCTGGGGATGCCTGAAACAATCATATCTGAGGCAAGGGGACTCCTAAACGAAAGCTTCTTTGATTTTGAAAAGATATATAATGAGCTTCACAGAAAGAATTCAGATATAACAGTTAAACTTGAAGAGGTAAAACTGCTTAAGACCCGACTTGAAAGGGAGCTTGAGGAGGCAAAGAAGTCAGAAGAAACATATAGGGATAAGGCAAAGATCTTAAAACAACAGGAAAGAGAATTAGAGGACAATTTCTTAAAGAGATCTCGAAAAGAATTTGAACAACTTGTTAAAAATATTCGTGAATCAAATGCCTCAAAGGAATCCATAAAAGAATCTCTTAACTACTTTGAATCAAACAAGAAACGGCTTGATAGTGAGTCATTTAACGAAAATAGAAAAAATTCTAGACATAAAAATCTAGGGGGCTCAAAGAAACCAAATCTTTCAGAAAGTATCGAAGTTGGCGATAGAGTAAAGATCATCTCATCCGGTCTTACCGGTACTGTTACAGGAACTACCAATAATAAGGATGAATACTCCGTCCAGGTTGGAATAGTACGAACTAATTTTATGAGGACTGAACTTGATAAGATAACAGAACCTAAAGCCAAAGAACCTGCAAAAAAAACAGTCAATTATAATCTTGAGCATGTAGCTCTCTCCATTGATGTGCGAGGTCTACGCTATGATGAGGCAGAAAAGCAGGTTGACCGTTTTATTGAGAGGGCAATGCTTAATAAACTTAGTGAAGTGAAAATTGTCCACGGAAAAGGAACAGGTGCATTAAAACAATGTATATACGACCTTCTCTCCCGCTCGCCATTTGTTACATCGTTTGACTTCGAAAACCATCCCACTCAGGGTAAAAACTACGGGGTCACTGTAGCAATCCTGGTTTAAAACCACCTATAATTTGTTAAACACAAATAACTTCCATCTACCCCTTTTAAGCTGAAGTAATTTTTTTTCAAAAAAATATTGCTGTTAAAATAAATTTTAGTAATTTAAACTATATCGAGACTCTTGCAAAGAAAATTTACTTAAAAAAATAGTTATAAAAATGCTTTTCTTGACATAAGTTATTTTTTTTATTATTATTATTTTTCATATTTGATAATTAATAAATAATTATCTTTGATAATTATGAGAATATCTTTCAAAAATTAAATAATTGACTAAAAGAGCCTCTTAAAAAAAGATTTTACACTATAAAAATTAAGGCGGATTACTATGGGATTGAAACTTTATAACAGTCTAACTAGAACAAAGGAGGATTTCACACCTTTAAACCCTCCATTTGTAGGGATGTATGTTTGTGGTCCTACTGTTTATGGACACCCTCATCTGGGACATGCCAGAAGCTATGTAGTATTTGACACTATTTATCGATATCTAACTCATCTCGGTTATAAAGTAAGGTATATCCAGAACATTACAGATGTCGGTCATCTTGTTGGCGATGTAGATGATGGCGAGGATAAGATATCAAAGCAGGCAAAACGGGAAAAACTAGAACCTGTTGAGATAGCCTACAAGTATGAGGTTTCATATTTCAAGAATATGGATAGACTGAATATTCTAAGGCCATCAATTAGCTCTAGGGCAACAGGTCATATAATTGAGATGATAGAACACATTTCCAAACTTATTGAAAAGGGAAACGCATACGCTACCCCAGAGGGAAATGTATATTTCGATGTACGATCATTTAAGGAATACGGTAAACTCTCAGGTAGAACTGTAGAGGAGACACTGGAAGGTGAAAGGATTGAGGTTGCACAGGATAAAAAAAACACCGAGGATTTTGCACTTTGGAAGAGGGCGGAAAAGGAACACCTGATGCAATGGCCATCGCCATGGGGATACGGATATCCGGGTTGGCATATAGAATGTTCTACTATGTCAATGAAATATATCGGCGAAACACTCGATATTCATGGCGGCGGTATTGATAATATCTTCCCACATCATGAGTGTGAAATTGCTCAATCTGAGGCTTTAACAGGCAAATCATTTATCAAGTATTTTATTCACCATAATCTTCTGACAGTCAATGGAACAAAGATGGGTAAATCTCTTGGAAATTTTATAGTTCTGGATGATCTTTTCAGCAAATATGATCCAACTATACTTAGATTCTATATCCTTCAGGGACACTACAGAAGCCCACTTGATTTTACCTACGCAGCAATCGATGCATCAAAGAGCGGTTT
Organism: uncultured Spirochaetales bacterium; assembly: GCA_964471825.1. Taxonomy (GTDB): domain Bacteria; phylum Spirochaetota; class GWE2-31-10; order GWE2-31-10; family CAYYKD01; genus CAYYKD01. The sequence goes on from CAYYKD010000004.1 coordinate 70,372, forward strand.
TGAGAGGCTAAAGAGGTCTGTGTTTACACTGAGATCGTATCTTGGAGATAAACAGAACAATAGCGGACAGGAAAACAACGATGAACACACAAGCGTTAAGGAAATACGGGTAGCCCTTGGTGAGGCTATGAATGATGACTTTAATACAGCTCATGTAATAGCACTTCTATACGATCTATTAAAAATATCAAACGATGAGGTCTTAAAACAGAATCCGGATATAGGTATTCTTTCCGCCGTAAATAGACTAGTAAAAGAATTCGGCGAGGATATCCTTGGCCTTCTCTTTGATAACTCAGAATCTAATTCATCACTTGATGATAGCCTAATAAACTATATTATTGAACTTAGAAGGCATTTTAGAGATGAAAAAAACTTCTCTATGTCAGATAAAATCAGAGATGATCTACTGGCTCTTGGTGTCACAATAAAAGATGGAAAGAATGGTACGACCTATGTTAAATAGACTATTCATATTTTTATTAATTCTTGCATTTTCTACTCTGTCCCCAAAAACCACCGAGTTAAATGCAAAGAACATATTTGGATACGAATCAAATGTTACTATATATGGTGCCATCGGAGTAAGCTACAACTTTCCAGCCTCAAATATTCAGTTGATCCAATATAAGGAGTACTATTCCTTTAACACACCACTATCATTTGGAATTAATATACAATTTATCGAGTGGTGGTCTCTATATATCGAAACCGGATTTGTTTATAACCTCTCAGGTTATAAAGAGATTAGAGATAACAATTCGCTTGTTTTCTATAACCATAATTTTAAAATTAACCTGCCTATCTCTGCGAGATTCTATCCGATGGTTTATCGAGGTGAAAAGTATGAGAACTTCTTCCTGTCAATAGGGCTGATCGCCGGTTTTCATCCGGTAAACTACTTCTTAGTTGTGAGAAACAATAAAGATACAATCACGGCTGATGGCTACAATACAGATAATGAGATATTTCCTGCCCCATCTATCTATATGCCGGTTAACCCGGGTATAAAAGTTGTAATGGGTAACGCCTATAAGGTCTCTGAGAAAGCACTTATTGGATTGGATGTATTCTCTGAGTTTCTTTTTATCCCCATCAAAAATGGTTATCTTGCAAAACCGGTCTACAAAGACATTACCGGTAAAGTTCCAATTGAGTTCTCTGTATCGATAGGAATCTCAATTACCATTGGTTATAGGGTATTTTAACATATAAAAGACTCATGCAAGTATAATCCGATTGTTTACAAGAGCTTCTTGCGTTTATTATAAGTTTTTTTACTATCATTTTTTTACAATCGATTTGTAAGACAATCAGTAAAAACCTCTTCAATCAAACCAACCGTAACTTCATCCATTGTAAACATAATTATCTGCCATCCGGTTTCATCCTGAAATTTTTTAAGCATCTTCACAGCACTCTTTTCTCGTTCACGATCAAGGTGTCTAAATGGCTCATCAAGAATAATAAATCCATCTGCACTATCTTCTCTAAGTTTCTTTGCAAAGAGAAGCCGCATACCCAACCGGAACGCATCCTTTGTACCTGTTGATAGATAGTCGATTTGTCGGCTATTACCCATCGCATCATCCATCATTATTGCGTCATTTCTAATGTCACTCATAACTACTTTTTTATCATCTCCAAACAATGAACCAAAGACCTCTCCAAATTCCTTAGACAATTCTTGAAATGCTAAACCTGTATCCTTAGCTATTTCACTAAATATACCTGAGGCTATTCTACACGCCCTCTTCTCAAGATTCAATTTATCAATCTCTTTATTTATTCTATCCAATGAATATGCTGTCTCAACCAGAGCCTGCGGAATACTTCCAAGTGAACCGGTAATATGACCGGAGACAGCGGCCTGCTCTCTTTTCATGCTCTCAAGTCTATTTTTTAATGACTCATATTCAATATCTATGCCCTTTAACTCAGATCTTAATCTTGCAAGAGGAGCAGACTCATTATTATGTGTTAATCCCTCACTATCAATAAGATTGATTAGTCTATGACATTCATTCTTTAATTGAACTTGATTGTCAACACCGTATAGTTTAGACTTTTCGGCTAACAAATTATCAGATGATGAAAGGCTAGTAGAGAGCTGTCTAATCTCTTTTTTATACTCATTCAATTGCATCATATCTGTAATACCCGAGCTATTCAACCACTCACTAATACTCTTAACTACAACTGACAATTGCTCCTCTTGCCGCGTCAATTCTTGTTTTTTTCTATCCAGCTCTATCTGCTGCTCAACTATTGCTCTCTTTTTTTCATCAAAACTCTTAGCCTGTGCATCAATGTCCATAACAATTCGACTAATCTCATTCTTAAGTCCATCAAAACTATCAGAGAGCGGATTTATCTCACCCCCTGTATTTACCCTGATACGATCCTTGCTTTTTGTGGTAATCTCAGCCATTGACTGATGATCCTCAACAACTGATCCCTTTCTTAGTAGGATAGGCATTAATGCACCTGCCAATAACCCAATAAATAATGCTGTAATCCTGATTGCAGGATTTTGTAGAATAAAGAAACACCCAACACCGATTAAGATCGAGGCAATAGCAGGTAAAAGTGAAAGAATGTTAAAGGATTTAATAATCTTCATCTTCTTTCCTGTATTTTCAAGGATTCCCAGCTCAGTCGCCAATATCCCTCGAAATCTGTCTTTTTGAATTAGCCTATCTTGTTCTTTAACCTGTGACTGACTAATATCTGATAGCTTCTCAGATAAAACCTTAACTTCACCGCTTAGAACTAATATTTCCTTTTCGAGTCTTCTCTCATCATCTTTTAATGTGGAAAATTTTGCAGGATCAATAGAATTATACTTCTTAAGCAACTCATATCTTTGAACTATGGCCTCATGTTTTGAGATAATCTCAAGAATATCCAGTGCTTCTTTCCTTTTAAGGTGCTTTTCATATAACTCAATTCTTTTAACCAGGCTCTCTCGGGCAAGTTTTTGCTCTAAGACAGCGGATTCAAGCAATAATATAGCCTTCTCATTCTCATCTGTTCTTGATTTTTTTGATAGAATTTCATCTCTCTGACCTCTAAGATTATTGAGTTTGATTTCCAAAGTCCTCTTCTCATCCTCAAGAGCCAAAATTTTCCGATTGATAACCAAATTTTTGGAATCCTTTGACATCTTTTCAAGCTCATCACCTATCTTACCCGGATCGATCCCGGAGTTATAAAGAGAATCTCTTAAAGAATTAACAAGCCCCTTGTCCGTATTCAAATCAATTCCGGCATCCCCTTCCCTGATAGAATAGAGATTGATAAAATGATCTAACTCAATTTTCTTAAATGGCCGGGGTATAATAGAGGTGGAAACATTATTCATATAACGACCACTTATAGTTCTACCTGCAGTTGTAGTTTTTGGAAGATTGGCTAGATTTATAAGTAAACTATCAAAAATTGTGGTTTTACCCGATTCATTTTTTCCGTAAAACAGTGTTGTCCTACTTAGATCAAATGACTCTCCGCTAAATTTTCCAAAATTATCAAGAATGAGCTTCTCTATCATAGATTCCCCCCCGATTTGATAGAGTTTAATCCTATCTCCCTAACTTTATGCCACAATTCATCATTATTAATTTCTGTCTTCATTCCATCAAGGATCTCAATAAACCTCTTTGCAACAGGATTCTGAGATATATCTTTGATAACCGTAAAATGTGAACGGCCAACCTCAAACGCCCTGACCCGTCCGGTCAAATATTTCTTAATATCATCCTCAGCCTTCTGGGCCAAACTATCGTCATCTGCAAATCCATGAATCTCTACCAATATATAATCAGAGTTCCCTATGCCATTAAAAATACTCTCAGGTGGCTCAGTCTTTCCATCAAAATCCAGTGTAACCTTAAATTCCCTATACTCACCCGCGGATTTTATAACTTGATTCTTTATAACTATGCTTTCATTATCAATGTTAAGTATACCGACTGACCTTTTGTCAAACTCCCCTGATCGCCACACCCTTGCTGATCCGGGATAACAGATCCTAATTCCATTTAGATTTTCATCCTTCATCTTATGGATATGACCTGCGAGGACAAGATCCGCCCTAACCTTAACAAACAACTCACTGTCAATATAGGAAACATCAACCTCACCATCATTACACCCTGTATATATGAGACCTGCAATGGTCGAGTGTACTACAACAACTCTCTTTCTATCTGTTTTTTCCGGCACACTCCAGTTAATAAAATCAGAATAGTCCTTCATAAAAGGTAGAAATAGAAATTCAGTATCTCCAATCACTATATAATGAAACGGTTTTTGAAGTACTAACTCTACATTACTTCCAAAATCATAAGATTCCAGGCTGTTTTTACCGATCCCCAGGTATTCATGATTACCGGGGATATAGAAAATTCTAACAGCATTAATTTTATTTAAACCGGTTCTTAGTCTATCTCTGTAAAGTTCTATGTCCTTAAATGAATCAAAAAGATCACCGGCAATAATTAAAACTTCGATTTTTTCATTCTCTACAATCTCTATTATTTCATCCAATACCGAGAAACAATAATCTGTGTGAGAACTTGAAATATGCAGATCTGAAAAAAACAATACTTTCATCAATAGTCCATCCAATATTTATTTAATTTATCAAACCTTAATCACACCTTTATAAAACTAATATCTAGTAACAACATCATTTTAATACTAGAGGCTCTTGCAAAAATTATCTTTTTTCACAAGAACCTATAATAGATTTAACCGATACTGCAGAATCTTAATAAAACATAACAGAGAAGTCGTTCTTTTGGAGTTTTAAGATGTCTGAGACTTTTCTGTTATCTGAGTTTTCTCTGTTATCTGAGTTTTCTCTGTTATCTGAGTTTTCTCTAGGTTCTCTTTAAATAACTTATTGTTTGGTTTCAACTGTAAAGCTTTGTTGAACTCTTCTTCTGCTTTATCCATCATAGCAAGTTTCATATAGATCTCACCACGATGATTATATGAATAAGGATTAAAAGGGGCGGCCTCAACAAACTCGGTTGCTAATTTTATCGCAGTCTGTTGATCCGAGTCTCTTTTTTGATCTATTCCAAGCTGAGCAAATACAGCGGCTCTCTTAATATAGAGTTCAGGAATCCTACCGCCGGATAATTCTATTGATTTATCATAATCCTGTAGTGACTGTTCATATTTACCGTCTGCAAAATATAAATCACCCCTTAAAACAAAAGCTTCAGGCCGGGATTCATCAATATTTATTGCCTTATCTATTATAGATAAAACCTCACTTAAATCTTCCTCCGCTGATTCAGGCAGATCGTTTTTCCTTGCCTCTATATAATCATATATACAATGAGCATATTGAATATAAACAGAATAGTCTTCTTCAGAATTTTCAATAATCAATTGATACTGTGCTAATGCTTTTTCATGCAACCCCTTTAATGAATATATTTCTGCAATCTTTAAATGTGCCTCAAAATTAGTCTCATCAATCTCAATTGTTTTTTGAAAATCAGATAGTGCTTCATCAAGATTATCATTTGATAACCTAAAATTTGCCCTCTGAAAATAAACATCAGGATTTTCCGGGTCATTTTCAACAAGACTATTAAATTCCGACTCAGACTCACCGGACAGCTCATTAAAATGTTTACCATCATGATCCTGTATTGGTCTATTCATATAGGCAATCAAACCAACAATAAAAACAACCCCAACAACCGACCATAAAATTGACATAAACATATAAACCTCACTATTAATTACTTGTTCGATTAAGCATTCAATTAATAATTTTTAATTATTTTTAACTTTTATACTTGCTTTTTTATATAATAAAATGCTATAATTATCAAACTAAATTTTATTTAAAATATTTTGCTATGATAGTGACAAAATATTTTAAATATATTTTTATGTATAATTTTATTTTGTATTTAGAAAAGGAGTGAAGGATGAAGAAGTTTTTAGTTGGATTTATAGTAGTCACAATGTTTGTTTCCTTAATGACTACGGGGTGTAAAACTGATAATAATAAGGTTAGCGACAAATCATTATCAGGATCAACATCAACAAAGGTAGTTGATGAACCGATTATACTTGTAAAAAAAGAAAATATTGTATCTGTAGATGATGAAAAATCAATCAGAGTAACAGGTTTGAAAGTTGGTGCTGCTTATAGAATAGTACTTAATGATAGAGACAGAAAGACTGATGACGCTGAAACCGGTCTGGTTGATATGGAGATTTATAGAAAAGATGGCTACACAACTGAGGGATATGAAGGACCTCATGGTGGAAAATGGTATTCGAATGATGATCCTGCAGTATTTTTTAAGGCACAGGATGATGAGATCGAATTATTCGTCTTTGCAGCAAGGGATAAGTATGTAGGCACATTCAGAGTAACTGTTTCTGAGACAGATCCAAAAAATGTCCCGACAGTTAAAAAAGAAACAGTTGAAGATGTTGCAACTATTCTTGTTGGTAAAGCAGCAGATACAAAAACTAAGTCAAGATATGGAATATTCCTTACTGGCGGAGTTAGTTTACCATCAGATGCAAAAAAATGGGTTCTTGAAATGGCCGGCGGCGGTGGAGATTTTGTTTTCATTACAACAAAAGATGATGATACATATTATCCGGTTCATGGTTTTGACTCATCAAGAACGCTAGTTCTTACATCAAAAGAGGCAGCAAATACTGATTTTGTTTACAATACTCTTATGAAGGCAGAAGCTGTATTCTTTGACGGTGGGGATCAAAGTAAATATGTTGATTTCTATATGGGTTCTAAGGTAGAAAAAGCTATTAATTACCTCGCAACAGTAAAGAAAATTCCTATAGGCGGCACAAGTGCCGGTCTTCATATATTAGGTAAATATTCCTATGCAGCAAGACACAATGCCAATCTAAAAGGTGTAGATGTACTTGATGATCCATACAACGAGTTTATAGACATTGAGGATAATTTCCTAAAATTACCTTTTCTTGAAGATGTAATAACTGACTCTCACTTCACACAGAGAGAGAGAGAGGGTCGACTAATTGGGTTTGTTGGAAGAATAATGTTAGATGAGAAATTTAAGAAGAATAAAAATGTAATCGGTATCGGTGTAGATGAAAGTACATCAATGTGTATAGAGAATGATGGCTCAGTTACGGTCTTTGGTGCTGACTCTGCCCACATTTACATCCCTGTAACGACACCTGAAACCTTTGTTGAGGGTGATTTCATTGAATGGAACAGAGATGGAAAAGCATTAAAATACATTAAGCTTAAAGCTACCGGTAAAAAAACTGATCTTAACTGGAAAAACATACGATCATATTCAAAACATGGTTGGATATCAGTCAAAGATGGCGATGTAGCTATTTCAGAATAACTTTTTAGATTTAAGGGCGGGGATTTACCTGCCCTTTTTTATTAGCGGGAGTACTAGATGAAAAAATATTTATTACCGGTATTTATGTCAAATTACCTACTATATTCACAGGCAGGTAATGTTTCATCCGCATTTGTAAATTCAAGAAATACGGATGGGCTACTATGGTTTTTTGTATTTTCATGTATTGGTGTTTCGATATTTTCCGGATATAGGATAATACTCCACCTAATTAGGAGTAAAAAAAATAATCCAAAAAGTTTTATAAAAAATATAATTGGCAAACACTACGAAATTAATTTAATAGAAAAAAAAGCAGTATTTCAAATTATCGATGAATTCAGAAAGTCTGACATAATTGCCTCTGAGATACCATCAAATATTCTAGAAAAGTACACAGAATTTTTTATCTCAAATCTACATAGACTTAAAATCAGCGATTCTGAGGCTGAGATGTTACGAAAAAAAAACTACCCCTTAGTAAAAAATACTCCGGTCGAAATCGAGATAAAGGATGAAAATAGATTGCTGGTTTTTGAATCTAAAGTAGTTCATATTGATAATAGAACTATTACACTTGCATTTTTTGGAACAAACGAATACACAATTCAAAAAGGAACCCCTATTCACATTTGTTATACTATAAATAAGGCATTTATCAGCGGGAACTCCAGAGTAACAGGCATATACAGCGGCGATAGAATTGTGATATTACACCCTGATACTTTTAGTCTTTCAAATGAAAGGAGATACTCCAGAATTCCAATTAGTAAAGTATATGGATCACTGGAAGTTCGAAACAGCGAGGATATCATCGATTTTCAACTTATTGATATAAGTGTTGAGGGGATTAGAATTAAAACTCAATGGCGATTAAAAAAGAACACGATCTACAAAGTAGCATTTAAAGATAAACTCGGCGGAGTTGATTATATCATTGATAAAATTGACTGTGTTATTTGTAAAACATTTATTGGTGAAAGAGGTTATAGAGAATATGGGATGGCATTCTTCTATCCTAACTATGAGACAAAGAGAATGCTGATCAACTACATTAAAAAACTAGGTGAATTTCATACGATCAACACACCAAAAATAACAATTAAATAATCTGCAATATACTCGTTATGCTTCGATAGTTTAATACGCCCTCTTCAGGTCTACTTACATCCTTCCTTGAGTAATAACCGATCCAGTACATTAGATCAAATCGTCTAACATTACTATCTATCTTTGATATTCTTTCATATCTTATACCGGAACCTTCAATTGTATCTAAAAATTTTTTGTATATCTGAGTGGGGAATATAAAAATTTTATCTCTGTCCCTATATATTGATGAAAAAATATTAAATGTATCAAATATACAGCTAATCCGATAGTTTATTTTTTTAAGATAGGCTTCATAGTCTGTATCTACTTCACTATCAAAAAAATCCAGATTAAAATCGGGTAAAACCTTAGTCATATAGAGAGCTGAATTCCTGTATTCAATCTCTGGTGAAATAGTCATAAATTTTTCTGTAATAAGTTTTTTTATTATCTCAGATTTTTCAAAGTGCATATCTCTATTGTGAAACATATAGAAATTAAACGGCTCCTTTGATATCTCTGTAAACAACTCGCTCTCTACATCCTTTATCTCTAGTTCCTCTGAAGAATAAAAAGCTACTATTGTTACCGGTTTTTCACTCATAATTTGACCTGCTAATAAGCTGATTCAAGTATAGAATATAGCTCTTCAGAATCGCATGACCTCGGAATATACTTCAAGAAATCAAACTTTCTAGCGTCATCAGCCACATTATTTAAACTATCCTTATTCAGATCAAATTCTATAAGCCTCACAGGTAATTGAAGCTCAATTATTATTCGCCTTACCTTCTCGATTGCCTTGATAGCCGCCTCAACAACACTTAAACCTGATATATCCTCTCCAAGTGCCTGACAAATTTTAACAAGTTTCTCAGGAACTGCGGTAATATTATAGTCAAGTACATGTGGAAGTATGATTGCTGTTGCCATAGACTTATGAATTTTAAACTTGGCATTTAACACAAATGAGAGTGCTGTTGTTATCCCGGGAGATGACATTGCAAGCCCTACACAGCTACACATACCTGCCATAGAGATATTTGAACACGCTATAATATCATCAGGTGCATTAACTACTTTGAAAATATTCTGACTTATCAATTCAATCGCCTTTAGAAATAGTGTATCTGATAGATAATTTGACTTAACCGATAAAAATCCCTCTATGGCATTCGAAAGTATATCAATAGATATCGCCGCTGTCTGCCTTCTGTTAATTGTAGTGGTAATTAGCGGATCAAACAGCACAAACTTAGTTGTACCCCTTGGAACATTCATCATAACTGCATTGTTGTATCTAATATCTGTTATGCAGAAATTATCAGTAAACATAAATGGATTTCTTGGTGTTGAGGGGATCTCAATATAGGGAAGTGGCGGGGCGATCATCTTATCACCATCTATATACCTTTCAATATTACCCGCATTTGTTGAGAGTGCCGCTATACATTTTGCTATCGATAAAGCTCTAACCCCACCCATTCCAATAACAACATCCGCATAGGCAGATCTTGCCAGCTCAGCTCCATCATTTACTATCTCAGTTCCCGAATACATTACAACTTCATCAAACACTATGGTCTTACAGTTTTTATTTTTAAGGATTTCTACAACCCGGTCTATCAACTCGGACTCATGCAGAACTCCCTCTGTTACAAGTATCGCCTTATTACCAAACTCATTAACTGCATTTCCTATACGATTTACACAATCAACGCCAAATTTTAACTGTGATGGTATACTAAAATCAAAAACTCCCAAAATACGCCCCCTGCAAACAGCTTCGAAAAAACACTGCCCTTACTGTATCTATATCATACAAATAATATTCAACTAACCATATATGCAAGTATAAAATCGGCAAGTAGAGACATAAAAATCACAATTTACCAAACAATCTCATTAACATTTTTACTTTATCCCTATATGGGGGATATCGTAGAGGTATATCAACAATATTAGACTTACTAAGGATAGACTTATAATGTGTAAATGCCTCAAATGAGGCCTTTCCATGATAGTAACCAAAACCACTATTGCCTACTCCACCAAATGGCAAATTATTGTTCGCAACATGCATTATGGTATCATTTATACAACCGCCACCATAAACCAGATTATTAAATATATACTTAATATCTGCTTTATTCCTGCCAAAATAGTACAAAGCTAACGGCCTATCAAGTGCATCCATTCTCGTTTTTATATCTGTAAGTGCCTTAAACTTCAACACAGGTAGAATCGGCCCAAATATCTCATCCTTCATTACAGGTGAATCATTATTTAGATCGATCAATATTGTTGGTTCTATCTTTCTGAAAACACTGTCAACTTTTCCCCCAAAATAGATCTGTTCATTTTTAAGATAGCCTGACACCCTGGCAAAATGTTTATCATTGATTATTGACGGAAGGTCAACAGATTTTAACGGCTCCTCTCCATAGAATTTCTTTATAGAGTTCACCAGCATAGGTAGAAAGAGATCATAGATTTCTTCATGAACCAGAAGGTGATCAGGTGCAACACAGGTCTGACCTGCATTAATCAGTTTACCCCATATAATTCTATCTGCAGCTTTTAATAAATCTGCATCCCTATTTACAATACAGGGGCTTTTACCACCCAATTCAAGTATAACAGGGGTTAGATTCTCTGCTGCCGACTTCATTACCAACTTGCCAAGAGACGGACTCCCTGTAAAAAAAATTAGATCCCATTTTTGTCTAAGAAGGAGTTCATTAACTTCCCTTCCCCCCTCGAGACATGCTACAAATGAACCGGAAAAAACCTTTTTAATAATTTTGTCTAAAACTGAGCTTGTGTTTTTAGTGTACTCTGCAGGCTTAACCAGAGCACAGTTTCCAGATGATATCGCACCTATCAATGGTGAGATCAGCAATTGAAACGGGTAATTCCATGGAGCAATTATTAGTACTACACCAAAAGGTTCAGGGATGACGAAGCTCTTTGAGACTGCATTAATTATCGAGGTCTTAACGGACCTAATTTTCATCATCTTCTTTAAATGCTTTATGTGATAATCAATCTCCTCAATAACCATAGCAATCTCAGTTGCATAGGTTTCAAATGGCGATTTATTAAAATCATTTTTAAGTGCCGTTATAATCTCATCTGTATTTAATATGATCTCTCTTTTTAATCTACTGAGAGCCTCCCTTCTATAGTCAATTGATCTGGTAATGCCGCTATTAAAATGGTCTCTCAAGACGGAAACAATATTCGAGACCTCATCCTTGTCAATTTGCATTTCTTTACTCCTCGTATTCAACTCCTACTTATCTGTCTTACAACAGCTCTGTTCTTTTTCTTCATTATCTATCGGATGCACTACCCAATCCTTCTCGGGATAGAACTCATGGATTTCACCTGATGGGGTCAGTAGCGTTACTTTTTTAATATTAGCATTACTTATCATCGCCTTACACTGATTACACACGACTGTATGACCAACTATATATATATGTGCAAAATCTGTTGAATGACCATTTCTGGCGGCTAGGCTTATCGCATTTGACTCTGCATGGCTACCCACCGCCCTACATCTCTCAAGTTGAGTTCCGCTTTTTATGTTATGCCGATCTCGATAGCAATAACCGATCTCGATACAATTCCTCTGATACTGCGGTGATCCATTATATCCTGTACTTATAATATCACGATTTTTTACTATAACAGCACCTACATGATTACGGAGACAACTCGATCTTTCTGCTACCACCTTAGCAATATTAATAAAATATTCATCCCAATCAGGTCTACTCATTTAAGCCCCCCATCTCTTTCAAAGCTTTTACTATATTCTATCTTTCAAGTGTCTCATTTACAAACTCCAGTCTTACTATCGATACCGGTATTTCACCGGATTCTGTAATCTGAAATTTAACATTTTTTGCCGGCTCTTTTTCAATATCTCTTATTATAAATTCTTCTGTACCTATGTTGCCAAGCTCAAGCCTTCTAATTGAAATATCAGAGATCAACTCAAAGATATCCCCGCTTTTTACAACTTGATTGCTAAGTTCATACTCAATAGACTCACCAGAGATACCGATTCTTTTAAATGAAACTGATTTTCCATTCACTCTAATCACTATCAAACCATAGAATACTTTTAGATCAATATGCTTATATCCACTATCCTCTCTAATACTAAAGAAGTTATTCACGATAAAACCAGAGTAATTTTGAACAATATTATGATAACCCTTAGATAAACCTAAGATATATCTCTTTCCTTTCTCCAAAGGAATATTTCTTAATGTTACTATTGAACTATCAGCCGGAACTTCAAATTCAACAAATCCCACCTCATTTTCAGCAAATGTCGTTAAGGCCAAAGGCAAAACAGGGGCCTTTGAATATGGGAACTTTATAGGTGTGTTTCTTACTGCATTCTGAATATATTCAGAGTTTAAACCTACTGGAGAATCTGATTCATATAATTGCTTAAGAAGATTATCAAGGCTCACCTGATGGTTCATCTTTACAACAAAATACTCTCCTTGAGTTAACCTGTTTGAACGATTAATTAATCGCTCTATAGACTCTGTAATTACAAAACTCTTCTTTTCCTTAAGTAACAAAAACCTGGTTGAAAATGGACGATAGAATACCTCACCCTTGTTACATATAATTGCAGTTGCAAGGTCAGATTCCTTATAGACCATTATATCACCATCAGAAATGTAGGATATTGACTCTGTAGTCGTTATCTTCAATAATGAATTATTAGAATAATACTTTATTGAACAACCCAAGCCCCCTTTTTCAAGCACTAATGATGTCTCCTTGTTTTCGCGTTTATCATCAAATCTTTCAATATAATCAACGAATACAATGCTATTAGGATAAATAGTATAATAACCGCTTCCCTGAGAATATAACACAGCATAGGCACCCGCACCTGTTCTAATAACAGTATTGTTTTTTATTGATATGCCCGGTCTAACTCTTTCTTTACTCTTCCCCTGCATACTGATAAAAATATCGTTGCCCTCAGCGTAAACTAATTTTAGCAAAATCTGGGGACTCTCCCCCTTAAATAACCCATCAAGAAAACCTAGGCGAATATCTATCAGATTAAACGCTAATACATATAGAGCTATAGTGAGAATAAATACTACTATAAAAATCTTTGCATCAGAAAGACGCTTCATTCATGCACCATGTCAAAATCAACTATGATTTGCTGTTTAGTTAACTCTGTCCCCATATTAATTGCATCAAGAAGTTTTCTCTCTTTTTCCTCCGACCCCATCCAAAAAAGTGGAAGAGAGTCTGTATCATCATACTTTGAAAAAATAGTTGCAGGATGCTCAAATCTATCCCAATATGCAATCTTAGTGTATTTATCCCCCCATAATAGTATAACAGGCATATCCCTCAACAATACAATATCAATATTTCTAAGAAGTTCCACCCTCTTTTTTGTATCAAACTCCTTTGAATAGATATCAATTAGCCTGTCAATCTCACTATTTTGATATCCGCCAACATTGTTAGTATTAGGGACAGATGCATATTGGCTTCCCCATTGATCATCAAGGCTTGGGTAGATATACCCGCCGCCCCAACTAATTGCAATCATATCAAAGTCATGGTTTTCAAAACATTTTTTTATATAGGCTGAATAGGATAGCTGATTAATATTTAGCTTTATACCGACCTTCTGCAATTCCTCTTTATAGATGGTAAGATGTCTTAACAGACTTGCAGAACCTATAGTAAAATCTATCTCAAACCTTTCGCCCTTCTCATTTTTCAGAACTCCGTCACTATCTACTGCTGTCCAACCGGCTGTTCTAAGTAACTTCCTAGCCTTCTCAGAATCAAAACCATAATAATCAATCCCATCCTGTTGATCGAAAAAGCCCGGCATAAAACTCTTTAGCTCACGATACTCATTATAGAGGATCTTCTCATTGATTGTGTTAAAATCAAGAAGCATTTTCATCGCCCTTCTTGTATTTATATCCTTAAACTTATCTCTTCGCAGGTTAAAGTAAAACGCCGAGAATGAGAGTGGCATATAATTTTTCACCTTCTTTAGAAGGATCCAGTTTTTACTTACCTGATTGGGAATCTCACTTTTTGTAAGCTTATTCCACATCTCTGCTGTTGGAACTGTAAAGGCATCAATATCACCCTTCTTTAATGCCTCATACGAGATATCATGATTTGAGATTACCCTATAGGTGATTTTATCAAATCTATTTTTATTGACCTCATCGCTATAGGTTCGTCTCCAGTAAACAGGATTTTTTTTCATGGTGATAAATCGCCCCGGTTCAAGCCGGTCAAGTATATATGGCCCGTTACCATTTGGAAGTTCAAAATTGAAACTCTTGTTAAAATCCTTCCCCTCAAAATCCTTCTTTGGAATCACTATAAATGATACAAGGGAAGCCAGTATCTTCCACTCAGCAGATTTTACGGTAAACCTTACAGTTAGATTATCAATCTTCTCAAGTTTTTCGATCTCTCTCTCATACCCCACCCTGAATATACCGGTTAGATTGTCAGGATTCATAATTGTATCATAGGTAAACAACACATCATCAGCTGTTACAGGTGTCCCGTCATTCCATCTGGCATTTTCATCAATAAAAAATGTATATGTAAGTTTATCATCGCTGACTATCATACTCTTTGCTAGATATGGGATCGGTTCATAGGTTACATCATCATACTTATAGAGTGTCAGATAGACCTTACTAAACACATTGTGTGACTCCATACTCCTAGAAATCAAACTGTTAAATGAAGCCGGCATATCTAATATCGGCGTAACGAGCTGATTACCCCTCCTAAGTCTGGAATAATCGTTTCCTTTGCAGGAAGAGATCATCATAACAACTAAACCAACAAGTAATAGCAGCCAAAACGATGATGAAATAAACCTCTTATTATAATTGTTCATAAACCTCTGCCCCCCAATAGTACAAATTAAATTTCCCTATACTATACTTTTTTTTTTAATTTTAATAAATAATAATAAATATTAAATTGATAAATATTATAAAGTGCATTATACTATGCTCTGTTTTTAACACCCTTAATCAGATGGGAGAATATTTAAGATGAGAATAATTAATCCGAATTCCAAAAAGAAGGTGTTGTGGAATATATTAATATCAGTATCTGTACTTTTATCTGTGATAATAACACCCGTAGTCCTTGTTTTAAATATAAAACACAACTTCACTCTCTTACTCTTCGATATATGTGTAGGAATACTCTATATCATTGATATCTATATAAATTTTAAAACAGCCTATTACGATGGGAAAGAACTAATCACCGACCCTGTTTTAATAAGAAATAAGTATTTAAAATCATGGTTTACATTTGACCTAATTGCATCACTCCCATTTTTCCTACTCCCGGGGATCTACATTTCGTTAAACAGGGTTGTAAGATTTATAAGGCTCGTCAGAGTGTTAAAAGTTTTTACACTATTTCAGACGATAAACAATGTAAGAAAGACAAAGATTAGCTCAAATGTAATAAGACTTCTAATTATGGGCTTCTGGTTACTTCTTACAGCACATCTCATCGCGTGCGGCTTTATATTTGTGGGCGGAATAGATGCAAATATATCATCATTTATGAAATATCTGCAGGCACTATACTGGACCATAACCACCCTTGCAACAGTTGGTTACGGCGATTTTATACCGGATAAAAACAATCCGGTTCAACTTATCTATGTAATATTTGCTCAGGTTTCAGGTGTAGGAATGTATGGCTATGTCATAGGTAATATTACAAATGTTATCTCAAATATCGATATATCAAAGACAATCTACATGGAAAAGATGGAAAAAATATACACCTTTCTAAAATACAGAAAAATATCTGATAGAGTGGCCAAAAAGATCAACAACTACTATACCTATCTTTGGGAAAGTAGGAGGGGACACGAAGAATCCGATATACTAAGGGGATTACCAAAAAACATCAAACTTATGGTAGCTCAGGAGATTCACGCAGACATTCTTTCTAAGGTCCCGTTTTTTCGGGACGCATCAGAGTCATTTATACAGGATATTACCTTATGCCTTGAGCCTGTTGTGTTTACCCCGGGTGATATAATTATTCAGAAAGATGATCCGGGTTATGAGGTGTTTTTTATCAATAGCGGAGCTGTTGATGTTATGGGTGATGATGGAACTACAATAGTTGCCACTATCTATGAGGGGGGATTTTTTGGAGAATTAGCACTTCTTTTCAGCTCGCCCCGTAAGGCAACCATAATTGCAAGGGACTATTGCGATATCTATATATTAAACAAGGATAATTTTGACAAAATTCTATTGAAATACCCCGATTTTGCACAGAAAATTAGTTTAATAGCAAATGAGAGAAAATCTGATCATGAAATCCATTCAAATAATCAAAAATATTAGATAAAATATTAGATATATTTATTGATTAAAGGTTATTTAAGATGTATAATATATTGTATTTAATTTATTTACGGAGATATATATGTTAAGAAAAATTATTGTTTTACTATTAGTATTAGCAGTAGTACCAATGTGTAAGGAAAAAAAAGAGACCGTTAAGGTTAATGAAAACCTCAACTCCTGTGAAGTTTCAATGATAGAAGGTAAGGTTTTTCTTAAGAAGGCTAACTCAGATGATAGAGAGCAGCTTTTTGTCGGAGATATGCTTGATGAACAATCAATAATTATTACAGAGGCTGATTCTGCCATCGAACTAAAAATCGGAACAGGATCAATGGTTAGAATTAGAGAAAACTCTGAGGTTACAATAGAGAAGTTATTTAAAGATGAAGTTGCTCATAATACTAAATTTAAAATTGGAGTAGGAACCATAATGGCTAAACCGGAGAAGATGAACGATGGTTCTTCATTTGAGGTGGACACTCAATCTGTTACTGCCGGGGTTAGAGGAACTCAGTTTCTGGTTACAGTTACCGAAAATCACATTTCTAAGATAGCTGTTAGCGAGGGTCAAGTTGCTGTCAAAAAGAATGTTGTCCTAAGTGACCTTGAAAAGATAAGTAAAATAAACCCTGAACTTGCAAGACAAATTGAAGAATCGATCGCACAAACTGTTATTATTGCAGTTGATGAAAAAGTTGAGATATCACAGTCCGCTGTTACCGAGATTGAAAAAAATGTTAATATAGAGCTGAGTACACTTGTAAATGATCTGGAAAAAGTAAAAAACTCCGTGTTTGAACTGGAAAAAGTAGTAGAATCATTTAAGGAAAACACTCTTACTTCTATAGCAGTAAAATCGACCGCAACAATAGAGAAACAAACAATTACAGAGACTGAATGGCAAGAGGAATTCAAAAAAGATGAACTTGACAATCTAAAGCTCCCGGAACCTGTTACTGAAAAAACATCTGAAAAATCAAGTGAATCAAGCTCATCAGAATCCAGCTCATCAAGTGAATCATCTGTTGCTTCCTCGGAGTCTTCCTCAAGTACACCGGTAATTGCAGAGGTAAAAGTTGAAAAAACACTTCAGACAGTCATTGAGAAAACAACATCTCTAGGTAAAACATTTTCAAGCGATGGGACATATACTGTATCTGATCAGAACAACATAATTATTGCCTCGTCAGACAACAAAAGTATTTACTGTTTAACAAAGGACGGCACACTTAAATGGAAAAATGAAAATCTAAGTATTGGAAGTTTTCAGAGTAATCCTGTTATTGTCGGTAACAGAGTATTGTTATCTACAACTAATGAATCACTTTCAGTTATGTTAGATAATGGGACGATCGAAAAGACTGCTCCCGGTTTAGGTCTAACATATGGAACAACACCGGCAGTTAGTGGCAATGCAGCATATTTACCGGTGCGAAGTGGCATAAATAAATTCGTTAACGGAAATTTTACTCAACTGGATAAACATACTACTTCAAATTTTTACTACATGTCAATATCAGGAAATCTACTCTATATTATGGAAACAGTTGAGAAAAACCTTATGGCTATGGATCTTTCAACAAATTCTATAACATGGAAAGCTGATCAGTTAACAGGCACATCGTATACTGCACCTATCAAGGTGGGTAATTCTCTGATCGTTATTGATAATACGGATAAAATTTACAGTTATAACACTCTGGATATGAGTACAACACCAAATATCGCCTCAATTAAATCAGGAACATATTCAAATATTGTTAGTGAGGGAAATAATATCTACTATATTGATATGAAGGGGATCTTAAACAGGGTAAATGTAAGTAATATATCACAGCAGTATATAATCAGTAAGGTAGATTCTCAACCAGAAGCCGATGCATATCTAGCAAAGAGACTAATCAGAGCGGGTTCTAATTACTACTTTTCATCTGATGTCGGCAAACTATTCAACTATAATTCAAAAACAGGTAAATCTGAATTTATTGTAATACCGGGTATTAAAAGCGGTAGTTCACTGGTCGGTACGCCATCAATCATAGGTGACACTATAATTATGGTTGATAACCAATCCAATGTATATAAGAAATACGAAAAACTTATGTAGAGCATAATGGATTTATAGCGGGGCAACACTTATTTGTATGCCCCTTTTTTTTAATAGAAACCTATTTGCATATATAATCGATTAAAAATAATCGATTAAAAATATCCTTGCAAAAAACTAATATTTATTCTATATTTCGAGAGGTGTCAAAATAACACCGATTATTGAAAAATTACATTTGAAATTTAAGGGAGTCAAGAATGTTATTAAAAGACAAAATTGCGCTTGTTACAGGGATAACTAATGATAAGTCCATTGCATACTTTATAGCTAAACAATATGCTGAGCAGGGGGCAAAACTTGTATTAACCTATCAAGGTGACCGACTAAAAGAGACTGTAGAGAAAATAGGTAAAGAACTTAATGCACCGCTTTGTTTAGAATGTGATGCAACAAATGAGGAAAACATTAAGGAACTTTTTAATACGATAGATTCAAAACTAGGCGGATTAGATGTATTTGTTCATGCTATCGCATTTGCAAATAAGAATGAACTTGCCGGCGGAATTACTAATACTACTGCTGACGGATTTAAACTGGCATTAGAGGTGTCTGCCTATACACTTCTCGGTATGTCAAAATATGCTATACCATTAATGGAAAAGAGAGGTGGCGGTTCAATTATGGCACTCACCTATATTGGATCAACTAGAGCATTACCTGCATATAACGCTATGGGAATCGCAAAGGCTGCACTAGAATCCTCAGTCAGATATCTTGCATTAGAGTGCGGACCAAAGAATATCAGGGTTAATTCTATATCACCCGGACCAATAAGAACAGTAGCGGCCAGATCAATCCCGGGATTTCTTGATATGTATAATGATTTTACAGAGAGAAGTCTTATGAAACAACACATATCAGGTGAGGATGTTGCCGGAACTGCTGTATATCTTGGCTCCGACCTTTCAAGAGCTGTTACAGGGATAATTATTTTTATTGATGGCGGGTTTCACTGCGTAGCATGATATAACAAATATTTTTTTTATAGAATTGGAACCTTATTTTCGAGGTTCCTTTTTTGTATAGATTTTCGGTTTTTGTTATTGCTCATATGAGGTATCATTATCAACAGGCTAAAACGATTAAAGAAACAAATTTTTCATTATATCCCCCACTTTATTATCGGTCTTTCAGCTTTAATTTTTGTTGACCTGCTGCAGCCCTACATTCCAAAAATTATCGGCGATGCAGTAGATATGCTTAATCAGGGTCAAGTGGCTACAGAAAAACTTCTCGATGTCGGACTCAAATTAATAGTTGTTGGATTTGTAATATTTATCGGACGAGTTGTTTGGCGATATTTTATCTTCGGTGCCGCTAGAAATATTGTTTACAGAACAGGCAACGACCTATACAATCACCTACAGACCCTGCCCCAAAACTATTTTATCAACCAAAAAACCGGTGATCTGATGGCTAGATTCACAAGTGACCTTGATTCGTTGAGAATGGCTATCGGCCCCGGACTTATGATGGCAGTTGACGGCATAATTATGACAGGCTTTGTTCTGCTGAGTTCATTTCTATTTATAGACCCAATTCTCACTCTGGTTGCTATTATACCGTTGCCCATTATCGGTATAGGAGGATTTTTTTTTGGTAAATCGCTGCAAATTCGATTTAAAGAAAAACAAGAAGCATTTTCAAAATTAACTGATTTTATACTTGAGTCATTTAGCGGTATAAGAGTTATTAAGGCCTTTGTCATGGAACCGGCACGATTAAAGGAATTCAACAAAGTTAATGATTTTACACGAGATAAAAATATAGCTGTCTCAAATGCAGTTGCTTTACTTTTCCCGCTTGTTGAGGTGATATCAGGACTAAGTTATTGTCTTGCAATTATCATTGGTGGCTATATGACAGTTAAGGGATACATTACGATCGGTAATTTTATCGCATTTAATCAACTCATTGGACTTCTGATATGGCCCATGGTTGCGATCGGATGGTCATTAAATATTTTCTCCCAGGGAATTGCATCACTGGATAGAATTAACGCAGTACTTGATCAAAAAAATGACATAATTGACGGCTACTTAACACCGCAAATCAATAATGATAAAATTGAGATAATAATTAAAGATCTTACATTCTCCTACCCCAAATCTGATAGGATTATTTTAAATGGTATTAACCTCACAATCAATTCCGGTTGTTCAATAGGAATTACAGGGAGAACCGGAGCAGGAAAGACAGCTCTCATTGATCTTATAACACGCCTCTATGACCCGCCAAGAAATACGATATTTGTAAATGGTATAGATATTCTGGATATAAAAATTGCATATTTAAGAGCAACAATCGGCGTTGTTACACAAGAACACTACCTATTCTCCAAGTCGATCTCGGATAATATCCGATTATCCGATCCTGATGCCGATATAGAGGCAGTCGAATCCGCTTCAATAAAGGCCTCACTCCATGAAAATGTATCAAATTTTCCGGGAGGATACGATACTATAATTGGTGAGAAAGGGGTAACGCTCTCAGGCGGTCAGAAACAGAGACTGTCAATCGCAAGATCACTGCTGGGAAACCCCTCTGTTTTAATTTTTGATGATTCACTCTCTGCTGTTGACTCTGAAACAGAAGCACAGCTGCTTAACTCTCTGAGAACTGAAAGAAAAGGGAAAACAACCATAATTATATCTCATCGGTTATCAGCAATAAGAAACTGTGATACAATAATTGTGCTAGACGAAGGAAAGATCGTTGAGTCCGGCATTCATAAGGAGCTTATTAAGACAAAAGGATTGTACCATAGTATGTTTAACAGACAACTAATTGAGAGTGAGATTGAAAAAGCATAGAGGTCAAGAATGCAAACAGAACTAAATGATGAAAACGATTTTCATAACAGCAATAATAGAATCAATAAAAAACTTCTTTCAAGAATGATAGAGTTTGCAAAACCTTTCAAAAAGGTACTGGCTATCTCTTTTTTTTTAATGCTGATCTACACAACACTTCAACTAATTAGACCATTGATTATAGGCAAGTCAATAGACAAATTTATTAAGGATAATGGAACAGATCTGATAAACATTTTAATTGCAGGAGGTGTCTTTTTAGGAACAGTTATTGTTACATTTATAGTCAGATCATTTAACAACTATATTCTTGGTGTCGCAGGGCAAAGGGTTATTCACAAGATAAGACTTGAGGTCTATGAAAAAATTATCCGAATGCCAATCAACTATTTTGATAAAACTCAAGTGGGCAAACTTGTAACCAGGGCAACCAACGATATAGATACACTTAGTGAATCCTATACTGCTGTCTTTGTTGAAATAACTGCCAACATAATACTTATGACCGGCACTCTCATAATACTAATTACCCTAAACCTAAAACTTGCCCTAGCCGCCTTCTCTGTTCTTCCATTAATTGTTATATCAGCAATCATATTTAGAAAGTTTGCACTGGAAAATTTTCGTAAAATACGAGTTGCACTTTCTGCACTTAATACATTTTTGTCTGAACATATCCAAGCTATGAAAATTATCAGATTATTCAATGTCGGCAATCAAAAGGAGCGAGAATTCAAGGATGTAAATTCGACGCTTAACAAGGCTTATATCAATGAGGTTAATATATTTGGCCTTTTTAGACCATCTATCCACCTGTTCCATACAATCTCTACTGCAATTGTAATTGTCTATGGCGGTCAAATGATCAATGCCGGCACAGAAACATTTGGAGGTCTATTTATATTTTTTTACTGCCTGGGACTATTTTTCTTCCCGATAAATGAGATGGCTGAATATTTTGGTGTTATTCAATCAGCAACCGCCTCTGCCGAACGAATCTTTGAGATCCTAAAATTGGAGGACGAATCAATTAGTAACGGAACTGAAAAGATCAACCAATTCAAGGGGCAGATAGAGTTTGAAAATGTATGGTTTGCATACAAAGATGATGAATGGGTACTTAAGGATATCAGTTTTAAAATTGAACAGGGGTCAAAGGTAGCATTTGTCGGTGCAACCGGTTCAGGCAAGTCAACTATTGTTCAATTGATACTCGGATTCTACAAGATACAGAAAGGACGAATACTCATAGACGGAATAGATATGGAGTTGATAGAGAAGTCATCTCTAAGAAATCACATAGGGATGGTTATGCAGGATGTATTTCTATTTGGCGGAACTATTAAAGATAATATCTCTCTGAGAAATCCCGCTATAACAGATGATGATATTGAGAAATATTCAACCTTTGTGAATGCTGATAAATTTATTAACTCACTTCCTGACGGATACAACAGCCCTGTTGTTGAACGAGGATTAAACTTTTCAAATGGACAACGACAACTAATATCTTTTGCAAGAGCATTATCATTTAATCCATCACTTATTATACTTGACGAGGCTACAGCCAGTATAGACTCAGTAACCGAAAATCTTATTCGAGATGCTATTGATCGAATGATTAAAGATAGGACTGCAATTATGATCGCCCACAGACTCTCAACCATAAGAGATGCGGATATCATTATTGTAATCCATAAGGGAACTATAAGGGAGTCAGGAACACATAATGAGCTTTTATCTCAGAAGGGCCTATATCACAACCTTATAATGGCAAAAGGTATAACATAAAGGTATATCATAATATGTTAGTTGCAAGAGCCGTTCGTTATATCAATTGCTGTGATTATACCGCATCAATACTCATTTTTATGAGAGTGTCAAAATATTCGAGATAACTTAGACATTTCAATTGTTTTTATATATACCATTACTTATGCTGAAATCTTTCGAGGCTTTTTCATCAAACTTTTTGATATAATCATCTAAACAATTTGCCTTTTAAGATTTTTTTTAGTATATATCTATTTTACAAATCTAAGTATTAACAAATAAAATGGGGGCTTATATGATATGTGATGTTTGTAAACAACGCCCATCTCTGATAGTAGTCCAAGAAATTCGCGGATCAACAATAAATGAACTGAACCTCTGTCTTTCCTGTGCTTCTAATTATGGTTTTAAACCAACGAAGGAACAATCTGATGGCGGGGTTTTTGACCTTCTCTCCGGTATAGTCGGCAGTCTACAACATGCACATGATATAGCCCTTAAAAACCTATCTGCCTTAAGCTGTCCTGTTTGCGGTTTAACAGGCTCTGAGCTTGTTGAGGGTGGAATCACCGGCTGTAGAAACTGTTTTTCAGTCTTTGATAAGATAATTGATCATAATATAATCTCATATAACAAAACACTTCACTATATGGGTAGGTTGCCTGACGGACTAGGTAAGATGAAGGAAAATAGAATAAAGATCCGTACTCTGAAGAAGGAATTAAAGGAACATGTTATATACGAACGATACAAAGAGGCTGCTACAATTAGAGATCAGATTAATAAGCTTAAAGGAGTTAGTAAAACAATAAAATGACAAATTCAGTCTATTTAAATTCTATCTTTAATTCTTCACTGACAGTTACAAGAAATATTGACAAGTTCAACTTTACAACAAAACTTAACAACGATAATAAAAAAAAAGTTGAAGAGCTTATACTTGATATTATTAACAAAAATGCGGATACAATAAACCTATACGACTTAACTGACGGCAACCCGGTCCTGCGATCTATCCTATATGAGGCAGGTCTAATTAATCGTGAGATCTTTGCTGCAAAAGAGGGTAAGCTGGCCGTATTAGATAAATTTAATGTTGCATTGGGTATAAACATTTTTGATCATATAACAATGTATTCATCCGCCGAAGATTTTGAATTAGCATTTATTTCAAAGGAAATATATAGGTTTGAGGAACTAATAGGCAGATCTATTAATTACGCAGCACATAGTAAATATGGTTATCTCTCACCCTCTATTAAGTCTACAGGACTCGGTTTAACTGCAGAAGTTAAGGTTTTTTTACCGGGGCTGTCTGCTCTGGAAGATGCCGATATGAAATTTGCAGATTTAAAGAAAAAGGGATATGAGTTGATAAAAGTCATCCCGTTTGAAGGGGTAAAATCTTCATTTTATTCAATAAAATCATCTTTGAATTATGGTATTTCTGAAGAATCGCTTTTATCAAGATTTGAGCAGGGTGTCAGATCTATAATTGATATGGATAGAGACATTCTAAAGAAGAAATTTAATAATGAAACTTTATCGATAACCGATACTATATACAGAAGTTACGGTATTTTAAGATATGCCAGAACCCTAACCTATGATGAGGCGTTAACTCATCTTGACAATCTGAGAGTAGGGTTGATTGTTGGGGTAGATCCATTAGGTAGAATTGAACTTAACAGACTTCAAAAAGAGATCAACCTGGGTCATCTTTCAAAACTGATTACAGGGAAATCCTTAACTGAAGAGGTAGCCAGAGCAGAGGCTGTCAGAGCAGTTATAGATCCCGATAGCACTTTACCGGAGAGTTAATATGTTTAATAAAGGTTTTACAGCAAGGGCAAATAGGGTTATAAAGGTTCTCTCACAAGAAGAGGCTAAGAGGTTTAATTCAGACTCAGTTCAAACTGAACATCTTATACTTGCAATTCTGAGGGAAGAAGATGGCGTGGCAGTAAAGTCATTATTAACACTTGGTGTTGATATTAAGGAGTTTGTTCTTGACATTGCAGATACAATTCCTAAGAAGGATGGACCTGTATATCTGGGAGATGTACCTCACTCACCTGTTGTTCATGAGATACTTGAAATAGCTGCAGAAGAGGCTAGATCTATGGGACATTCATATATTGGCACAGAACATATTTTTCTTGCCGCAATGGTTTCCCCTTTTTCATTGATAACAAATATGCTTGAAGATCTAGACATAGTTCCAAATAAATTTAGAGAGGCTATAGTTAAGGTTATCGGTTTTGGTAGAATATCAGTCAAAAAAGAGATAGTTAAAAAAACCCCTATGCTTGATGAGTTTGGCAGAGATCTAACAGCACTGGCATCTAAGGGCAAACTAGATAAGGTTATCGGCCGTGATATGGAGATCCAGAGAGTACTTCAGATTCTCTCAAGAAGAACAAAAAACAATCCGGTGTTGATAGGTGTTCCGGGAGTCGGTAAGACAGCAATAGTTGAGGGGATTGCTCAAAGGATCGTTGATTATAATGTCCCTGACACACTGGCCGGTAAACGGATAGTCTCACTTGATCTTGGACAGCTTATCGCAGGGACTAAGTACCGTGGCGAGTTTGAGGAACGCCTAAAAAAAGTGATGAAAGAGATAACAGAGGTAAATAACATTGTATTATTTATTGACGAGCTACACACAATAATCGGAGCCGGTGCAGCAGAGGGAACAGTTGATCTATCAAATATGCTTAAGCCTGCACTTTCTCGAGGTGAGATACAGTGTATTGGAGCAACAACAATAAATGAGTATAGAAAATATATTGAAAAAGATGCAGCACTTGAACGAAGATTTCAATCTGTTTTTGTAGATGAACCCGGTATAGAGGATACCTGTAGAATACTGCATGGTATAAAACATCTTTATGAGGCACACCACAATGTTCATTTTACAGATGATGCAATTGAATATGCAGCCCTGCTAAGCGAACGATATATTGCAGATAGATTTCTACCGGACAAAGCGATTGATCTGATGGATGAGACAGGTGCTAAGGCAAGGCTTAATAATTCAGAGAAACCCGATGAGTTAAATGAAATTGAAAAAGAGATAGCAAAATTAAATTCTGAGAAGGCAAGACTAATAAAAGAGCAATCTTTTGAAGAATGTGAGATACTAAAAAATGAGATCGATATTTTATCATCTAAGAAGGAACGGATTGCAAGTGCATGGAAAAAAAAGTCGCTTGATGAAAAGTTTATAGTTGATAAAAACAGCATTGCAGAGATTGTATCAAATATTACTAAGATCCCCGTATCAAGGTTGCAGGAGTCAGAGTCAATTCGTCTTGTAAATATGGAATATTCGTTACAATCATCGATTGTTGGTCAGATGCCTGCTGTCAAGTCTGTATGTGCAGCAGTAAGAAGATCAAGACTTGGCCTTGGTTCAAAGAAGAGACCTCTGGGTTCATTTATATTTCTAGGCCCAACAGGTGTCGGAAAAACCGAGTTAGCAAAGAAGGTCTCTGAGTTTCTTTTTGGTGATACAGATTCACTTATTAGAATAGATATGTCAGATTTTATGGAAAAACACAATGTTTCAAGACTTGTTGGTGCACCTCCGGGATATATCGGATATGAAGAGGGTGGACTGCTAACCGAGAAAATAAGGAGAAGGCCATATTCTGTTCTATTACTTGATGAGATAGAGAAGGCACATCCGGATGTATTTAATATATTACTCCAAATACTTGAGGAGGGGGAAATTGCCGATAACCTCGGACACACAGTTTCCTTTAGAAATACTATAATTATTATGACCAGTAATGTCGGAGCAAGAGAGATAAATAAGGAAAGCTCATTTGGTTTTGGAGGGGGAGATCCGGCTGCAAGCGAGAGAGATGTCAAAAACCTTGCCATGGGTGAATTAAAACGCATTTTCAATCCCGAATTTATCAACAGAGTAGATGAAATCGTCGTATTTAAACCGCTACAAAAGGATGATCTCAAGCAGATACTTGACATTATGTTTAAAGAAACAACGGAGAGTCTGTCAGAACACAAGATAGATATTATAATGACAGAAGAGGCAAGAGATATTATTGTAGAAAGGGACTATGAAAAAAGGTTTGGAGCCAGACCTTTGAGAAGAGCTATTCAAACTATGATCTCTGATCCGCTCTCAATAGAGATACTGAGCGGAAAAATTAAAGATGGTTGTAATGTTATCGTTAGAGGTGTTGAAGGCGAATTGGTCTTTGATATATCAGAAAAGAAAAACGAACAAAAAACACGAAAAAAGAGGGTAACCTCAGCAAAAGGTTAGGTAAGATGGATATAAATCTCAAAATTTATGATAATATTGATATTCTATTGATCTGCGGTTTACCCGGATCGGGTAAGTCGTATTTTGCTAAGCAACATTTTGAATCATCAGATCGGAAAAGAATTAACCGTGCCGAGATAAGGCGTTTGTTGTATGAGATGTCTCATTTCGGTAAGGAATGGCATGAATCTGATTATAGCGAAACAGACGAAGTTCTGGTTAAACATGTCGAGAAGAAAATTATCGAACACCACCTTCATCACAACATCAAGGTACTTATTGACAATACAAGTGTTACAAAACTCTCTAGAAAGTACTATCTAGAGATTGCTAAAGCCACAAAAAAAACAATTGCGGTCATTTTTATAAATACACCTATCCAGGTATGTCTGCAGAGAAACAGACAGCGAACTGACAAAAAACCTGAAAATGTAATTTCGAATCTCTTTGCATCGATTGAAATCCCTGATACTCGAGAGGGGTTTAATAATTCAACAATTTTTACAGGTTGATTATTAATTAAAACTGTGTTAATATCCGTCTTGAGTTTTAGATCGAAATATATTAGGAAAATAGATATGAAAAAAAATATAGCTGTAATATTTGGCGGAGAGTCGGTTGAACATGATGTGTCAGTAATCTCCGGAATGCAAGTAGTAGAAAATGCCGACAGAACTAGATTTAATATATTTCCACTCTATATAGACAAATCAGGACAATGGTATAATGACAAAAAATTAAATGATATCAACACATATAGAGAGTTCAAAAAATATTCCTCCAAACTAAAGAAGTATTATCCATCAAATAAAAAAGAGAATGGTAATATTCTATTAAATATGGACTGTGCTGTAATATGTTGTCACGGATCATATGGTGAAGATGGTACACTGCAGGGGTTATTAAACCATCTAAAGATACCTTACACTTCAAGCGGCGTGCTTGGCTCCTCGTCTGGGATGGATAAGGTTGTAATGAAGCAGATTTTTAAAGGAATGTCACTTCCGATTGTTCCCTATATATGGTTTAATGGTTCCTCATATAAGTCAGATAATAAGTTGATAATTGAAAAAGCTGAAAAAGATTTGAGATATCCTATGATTGTAAAACCTGCAAATCTTGGATCTTCAATTGGAATAGGGATAGCAGATAATAGAGATGAATTACATAGAGCAATAGAGGTAAGTCTCTGCTACGATGAAAGAATTATAATAGAATCCGCATTAAATAATAGTCGTGATATTAACTGCTCTGCTATGAAGAGGGGAAATAGGATTGTCATTAGTACAACTGAGGAACCAATTAAGATAAAAACACTTCTATCATTCGATGATAAATACCTTCAAAACAGATCAAAAAACGGTATGAAGGGGATGACCAGAAAAATGCCCTCAGATATACCTGACTCTTCAATTAGATTAATCGAGGAGATAACTGAAAGCGTATATGATAATATGGATTGCCGCGGAGTCGTAAGAATCGACTATCTCTATGATGATAACAGTAAGGCACTATATATTAACGAGATAAACACTATCCCCGGTTCGCTTAGTTTTTATCTATGGGAAAAGAGTGGAATATCATTTAAAGAGTTAATCAGTATCTTAGTTGATGAATCGATCGATTACTTTAACAAGAACTCAA
>CAYYKD010000004.1:99930-126226 GCA_964471825.1 uncultured Spirochaetales bacterium
CAAAACCCGGAGCAGGAATTAAAAAATTAAGATCATAGAAAAAATAGTCATTAAAGAGATTGTATGAAAAAAAGAGTCGTAATTACAGGAATAGGCCCGCTTACCAGCCATGGAAGTACAATTAATACTTTATTTCAATCACTTATTGAAAAAAAAATGGTGTTAAAAAAAATATCTCCGCCGGTTTCTACTAGGTATAATTTCAAATCTTCGTTCTATGTGCCTCAACCGACTGTAAATCTTGAAACCTATGGAATTGACAACTCATATTCTGTAATTATGGATGACATTGGAAGGATGGCTGTGGCATGTACCTCTATTGCTCTTCGGGATGCGGGATTTACTTTGATCAAAGAGGACAAGATTTTTCATATCAGTGAAACAGCAGAGTCAAGATTTTTTGACAGAGCCTGTGTTATCTTTGGCATAGGCATAAGCAACCTATCGGCAGCTTTTCGTTCCCATTCTGCACATATTGATGAAAACACTTTAGTAAATCCGATCTACGGAAATAAACTCAGATATGATAGATTTGTTGTGCCTAAGATGATGCCCAATTCAGCGGCAGCCTGGATCCCAATACTATTTAAGCTAAATACACAATCATTTACAATAAACAGCTCCTGTGCATCCGGAACTATGGCTATCGGTGAGGCCTATAGAAAAATTTCTGACGGCTATTGCACGACAGCTATAACCGGCGGGTTAGAATCACTAAGAGACGAATCATATTCCATTATGCGCGGATTTGATACGCTCTCAACATTAACTAAGTCAAAGGACGGCTCTCCGCAACCTTTTAGTGATGATAGATCAGGTTTTCTATTTAGTGAGGGTGGTGCTGCTGTTCTGATATTAGAGGAATATGAACAGGCAAAGTTACGAGGTGCAGATATCTATACTGAGATTGTTGGTTTTGATGCAAATAATGATAATCAAAATATTGTTCAGCTAGATAAGACAGGTGTTAACATCCATAATTTGTTAAAGAGTTTAACAGATGGAATTAAATTGGATTATTTTAACGCACATGGCACCGGTACAGAGATCAATGATGAGGTAGAATCAAAGGTTATAGTTAAACTGTTTGGAGAGAAAACAAGTCAACCATATATCAATTCAACAAAGAGCATTCTTGGTCATAATATTGGTGCAAGCGGTGCAATAGAGGCTGCAGTAACTGCATATTCAATAAAAAATGGTCAGATCCATCCAAATTATTGCGAAAAACCTTTTAGTTTTTTAAATATTAATATAGAAGCTCTCAATACAGATATTAATTATGCACTTTCAAGTTCATATGGCTTTGGTGGTCACAATGCTGCAATTCTATTTAAAAAGATTTAACGGAGGCACATCATAGAATACTTTGTTATACTTGAGCGGATTGCTATACTTTTTTTAATACTGATTACCGGTTTTATAGTTAGAAAGCTTAATATATTAACCGAAATATCAATAAAAAATCTCGCATCATTTTTGATTAAGGTAACACTGCCGGCGATGATTCTTGCATCTATGCCCGATGATAGATCAAATCCAATTATTGGGGACGCACCAATGATCCTCCTAATATCATTTGCAGTCTATGGTGTGTCATTTCTGCTCTCTATCATAGTTGTCTTTATATTAAGACCGGATAACAATGAAAAAGGTGTCATTGGATTTATTACAATCTTCTCTAATGTTGGTTTTATGGGTTATCCTGTTCTCGAATCTATATTTGGAAAGGATGCTCTATTCTATGCTGCAATATATAACATACCGTTCAACATTCTAGTCTTTACTCTGGGGATATATCTGCTGGTTAGAAATAAGTCCGGTTCATTCAAAATAAGGCCTGAGCTTTTCATTAATCCACCTGCCGTAGCAGCAGTCATTGGTCTGGTAATTGTACTTATCAATATAAAACTGCCAAATGTAATCAAAGAGCCGCTTCATATTCTGGGAGAAGTTACAACACCACTTTCTATGATAGTAATTGGCGGGCTTCTAACACATATTAAACTATCAACTCTATTTACAAACTGGAGAGTCTATGCTGTCGCTTCAGTACGCTTGCTATTTTTACCACTATTGGTGCTATTTGTCCTTAGAATATTCATAAAGGATAATGCTCTTCTTCTTGGTGTTCCGGTAATTATCGCGGCAATGCCCGCTGCTGCAAATACAGCTCTTCTGGCAGAGGAATACAATGCTAATCCTGAGTTTGCATCACAGACTGTATTTATAACCACAATGATATCGATTGTTAGTATTCCGCTTATTGCATCATTATTTTGACTACTCAAAGACTAATGAAGAGGATCTTGCAAAAATCCCTTCATCCAAGAACTTCTATTGGTAATCATTCATAGGAATTAATAACAAGAATTAATCACAGAAATTTTCAATATCACTCTTAATAGCGGTTATTCGTGTTTCAAGTTCTATTAACTGACTTTTCATATTTTGAATTGTAATTATCCTAAACTCTGTTTGTTTGGCCTGACTCTCAGAGATCAACTTCTTTTTCATTAATAGATGGCGCCCCTCCAATTCGCTAAGGCGAGTTTTAAGCACAAAGGTACCCTCATCACTTAATTTTCCATTTTCCAGTGATACTGTTATCGATTTTATATTTTTAATAGCGTGACTGGTTATATCCTTTATAAATTCCTTTGAGTTTTCATCATTTAATATTTCTTCAAGGGAAATTATCAAAGCCTCATTAAATTGTGCCCTGGTAATATACTTCTGTTGAATAAGTATCTCCCCAAGAAGTGAGATTTGTTCATTATCCACCAGTTCCTTTTGTTCTGCCAGTGCTTTATCAAGGTCTGCCTGACTTATATGTCCAAGCTCAAGTAATATTTCTCCAATAAATTTTTTCTGCAAGGTGACTCCTCTGTTTCTTATAACAATTTAATATCTTTAATAAATTCATATTTCTGCTTCGCCATTTCATAGAGTTTGACATCCTTAGGTGCTTTATAGAGCATCGATTTTACAACAGACTCTGTATCATCTTCCTTAGGTATATGAAAATAGATCGACAAATCCCCGTTTAGACTGCATATTTCATCGCGGAATTCCTCAAGATTAGATGGTTGCCCCATGCTTTTATTAAAAAAAACATGCAACTCGCTTAGAGAATTTTCCCTTTTTTTACCAAGATCATCAATCATCTCAACAACAAATGAGACCTTGCCGTTATTTGAGTTTCTTGCAGACCCCTTAAAAATCAGAGGTATATCAAGGTTTAATCTATCAATATTTGCCATATATTGAACATTATATAGAATAGCTTCATAGGAACCAAACAGATCCTCTACATTTAGAATCACCCAGTCACCTCTGTCCCCTTTTTTAATCGTTAACTTTGTAATAACGCCTGCTATTGTAACCGGAAATTTCTGGAAATGGGTCTTTGCCGGATCAAACTCGATTTCCGATAGAGTCTTAGAGTTATGTGTCGTCTTTTCTCTGATAAAGTTCTTGTACGGATCAAGCGGGTGATTTGATATATAGAATCCGATGATCTCCCTCTCAATTTTTATTTTTTCTTCATTTGTCCAGTCCGGGTGATGCGTTGAATTAGTACTTGATAAAACAGCATCATCTTTATTTAGGTCAAAAAGACCTGACTGGCCAATTTTTTTATCATATTGATATTCCTGTGCCTCATTAAGAAAATTATCAAGATTCTCAAGGATATATTTTCTTGACTCACTAACCGAATCAAAACCGCCCGTTTTTATAAGTATCTCAAGCACTGCTCGGTTAACTACTCTTAGATCAACATTTTTTAGAAAATGAAGAAAACTTTCAAACTTACCAACCCTGGTTCTTGTATTGACAATACTTGCTGAGGCTCCGCCGCCGACCCCTTTGATACCGAGAAAACCATATCTTATCTTATCCTCTTCTACAGAGAACTGTTCATAACTTCTGTTTACATCTGGCGGTAACATATCAATATTTAGTGCCTTTAGGCCCTTATAATATAGAAGAATTTTATCCTGACTCTTGATTTCTGAGGTAAGAACAGCACACATAAACTCTACAGGATAATGGGCCTTAATATACGCGGTCTGATAGGCCAGATAGGAGTATGCCGCTGCATGGCTCTTGTTAAATCCATAGTTAGCAAACTTCTGCATTGTGTCAAATATTGTTACAGCCGTAGCCTGATCAATTCCATTCTTTGAAGCACCCTCTATAAAAATTGCTTGCTGTTTCTCCATCTCCTCGACTTTTTTCTTACCCATTGCACGCCTTAGAATATCGGCACTTCCAAGTGAGTAACCTGCAATAATCTGAGCAACCCGCATTACCTGTTCCTGATAGACCATTATACCATAGGTTTCCTTCAATAGTTGTTCCATCATAGGATGTGCATACTCTATCGGTTCAATTCCATGTTTCCGTTTTATATAACTATCAATATAGTCCATTGGCCCCGGTCTATAGAGCGCATTCATTGCAATAAGATCTTCAAGACAGTTTGGTTTAAGTTGTTTAAGGTACTTCTGCATCCCCGGACTTTCGAACTGAAAGACCGCATCTGTCTGACCATTGGAGAACAACTCATATACCTTTGGATCATCAAATGGTATTTTATCAATATCTATATCAATGCCCCGCCTTTTTAATAGGTCAATTGAATTTCTAATGAGTGTAAGGGTAATGAGACCTAGAAAATCCATCTTTACAAGCCCACATTCCTCAAGCATAGGCCCGGGGAACTGAGTGGTAATCATGTCGCCTACCTTGTCGTCCTTAACGACCTGGAGAGGTACATATTCAGTGATATTCTCCTTACCAATAACAACACCTGCGGCATGAACTGAGGTATGTCTTGTAAGCCCTTCAAGTTTTAGAGAAGTCTCAAGAAGCCTTTTTTCATCATCTGTACCATGTTTGAAGATTTCCTTTAATTCAGGTACGCTATCTATCTCCTTTTGTAAATCCTTACCTTCGACAATTAATTTTGTTATCTGATCAATCCGTTTTAACGGAATATCAAGGACACGACCTACATCCTTTATGGCTGCCTTTGCTTTCATCTTAGAGAAAGTTACTATCTGGCTAACCTTTTCCTTAGTATACTTTCTGGTAACATAGTCAATAACCTCCTGTCTCCTTTCCTGACAGAAGTCAATATCAAAGTCCGGCATCGATACCCGTTCAACATTTAAAAACCTCTCAAACAGAAGGTCATATCTTGTCGGTTCAATATTTGTTATCCCAAGTGAGTATGCTACAATACTTCCCGCGCCCGACCCTCTCCCGGGCCCTACCCAGATATTATTATCCTTTGCATATTTAATAAAGTCCCATACAATAAGAAAATATCCGGCAAACCCCATATTATTTATAACATTAAGCTCTAACTCCAAACGATCAATCAACTCCTTTGAAGGAGACTCACCGTATCGTCTCTTTAACCCCTCAAATGAGATATCCTTAAGATAACTCTCTTTATTGTGAGTCAGTGGGGTTTCAAACTCTGGTAATATTGGACCGGGAAGTTTTATATCAATGCCGCACATCTCTGCAATATATTGAGTGTTTGACAGAGATTTTGGAAGTTCCTTAAATATCCGCTCCATTTCTTCTTCAGATTTAAAGTAGAATTCACTTCCGAAGAACTTCATCCTGTTTGGATCCCCTATAGTTTTCTTTGTACCGATGCAGAGTAGTACATCGTGAGCCTCAGAGTCCTCTTTAGTAAGATAGTGGGCATCGTTCGTCGCAACAACCGGGGTTTTTATTTCCTTAGCAAGTCTAACAAGCTCTCTTATTGCTATCTGCTCTTCCTTAATTCCGTGCATCTGAAGTTCAATAAAGAATGAATCGGCTCCAAATGTTTCCCGCAAAAAACCGGCATACTCTTTGGCCTCATTATACTTATCCTCTAAAATGAGTCGCGGGATAGCCCCGCCAATGCAGGCTGATAGGCAAACAAGGTCTTTTGAGTATCTCTGTATCAGTTCTCTATCAATTCTTGGTTTATAGTAAAATCCCTCTGTGTATGATCGTGATGATAGTTGAATAAGATTTTTATAACCCTCATTAGATTTTGCAAGAAGTACAAGATGATCCCTAATTTGAGACTTCTCGCTTCTATGACCATCAGAGACATAGAATTCACAACCGATAATAGGTTTAACTTCGTGTTTTTTACAGGCCTTAAAAAACTCAATTGCTCCGTAGAGATTTCCATGATCAGTTATCGCAACTGCATTCATATTAAGTTTCTTAGCCTGTTCTGCAAGCCTGTCTACCATTATCATACCGTCTAGAAGAGAGTATTCGGTGTGGTTATGAAGGTGAACAAAGTTATATTTGCTCATAGATCGACTTCCATCCCCTCATAGGCCGGAAATATATCAATATTCTTACTTGCATAGGCCTGTTGCATGGTCTGCTTTACTTGATCTAACTGAGCATCGGTTCTTGACGGATCATGATGAAATAGGGCTAGTTTTTTTACACCGGCACTAATTGCCTGGTTAATAGCATATTTATAGGTAGAGTGTCCCCAACCCTTAAATTTTTCATATTCTATAGAGGTGTACTGTGAATCATGAACCATTAGATCTGCATTAGTATAGATCTCTGTTACCTTCTTATTTGATTCCTCGGCTACTATCTCACCTTCCTCTCTATTTTCCGGATCATCCTCAAATAGATTAATAAACGGCTCATGATCATAGCAGGTAGAAAATACTTTCCCTTGATATTCAAATCTATAGCCAAGGCACATAATTGGATGGTTCAGATAGATATATGAAACCTTAATTCCACCGGGAAGTTCCATGCTACCCTCTTTAAGAGCTTTAAACTTCAGATCAGAGTTAAGCTCATCCTGTCTTACAGGAAAATATCGATAGGTCAGTTGACCGCCAACAATTTTATCTATAGGTTCGTCCTCAAAAGTAACAGGGCCATGGATAGTTATATCTGTACCCGGCACATATATAGGTGTAAAAAAAGGCAATCCCATAATATGATCCCAGTGAGTATGTGTTAAAAATATAAAAATTTTTAAAGGCTTCTTAATACCTGGATCAGACATTAATGAAGCACCAAGATCCCTCATTCCGGATCCGCAGTCGATGATAATTTGGTAGTCCTGATCAGTCTTTATTTGAATACATGAAGTATTACCACCATATCTGGCTGTATTTGGTCCCGGACACGGTATAGAACCCCTCACCCCCCAAAATTTTACCTTAAACACATTTATCTCCATTAAGACAGAATTATCAAAAACAAAAACTAAAAATACTATATCATATTTTTTTAAAAAATATGATATTTTTTTTACTCAAATTTTTAATTATCTAATAATCAGAACTTAATCCAGATTAATAATATTAGAAATATGACGATAATATATCAATCGATGAATTCAATTGAATTCAGATGAATTTTATTATTATTAATAAAATTTATACTTGATTAATTGAATTCAATAGTTTATATATGAATACTAAACAATTAAATAACTTTTGTATTATTTTAATAAAATTGTACAGAAAAAATTTTTGTTTAAAATTCTATTATTTTTTGGGAGGGGAATAATGGGCTATTCGACTGACATAGACAACTTTAACAGATCTATCTTTGATAATGCAATGACAATAACCGACGAGAAATTTGATCTGTCACTTAATGAGAGGCATAATACTTATAGGGATCTCTGCGATGACATAACTGTTGAGACAATTCCATTAACTCTTGAAGAGATAGAATTGCAGATAGACAGATTAAAACTAAGATGGGGTGAGTTCACCTATCTTATCGGACAACGACTAAAGATTATATCAGACAAGTCTCTTTTTGAAAGTAAGGGATATTCTGACTTTAAGACCTATGTAAATGTTGCTCTCAAGATGTCTGAGTCTAATGCTTATTACTACATTACTGTGTTTGAATACTTTACAGAGGAACAGACCAGGCGAGCAGGTTCAAAACTGAAGCTGTTAATACCTATTCTAAATAAGATAAAAAAAGAGAAGGATATCCCTGAGGATATGCGTGATGCAAGATTTAAGGATATGCGCGATGAACTTTTTTCAAGGATCTGTAATAAAACATACAGAGAGTCTGAAAAGATTATATCTGATATGAAATCAAAGTATTTTGTACAACCGGACACTTTTACTAATTATCAAAAAATTATTGTTCGTAAAAATAGAATTATTATTAACGAAGATGATAGGGATATACAGGAAGAAATAGTCAAAATTATCAACGAGTATTATTCGTAAAAAATTGGCCATAAAAGGATAATAATACCAGGCTCTTGCCGAAAATCGAAATTTATTTTTTCGGGGAGCCTATATTTTTATAATATTGAGGCTCTTGCAAAAATAAATTTTGAATTTTTGCGAAGTATATTTTTTTGGAAAACAAGGAAAATTGCGGCAAAAAAACGCAGAATAATCACTTTATTTGAGTAGTTTTTGCCGCAATTTGACGCATGTTTAACAAATAAAAGATCAAGCAAAAAACTTAAGGTATTTTTGCAAGAGCCTCTATTGGTTACATTCTCCAATAATTAAATGTTCTAACTGCCTCACTTTTATTTAGAATCCCCTTTATATCAATCAGAACCGGCTTTGAGATAGTTGTTTTGCATAATTTTCTTATATCATCTACAGATAGTTTAAGGTAGTCAGCATGATTAACGGCAATTATTATACCATCAATATCACTTATCTCAGATAGGGGGGTCAATT
Source organism: uncultured Spirochaetales bacterium (assembly GCA_964471825.1). Classification (GTDB taxonomy): domain Bacteria; phylum Spirochaetota; class GWE2-31-10; order GWE2-31-10; family CAYYKD01; genus CAYYKD01. Next base: position 108,663 of record CAYYKD010000004.1, read on the forward strand.
TGAAACCGTACTCCTCCTCTGCCTCATGATCAGATGCTACAGGATCGGTTACAATGACATTTACTCCAAACTCTCTTAGCTCCCTAATTACATCTGCAACCTTACTATTCCTGAGATCAGGTACATTCTCTTTAAATGTTAATCCCATCATAAGCAGTTTAGCTCCACGAATCCTGATATCTGAATGAATCATCATCTTAACAGCCTTCTCGGCAACAAATTTACTCATACCATCATTAATTCTTCTGCCGCTTAATATGAGTTGCGACAGATGCCCCAGCTCTTCTGATTTATAGGTTAAATAGTATGGATCAACCCCTATGCAGTGTCCCCCAACCAGCCCCGGCTGAAATCTAAGAAAATTCCACTTAGTCCCTGCAGCCTCAAGCACATCTTTTGTATCTATCCCCATCTTATCAAATATCATAGATAACTCGTTTACAAATGCGATATTTACATCCCGTTGAGAATTCTCAATCACCTTTGCCGCCTCTGCAACTTTAATTGTCGTTGCTCTGTGGACACCGGCTTTTATGACAAGCTCATAGACAGCAGCAACAACTTCAAGTGATTCACTATCCATACCTGAAACAATCTTTATTATATTTTCAACAGTATTTACCTTATCGCCCGGATTAATCCGTTCCGGTGAATAACCAACCTTAAAGTCAACCCCGCATTTCAGCCCTGAACATTTCTCTAGAATTGGCACACAAATCTCTTCAGTCACACCGGGATATACAGTTGATTCGTAGACAACTATAGTCTGTTTAGTAAGATTTTTTCCTATAAGCTCACTTGCCCCCTCAACAGGCTTGAGGTTTGTAATATTATTTATACCAACGGGAGTTGGCACTGCAACAATTATAAACCTACATTCTGATAGTTTTTTTTGATCAGATGTAAATGTTATGTTCTTTGTTTGTTTTAGTCTGTCATTTCCGATCTCATGAGTCGGGTCCTCACCGGCTATGTATTTTTGAATTTTATCTGTATTTGTATCAAATCCTACCACTTCAACACCACGATCTGCAAATGTAACCGCCAATGGAAGCCCTACATAACCAAGTCCAACAACAGCAAGTTTCTCTTTTTTATTAAGAAGATCCTCAGTAAACATATTTGTACCTCTCTATAGACAGCCATATTTATACTTTAAAATATTAAACCTGTCAAATTATTTTAGAGTGTAAAAATAACTAACCCGGATTATAAACAAGGCTTAAATAACAATCTTAGAGGTTATTGAATAAATGTATATTACCTCTATAAAACAAAATTTTATGTGTCAAATATGGATATAAAAGGAGGGTTTCTTAAACAATAAAGAAATTAAACGAGGCATGATCTTACCTTAAGGTTTTTATCATAATAATATGTATAGTCACACAGATTCCGATTACCACAAGCATTATTCTAACCCACAAAATATTCATAGTAATAATGGAAGCTGAAAGAACAAGCCATAAAATTATTATCGAGACGATCTTTGATCTTATGGTGATCGATTTGTATCTTAAATAATTCTCAATATATTTTCCAAAAAATCTGCTGCCTATAAGCCAATTATATAGAGTGCCAGAACTTCTTATGAAACACCCGGCTGATAGAAGTATAAAAGGTGTTGTAGGAAGTAGTGGAACAAATATTCCAACTACACCTGTTCCTAGAAATAAAAATCCTAATAAAATTAAAAGATATTTCAACAATCTACTTCTTTTTCGTTATTGCACTGATTATTTTATCCTTATCAATCTTCTTTGTACAAAAAAACCAGTCCTTACACTCAAGTCCTGCTTCCTTACCATCCATTCTGTCTTTTGCAGCATTAAATGATGGTGCATTCTCCCCAACTCTAGGCATTGATACTGCCTGTGACTGAACCGCACTTTCCATAAAATCCTCCTCTAGAAAATATATAAAAACATAAAACTATAATTCTATCAAACATATAAAAAAGTTAGTTAAAAAAACTACTTGTTTTTAATTAGTACAAAATCTATCTTAACGCCATAATAATCATACTCTGAAACTAATAGATTTTTGCTAGTATAACTATTTGATAATGTAACCGATACATTTTTATCAAAAGAGGTATAAACCGTTTTATCATTAAAACTTATTGACAGCTTAATCTCACTTGAAAATTTATACTCTAGTGGGATAAAAAAAGTATATGAAACGGTTTTATCGCTATTTATAATAACAGAAAAATCTTTTATGTCAACAATTTTAATTTTTTTCCCGTCAATTATAATACCCATAAAAAAATCGTAATCCCTTACACCTATAAAGTAATCTTTATAGACCAGTCGAGTCTCTTCATTATTTAAAAGACCGTTGCGATCCAGGTCACAATCAGCAATAACATCAGCACTCCACCATTTATCCCACTTCCATGTGATCTTAAAACCCTTAACTGTATTATTGTCTACCGCCACATCTATAGATGGTTTGATAAATAGATGCGGATGTGCAAATAAAAATGAATGTGTTAACAAAATCATTATAATAACCGAGATAATCTTTTTTTTCATACAATACTACCGCCTACCAGAATAATATACTGCCAAACATTGCTATACCAATAATGATTATAAGTATTATTGATATATATTCTATTATAGTTGAAAAGGTTTCCCCTCTTTTTAAAAACTTTTCAGAGATCTCAAATAATCCGCTTCTTAGTTTAATACTTATCAAACCAACTACAAATATTAAAAAAAACATTCCAAAAGACATGCTTATAACAGAAAACACACCAACATAGAAAATATTATTCGATAATGTAAAAATCGAAATCATCAATGCAACCGGGCATGGTACTATCCCGGCAGAAATACCTATTAGAACAAAGTTTGTTCTCTTAGAATTATTATTAAGTTCAATGTTTTTTTCTTCACCTCTCACTGTCCCTTTTCGCAGTAATTTATGAATAAGAAATATCATACCAATAATTGTTATCATCACACCGCTTGCAATCATAAAATATCCCTGCACTTTTATCCTGAACATCCCCTTAATACCGGTCAAGACAAAATAAAACAACAATGCCAGAATTATAGCTGATCCGGTATGAATAAATGAGATCAATGCAGACATAAAAAAAGACTTTCTAACAGGGTGCTTCTCTTTTATAAAGTAAGAAAAAACAAGAGCCTTACCATGTCCCGGACCAATCGAGTGGATGACACCATATATAAATGAGATTGATATAATTGCCAAAAAAGATACAATATTAAAATCTTCAACCAGTTTTCTTAAAAGTTCATTCAAATTATTATCAAAGTGACGCAACAATTCAATAAAAGTTTTCAATCTTTTCCCCCCCCCCTTAAACCCCGACCATCATGATATCTCTTTTAGAGTAAATCACATGATAAATCTTAGAATATTATATTTTTTACAAATGTCAATAAAAAAAGATCGCACCCGGTAACACTTAAGAAATTGATACAATTAACTTAAATTAACTTTAATATAAAATGGGCAATACTAAACAAAATCACTGCAGATTTAACCTCATTCGTTTACATTCATCAATTATTGAACTGTTACCTCTTTTTACTGCCCCATTGTAAATAACTGAAAGTTTTTGATCAAGTACGACAGCTATCTCATGTTTTCTACAATCCGGTAAGGTTGGATTAGAAAGAAGGCCGACAAGTGATCTGCATCTTAACATATCCATTATTTCATATTTTTTGCTTAACTGATCCTCGTGACCGCCATACTTTATAATCAACGGAGTCTCGATAAATCCGACATCTTCAAATGCAGTTATCCGCAACCACAGATCGTAATCTTCACATGCCTGCATGGACTCATCAAACAGGCCATACTTTTCGATAAGTGTTCTTCTTATCAGCACAGAGGATGGCGATATGAGACACAGATGGAGAGATCTGTTAAAAATATCACCGCCTGACTTCGCATGAATTTTCTTCTGATTTACCCGTACGCCATTTCTAACCCATATCTCCTCTGTATGAACTAAATTAATATCAGGATATCTTTTTAAATATTCTACCTGCCTCATTAATTTATCTTGCAGCCATTCATCATCACTATCAAGAAAGGCTATAAATTCCGATTTGCCGGCAGATATCCCGAGATTCCTCGAATAGCTGACACCTCGATTATGTGTATTCACTACAACCCTTACTCGCGAATCATCTAAGGATTTAACATATTCAACTATAGCACTACCAATATCACTATCTGAGCCATCATCAACTATAATTACCTCAATATTTTTGTATGTTTGAATTAACACCGAATTAAGAGCTCTCTTTAGTGTATCAAACCTATTATAGACAGGTATAATGACTGACACATCTACTGACAAATTTTTTGCCATAAAACCTCCAATGACTTCATTGATATTAAAAGGTTGGAGGCAGTAACAACAAATGAACTTTCTAAAAAGTCAAATAATCTGTTTGTTATCGAATTATCGATTGGATAGTAGAATATACGGTATTGCCCATCTCTAACTTTAGTGAGTCCTACTATTCTTCTGTATCTGCATGAGATAAGAATGCCTGTCAGACTAAGAAGACTCTTGTCAGATATACTTAACAAGCCATCATTATAAGTCATTTCTAAATCACTATTTAAAAAATTAGTTATCATTTCGTCTGTTATCTGTTTAATACCATTGATAAACCTGGAAACCATAAAGAGTGTAACAAGTTTATCGGTTGATAGCCGACCATAACTGTAAAATGATGAACCACCTGCCCTATTTGGATTTATATTGCATCTATTATCCTTAAAAATCTCATCCGTTATTGAAGTGCCGGGTACCGGATAAAAATTTGACAACCCAAGTGTTACCCTAATACCTGCAAGGTAGAATATCGTATTTAATATATTATCCTCACTATCACCCGGCAAACCGCTTATAAAATAACATATCACAGGTTTGCCTGTTTCAATTAACCGTGTGATAACCCTGTCAAAATCCTCGACAGTATAACCCCGCCTTAGTCTCTCCAGTACACCGCTATCTGAACTTGAAAGAGAGATATTCCACTGACTGATGCCGCTATGGTCAAGGAACTCCACAAACTCATCGTCAAGAGTGGTAAAGTCAATTCCATTCTCAAATGAATATGTCAGATCAGCATTCTTCAGTTTTATAAGGTTTACTATGCTCTTACAGTACTCTCTGTCAAACGATAGATTATCATCCTCAAAATCAACATGCCTCAACGATGAGAAGTCGATCATATCAATATATGAGGCTATCTGCTCAGATGCTGATTTTAGATACCTTTTGCCTGTTGTTAATTTAACCGAACAATAGGTACATCCCTTTGGACACCCTCTTGTAAGCTGCATCTGAAGTGTAAATTTATTATTAATATGAATAAACGGCTTAAATTTATAGCTGTCACTATTTGACCTAATAATACTGTGTCCGGTTGCATCACCTGACTCAATCATGTCAAGCAGCCTATTCAGAGTTGTCTCAGCAGGTCCGCAGACAACAAAGTCAACAGGTGCATTTGCCAGATAATAATCAGGATCTGATGACGGCCCGCCGCCACCTACTATTATTAATGAATCGGGAAATTTATCCCTTATAAACTCAACCGTCTCCAGAAACCCTTTAAAATAGCAGAATGCAAATGAACTGATAAGAAAAATATCATGAGTAAAGTTCTTTTGTATTTTTTCTTTATTAGTCATATTAGAATCATCGGTCATATTAGAATCATCGGTTATATTAGAATCATCGGTTATATAAAGATCTTCTAATATATTAAGATCTTCTAAAGGTTGCAAAGAACCAAAACGATAATATTTTTTGAAAAACGAATAGCCGGAAACATCCTCATTGAGGAATTTTTTTAAATAGCAAATGTCATCATCAAGTGCTACATTTTTTTTAAACCTGCTGTCAGCCAGATCTAACTGTAAAACACTATGTCTACTGTCAATAATCCCGGCTAGATATTCTAATACGCCGCTATTCTGCCTTGCCCGTGAGCAGTAAAAATCATAGAACGGATGATTGACTACAGTAATGTTCATTCAACATCGTGTCCTGACAGCTGAATAGCACCAATATCAACACCAATTCCTTCAATCACCCGCTGTTTATTTAAAAAATCACTCTCAGATAGCGGGATCGGTGAAGCATACTGACTTAAGCCCCCCTGAAATATCGGACTATCAAGAAGCGGCACAAAGAAACTAGAATCCGCCATATTAAAATCCTTCTCAAACTGATAGAGTAAGTTATTCTCATTAAAATCTTTAACTGTCACAGGATCATCTTTTTTATCTAAATTTTCAAGGAGTGAGGCTGATGAACTAACTATGTTTGACAACCATAGCGGTTTAAATCTATCATAGAAAGGGTTGTTAAAAAATACAAGGGTATCATTATTGAGTTTCATATTATCAAAATAGTATATGCTGTTTATAGAATTAAACTTAGCACTATCATTTATCCAGAAACTATAACTCTTGCCTTTACCATTGACACTAAACAAGGAATTATTTGTACCATTAAATATTGAATCTCTTAATGAAAAAGAGATGTTGTTATATCCGCCATCTAACCTAATCACTGATGAGCTTATATCAATGTCAGTTCTATTTAATCTGAAACCTGTTATCTGATCGGTTGCCTTATTAATATCCAGCATGCTCCTAATAAACTTCATCTTGCCATTAGTCGAATTAAAACCAGTTATTGAGAATCCATTCTCAACTCTAAATAAAGAGCCCTCAATTGTTACCCTTGACTCCTTGTCATCCAATATGTTCATATTAAATGCCCTCTCACCGGTAATTATCATATCCATGTTTGATATTGAGAGTTCTGTATTGTATAGCTCAGCAAATCCGGCCATTCTATATGTGCCGCTCTGATTATATATCACCCTATTTAACGAAATCTTACTATCTCTAAACGAAGCAAACAGTGTATCAGATTTGGTTTTAACATCTATTTCGGCCGAATCCAGGCTACTGTAAGTTGTGTTTTTTATATCAAATAGCCTCAGTTTATTTACAATCAAGTTTACAGAGAGATTCTCTGAAACAAATGTCCCCCCATCAAGTGAAATCATACTTAGGTTCAATATCGGTGCATCAGATCGGAGAGCAACATCGATCAATGCTACCCCCGATTTTACCCCCTTGATAAAATCAAAGTTGCCACTCCCTTTTATATCAAAATCAGAGAAATAAAACTTCACCTTATTTCCATTCAATACAGCAAATGAATTACCTGAATTAACACTAAAACTAATATTTCTAAACTCGGCATACCCCTTCTCTCCAAAGTTCAACCAGGTGTAATTCTTATCAGAAAGTGCCCTCGTTAATAAATTTATACTAGCTCTCTCCAGATTATACGGTTGAATCACAATATCTGAGTTAATCTTTAGCGGATTTGTAAGAGTATTTTCCTTAGACATTATCCATATATTTTTTAACCCTTTCTGTTCTGCAAAATACACAGCCCGTTCAATAGAATTATATGGGCTATCCTCCGTACCATTACCGCTGGTTTTTTTTGCAGTATCAACAAACACACCCCTTCTATCAAACCTTATGACAAATGGTTCAGCATTAACCCGTTCATTTCCCGAATAATCAACGCTCTTTGCATACATAATAATCGTGTGTTTATAACTGGTTTGCGGATAAATTGTAACCGGCTCTGTATATCTTATCCAATCATCATCGGCAAAAAGTTTATAGAACACCTTAGAATCGCTCTCCGGCTGGATTAATGTCATCTTTAACTTATCATTATGTACAATATTAAGATTTACTCCGTCAAGCACTATATCGCTTTCAGGCTTCTTCTTGTCTATACGGATCTCATAGTCAGGACTCTCTGCAAATTTATTATCATCCTGATCAAAGGAACCGAATTTTATCTTATATATAGTCTCATGCCCGTCCTCTCCATTTGCAAGCACAACACCCTTAAACTCAGGTGAATTAGAATTAATATCGATATACTTAAATAAATTATCACTCACCTCATATTTAACTACAGAGTCAGGCATATGAAACTCAAGGAGCTTATCCCCGGAAACCACAATCGTCGTACCTCTGTGTTTCTTAGGTATCGGATATAGATGATTTCTGCTTTTTAGATTTATAGAACCGATTTTATTGCCATCTGAGTAGTATAGAGTAAAAAAAACAGGATAGATATCACTCATTTCAAATGTATAAGTTCCTTCGCATGGAAATCTCTCTGACAAACCCTTTGTCCCCTCTCCAACAAACTCAAAATAGAACGACTCACCCTCTTCATGATCCTTAAATGTTACAGTAACTTTATCCCTATAACTTCTTGGTCCATTATCAAACGGAAGTTCACCTATCACATCATTTATCAAAATAGATGGCTTCTTTTTTAACTGCCGTTTAAGTGTAAACTTTTGTTTTAGGTCATTCTCTGAGTCTGTTACCTTAAAGTAGTATGGGCCTGTTATATCAGAGTCAACACCATTCTTGCCCCTTGTAAATGATGCAACACCAATCGTTCCCTGCTCTCCATAGAGAGGATTTATCTGAATAGGACCCTCAAACTCATTCCATCGCTCTATATCATTGGTCTGAGGCGGACCGGTAATAATCTCATCCTTCTTCCACTCCCTTAACCAAAAATAAGTCTTATCATTATTATTTTCAGGAACAATATGAATCTTATAATCCCTATGGTAAACCTGTCCCCAGAATAGAGTCCCCATAGAGGGTGACACCGGTTTCTTAAGATCAACCAGTTCAGGTTTATACAGTGTAATCACTTCATTATTTTTCTTATATGATAATGCCACAGCAAAGACCCTTTTGTCACCTGATATCTCATCTATTACAGCCTGATCACTACCGGACTGATTTAAAGAATCATAGGATGGAAATACAAACTTCCTCTCATTAGTTTCAACTCTATAGATATTAGAGCTAAAAGAATACCTATATACAGATTGGCCATTTGCAGATGTCTTCACTCGTGATATGGTGTCCTTAGTTGATATCGGAGTATTATAGAATGTCCTGGTTCTATCTATAGTGTACTTAGCTGTATGAGTTTCAACCTTACCATTACGCCTTTCCAGAATAGCCGTTACGGTAAAAACCCTTATAGCCCCCTCATCCGCCGTTAGAAATACTGTCTTATTAAAAAGTGTCGGTTCTCTCTCATGCAGTGTCGAGTTAATTAGAAAAAAAACTGTACCTTCATCTGAGGAGAGATTAAGCCCTACTGTATTGTTATATTTACCCGGTGAAGGCTCCCACTTGATTGATGCGGGTTGTTCTAATGTATAATTTGTTGTGTTTATTATCTCATCTGATCTTAGATTAAATGACACCACTACTATATAAATTAATGTAATGATTGATAATGATATGGGCATTCTTATAATTTTATTCATCTCGCCATCCGGTTTAAAATGTATTCATCTATATATATCGGAATTTATGAATAAAAAAATCACGCTAATATTGAAATTGAATAATAAATATTATTATTCTATGAATCTACAGAGAGTTGATTGTAGAACTCATAACTTTTATTTATCTTATCTGTCATGATTATTGTACAAACATTTGGAATTCCGTTATCGTGATAATACTTTTTTATCTGCTCAAGAAGTGAATCCTTTAACTCAACCGCACTCTTATATTTTGAAAGATCCATTTTCATAATGAACTTCACAGTCTTCTCAATATGCGATAACTCTGTTTCCAGAAGTGCCATATTTTCCATGTAAACTATGTGCTTGTTTCGATCATCCATCTCTTTTTCATGTGTAGTATAGTCAGCTATCCTATTCTTTAAATAACTGTCAAGTAATGATAATGAAAAACCCAATAATTTATGAAAATCCTTAACCTCATGATTTATACTCATTCTAAAACCTCCGTAAATATAAAAAAACAAATACAATTAATTATATAAAAATAATTCAAAAAATCAAACCTAATTTAGTTATAATTTATTTAAAAAAAATGCTGCGTCTATGGATTGGCTGCAGGAGTAACCGGAGTTGTTTCTGTTTCATTAGTACCTGCTATCGATGCATCCTTTACTTCTTCTTTAGTTGCTTCATTAGTTTTTTCTACACTATCTAATCCTTCAGGTTTTCCTTCAGGTTTTTCTTCTATCTTATCTTCAGGTTTCTCATCAGGTTTTTTGGTTGAGCCACTCTTCTTCATAGTTCTTGCTTCTTCTCTCACTCTTTCCTGTTCCATCTTTTTTTTAAGTGCAGGGTTCTTCTCAAGTTGAATTTCCCTCAGGCAAAGAGACATCTCATCTTTAAGACACTTCTTAATGTAGTCATGTAGTTTTCGCGATGTATCTTTTGGAATATTATCCGTAAAGACAACCTTGTTGCTTACTATTTCTGCATGGCATATCTTCAAGATGTAGAGGGATGAATTTGCGGAACTAAAGCCGACAACCTTAAGCGAACACCTTATTCTTACACCTTTTAGGATCAGTACAGCTTCCTGGAAATAACCGCCTACCGTAAAGTCATATTTATATTCTGATGGTACATCTAACGAGATTGCATATGCAGACATATCTAATATCTTACAGACTATCGGTTTGTCTTTGTTCTTTTGATAGATATAGACCTCAGCTTGTCCATAGGTCTTTGATCGGATGTATGCCCGCTTACCCTTTGCCTCAAAGACAGTCATGATCTGCTTCATTACCTGCAATGGATTTTTCTGAATATCCTCAAACCTTATAACAGAGATGTTGTTCTCTAGAAATTTTTCGGAGACCTTCTGATCTATGCTGTCATAGGCAAATGCACCGATCAATATCTGCGTGTTATCTATCTTTAAAAGTTCATTTGAATAGTTTATCCACGCATCAACTTCAGTCTTATTTAGAATAGTAAAAAAAATTATAGATTTTTCGTATTTTGGCAACAACTCCAGAAGGAAGTCCCGCTCATCATCAATAATAACATAGGACTCGTATTCCAGGTTTATCAGGGTATCTATAATAACATTAATTATCTGTATAGGATTGATAAAAAATATCTTAACCGCATATACTTCTTTTGGAATCATCATGCCATCCGCTATAATTAGAATACTTCAACTACAAAACAATACCAAGGTAAAATATTCATTTATAGACTTAATGTCAAGCAATTTAATACTAACATGCACAAAATTAGAAACAAATTATAGAGAGCCTCTAGAAAAAGACATTTTTAATAACGATATGCCCCCATACTTGTAGACATTCCTCTTTCAAAAAGTTGTATATCATTAGTAAAATACCAACCGACCGGATCATTAAAATAACTACCCACAGCAGCACCGGTTAATATAGTATTATAAGTACTCGAGGATAGATTATAGTTATTATCCTCTACGGTTTCCAATAAATAATCAAATCCAACTACCGACTCAAACACCAATACAGCTTCCCCTGATTTGTAAATATTATCCTTAAATGCAAAAGGAAAACTTGAATTTCGTGTTGTTTCCGGGATAAATGACAAATTATTTCTGTTAATAAGTGAATAATCACTATTGCTATAAAAATGAAAAGCACTATGTCCTACTTCAAGTTCAAAGAACGCATTTTTTTCTATATCATTAATTGTGATACCGGTAGCTTGAACATAAGCCTCTTCATATACTCCATAGTATGTACCATATATTGTTGCCGGTGCCATGTCATACGGCACCGGTGTAAATATATTATTAGCAATATACACAGGTAACAAATTACTATTCATCTCTGAGCCGTTATACATATAGATAAATGACATATCAGTATTAACACTATTCAATCTTCCTAAAAATGTATTATTTATGATATCAGCTCTGATAACACCCTCAAGATCGTTATGCAGGAAAATCCCTTTATTGTAATTGCTATATGAACTTGCTGCATCGGAGATTAACTGAATTACATTGTTATATATCCTAAAATTCCCCTGCGAATTAACATATATACAATTAGCAAAGTTATTATCTCCCTCTGTCTTTAAGGCTATCTTATTACCACTTATATCAAAAATCTTACCTGGATCATTATCATCAGTTTCAATATGAATACCCGTAACTGTTAAAAAATTGCTGGCGTCACTGTTTACACTAATAAGCTCGATTGTATTTCCTTTGTAATTTACAGGGATACTGGCTGAAGTGTTATAATTAATTGAATGGATTCCGCAGATATTACCCTGTGAAAAGTTTGCAGAAAGAACTGTCTTTATTGTATTATAGGATATCTCCGGATTGGATTCATAATTAACAATACCGTATAATCCGCCACTTATCGGTGGTGAAGAATAACTTCCGAGAGTAATATAATTATTTTGAATTATTGGAGACATATCAGTACTTGCAATATAAACCGCAATACTTGTCGCATTTGAACTTCCATTCGTAACACTTGACGCTTTAACTTCGTTATTACTAAAGTTAACATTTCCACTAATATCGACTAAAGAATAATATGTGTCTTCTGTTATATTCCCACCTTCAACATTAAAACCGGTAAAGTCACAGGAGTTAGCCGAATCAGTATTATTCAAAGAGACAAGTGTCACATTAGAAGAATCAACTGCAGCAGTTATATTGGATCTCATATTGAAATTCATAAAACTCTCATCAAAGCCACCCCTGATTGATATTGGATTACCAATATATATTACACCTGCACTACCGCCTGAGGCGTAGTCGCCAGATGCAACCAAAACTTCACCGTATGAAAAAGAATAATTCAACATATTCTGTTCTACTTCAAATATTCCCCTTTGAATTGTCTTGAATGGTGATGCTTTCGTTCCATCATAACTGTCATCTCCAATTTGTGCAGAAACGAAGACAGTATTAGTGTCAGGTATCCACCTAGCATAGAGAATGATATCATCATATACTTTATCAGCTAGAAAATCCCATATCATAGTAAGGGTCTCATCTTTAAACCATTTGTCAAAAGTATAGCCATCACGGGTTGCAGTCGGAACGGTCGTTATAGTACTGCCGGATTCAACTGTAAAAAACTCGTTCGTAACAGTTCCGCCATTAGGATGAAATTGTACAGTAAATAAACCCACACTATTTTGAGACCACCTTGCATATAGGTCGGTATTTTTGGTAACTATATCAATCTCAAATCGCCATATCTCTGAAAGAGTTTCATCTTTGAACCAGCCGTCAAAAGTATACTCGTCTTTTGTAGGTGTCGGCGGATTAAGAATCTTCTCTCCGGAGGGTACAGTCATAGTTGTTGTAGTCACAATTCCGCCATTAGGATGAAATACTACGGTAAATGAGCCGCCACTATTTTGCGTCCATTTTGCATAGAGATCGGTATATCCATGAACAACATCAGTATCAAAGTTCCAAATATTGGTAAATGCCTCATCTCTAAACCAACCATCAAAACTATATCCGTCTCTTGTAGGTTTCGGCGGATTAATAATCTTTTGTCCGTCATCAACATAATATGAATCAGGAGTAACCGTGCCGCCATTTGGATGAAATACCACTCGATGAACCTGAGTATCACTCCACTTTGCATATACAGTTATATCCTCGGTTACCGGTGTACTCTCTCGAAACTCTATCCCGCCGCCATAAGGGTATGTCCACCACCCGGAAAAATATTTGAGGTCCTTCCATGGTTCAGTCGGCAGGTTAACAACTGTTGTAGCAGGATATTTAACTATAATGGTAGACGGGTCAGCCGAAGTGTCAGCACCTTGACTGTCAAATGTTACAGTATAGCTGTATTCGTTATCACGCACCTCTTCATTTACCTTAACCCAATCATCAAAACTTAACAACTGGAAAAGATCACATGACGGTATAATTATTGATAGAATAAAAATAGAAACTAATAAAACTAAATTTTTCTTTATATACATATAATACCGCCTTCAATCTACAATCTTCAATATTCAAACTATAATCTATGACTCTATTTTAATAAAATTCTTAATAAATATTATCACAAATTTTTAGAAAAATCATTTATTATTTTGTAAATATTTTTTATTATACTGATATTCTACTTATCTACTTATATTCTACTTATCTACTTATCTACTTATATTCTACTCACATTTAACTGATATTATACCTTTGATGACTTCAATAAGGCAGAAAGTAAATAGAAAAAAGACAGATATAAAAATAGACTAAAAATAGAATTAATATACAATAAAAAAAAATCACAAATTTTACTTGAAAAAAATTGATTTTAATAGTATTTAACACATTTACTAACAACTATATATTAGCTAATTGAGATTTAGGGAGACGAATAATGACAGACACATACGAAAAGCTTCTTGCCCTTCAAAATTTATTAACAGAAAAATTTAAACTAGAAGAGAAAAAAGATGAGCTTCCTAAAATGCTATCATCAAAGAATGAAGTTCTAAATAGATTAAAGAAATCATATCTATCTAAGCATTCGCATTTTAAACACCTCGAAGAAAGTATCTTTGATCACCAACGGTTGATGAGCGAGATAACACTTCACAAACAAAAACTCGATGAGAGAGTTAAGGTTATCTCAACACAAAAAGAATATGAATCCCTTGACAAAGAGATCGCGATGGCCTCTGAGAAAGAGGAGCAATACAAATTTCAATTACTACAGGATAAGAGAGTTATTGATGATCTAAAACAGGCTCTTGAAAGAGATGAAGAGATGATTAAGCACCAGGAAAATGACATTAAAAATGAAGATTCAAGAATCAATGGCGAGCTTGATAGAATCAACGATTCACTTACCAAACTGATTGAAAAAGAAAATGAGCTTGTTAAAGGGATCGATGATAACACCAGATACAAATTTGAACGAATTGTTAAGAACAAAGATGGAATAGGTATTGTAACAGTAACAAAGGGTCATTGTAACGGATGCCATGTTATATTACCTGCTGAATTCATCAACAGAATTAGAATGAATGAAGAGATTCAGTTCTGTCCGTACTGCTCTAGAATTCTATACTATGAAGGTAATGCAGCAGACATTTTCTCAATGGATGACGAATTTGATGAGGATGACGATGATTACTTCGGCTCAGATGATTAATATTAGATGACAATTAAGGATAGAATTCTCACCCTCATAGCAACAGATGAACAGTTACTTAATACTATCTCGTCTAAACTTAGTCTAAAAAAAGAGGATATTTTGTCAGAGATAAACGGCTCATCAACTCCTGTTATGTATATTGACGGCGGTTCAAGGGGAAACCCCGGTGAATCCGGCTCCGGTATAGTGATAGAAAATAACAAAACAAAGACCGGTTACTACTTCTACGAAGGGATTGGAACAAACAACGAGGCAGAATACAGAGCATTAATTCGTGGACTCAAACTTATTATTGATGAGGGACACAAATCAGTTACAGTTTTCAGCGACTCAGAACTAATCTGCAAACAAGTCAACGGAATTTACAAGGTAAAACACCCTGAGATGATAAAATGTCATGCAGAGGTAACCGAGTTGATCAGACAATTAAAATCATTTAGTATCTCTCATGTATTAAGAGAGAAAAATAGGGACGCCGATAAAATGGCAAACACCGCAATGGACACAAAAAAAAATGGCAGGGTAGAGCTTACAGTCGCTGCAGAGATATCTCTGTAGAGGAAAGTCCGGGCTCCAAAGGACAGGATGCCGGGTAACGCCCGGGGTTGATGTAATGTCAATACGGATAGTGCAACAGAAAATATACCACTCCGTCCCTTTTTATAATTTTAGTTGAATAAACAAGATCAGTTTATAATCAAGTTTACAATCATCTGAAGTTAAAAAAAGGGGCGGAGAAAGGGTGAAATGGTGCGGTAAGAGCGCACCGCACAGACAGTAATGCCTGTGGCAGTGTAAACCCCATCCGGAGCAATGCCAAGTATAGAGGGGGCTGGTCCGGCCTAACCCTCTGGGTGGGCAGCTAGAGCTAATCGGTAACGGTTAGCCCAGATAGATGACTGTTTTAAACAGAACCCGGCTTATATGCTCTGCCCTGTTTTTTATATATGTTATATACATGACAAATAGACTAATCGATATTATTTATTTATCTATAGAGACATCTGCTATAAGAGACATCTGGTAAAAGAGGCATCTGCTAAACTATTTTTTTGCAGGCACCTCTAAACTATGCTTAATAACCTTTTCCATCAAAGATCATCCTATGTATTTTATTTTCGACCTCGATCTGCAGGTTATATTTTACCTGAGTATTTAGATCAAGTGCCATCAACCTTACAGTATCTCCACCGGAACCCCATGTTCTAACGGAGTCAAAATACAGAACAGTATTATTATCTAGCCAATTTGGATAGGCCTGAACCTCTGAATTACCGGACTTAACAGTATTTAATGCCTTAGATATAATAACGGTAGTATTATCCATATCGGAGACAACAAGTTCATAATCTCCTTCTCTATAGACCCTCATTAGAAGCTTCTTGTAATCCGGTGAATACTTCACAAAATTTGCCATAGATTCACCAAACCTATCAACAACCCTAGTATTAATATTGAAGATAAAAGGAAATGTAAGTGTAGAGGACATCTCATCTTTATACTCAATCTCCCCCGATGAACCTGCAAGGGATATAAACGAGACTTCATGAGTTTTTCTATTTACATCAATAGACCCTGTCTTAGAAATAATCGTCTTACATAGAAAATCTGAGCTTTCGGTAGCTACTATATATGAAGTTAATTCACCTCTAAACAGATCTGACTTCTCAGTATTCTTCTCTACAACCTTCATATAGACAAAGGTTTCACCGTCGATCCACGAATGAACATCCCCTGTATTTGATAGAATTAGCTTACTGGTGCCATTTTCTGTCCATATTAAAGATATATCTGCAACACTCATATCAGAGTCAGCACCTGCATGGGCAACAGAGATATACTTACCATTCGGCGACCACTCAACCTGAGTAATAGGCTGAGCTATTGAAAACACCTTCTTTGGAACATTATTTTTAAGATCAACAACAAAAAGATCTGTGTTATTAGAGCTTATTGATTTTTTTATCGTAAAGGCGATCTTTTTATCATCATAGGACCATCTGGTAATTACCGGCACAAGCTCTGTTGACTGATTCAAAAGAACCGTTGTCAATGAGTTATCCTTTAATGAATAAAAAAACACACCCTCTGAACGAGCAAAGGCTATCTCAGACTTGCTGTTCACACTTACTGAGATTGGCTCACAGCTCAATATCAAAAACAATAAAATTACAAAGACACTAATAACTACAGATTTTTTCATACTTCTCCCCTTCCCTTTTAACAAACCAAATCCTCGTAAAAAAAATTGTTTATTTTTTATGGAAACTTAATATTTGGAAGATCCTTAAGTGCCTTCTCTATCATTTCGTCAGGATACTCATAATCCTCTATCTTTCCGGCCATAAAATCTAAATATGCTGCCATATCAAAATGACCGTGTCCTGAAAGATTAAATAGAATTGTCTTTGCCTCACCTGTCTCTCTGCATTTAACAGCTTCACTAATAGCTGCTGCAATGGCATGTGCTGATTCCGGAGCAGGTATG